>JAHDKT010000013.1 GCA_018436725.1 Synergistaceae bacterium | reverse complement strand
GTGGCAAAGAAAGGGGGGAATGTTTATGACGACTGTCGTTCGAAGAGATAACGAATCCCTCGATGACGCCCTCAGGCGGTTCAAACGGGAAGTCTCCAAGGTGGGAACCCTTCGGGAGGTCCGGAAGAGGGAGCACTACGAAAAGCCCAGTGAGGCGAAAAAGACGAAACGGGCCGAAGCCGCCAGGAAAAGACGGAGCAAGCCCAGGGGGTAATGCCGCGTGATTGAACTTGAGAAGCGTTTATCGGATGATCTTGTCGCCGCCATGAAATCCCGGAAAGAGATGGAACTCTCATCTCTCCGGATGCTCAAGGCGGAGGTGCAGCGGGCCAAAGCCGAGAAGGGGCGTTCAGTGGAACTGACAGAGGACGACATTGTCGCCCTTATTCAGCGCCTTGTGAAACAACGGCGTGAGGCCGCCGACCAGTACACATTGGTTGGTGCAGGAGACAGGGCGGCTGAAGAACTGAGGGAAGCTCTTTTCCTTGAAACCTATCTTCCTGAGCAGCTCTCCGACGAGGAATTGGAACACATTGTCGAAGAAGCGGGCGCGTTTGTCAAAGCCGCCGGACCCAAGGATATGGGAAAAGTGATGGGGAAGGTCATGGCTGCCGTAAAAGGCCGCGCCGACGGTAAACGAGTTCGTTCAAAGGTGCATGACTATCTTCAGACCCTTGTCGAATGACCATTGCAACACAATTGTTTGAGACCTAGAAAAGCCGGGGAAACCCGGCTTTTTTTATTGTGCTTTGCAGTACGTCTTAAAGTCCCGTATGAAAGGAGTACAACGTCTCTCTGGAAAGATACACCATATAGGAGTAGTATTGCGCGGTGATTGCTATATATAGGGGGTGTGTCTGTGCGATGTCCGTCATGCGGCGCTTTGGAGACGCGGGTAATCGAGACGAGGACTGCGGATGAAGGGCGTGTGGTCCGCCGGAGGAGGGAGTGTCCGGAGTGCTCCACTCGGTTCACAACATATGAAAAAATTGAGGAGAAACGTCCTCTCCGGGTGATAAAAAAGGACGGCAGCAGGGAGACGTTCGGTCGGGACAAGATTGTCAGGGGAATAAGCCGGGCATGTGAGAAGCTTCCCGTTTCCCTTGAACAAATCGAGGATCTGGCGACCCGTATTGAAACCGACCTGAAAGCTGAAGGGTACGGAGACATCCCCGTGTCCCTCATAGGGCAGAGAGTTATGGAGGGACTGAAGCGAATCAGTCAGGTAGCTTATGTCCGTTTCGCCTCGGTCTACAGGGAGTTTACGGATATTGAAAGCTTCCAGCACGAAATTGCCCGGCTCATCGGCGAACGGGAGAAAAGGGAGGGTTCCGGCAATGGAGAAGGATCGTCTGAATGATACTCCGGTGCTGCTGAAACCCAAGGGCGATATGGCCGAGACATCCAGGAAAAGCGGACGGCAGATGCTCATGTTCGCTCCTCGGGGTGAGGCGACCGATCTTGCGCTTATGGTTGACGCTCTTGGGCATGAGGAAACGCACCCCTGGAATGCGGAGCGGATTCTCGAAGCTCTTGTGAAGGAAGCCGGAGTTGAGCCCGGGCTTGCCGGAGAGATCGCGGCGGAAGTGGAGTCGGACCTCTTGCGTTGGGGACGCGACCGGGTGAGCACGTCGCTTATTCGCGAACTGGTGAACGTCAAGCTTTTTCAGCGCGGATTGGACGCAAAGCTGCAAGACCACAGCCGGATAGGAATTCCGGTGCACGATCTTGAAACCATGATGCTTCATCCGAACAGGGAGAACAGCAATACCACTCTCAATCCCGAGTCAATCAACCTGTCGGTGGCTGAACTGGCTCTGAAGCAGTACGCCCTTACGCGCGTCTTTTCCGGAGATGTCGCCGAGGCGCATCTTTCGGGGAATATCCACCTTCATGATCTCGGTATGGTGAACCGTCCGTACTGTTCCGGGCAGAGCATCGCCTATGTGGCGAAGTATGGTCTGAATCTCCCCTCCATCACGAGCATATCCGCTCCTGCGCGTCACCCGGACGTGCTGCTCGCACATCTTCTCAAGATGACCTCCGTACTGCAGAACAATTTTGCGGGGGCGATCGGTTGGGATGCTGTGAACACTTTTTTTGCTCCGTATCTTGAAGGTCTTTCGGATGAGCGTATCCGTCAGATTGCCCAGATGCTCATCTTCGAGTTCAATCAGCTCGCAGGAGGGCGCGGCGGTCAGGTGGCCTTCACGGATGTGAACCTGTACTACGAGGTGCCGAAGCACTTTCGGGATGTTCCGGCGATCGGTCCGGGAGGCAAGGCGACAGGGAAGACATACGGCGACTATGCTTCCGAAGCGAAGCGGTTCCTGAGAGCGCTCTTTTCGGTGTACATGGAGGGCGACAGCCGGGGGCAGCCCTTTTTCTTCCCAAAGCCACTGCTGCACATCACAGAGGACTTTTTCCGCGAGGACGGATGGGAGGAGATGCTCTCCCTTGCCTGCGAGGTCGCGTCCGAAAAGGGAAACACCTATTTTGTCTTCGACCGGGGAGATGCGGTCAAGCTCTCCGAGTGCTGCCGTTTAAGCTTCGAGCTTGATCACAGGGATATTTTGGAAGCGAGAACACCGTGGAAGCTTCGCTTCTGCGCCCTGCAGAACGTGACGCTCAACCTCCCCAGAATGGCGTACAGGAGCGGCGGAGACAGGGAGACGCTCTTCGAGCTGGTAGACCATTACATGGAGATTGCCGCGAAAGCGCACCTGCAGAAGAAAAAATTCATCAGTGAGATACTTGATCTTGGGAAGCGAGGCCCGCTTTCTGTTCTCTGTATGGAACACGACGGCGAACCGTATCTTCGGTTCGAGAGGGTGAAGTACCTTGTAGGTATATTGGGTATGAACGAGATGGTCCAGACGATCACGGGCCGTCAGCTTCACGAATCGGAAGAGGCGTTCCAGCTCGCGCTGGCGGTTACGCAGTACATGAATTTGAAGTGCCAGGCTCTTTCGGAACGATATGGACTCGATATCGTGCTTGAGCAGACTCCCGCCGAGAGCACAGCGTATCGTTTTGCAAAACTGGATCTTAAGTCGTGTCCGGAGACGCTCGACGTAGTGAAGGGCAACCCCGTCACGGGAGAGGTGTACTACACCAACAGCACGCACTTCCCGTACAATATCCTTATGGATCCTGTGCGGAAGATTGTAGAGGAGGGACGTTTTCATCCGCTTATCTCCGCCGGGGCCATTACGCACATTTGGATGGGCGAGCATAAACCGGATGCCCGCGCTCTTTCTTCGTTTATACGGAAAGTTTTTCGTCACTCCGAAAACGCGCAAGTTACTTTCAGCCCGGAATTCACTGTTTGCAACGGCTGCGGCGTGACGTCGCGCGGTCTTCGAGAGAGTTGTCCTTCCTGCGGAAGTATGGACGTGGACGGTATTACGCGAATTACCGGGTATTTTACCAGGACTTCGAGCTGGAACGACGGAAAGAGGGCTGAGCTTCAGGACAGGGTTCGTACCTCGATTCCCGATGTACCCAGTGAAGTCGGTCTTTCGCGACAACCTTCCCTCGCCCTTGAAAAGTAAAAATAAAGAAAAGAAAGGGCTTCCGGAAGTCCCAGTTTTTGTGTATAATTTATCGTGAAGTCGAATATCAATATCTGAGGAGGGAACCGAATGAAGCTTCGAAATGTACTGCTTGCTGCACTGTTGGTTTTCGTTGTTGCGGGAACGGCTATGGCCGCCGATACGATCAAGATCGGCGTATATCTTCCCTTGACCGGAAGAACCGCTTTCGGCGGACAGTTGGAACTTGAAGGCATTCAGATGGCGCACAAGGAAATGTCGGAGGTGCTTGGAAAGAAAGTCGAACTTGTCGTCGTCGACAACAAGACGGATAAGGTCGAGGCCGCCAACGCCGTGAAGCGCCTTATCGAATATGATAAGGTCGTTGCCGTCATCGGAACGTACGGATCCTCTCTCGCCATGGCGGGCGGCGAGATCGCCGAAGCCGCGAAGGTCCCCATGATGGGGACTTCCTGCACCAACCCGCTGGTTACCCAGGGCAAGATGTATGTCTTCAGAGCATGCTTCATCGATCCCTTCCAGGGAGCGGGCGCTGCGACGTATGCAATCAACTCTCTCAAAATGAAAAAGGCCGCGCTTCTCATCGACGTGGCGAACGACTACTGCGTGGGACTTGCCAATTTCTTCAAGCAGTCCTACAAGAAGCTTGGCGGCGAGATCGTATCGGAGCTGAAGTACAACTCCGGCGATCAGGACTTTACTGCGCAGCTTACCGAGATCATCAGCCAGAATCCTGACCTTCTCTTCATCCCGGCCGACTTTGCCGAGGGCGCCATTATTATGAAGCAGGCCAGAGAGCTGGGCGCCGAGTTCCAGATCATGGGCGGCGACGCCATGGACAACCCCGAAATAGTCAATATCGGCGGAGAAGCTGTTGAAGGCTTCATCCACACGACCTTCCCCTATGACCCGTCGATGACTGATATGAGCCCCATCGCGAAGACCTTCACCGAGAATTGGACGAAGAATAATCCGGACAAGGCGCCCAACGTCAATGCGGCGCTCGGATACGACTCCTACATGCTCGTCGTTGATGCGATCAAGCGCGCCGGAAGCGCAGAACCCGATGCAATCCGCACCGCTCTCTCTTCGACGAAGGACTTCCCGGGCGTGACCGGGAGCAAGACGATCAATGCGACCCACGACGCTGAAAGCCCTGTGGGTATCGTCCAGATTAAAGACGGCAAAAAGCAGTTCATCGGAACCGTGGAGCCCCAGCTTTAGGGAAGAGTTTCCGATGTCTCCAAAGGTGATTTTTACTGAACGGAGACAAAAATGCGCCTTTTCACGGAGGGCGGAGGTTCCAGCCTCCACCCTCCATTTTCTTGAAGCAAGGGGGATCTCCAATGAGCGGTAGCATGTTCATCCAGCACCTTTTCAATGCGATTACACTTGGCTCTCTCTATGGCCTTATCGCTATCGGCTATACAATGGTCTACGGTATTTTGCGTCTGATAAATTTCGCCCACGGCGAGATCTTCATGCTGGGGGCATATCTGGTTTTCTACGCGATCACCCTTTTGAATCTTCCATGGGGACTTGCAGTGGTCGTGGCTATTTTGGGGTCCTCTCTCTGCGGTATTTTTGTTGATAAAGTAGCGTACAAGCCTCTTCGCGACGCTCCCCGTATATCGGCGCTCATCAGCGCAATCGGCGTTTCGTTCCTGATTCAAAACCTGAGCATCGTGATCTTCACTGGTATTCCGCGTCCTGTGGCAAGGCCCGACTGGCTTGTGAAGGTCTTTAAAATCGGAAATGTCCGTATCCTGCCTCTGGCTATCGTCGTTCCCATTGTGACGGTGCTCCTGGTGCTCGGTCTCTTGTGGATCGTGTACCGGACGAAACCCGGGCTGGCCATGAGGGCGATATCGAAGGATATCGAAACCACACGCCTGATGGGCGTTTCCGTGAACAAGATCATCGCCTTTACCTTCGGCATCGGTTCCGCTCTCGCAGCGGCTTCGGGAATCATGTGGGCTCTCAGGTATCCGCAGATTCATCCTTTCATGGGACTTGTCCCGGGGCTGAAAGCCTTTATTGCCGCCGTCTTCGGAGGCATAGGCTCCATCCAGGGAGCTATGATCGGAGGTATGCTGCTCGGGCTCATCGAAATCATGGCTGTCGCCTTTTTCCCGCACCTGTCGGGCTATCGTGACGCATTTGCCTTCGTGCTGCTCATCGTCATCCTTCTCCTGAAGCCCACGGGGCTGATGGGAGAGAAGCTGGAGGACAAAATCTGATGAACACCAGGACGCGCAATTTCATACTTAACTGCCTCCTTATCGCCGCTCTCGGCGCATTTCTCTACTGGGCTCAGAATACTCTCGACGGTTACAAGATTCAGGTGCTCAACCTCATCGCGGTCAACGCAATCCTTGCCCTCAGTCTGAATCTCATCTACGGTTTTACCGGAATGTTCTCTCTTGGCCATGCGGGGTTCATGGCAATAGGCGCATACGTATGCTCAATTCTTATTCTTTCGCCGGCCCAGAAAGAGGCTATGTGGATTCTTGAGCCCTTGATATGGCCTCTTTCAGTCATCAAGGCGCCGTTTTTCGTCGCGGTGCTTTCGGGCGGTTTGATTGCGGCTTTCTTCGCGCTCCTTATCGCCATTCCTGTTCTGCGCCTTGGCGGAGATTACCTTGGCATCGCCACGCTGGGCTTCGCGGAGATCATCCGTGTGGTGCTCACCAACCTGAGCTTTATTACCAACGGCGCCCTCGGTATTAAGGGAATTCCCCCCTATGCGAATATCTGGTGGAATTATGCCTGGCTCCTTCTGACTCTCTTCTTTATCATCCGCCTCGTGAACAGTAACTTCGGAAATGTCCTGAAAGCGATCCGCGATGATGAAATCGCAGCGAAAAACATGGGAATCAATACCTTCTTCTACAGGGTGCTCGCGTTCACAATAGGCGCTTTTTTTGCCGGCGTAGGCGGCGCTCTCATGGGAAGTCTCATCACCACGATAGATCCGAGGATGTTCATGTTCGTCCTCACGTTCAATATCCTCATGATCGCGGTTGCGGGAGGTTTGGGGTCAATTACGGGCAGCATCATCGGAAGTATCGTCATCACCATTCTTCTTGAATGGCTTCGCTTTGTCGAGAACCCCTTAGTGATCGGCTCCTTTGAGATTCCGGGTATTCCTGGAATGAGAATGGTGATCTTTTCCCTCGCGCTCATTCTTATCATCCTCTTCCGCAGAGAGGGGATTATGGGAATGCGTGAGATAACATGGGATACGTTTTTCTCTCGCGGAAGACGAAGCCCCGAACATGAAGAAAAGGGAGGAAAAATGAAATGACGACTCCCGCATCCATACTTCGGACTGAGAATCTCACCATGCGCTTCGGAGGCCTCACTGCGGTGGGGAATTTCAGCATCGACGTGCCGCAGGGAAAAATAGTCGGTCTTATCGGACCGAACGGGGCGGGCAAGACGACCGTTTTCAATATGATTACAGGCTTTTACCGTCCTACCGAAGGACGTATCTTCTTTGACGGACAGGATATAACGGGGTTTCAGCCGCATATGGTCTGCCGTTCGGGGATATCGAGGACATTCCAGAATATCCGCCTCTTCACAAACGAGACGGTTCTGGAAAACGTCATGATCGGCTGTCACGTCCGCAGAAAGTCGAAATGGTGGATGGCTCCGCTGGGGCTTCCCTCGTTCAGGGCGGAAGAGGAGGCCATTCGCGAAAAATCGATGGATCTCTTGAAGTCTGTGGGCTTGGAGGATTTTGCGGACGAACCTTCAGCTTCCCTCTCCTACGGAGCGCAGCGCCGCCTTGAGATTGCACGCGCTCTTGCGACCGATCCCAAATTTCTGCTGCTCGACGAACCCGCAGCCGGTATGAATCCGCAGGAATCGCAGGAGCTCATGTCGTTCATCCGGAATATACAGAAGCGCTTTAACCTGACCATCCTTCTTATCGAACACGATATGAAAGTTGTCATGGGCGTCTGCGAGTATATCTGGGTTCTTGACTACGGCGTAAAAATCGCCGAGGGCAACCCCGACGCTATCCAGTCGGACCAGAAGGTGATCGTGGCCTACCTTGGAGAGGAGTATGTAAAATATGTTGAAAATTGAGAATCTCCATGTGTATTACGGCGCCATTCACGCTGTGAAAGGGATCAACCTTGAAATTCCTGAAGGCGCCATCGTCACTCTTATCGGAGCGAACGGCGCCGGGAAAAGCAGCACCATCCGCGCTGTGGCGGGACTGGTAAAAAACGTCAAGGGGAAGATTCTCTACACGCCCTCCGGCGGCGATGCTGCAGGGCAGGTAAATCTCATCGGCAAGACTCCGGAAGAAATGGTGAAGCTTGGGATTGCAATGAGTCCCGAAGGGCGTCGTATTCTGCCACACCTTACTGTGGAGGAAAATCTTCAGCTCGGCGCCTTTATCCGGAATGACAAGGACGGAATAGAAAGAGACAGGGATCATGTGTACGAGCTCTTCCCCCGGTTGAAAGAGCGCTCTTGGCAGAAGGGCGGGACTCTGTCGGGAGGAGAGCAGCAGATGCTCGCCGTGGGCCGCGCGCTTATGAGCCAGCCGAAGCTCGTTATGCTCGACGAGCCCTCGCTGGGACTCGCGCCGCTCCTTGTGAAAGAGGTCTTCGAAATAATCGGCGAGATAAACGCTCTGGGAAAAACAGTGCTCCTTGTGGAGCAGAACGCCTTTGCAGCCCTTAAGATCGCTTCCTACGCCTATATACTTGAGGTCGGGAACATTGTATTGGAAGGCAAGGGAGAAGAGCTCCTCAAGGATGCCCGTGTAAAAGAGGCCTATCTGGGGGGATAAATTGTTTTTTTATGCAGTGAGAAGGGTAGCCGGGACTTTTTCCGGTTGCCCTTTTTTGCTTTATCAACTACACTGTACACGCAAATCATATTTCAGGAGGAACATTTTCGTGGGAAAAAAAGTATGGAATATACCTAACACACTCAGTCTCCTTCGTGTTTTTCTCGCGCCTCTCGTTTTGATTTTCCTGACGTTCAAATTTACGTACCCTGTCTACAGTGTCGAAGATCTCGGGATTTTGGTGACGGTCGGCGATGTTTTGGCCGGCTCCGTGTTTATTCTCGCAGCCCTGACGGATACGGCCGACGGCTATATCGCCCGGAAGAAAGGAATGGTTACAAACCTTGGCAAGTTTATTGATCCGCTCGCGGACAAGATTCTTGTCATGGCGGCTCTTATAGCTTTGGTCGAGCTTCACCGTATCCCGGCCTGGATAGTGGTTGTCATTCTCACCCGGGAGATGATCGTCACGGGAGTCAGGATGGTCGCCGCAGCTGAAGGCATTGTCATTGCGGCCTCCAACGCGGGCAAACTGAAGACGGTCTTTCAGATCGTGGCAATTGCGATGATCATCTTCAACATTCCCTTCGGAATCCATGTTATGTGGGTGGCTATGCTGATGACGCTCTGGTCGGGGATGGACTATCTGATAAAGGGGAAAAAACTCTTTACCGAGTAGCCGTGCGTTTTTCAGTCCTGACGCGCCGTTTCCGGGAGGTCCGCATAAATACTTTGACCACGACGGGTTCGGGACATATAATGACCCGGTGGTATGTGCCGTGCGCGCTGCACGGCCGAATTTTTTGTTGAGGTGACGCTATGCTCGAAATGCTCAAAAAGGCCCTCGGTCTGGATCCTAACGAACGGGCCCTGAAGCGCTATACAAGTGTCGTAGAACAGATCAATGCTCTTGAGCCTGCCCTTTTATCGCTCTCCGACGAAGAGTTGCGCGAGAAAGGCGCTTCATTTAAAAAACGCCTCACGGAGGGTGAAACCCCTGATGATATGCTCCCGGAGGTCTTCGCGGTAGTGAGAGAAGTGTCCAGGCGCACCATTGGACTGCGTCATTTCGATGTCCAGCTGATGGGTGGTATGGCGCTGCACGAGGGAAAGATCACCGAGATGAAGACGGGAGAGGGAAAAACGCTCGTTGCAACTCTTGCCGTTGTGTTAAACGCTCTTTCAGGGGAAGGAGTTCACCTGGTGACGGTGAACGACTACCTCGCCAGAAGGGACGCCGAGTGGATGGGGCCGATCTACACATTCCTCGGACTCTCCGTCGGCGTCATTTATGCGTACATGGACCCGGAAGAGCGTCTTGCCTCCTACAGAGCGGATATCACATACGGAACCAACAGCGAATTCGGTTTCGACTATCTGCGCGATAACATGGCGGTGAACGAGTCGCACCTTGTGCAGAGGGGACACGCATACTGTATCGTGGACGAGGTCGACTCCATCCTGATCGACGAAGCGCGAACGCCGCTCATCATCTCCGGTCCATCGGACGACAACGTGGAGATGTACACCACATCCGATCGGATAGCCCGTCAGTTGAAAGAGGGGCGCGATTTCGAGAAGGACGAGAAAGAACGGAACGTTGCGATGACCGAAGCCGGTATCGCCAGATGCGAGGAGCTCCTCAAGCTGCCGGACCTCTTTTCCGATGCCGCGCACTCCGATCTGGCGCACCGGATCGTGCAGGCCCTGAAAGCGCGCATTCTCTTCCAGAAGGATGTCCACTACGTCGTGAAGGACGGAGAAATCATCATCGTCGACGAATTCACAGGCCGTTTGATGGTCGGCCGGCGTTACTCCGACGGACTGCATCAGGCCATCGAAGCCAAGGAGGGTGTAAAAGTCGGCAGGGAGAGCCAGACCCTGGCCACCATAACGCTTCAGAACTACTTCCGCATGTACCGCAAGCTCGCTGGAATGACGGGTACCGCCGCGACCGAAGCTGAGGAGTTCAAGGAGATCTACGGCCTTGAAGTTATTGTTGTCCCGACGAATGTGGAGATGATTCGCGAGGACTGCCCGGACGTCATCTACAGAACCGTTTTGGAAAAGTTTTCCGCCGCTGCGGACGAGATAGAAGAATCATATAAGGAAGGGTGCCCTGTCCTTGTTGGCACCACATCCATAGAGAGCTCGGAGCGTCTGAGCAAGCTGCTCAAGGCGCGTAAGATCCCGCATCAGGTGCTCAATGCCAAGCATCACGAGCGGGAAGCGCAGATTGTCGCCCAAGCGGGGCATCTCGGCGCTGTGACTGTCGCCACCAATATGGCGGGACGCGGCACGGACATTCTTCTCGGCGGGAATCCCGAATTCCTGACAAGGGAAGCCCTTCGCCGGGAGAACGGAGAAGCCGCGGAGAGTTCGGAACAGTATTCTGCGCTTCTTGAGAAATACCGTGGGCAGTGCCGCGCGGAACGCGAAAAGGTAAAGGCTCTCGGAGGTCTCAAAATACTGGGGACTGAGCGTCATGAATCCAGGCGGATCGATAATCAGCTTCGAGGTCGCGCGGGACGTCAGGGCGATCCTGGCTCCAGCCGCTTCTATCTTTCGCTTGAAGACGATCTTCTCCGTCTTTTCGGCTCCGAACGTATTCAGGGGCTCATGGAGAAGCTCGGAATGGAGGAGGGAGAGTCGATAGAGCACAATCTCCTCACCAAAGCGATTGCAAATGCTCAGAAAAAAGTGGAACAGCTCCATTTCGATATTCGAAAACAGCTCTTGGCGTATGACAACGTGATGAACCGCCAGAGAGAAGCCGTCTATACCGAACGCCAGCAGATCCTTCGCGACGAGGGGATCCAGGAGCATGTCTGGGAAATTATCGAAGGTGTGATCGACGATATCCTTGAGCGGTACTTCCCCGAGGAAGGGGAAGCGGATCCGGCACGCGCGGTTGCCCGTCTGAAGGCTATCTTCGGAAGCGGGCTTGAGGCCCGGCTGGAAGGTGTTGATAACGTCCGCGACATGCTCGCGCACCGTGATGAACTGGTGGCGGAAATCAGAGACCGGTTTATCGGGAAAGTGGAGACCCTCGGTAAAGAGGAGGGGCGGGCGCTGCTTCGTTTCCTTGTGCTTCATACGCTCGACAGCGGCTGGAAGGACCATCTCCTTGCAATGGACGAACTCCGGAGGGGAATCGGCCTTCGAGCGATCGGACAGAAGGACCCGTTATTGGAATACCAGTTTGAATCGTACAACCTCTTTCAGTCGATGATGGAGCGCGTGCGGGAATCTGTTGCCGAACTGGCCTTCAGGGTTCGCGTAGTGAGCGAACGCGGCGGTGCGAGCGACGGAAGTAACCGCCGCGAAGGAAGAGAGTTTATTCTTCCTTTCGGCGCCTCGCAGGAACAGCAGCCGCCTTCACTGAAACACGGAGTTGAGGGCGTACAGCAGCCTGTCAAAAAGGGACCGAAGACAGGGAGGAACGACCCCTGTCCATGCGGCAGCGGGAAAAAATTCAAGCACTGCTGCGGTAAAAATGCATAACAAGGGCGTCTGGATGCGGAAAGGAGAGTGTGCAATGAACGCGTGCAAAAAAATGTTTTCAGGTGTTTTGTCTCTACTTGCCGTTGGTGTAGTTCTCTTTTATTCACCCGGAGAGAGTTTTTCCGCGCTTTCGGCGAACATTCCCCGTATGATCCAGGAATGTCCGAGTTTTTCCGACTACCCGGGAAGCTCCGGCGTTATCTGGCTGAAAGATGTCCGGTATTCTTTAGGCGCCGACGGGGCTATGACCCGCGATTCGGTCTTCGTTATTCTTGCCCGGCGAGGGATTGACGAATCGTGGAGCAGATGGACGCTTCCTGTACCTGAGGACGGAGGGAGCGTGGAGGTCTTTTCTGCAGCTCTTTACGATCCCGGCTCCGGGCGGATGCTCGCTCCCGTTCTTCCCAGAAAGAGCCAGTCCGGCGGGGTTTCGGTTGTCGAGCTCGCTTTTCCGGATCTTCAGGAAGAGTACATTATCTCTCTTTCCTACCGGGAGGTCTTTCCCAAACGCTTTGCCGTAGATGATTTCATTTGGGTGAATGAAACCCTCCCGCTCTGGGAGCTTCAGGTTACCGTCGACGTTCCTGCCGGCAGCGATCTTGCAGTCTCGGCGAGAGGCGTCGGCGACCTGAGGAGAGAAAATGCCGGCGCTGTGGAACGCCATGCCTGGCATATGGTGAACAATCTTCCGTGGACGACGCGGACGCTGCGAGGAGATGCTCGGTCCTATCTGGCTTTTTCCACCAGAAAGGGACTTGAACCTCTTGCGAGAATGCTTTCAGCCTACGAGAATGTACTCGTTCCGCAGCCTTCGGCTCCTGTGGAAAAACTGATCAATCAGCAGAACAAGCTGCGAACGGGGAGCGCGCTTATTTCATGGATGAATGCCGCGCCTTCCTTCCAGGGACCGTTTCTTTCCTCGATTGTACGTTCGACTATCCCTGAGGAGGGGCCCTGGTCCGAATGGGAAAAGGTGCTTATTCTCAACAGGTGGATGCGAAAAGCAGGCTGGGAAAGCACCGTACATTGGCTGACCGCGCATGCGCTCAATGACGGTACTCCAGCTTCGGGCGGATCGGTTCTCCGTCCCGTGCTGGAGTTGAACCTCGTCGGCATCTCCCCGTTTTTCCTCGATCTCGGACAGAGCCAGAGTCCGAACGAAACACCTCCCTCACTGTGGGGAAAACATATCTATACCTCCGCCGGGAGCAGCCTTACCGGTCGGATAGTCAGCGGAAGTTCCGCTGCGGAACACAGGCTTTCGGTCGAATGGAGCCTTGAACTTTCCGCCGACGGCGAGGCGAATGGGCGTGTGGACGTATTCGTCCGGAACGGCTGGAACGCCTTTTTCTTCCCCGGAGGGAGCCCGAATGCGGCGACGTTGAAACGTCTCGTGAATGAACTGTTACCAAATCTTCCCTTCACCGAAGGGACCGAAGCGGTGAAGTCCATCAAGTACGGATGGCAGGCGACGTTCCCCGTTTCGCTGAGGAACAGTATCGTGAGCGGCGGTTCCATGCTCTTCCCGTATCCGGCAGTCTTACCGTCGTGGCTGAATGAACTGGGCAGATGGTCGGAAGAGTACAGGATGAACTTCCCCTTCGTGATCGAGCAGAACTTCACGCTGAAACTTCCTCCGAAGACCGATATTGTAATGCTGCCTGCTTCCGCGACACGCTCGCTGGAAAAAGTCAAGTATGAGGAGTCGGTCTTTCATAACCGCCGCCGCAACACGCTGACGGCGGGGGCGAAACTTGTGCTGAGCACTGATACCATAAACGATGCAGCGGGAAGAAGTCTCGCCGAAGCCGTCCAGCGATGGATGTCCTGGGGGACGAAGAACCTTCCCATGCGTTCGCGCTAAACGAAGAGAACCTATGGAGGTGGCTATATGGCGGATGTAACAAAATCCCTTAGGGGGATCGTTGAAAACGCGTTGCGAAAACTGGCTGACGAGAAGGGGATCCCTTCCTCGGACCTGCCGGAGATCGCATTTGAAAAACCTAAACGCGAGGGGCAGGGAGACGTTTCGACGAACTGTGCGATGAAGCTCTGTAAACTGTTCGGCGAAAAACCTTTAGATCTGGCCGGGAAGATCGTCGAGCGTCTTGAGGAGAACGAATTTGTTGCGAAGGTTGAAGTAGCCGCTCCCGGTTTCGTCAACTTTTTTCTCTCGCTGAAGTGGATGGAGAAGGTTCTGTCAGAGATTCTCCTCGAGGGGAAAAGGTACGGTTCCTCTTCTCTCGGCGAAGACAAGAAGGTGCAGGTGGAATTCGTCAGCGCGAATCCTACCGGACCGCTTCACGTAGGGCACGGCAGGGGGGCGGCCGTCGGCGATATCATAGCGTCCATTCTCTCCTTCACGGGGTGGAGGGTAGAGCGGGAGTACTATATCAACGATGCGGGCCTCCAAATGGACATCCTTGGACGCTCGACACAGTCCCGCTATTTCGAGATCGCATGCGTTCCTGAAAAGGCCCCCTTCCCTGAGGATGGCTATAAGGGGGAGTATATCTACGACATAGCGCGCGCCGTTCGCGAGCTTGAGGGGGATCGTTTTCTCTCCATGCCTCTGGAGGAAAGCCGGCCGTTCTTCAAAAAATTCGCAGCCGACGCTATTCTGGAAACGATAAAAAAGGACTTGGCCGATTTCGGTGTGAAGTTCGACGTTTGGTTCTCAGAGAAGAGTTTGTATGAGCGTGATTTAGTCCCTTCAGCTATGGAAACCTTGAAAGAGCGCGGGTTTGCTTTTGAAAATGAAGGAGCGCTCTGGTTCAAGTCGACGGACTTCACCGACGAGAAGGACAGAGTCCTGATCAGAAGCAACGGAGTCCCCACGTACTTCGCGTCGGACATAACGTATCACAAGGAGAAGTTTGACAGGGGCTTCGAGAAAGTCATTGACATCTGGGGAGCGGATCATCACGGATACGTTCCGAGGATGAAGGCAGGCGTTGAAGCTCTTGGAAGAAATGCCGAGGATCTTCAGGTGCTGCTCATACAGTTCGTCAATCTCCTTCGGGATGGACAGCAGATCCCCATGTCCACGCGATCTGGCCAGTTCGTCACGCTACGGGACGTACTGGAGGAAGTCGGAGTGGATGCCACTCGCTTTTTCTTTGTCATGCGACGAAGCGACTCTCACCTTGATTTCGATCTTGAACTCGCAAAACAGGCATCAAATGACAACCCGGTGTACTACGCCCAGTATGCGCATGCACGTATCTGCAGCGTCCTCCGCGAAGCGGAGGCTCGTGACGTGCGGCTTCCCGGTGCAGACGAGGTAAATATGGAGGCGCTCTCCGGAGATGAAGAAAGGCGTCTTCTTGCCAGGCTTGGCTCCTTTCCTGAAGAGATGGAAAAAGCTTCGCGTGAACTTGCGCCGCATATATTGGTCACCTATGTTTTGGATCTCGCCGGTGATTTTCACTCCTTCTACAACGCGTGCCGCATACTCGGCGAGGAGGAATTCGTGATGAAAGCGCGTCTGCTCCTTGTTCAGGCCGCCGGTACGGTGCTTTCGACGGCGCTTGGCCTGCTTGGGGTTTCCGCACCCGAGAGGATGTAGTGATGTGCTTCGCCTCCGTTGGATTCTGCTTGCGGCGCTTCTGATTCTTTTTGCGGCTATAATGGGGACATCGTTTTATCTGGAGATCCAGAAGATCAACCGTCTGACCGTCCTTGTCGACGAGCGGATGGCGATCCTGGTCTCGATGAGCCGCACTGTGCAGGAGCTTCGAGAGAAGATAGCGTTTTACGGCACTACGGAGGGGCTGGCGCACCTTGCCCGCGAACAGTACAACCTCTCCTTCCCGGGAGAGCTGGTTTTTAAAATCGAAAAAAAGAAGAATTCCTTGCCTGAAGGGAGACAATAATGTATAATCCCATGGCAAGTTTTTCCCTGCCCCTTTCTTTGAAAAGGGGCCAGAGTCCAGAGGGAGGAGGTGAATGAGTGTGCGGCCATATGAAATGATGGTGCTTGTGAGCGCCGAACTGGAGGATCCCAAAGAGGAGATCGCGAAGGTTGAAGAGGTCGTGCGCAGTCTTGAGGGGGAGATCGTCAAGACTGATTTCTGGGGAAAAAGGCGTCTTGCCTACCCCATCGATAAGAAAACGGAAGGTTTTTACGCATTGTGCAGCTTCAAGCTGAAGCCCGATCAGCTTGGAGAGCTTCACCGTGTTCTTGGTTTGCGCCCGAACATTTATCGTCAGATGACAATCCGTCTTGACGAAAAGTAAGGAGGCGGGGTCGTGGCGAAAGGGTTCAATAAAGTCGTACTCATGGGGAATCTGGCTCGAGATCCTGAAGTGCGGTATACCGCCGGAAAACAGGCCGTTGCGAACTTTCCGCTTGCTGTAAACAGAACGTGGAAGGATAAAAACGGCGAATTGCAGGAGAGCGTTGACTTTATTCCTGTTGTTGTCTGGGGGTCCACTGCTGAAAACTGTGAACGTTACTTGAAGAAAGGGAGTCCCGCTTTCGTCGAGGGCAGACTTCAGGTTCGGAGTTACGAAGCCAAGGACGGTTCAGGGAAACGGTACGTCACCGAAGTGGTTGCCGCCGAAGTTATTTTCCTCGGCTCGAAGAAGCAGGACGCTCCTTCCGATTCGTTCGAGGACGAGGGGTTCGGCGACAGCATCCGGAAGGATCGCCGCTTCAGCGGCGGGAGTTCGGACGACGACTTCCCGATGGACATTTCCTCGGTGCAAGGCGAAGAGGATGCGGATATCCCCTTTTAGGTGTTTTTTGAAGGAGGACAGTGCACAATGGCAATGAATGAAGGTAGAGGCGAAGGCAGAGGCGAAGGCAGGCCCGAAGGCAGAAGCGGAGCCGGTCCCAGAGGGCCTCGAAAAGGCGGGAAACGCCGGCCTAAGGTATGTTTTTTCTGCGTAGATAAAGTTGAGCATGTTGATTACAAAGATGTCGAAAAGCTTCGAAAGTACGTGAGCGAGCGCGGAAAGATCATGCCGCGCCGTGTGACGGGAAATTGCGCGAAGCATCAGCGTCAGCTCACCGAGGCGATCAAAAGGGCCCGGTATATGGCTCTCCTTCCGTTCTCTCTGGAGTAGGGCGCCTATCTGAAACGTTCTTTTCGGGGGGAGGAGCCTGGCTTCTCCCCCCGTCCTTTTAGTTTTTCGAAGGGAGGTTGCGGTGTGACTTCGACACGAAGCCTGGTTGAATCGGCTCTTCTCGCTGGTTTTGCGGTGGTGCTCTTTCTTGCCGCGCATTTTCTTCCGCTTATCGGTGTAGCGTTCTCTCTTCTTGCCCCCGCCCCTCTTGTAATACTGGGGCTGCGCCATGATCTGAAAAAAGCCACGCTGGGGCTCGGCGTCTCTACGCTCCTTGTCGCGTCGCTTCTCGGGCCGCTCTCGGCGCTCTTTTTCGTGCTCGGCTTCGGCGTGCTCGGAGTGGGACTCGGTTTTCTGGCGAAACGCTGCGAAAAGGGTGTGGAGGTTCTCTTGTACGGAATTCTCCTCTCCCTGGGAAGTAAGCTTCTCCTGATGGTCATCGCGGGAAAAGTGACGGGGATCAATCCGTTTCAGCTCGACGGCGCCGAGATGCAGTCGATGATCGACAAGATTTTCCTGTTTTACGAGTCGACTGGCATGAGCAAGGAATCAATCGCAGCGGTTCGAGAGCAGTTCGCCGAGTCTCTCCGTCTTCTGCCCGTTATCTTCCCTACCATTCTGACGATGGCCGCCGCGCTTGACTGCTACTTGAGCTACACCATCAGTTCTTTCGTGCTCAAGCGCGTTGGAGGAACGCCTCTCCCTCCCCTTCCCCCTTTCTCAATGTGGCGTTTCCCGAAGAGCGTTTTCGGCGCCCTTGTCGCGTCCATTCTCCTCTCTCTCTTCGGCTCGCAAAGCGGCGAGTGGAACTTTGCTCTCAGGGCAGGGACCAATTTACGTCTTTTGGTGAACTTTCTCTTTCTCTTTCAGGGGCTCTCTCTTATTTGGTATTTCTTCTCGCAGAAAGCTCGCTTCCCTTTCGGGCGGGTTCTTCGAACCGTTGCTATAATAGTAGTAGTGCTGGTTCCTCTTTTTTCCACCATAGCGGTCATGGCCGGAATAGGCGATATGTGGCTCGATTTCCGGAGACGTTTCGGAAGGAGTGATGCTTCATGAAAGTCATTTTAAAGCAAGATGTAAATAAACTGGGCGCATCCGGCGATCTTGTTGAGATTTCGGATGGATATGCACGTAATTTCCTGTTTCCGCGCAATCTTGCCGACGAGGCTACTCCGGAGCGAATGAAGGAGTGGAAAGATAAGGAAGCCGCCAGAAAGAAAAAAGAGGTTCGGCTGGAAAAAGAGGCGCGCGAACTCCAGAAGAAGCTTTCAGGGCGCGCTGTGAAGGTAAAGGCGAGCATTGGCGAAAAAGGCCGCCTCTTCGGCAGCATCACGGCCGCCAACGTTGCGGAGAGCATTGTCTCGCAGCTCGCGGTCGAGGTGGAGAAAAAAAATCTCCGTATGCCGGAGTCTGTGAAGCAGATAGGAAGCTATTCTTTTACCGTTCGCCTCCATCCCGGAATAGAGGCGGAGATGACCCTCATCGTCGAAGGCGAGTAGATGTCCGTCCAGTCTTCCTGGGACCGGATGCCGCCGGTCTCTCTTGAGGCGGAGCGATCCGCGCTGGGCGCCTGCCTCATGGACAGGGAGGCTCTCAATATCGTTATGGAGATTCTCCAGCCGGAGGATTTCTACGACACGACCCATCGAGCTGCTTTTGAGGTTATCTTCGGCATGGCGCAGCGCGACAAACCCGTTGACCCCCTCACCTTCCTTGAGGAGATCGCCCGCCAGGGGAAGGGCGACCTCTTCGGAGGGCAGGCGTTTGTCGGTTCGCTTATTGACAGCGTTCCCACCACTGCAAACGTGGAGTATCACGCCGGTATCGTCAGGGATAAGGCGATCCACCGCAGGTTGATCAGCGCGGGCAATACGATAGTAAAACTCGGATACACCGAGGAGATGGATGTCGACGAAGCACTGGAGGAAGCGGAACGCGCCGTCTTCGAGATAGCGCAGAAGCGCAACTCCACCAACTTCAGGCATGTCGCCGAGGTGCTCGGGAAGACCTTCCAGCAGATAGAGGAGCAGTATAATCGCTCCGACCAGGACGTAACGGGCTTCAACTCCGGTTTTATCGAGCTGGACCGCCTTACGGGCGGTTTCCAGCCGGGGAGTCTCAATATCGTCGCAGCGCGCCCATCGATGGGAAAAACAGCATTTGCGGTCAACATCGCCCAGTTCGGAGGGCAGGGAGCGAAGCGCCCTGTCCTTATCTTCAGCCTCGAAATGGGCGCCGAACAGCTTGTCCAGCGAATGCTCGGAGCGGAGGCGAGAATCAACATTCACGATCTCAGGAACGGCTCTTTTCCGAAATCGGCATGGGAGTCGCTCGCCGAGGCCGCAGGGAGACTTGCGGAGGCTCCTATTTATATCGATGACAGTTCAATGCTCTCGACGCTCGAATTCCGCGCCCGGTGCAGGCGTTTCAAGTCGAAACACAAGGATCTCGGGCTTGTCCTGGTAGACTACCTTCAGCTGATGAATTCCTCCAGGAGGATAGACAATAAACAGCAGGAAGTCGCGGAGATTTCCAGGGCGCTCAAGGGCGTGGCCCGTGAACTGGAAGCTCCGGTTATCGCGCTCTCGCAGCTCTCGCGTGCTGTGGAACAGCGGAACGAGAAAAAACCGCAGCTTTCCGATCTGCGTGACAGCGGCGCAATCGAACAGGATGCTGATACTGTCATACTTCTCTACCGCCCCGGGTACTATGATGCAGGAGCCCCGGGGGAAGAAGAGGACAACCGTGCATTCATCAGTCTCGCCAAGCATAGAAACGGGCCGACCGGCGAGATCTCACTGATCTTTCTCCGGGAGTATACCCGTTTTGTCAATGCGGACCGCCGTTATTAAGCGTTCCGTGTGCTTGAAGAGAACGCGTTCTATCTGTACAATAGTTCGGAGAAGTTAGAAACATGGGGCGCCGTCTTCTTGACTCCGGCCGTCGCTGACGGAATACGGACGCGGGGATACTCCGCGCCGGAACGGAGCTCCAAAATACCGGGGGAGAATGATGGGATGGCTGGATTTTTGAACTTTTTGAGAGGTGACATTGCAATGAACGACGGAAACGAGGCGGCGTTCTCCGATACCAAAGCGGAAAGACGATTCGCCGATATTCCGGTCGATCTCATTCGACCGAATCCAGCGCAACCCAGACAGTTTTTTGACGAGGCGGAACTGGAGGAGCTCGCAGCCTCTATTGCAGAGGTAGGCGTTATTCAGCCGATTGTACTGATAGCTTCAGAGCCAGGGTACGAACTCGTCGTCGGTGAACGCCGTCTCCGCGCGGCAAAGAAGGCGGGTCTTTCCAGCATACCGGCTATCATTATGGAGGCTGCTCCGAGGGAGCAGCAGGTGATGGCGCTTATCGAAAACATACACCGGAGCAATCTCTCCGCTATCGAGGAGGCGGCGAGCCTTCGCGACATCCTTGAGAACACGGGGTGGAGCCAGACTGAGCTGGCTGCCCGGCTTGGACGCTCTCAGTCCTCCGTGGCCAACAAGCTGCGACTGTTGAAGCTGGAGGAGCCGGTACAACTTCTCGTTCTGCAAGGAAAGCTGGGAGAACGACAGGCCCGCGCGCTCATCGCTCTTACCGGTGAGGAACAGATAGCCATGGCGCACACCGCAATAGAAGAAAATCTCGTTGCGGGAGAGGTTGAACGGCGGGTCAAAGAAGAAAGGGAATCCTCGCCAAGGACCTTTGCAGCGCCTTCTGCGGCGAGAAAAAAGGAGGCCCTTTCCTTTACCGGGCCTGATGGTCCGACGGGAGAGATCCTCAAGGATATTGCGGAACTGGTGGAAAAAAACAGGAAAAAAGGAATTCCTGTGGTCTGGAAAGTAAAGGAGCTTGCGCAGCGGGAGCTGGTGCTCGAACTGGTGGTGGATCTTCGCAGCGTCTCTCGTGTTTCCGAAATCGACTGAGCAGCTCTTTTTCCAATAGAAACGAACAGGAGAAGCGCTCCGCGTGTCAGATGCGGAGCGCTTCGATTTTTTTATTCGGGGGCGTATATGCGGAACATGGTGTCGCTGATTCGTCAGGAAATGTTCAGGAGTCTGGTGTACGTCGGGTAGGGCCAAATATCCTTTGCTATAAGCGTCTCCGCTCTGTCTGAAAGGCTCCGGATGTGCACATACAGGGGAAGCGCCTCCTCGCTGATCATGCGAGACTGTTCATCGATTTCGAGTTCGTGTATCTTGGCAAGCATTGCGTCGAGTTTCTCGGAAGCGGCGATCAACCCGTTCTTTATTGAAACCAGGTTGGCAACGCTCTTTTTCCACAAAACCGATTCCTTGATCATTTCTTCGGGTAGCGAAGAGAGCGCTCCCTGTTCCAGGAGTATCTGACGGGATATCGCCGGGAGTATCCCCTCCCAGAGCATGGCCCGCATGATTCCCATTTCGATGGAGACTGTTTTTATGTACTGTTCAAGGCGAACCTCGTAGTACGCGACAACCTCTCGTTCGCTCATGATGCCGAGGCTTGCGAGCAATTCCCGGTGTTCGGGTACAAGATAGAGCGCCAGGGCTTCCTGGGTGCTGTTCGCTATCTTAAGTCCCCTTTTCTTCGCCTCCTGCTGCCACTCCGCGCTGTAGGCGTTGCCTTCGAAGCGGATTGCACGGCTTTCAGCCGCTGCATACTTGATCGCGTCGAGCGCCGCTTCAAGGATGTCGACGTCGGAACCCTTTGCTTCGATCATGTCGGCGACCCTATCGATTCCCCATGCCCAGGCTGCAAGAAGCATCGTCAGCGGACCGGCGATGGATTGCGGGGCGCCCGGCGCCCGGAATTCAAACTTGTTCCCGGTGAAGGCGAGCGGCGCAGTCCTGTTGCGGTCGGAATTATCCGCCATGATGGAGGGCAGTTTGTTCATCCCCAGATCGATCAGCGCCTGCGCGGGGAGATCGTTCGGCAGTCCCTTCTCAACGGCTTCCAAAATTCCGGTAATAGCTGAACCAAGGTATGCGCTCATTATGGCGGGCGGGGCTTCGTTTCCGCCGAGACGGTGCATATTCCCCGGAGAGGCGATCGAAGCCCGGATAAGGCCGTAGTACTTCCCGAACCCAAGAAGGAGAGCGCTTAAAAAAGTGAGGAACTGGATGTTCTTCCTATGGTTTGTCGACGGCTTTAGAAGGTTGCGCCCTTCGCTGTCCATTATGGAGAAATTGACATGTTTCCCGCTGCCGTTGAGCCCTGCGAACGGCTTTTCGTGAAGCAGAAGCGCGAAATCGTGACGCTTCGCCATCTTTCGCATGACGTCCATGATCTGCTGGTTCTGGTCGCAGGCAAGATTCGCATCGGCGAACTGCGGAGCGAACTCGAACTGGCACGGAGCGACCTCGTTATGCCGGGTGGTGATGACGACGCCCAGCCTGTAGAGATCCCGCTCGACATCTTCCATGAAGGCGAGAACGCGTGAAGGGATGGAGCCGAAGTAGTGGTCTTCCATCTGCTGCCCCTTGGGCGGAGGACAGCCCAGGATTGTGCGGCCGCAGTAGCGCAGGTCGAGACGATCCTTGGCGACGGCATTGTCGATAAGAAAGTACTCCTGTTCGGCGCCGACCGTTACGTGCGCCCATTTGAGGCCGCGGTTTCCGAAAAGCTTCAAAATTCGCATCGCGCGGGTTTCCACTGCGTCTACCGCTTTGAGGAGCGGCGTCTTGAGGTCGAGAGGGGTGCCGTCATAGGAGATGAAAACGGAGGGGATGCAGAGTGTGCCGCCTTTTTTGCTCATCATGATGAATGCCGGGCTTGAAGGATCCCATGCGCTGTATCCGCGGGCCTCGAACGTTGAGCGGATTCCTCCGGAGGGAAGCGACGACGCGTCAGGTTCGCTCTGAATGAGCTCCTTGCCTTTAAAAGATTCGATCGGCATTCCTGTTTCGTCCTTTGACATGAAGGACATATGTTTTTCCGCAGTGAGCTCGGTCCGAGGATGAAACCAGTGTGTCCAGTGCGTGGCTCCCTTGGAGAGAGCCCACTCCTTCATTGCCGAAGCGACCATGTCCGCGAGGGCGGAGTCGAGTTTCTGCCCGCCCTCGATGGACGCCAGAAGGTCGTTGAAAATATGCTGAGGCAGCCGCTCCTTCATTGCTCGTCTGTCGAACACGTACATACCAAAAATATCTCGCGCCTTGTCGAATTCCACTTCCGTTCAACTCCTTCCAGCGTTTCTTCGCAAAGAATAAAAAAACATGATGCGTGTTTATACCACCACCCCTGATAATTAGTCAAGCGAAATCTTAAAAATAAGCGCTTAAAACACAAAAAAAACTGTTTTATGCAGTTGGTCGATGTTTTTTAAGCGTCTTTCTGTGGATTTTTCGTGTCTGGGAGAAAATATGATCCTCTACGTTCTTTCTCCTGCAGGCTCGTTTTGCAGCAGAATGGTGTAAAATCAAACAGAGTGTATTGCTATCATGGAAATAAAGGGTGATTGCGCTCTGTTCACTATCTTTCCGTAGGGACTTTTCTTTGACGTTCTGCTGAAAGATTCCTGCGTGAGGAGGAAGAAGATGAAGGTTCTCTTTTGGGGAAAGGAATTTCAACGTTTTTTCGATACGCTCTCCACGGTGTTTGCACATCACACGATGAGCATCGCGGATCCTCTCGACGACAAGGGGGCCTTGAATGACGCGGAAGTCCTGGTGATTCGCCCTGCCACTGTGGACGATGAGCTGCTCGCCCGCGCTCCTTTGCTGCGTATGGTGCAGCAGTGGGGGGCGGGTACCGAGGGGATTGATGTTGCAGCCTGTTCGAAGCGCGGGGTTATTGCGTGCAATGTCCCTTCTCTTGGGACAGGGAACGCCGAGGGAGTGGCTGAAGTTGCATTTCTGCACATGCTGCTCCACGCAAAACGTTTTTTCCGCGCCAGAGAAAAACTCATGGAGGGAAAGGTCTACACGCCTCCGGGGACGGCGCTTTGGGGCAAGCGCGGATGCGTGGTAGGTCTTGGAAATGTGGGGAGATCCGTAGCGCTTCGTATGAAGGCGTTCGGCATGAATGTGACGGGCGTGAATCGTACCCCCCCTTCGGAAGAGGGGGTTGTGGATGATTTCTTCCCTCTTTCCGGTCTGGAACAGGCAGTGAAGGGGCGCCGGTTCGTAGTGGTTGCGCTCGCGCTGAATGCTGCTACCGAGAATATTTTCGGCGAGTCTTTTTTCAAAGCGATGGACAGAGACGCCTTCTTCATCAATGTGGCAAGAGGAGGGCTTGTTTGCAGAGACGCGCTTGAAAACGCCCTGAAGGAACAGTGGATTGCCGGCGCAGGCCTCGATGTGCTGTGGGAGGAACCGCATTCTCCGGAAGATCCCATCCTTACTCACCCCGCCGTCACGGTAACGCCCCATATCGGTGGAGTGAACGACGCATCCTTTGAAGGCGTGCTCTCGTTTATCGTTCGCAATATCGATCTTCTTGCTTCGGGGAAAAATCCGCTCTCGCGTCTCGACATCAAAGGAGCGGGGGCTTCCCAGTCCCGTTAGGCGTATGACTGCGTACCTTATCAAGCGAATATTCTATTTTGCCGCGGTGCTTGCCGTTGCGACGGGAACGATATGGGTGTATCAGTACTGGTGGGAGCAGAACGCCCTTGAAAGCCCTGACGTAGTATCGGCCGTGCCCTATACGTACATCGAAAGAATCCCGGTCAAGGGAGTCTTGATATGGGAAGAAACCGTTCTTGTTTCACGGTGGGACGGAAATCTTTCGTATCCGGAGCCGGGAACGAGAAGAGTCGCGAGAGGCGAAACCGTTGCGGTTATCGGTTCATCCTCGGGGAAAATGGCTGTTCGTTCAGAGTCTGTCGGATATTTTGTTCCCGGCCTGGACGGGGCTGAAGGAGAGTGGCGGTATTCGTTCCACTGGCCCGGTATGGCGCCGCTGCCGGCGTCTCCGGCTTTTGCCGAATTTTTATCCGGGGTGTTTGTTCGCCGGGGAGATCCCGTGGGAAAGCTCATATCTCAGCCTCAGGAGCTTCGGTGCGTCCTCTACGCCGATGTGACGCCCGCGCTCCAAAAAGATATACAAACAGGTTTTGTGCGTGTTAAGACCGAGGCGCACGGGTGGCCGGGAAGGGCTGCCGTCCGTGCGTCGCGTTTTTTGGGTACGAAAATGAAGCTCTATCTTACATTGCCGTTTTTTTCTCTCGAGAATGTCAAATCCAGGGAGATTGCGTTGTTTCTCGAGACGGGGGAGCATGTCGGTGTTGCCGTGCCGGAATCCTCTGTTCGATATCGCGAGGGAAAGCTCGGGGTGTTCCAGGTGGAGGGGAATATCGTAAAATTCAAGGAGATCGAAGGTCTGCCCGTGGAAGGACATCGTTTTTTTGTCCAAAAGGGGTTGCAGTCGGGCAATATCGTCGTCCTCAATGCAGAAAGAGCGAAGGAAGGGAAAATCCGACTATGGTGAGTGCAATACACAATAACCTTCAACGTGTGCGGGAAAAACTTGCCGATGCTGTCCGCAAAAGCGGAAGGAATGACGAAGACGTTCGGCTTGTCGCGGTGACAAAAACCTATCCGGTGGAGGATATTCTTGAAGCCGTCCGGTGCGGCGTCGTCTCGATAGGGGAGAACCGGGTACAGGAACTCTCGGAGAAGCGAAGTCTTTGGAGCGGTCCTTCCATAGAGTGGCGTTTTATCGGGCATCTGCAAGGAAACAAAGTGAGGAAGGTTCTTGAATTTGCATCCACGGTCGATTCCCTGGATTCATTGTCGCTCGCCAGGGCTCTCTCGCGTGTTGCGGAAGAGAAAAAAATGCGTCTTCCGGTGCTCATTGAGGTGAATACTTCCGGAGAGGAGAGCAAGCATGGTACTGCTCCTTCCGACGCGGCGCCGCTTCTTGAGAGCGTGATGAAGGAATGTCCCGCGCTTCAGGTAGAAGGCCTGATGACTGTGGGACCTTTGACCGATGACGAGGCGGAGGTACGAAGAGCCTTCGCGCTGCTGCGGGGGATCAGGGATTCTTTGAGCGGAGCGTTCGGTCTCCGCTTGAAAGAGCTTTCCATGGGGATGAGCGGAGATTACGAATGGGCTGTTCAAGAGGGAAGTACGATGGTCCGTATCGGCTCCGCTATCTTCGGAAAACGTACCTGATACGCCGCAGCGGGAGGTGATGCCTTGTTGGAACGAATGATGGCCTTTCTGGGGCTCGTTGACCCGGCTGCCGAAGAAGAGGAAGGCGCGGGGGAGACGGCGGAACTCGAAACAAGAGAGGCCCGCGTACTGAAGCCGGTTCCTGAAAGCGCGGTGATTCTTATCGCCCGCGGTCTTGAGGGAGTACAAAGAAAAGAAGAGCTTGCCCTGGCTCTCCGTAAGGGAAAACTTCTGCTCGTCGATCTTCGGGGTCTTGAACGGGAAGAGGGACAGAGTCTGCTCGATTTCCTCTGCGGAGTGGCTTTTGCAAACAGAGGTACTGTTCTGCGGGCAGCAAGCGGGATTTTTCTCGCGGCGCCGCGGAAGAGCATGATAGAAGAATGGGAGGAAGAAGACGGTGCCTGATCTGCTGACAGCTCGCGATGTGGAAAGCAAACGCTTTTCAAAGGCGATGAGAGGGTATTCCGCAACGGAAGTTGACCAATTCCTCGACCAGGTTGCCGAGGATATCCAGAAGTACTGCGTCCAGTATGCCGATCTTGAACGCTATGCCGCCCGCCTGGAGGACAAGATCCGGGAGTTTGAAAGCCTGAAAGAAACGCTCTCCGGAACTCTGCTCATGGCGCAGAAAACTGCGGATGCCAAGGAAGAAGCTGCAAACCGCCAGTCAGAGGCTATCATACTGGAGGCGAAGTCGAAGGCGGAACAGATCATTCAGGAGGCGGAAGCCTCGAAGGAGCGGGAGCGCAAGGAGATCAATCATATCAGGCAGCTCAAACAGGAGTTTAAAGCCGACTTTTGCGCACTCCTCTCCCGTTTTTCTTCCCTTATTGAACGCGATGAGGAAGATCCCGACGAGAACGACGGTGCTGAACCGACGGAGGACGATGTGCTCAAGTGACTATTCGCCGAGCGGACCTGTCCGACCCCGTTCGTTTCGTGAAGGGAGTCGGCCCTTCCAGAGAACGTCAGTTGGCCAACCTCGGTGTTTTCACGGCAGAGGATCTCCTGTTTCTTTTTCCCCGCCGGTACGAAGACAGGAGAACGCTGACGCCGCTTTCGTCTCTCAGGCCCGGAACAGCCACGACGGTGATCGCCAGAGTTGTCGCTGTTGAAAAACGGACAACGGCAAAAAAGCAACTCTCTCTGACCACTGTGCTGATTTCCGATGGCCAGGGGATGGCGAAGGCTGTCTGGTTCAACAGAGTTGGACTTGAGAACACCTTTCGTTCAGGACTCAGGGTTGCTCTGTTCGGTAGGGTGGAGCTGCGCAACGGCGTTCCTCAGCTTGTAGCGCCTGAATTTGAAGTGCTTGAAGAGGATGACGGAGAAGAGGAGCTGCTCTCGATTGTTCCTCTGTATCCGGCGACTGCGGGGCTGCATCAGAAGACGCTGCGCCGCATTGTGCGGACAGCTCTGGAGGAGTATCTTCCCCTGCTGGAAGAGTTTCTTCCCGTATCTTTGCGGGAGCGCCGCCGCTTATGCGAATTGACTGAGGCGATGAGGGAAATACACTACCCGACGTCGCGGGAGAACTGGAAGACTGCCAGGAGACGCCTTGTCTTCGACGAATTCTTTCTCCTGCAGGCGGGGCTTGCGCTGCGAAGGAACAGGGCCGAAAAACCCCTTGAACGAGCCCCTTCGCTTGTCCGTGGGCATTTTGTCGAAGAGTATATGAATCGCTTCCTTCCGTTTGTGCTTACAGAAGGACAGAGGAGTGCCGTGGAGGACATCCTCTCGGATATGGAGCGCACGGCGCCTATGAATCGTCTTCTTCAGGGAGACGTGGGATCGGGAAAGACCGTCGTCGCGCTTATCGCATTGCTCGCCGCGCTCGACGGGGAGTGTCAGGGGGCTCTTCTGGCCCCGACCGAGATTCTTGCCCGCCAGCACTTCCTCCGCCTTTCACCTGTTTTTACTGCTCTTGGAATTCCGTGCGCCTTGCTGACCGGCTCTCTCGGCGTCAAAGAAAAAAAAGAGGTATACGCCGGTCTTGAATCCGGCGAAATAGCCGTTGTTATAGGGACGCACGCTCTCTTCTCGGAAGGAGTATCGTTTGCTCGATTGGGCCTTGCCATCGTCGACGAACAGCACCGTTTCGGCGTCCTCCAGAAGCATACCTTCCGCGCCAAGGGAAGCGCGCCGCACGTTTTAGTGATGACGGCGACGCCGATTCCTCGCACGCTGACGCTGACCGTCTACGGAGATCTCTCTGTATCCGTGATCTCAGGTATGCCGCCCGGAAGAAAAGGAGTGAAGACGAGTGCGGTTTCGCCGAAAAAACTGCCCGCAGTTCTGCGTTTTTTAAAAGAACGATTTCACTTGGGAGAGCGCGCGTACTGGATATGCCCTCTCATCGAAGAGAGCGACTCCGACCTTGCCGCGGCGACGGCGAGGTTCGAAGATCTCTCCGCGGAATTCGGAGCCTACGGAGTGGGGCTGCTCCACGGAAGACTCCCGCTTGCGGAGAAGGAACGGGCGATGGAGGATTTTCGGAGCGGCGTCACACGGCTTCTTGTCTCTACCACGGTGGTCGAGGTTGGGGTGGATGTTCCCGAGGCGACAGTGATGGTTGTCGAGGACGCGGTCCGATTCGGGCTTTCCCAGCTTCATCAGCTGAGAGGTAGAATCGGCAGAGGAAATGCGGAGGGATTCTGCATTCTTGTGTGTACGCCGTCGACTCCGGAAAGCAGGCAGAGAATCGAGGCGTTCTGCTCCTCGGATGACGGCTTTGCTATTGCGGAGGCGGATCTCCGGCTTCGTGGTCCCGGGGAAGTCTGCGGCGTCCGCCAGTCCGGTGTGACGGATTTTCGTATTGCCGATCTTTTAAAAGACCAGGAGATCCTCCGGCTTGCGCGAGCGGAAGCATTCGCTCTTGTCGGGGAGGATCCGGAACTCAGGAATACGCCGCTTCTGGCGGATCGCGTATTTCATGTCCTCGGGAGGTCGCTGAATCTTGTCGAAACAGCCTGAAAGAAAAAAAATACCCGGCGCAAAGAACCCGGAGGCATATCTGCATTCGCTGCTTTCAAACGGCGTCTGGACGAAGGCTGTCGTTCTTCGCAAGCTTCAAGGCAGGGGGATTCCGGAGGAAGAAGCGGAAAAGCTCATAGACAAGTACGAGGAAGCCGGTTTTTTCGATGACGGCGCCTACGCCCTTCTTTTTGTGGAATCGCATCCGGAATGGGGAGTATACAGACTTCGGGACGAGTTGCGGAGGAGAGGCGTTGCGCAGGAGCATATACTCAAGGCCCTTGAAGGAAAAGATGAGGATGAGAATGCGGCTGCGCTTGCCGGCGAATGGATCCGGATGGGAATAGATCGGCGAAAGATAGGCGAGAGACTGCTTCGGCGCGGTTTTTCGGGGAATGCATGCAGAAATGCTCTTGAAAGGGCTTGTGAGGGGGAACTTTGACCTGTAAAATAAAGAGGTCATGGGAGAGAGTGCCTTCCATGGCGTGGAGTACAAAGGCACCTTGAAAATATAATCGAGGAGTGATCATGATACTATGAACTTTTTTACTGCAATTGTGGCGCTCGTTGTAGGAGTCGCCGCTGGAATTGGAGCGGGGTTCCTGCTTTCCAAATCTTTCGGAATCAAGAACATCGAAAATGCAAAGGCGCAGGCTCGGGCTATTTTGCGGGAAGCCGCCATGGCGGCCGAGCAGGGGAAACGCGAGAAACTCACCGAGGCGAAAGAAGAGATCTTCAAACTTCGCCAGGAGGTCGAACGCGAAGGTAAGGAACGCCGTTCGGAACTTCAACGCGCCGAACGTCGTTTGGAGCAGAAAGAGGAGAACCTGGATAAAAAGCTGGACCGCGTTGCCCACCGTGAAGAGGAGTTGAAGGCAAAGCAGGAAGAGCTGGAGAACAGGATGCTCGAACTCGACGAAATCAAAAAGAAACAGCTGGAACGCCTCGAAGAAATCGCCCGCATGACGAGCGAGGAAGCAAGGGAATTACTTCTTCGCCAAACGGAGGAGGATGCGCAGCATTTCCTCGGTCTTCGTATCAAGGAACTTGAAGAGAAAACAAAGCGCGAGGCGGACAGAAAAGCGCGTGAGATTATCGTGACGGCGGTACAGCGCTGTGCAGTCGAGCACACATCGGAATCGGCAGTGAGCGTGGTGCATCTTCCCTCGGACGAGATGAAGGGAAGAATTATCGGCAGAGAGGGACGGAACATCCGTACCTTCGAAACCCTGGCGGGAGTAGACCTTATCGTCGACGACACACCGGAAGCCGTTACGCTGAGCAGCTTCGACCCTGTGCGCCGCGAGATCGCCAGACTGTCGCTGGAACGTCTCGTGACCGACGGAAGAATACATCCGGCCAGGATCGAGGAGCTTATCGAGAAGGCAACCAAGGATGTGGAGAATCAGATTATGGAGGCCGGCGAGAGCGCTCTGCTGGAGACCGGCGTCAAAAATATGCACCCGGAGCTGGTACGAACTCTCGGTCAGCTCAAATTCCGGTTCAGCTACGGGCAAAATGCGCTTCAGCACAGCCTTGAAGTGGCGTACGTGTCCGGAATGATCGCCGCTGAACTGGGCATTGACGAGGAAATCGCCCGTCGGGCTGGTCTGCTCCATGATCTGGGCAAGGCCGTGGATCATCAGGTAGAAGGTCCCCACGCTCTGATCGGCGCGGATCTTGCGCGACGGTTCAACGAAAGTCCCGAGGTCGTAAGCGCTATCGCTTCGCATCACGAAGATCAGGAAGCGAAAAGCATCTACGATGTCATCGTCGCCTCCGCGGACGCAGTAAGCGCATCGCGTCCCGGGGCGCGCCGCGAAAGCCTCGACGCCTATGTCAAACGTCTTGAAAAACTCGAGGAACTCGCAAAGACGTTCAACGGAGTCAGCAAGGCGTACGCAATCCAGGCCGGGCGCGAAATTCGCGTGGTGGTGACCCCGAATATTACCGACGATGCGATCGTGCATAAAATTGCGTACGATATTGCCCGAAAGATTGAAGAAGAGATGAAGTATCCCGGCCAGATAAAAGTTACAGCGACGAAGGAGACGCGCGCCACGGAGTACGCGAAGTAACCGCTATGAAGATTCTTTTTATCGGCGATATCATGGGAAGCCCGGGAAGAAAGGCTGTCGCCGCCTTTCTTCCGCAGCTGTCGGAGCGCGAGGGAGGATTTGATTTTGTCCTCGCCAACTGCGAAAATGCCGCCGCCGGGAAAGGCATTACCCAGAAAATTGTCAATGAGCTGTTCGCCATGGGGATCTCCGGAATGACTTCAGGCAATCATATCTGGGACAAGAGCGAAGGCGTTCCGGTGCTGGCTGCCGAATCGAGGATCGTTCGCCCGGCGAACTACCCGGACGTATGTCCGGGCCAGGGGGCGATGCTGCTTGAGAACGGAGAACGACGCCTGATGGTGGCGAACCTGCAGGGAAGGGTTTTTATGCCTCCCCTCGATTGCCCCTTTCGCAAAGCGGATGAACTTGTGGCCGCGGCGGGCGATGTTCCGCTCGTGATTGATTTCCACGCGGAGGCGACTTCTGAAAAAAAAGCGCTCGGGTACTATCTGGATGGGAGAGTCGCAGCCCTCTTGGGAACGCATACGCACGTCCAGACCGCCGACGAGGAGATACTTCCGCAGGGAACTGCATACATCACGGACGCCGGTATGACCGGCGGGCACAGAAGCTCCATCGGCATGAAGCTCGAAGGCGTTCTTCCGAGGTACCTGACGGGGATGCCTTCCAAGTTTGAAGTTTCCGGGGACGGCCTTGCATTCAACGGAGTTGTTATTACGCTCGATGATGAAACCGGAAGAGCGGTCGGCATAACGAGAATCAACGAAAGACTGTCTCACTGAAAACGACTGAAGGACAAAGACGAAAGAGGGAGGCGCATATGCGCCTCCCTCTTTCGTCTTTGTCCTTGAAGCTTCCGGGCCGGAAATCCCTTCAGCAAATTCTGGGAAGCAGCTCCCCGAACGGCATGTCAACAAGGCGTTCCCCTCCGATAGAGGTCCTCATGGAAACCATGCCTCTCGGTTCTCCTCGGGTGACGGTCCCGATAATCGCGGCGTCGGCGCAAAGCGGTGAGTTTTGGAGGACGTTGACTACTTCCTGTGCGGAGTCTTCTGAGACGGCAAGAACGATACACCCCTCGCACGCCATGTATATCGGATCGAATCCCAAAACGTCGCACAGAGAGCGGACTGTGTCGTCAACGGGAAGAGATGATTCATCAAGCGAAATGTGGAGACTCGCCGACTCCGCCCATTCGCAGAGAACGGTTCCCAGCCCCCCGCGGGTGCAGTCTCTCATGCAGTGAAGGCCTTCGAATGACAAGAGCGGTTTGATGAGCGGCCAGAGCGCTGCACAGTCGCTTTCGAGTCCGTCGACGGAGAGGTTGAACCTGGCCGCGGCGATCGCGGCGCCGTGGCGGCCGATGGAGGTCGAAACGATCAGCGAGTCCCCCTCCCGGATATTCGACATGCTGAGAGGATGGACCGTGTGTACTCTCCCGAAAGCGCTCCCGGAGAAGTAGACGCCGTCTACGGCTCCGGAAGGAACGACTTTGGTATCGCCTGCGGCAAGGGTCATTCCGAGGGATTCGCAGGTAGCGGCCGCGCTCTCCATGTATTCCGCAAGCTCCCCGGAAGGAAACCCCTCCTCGATAATCAGTCCTATTCCGAGGAAGTCCGGAGAAGCGCCCCGGACTGCAAGGTCGTTCGCACAGCCGCAGACGCAGAGATGCCCGATATCTCCGCCGGGAAACTTTCGGGGGGAGACTGTGAACCCGTCGACCGTCATAGCGTAGCCTCCCGGAAGAAGGGCTGCGTCCTCCAATTCCGGCCCGATACTCCGTTTCCGGAAACCTTCAAGCAGCATTTCCACAAGTTCGTGACTCTGTCTGCCTCCGCTTCCGTGCCCAAGCGTCACCGTATTCATTGTTTCCCTCCGTTTGTTCTGTGATAACGAAAGTACGCGCCGCATGTGCCCTCTCCGGAAACCATGCAGGGGCCTACCGGGGAGACGGGGGTGCAGGCTGTCCTGAAGAGGGGGCACTCGGTAGGAGTTATCCTTCCGGTGAGCACTTCGCCGCATCGGCAGCCGGCCGGAGACTCGCCAGGGAGACGCGAGAGACCAAATCGTTTTTCGGCGTCAAAGCGAGTGAATTCTTCCCGGAGAACAAGTCCGGAATCGGGAAGAATTCCAAGTCCTCTCCACGAAGCGTCTTTGCTGATAAAAACACTCTCCATGAGCTCCCGCGCTTTTGTGTTCCCTTCGGGGCGTACCGCCTGTCCGTAGACCGAGCGAAGAGTCGCCTCACCCTGTTTTTTCTGAAGCGCGATCGCTACGAGCCCGAGCATAATCTGTTCAGGGTCGAACCCTGCAATAACTGCCGGAATCCCATGCTGCTCCGCCAGGAAGCGAAACGGTTCGTGGCCGAGGATGACGCAAACATGTCCCGGAAGAAGAAAACCGGAGATCGCAAGAGCGGGGTCGGCAGAGAGTGCTTTGAGGGCGGGAGGCGTTCGCTTATGAAACGAAAGAATCGAAAGATTGGCGATGTTCCTCTCGGAGGCTTCAAGTACAAGCGCGGCTGTCGCGGGCGCAGTGGTTTCAAAGCCGACGGCGAGAAAGACCACCTCGTTCCGGGGTTCATTTTCTGCGATCGCAAGAACGTCGGAGGCGCTTGTCACCAATCGCGCGTCGAAACCGGCGCTCCGTTTCGACGCGAGAGAACCTGATTTACCGGGGACGCGGAACATATCGCCGTACGCGGCGACAATCGCGCCCGTCTCCAGGAGGGAGAGCGCGCAGTCAATCTCCCCCTGGTCAGTTACGCATACGGGGCATCCCGGCCCCGAAACAAGGCGAAGCGACTGAGGAAGCAGACTGCGAAGTCCGGTGCGGAAGATGGAAACCGTGTGTGTGCCGCATACCTCCATCACCGAGATCGGCGCGGCGACGAGCGTTTTCAGCGCCTCCGAGGCTGCGGCTACGTTAGACAGCATCGTGCGTCAGGCTACCCCTGAGAGTCTCTCCGGCGAGACTCCGGACCTCCTCCCAAAGTGCGAGCAGTTCTTCCGAATCCGCAGGAGAGAGCTTTTCTATAGCAAACCCCGCGTGGACAAGCACAGTATCTCCGCAGGAGAGAGAATCTACGAGATCGGTTCGTATCTCCGTCCGGACGGCTCCGGCAAGAGCAACCGCTTTTTTCCCGTCCAGGATTTCCTGAATGACGTGAGGAACAGCAAGACACATGGTGATCACTCCTTTTCTTGCTCTATTGTACTCCAGAAAAAGGAAAAACAGCTCACCCCACTTGGAAGAATCCTGATCTGGTGTATAATACAATGCGATTATTATATATTGTGAATATCATTGGAATAGGGGGGTGGGTATAAGGAGAGATTGTCGTTGTGTCAGGATGTGTATACGCTCAAATCGATGATGAAGGAGGGGTATGGGTATAATGACACAGGATGTGCAGAGAGAGCAATGGGGTAGCAAGATAGGATTTATTCTGGCGGCGGCGGGATCGGCTGTAGGACTTGGCAACATCTGGAGGTTCCCTTATGTAACGGGACAGAACGGTGGGGCGGCTTTCGTCCTCATCTACCTCGCTATCGTGTTTATTATCGGTTTCTCCGTGATGCTCGCGGAGATGGCAATCGGCAGAAAGGCGCAGCTGAATGCCGTCGGTTCGTTCAGTAAACTGGCTGGTGGCCTCTGGCCTCTTGTCGGTTGGATGGGTGTCGCCGCAGGATTTATCATTCTTTCTTTCTACGCGGTCATCGGCGGCTGGACGATCAAATACTTCATCCACTCTTTCACCGGGCTCATGGCTGATGCTGCGGCCGGGAAAGCAGGAGATGTGTTCGGCGGGTTCGTCACGAATACGATGCAGGTGATCCTCTACCAGGCGGGCTTTATGCTGGTGACGATTTGGGTGGTCTATAAGGGAATCGGCGAAGGCATTGAGAAATACTGCAAAATTCTTATGCCCGCGCTCTTCCTGATCCTCTTGATCCTCATCGGCCGTTCGGTCACTCTCGAAGGCGCCGGGAAAGGACTTGAGTTCTACCTGAAGCCCGATTTTTCCAAGATCACCGGAGCCAGCATCTCGGCCGCTCTTGGTCAGGCGTTCTTCTCGCTCTCCCTCGGCATGGGGTGCATGATTACCTACGGAAGCTACGTCGATAGGAAGACGGCGCTCCCCGGGGCTGCTATTCAGGTCTGCTTTATTGATACCATGGTGGCTATTCTTGCCGGACTTGTGATATTCCCCGCAGTCTTCGCCTTTGGTGTGGACGCCGGCGCAGGTCCCGGACTGACGTTTGTTACGCTGCCCTCCGTTTTTGCGAAGATGCCCGGGGCAATGATCTGGTCCGGACTCTTCTTCCTGCTTCTCTTCATAGCGGCGCTGACTTCGGCGATTTCTCTGCTGGAAGTTGTTTCCGCATACTTTATCGACAAGGGGTGGAGCAGACCCCAGGCTGCGATCATCATGGGCCTGCTGATCTTCGTCCTTGGGATTCCTTCCGCCATGTCTCTGGCAGGGGCTCCGAAGGTTGCCGGAAAGGACTTCCTGGACGCGATGGACTTTATCTCCTCGAACGTCCTGCTTCCGTTGGGAGGAGTTTTCATCTCGCTCTTCGTAGGCTGGTTCTGGACCTCCGATGCGGAGAAAGAGGTAACCAACGAAGGCACGCTCACCTTTGGTCTGATGAGCATGTGGATATGGGTTTGCCGTGTTATTGCTCCCGCAGCGATTCTGTACATCTTCTACACCGGTTTGAAGTGGTAACGGTCCTCTGAACTGCAGTACGAAGTGTATTTCGCTTCGTACTTTGTCGAGGTGAGAATGCCGGAATCCGAAGAGATTCCGGCATTTTCGTTTTTTTTGCTCCGTCTTTCACAAAAAGGGCTTGACGCCTTTTTTTCATTGTGTAAAATGAAGAGTGTTTCCGGATGAACACCGCAAGAGAGACTTTCCTGCGTTTGCGGAGAGCGCCGAAGGGGCAATACCCTCTATAGGGTGGAAACTCTCAGGCGAAAGGATTGCGGTCGGACGGGTCTCTGAATAGAGTAGCTCCCCTGTTTGTTTTTTTCTCTTTCCTTTGGGGCTATGCGACAGAGAATGTCTTATCTGTGCTCTACTTTTGAGGAGGCAGCCGGATGTTCTGTCGCAGAATGCTTGTCACAAATAACCCGCTTCTGAATGAACAAATTTCTTCCCGCGACTTTGTCGAAGGGAATTCACTTGATGTCCTTATTCGAACAAGAAATCTCATCCACAAAGGATGGGTTCTTCTTACGCATCCTCTTTACGGAAATCTTCGTCCGCATCAACATCCATACCGTTCTATCCTGATGGAACGGGCATCGGATTCATCGTCTTCCGTCGATCCTCTCTCCGTTGAGTATATCGAAAACGCCATTGCAATTTATTCCGCACAATCGTCACGAATCCTCTCGGTCGAGGGAATGCCTGAGGATGTGCGCCAGGATTTCGCCTTCATCGACGCCGATCTGATGAAGGAAAGTCTTTCCCGGTATCGTATGTTCATTCGGGAAGTTTCGGTGAATTGATTCTCTAAAGGAGGTGAAGAGAAATGGTTGAATTGACGAAGGAGAATTTCGACGTCGAAGTCAAGGAGAGCGCGCTTCCTGTACTTGTCGACTTTTGGGGGCCGAAATGCGGACCCTGCATGGCGCTGCTTCCCAACGTCCATACCATGGCGGACGAGTATGAGGGCAAGGTGAAATTTTGCTCGGTGGACGTATCGGAAAATCGCCGGGTGGCGATCGCGAACAAGGTTATGGGGCTTCCTACCTTCCTGTTCTGGAAGGATGGAGCGGAGGTGACCCGAATCAGCGGCGGAGATGTCACGTTGGAGAAGATCAAGGAGAACGTCGAGGCTCTCTTGAAGTAGCCTTCGACGCCTGTAAAAGGGGGGAGACAGACAGCCATGAAACTTGAGCTGCACAAGGTAAAAGTAAACAAACTTGCTTGGGGCGACAAAACCTTCGCCAAGGGCGGAGTATTGACGGTGAACAAGAAGGAGCTTCTCTCCGTTCTTTCCGGGGACGAGCGCCTTGCGAAAGTGGACGTTGATTTCGCGCTTCCCGGCGAGAGCGTCCGCATTCTTCCGGTAAAAGACGTCGTGGAGCCTCGATTCAAGATCGAAGGCCCGGGCGGAATATTCCCGGGCATGGTCTCCGATGTCGATTCCGTGGGCGAGGGCAAGACGCTCGTCCTCTCCGGAGCGGCCGTAGTGACCACGGGGAAGATCGTCCGTTTCCAGGAAGGCATCATCGACATGAAGGGACCCGGAGCGGAGTTTACTCCGTATTCTCAGACCTGCAACGTCGTCGTGATCCTGGAGAACGTCGAGGGAATCGAAAAGCACGACTACGAGACGGCCTGCAGAATGGCCGGACTGAAGACCGCCGCGTATCTTGCCGAGAAGTGCCTTGGCGCTTCGGTCGACAAAGTTGAAACCTACGAAACGCCCTCGCTGAAAGACGCCATGCACGCGCATCCCGGGCTTCCGAAGGTCGCGTATCTGTATATGCTCCAGTCGCAGGGGCTGCTCCACGACACGTATCTCTACGGTGTGGATGTGAAGAAGATTCTTCCCACGTTCCTCAACCCGACCGAGGTCATGGACGGCGCCATCGTCTCCGGCAACTGCGTTTCCGCATGCGACAAAAACAACACATACGTGCATCAGAACAACCCGATTATCCACAACATGTTCAAACGCCACGGCAAAGATTTCAACTTCCTCGGCTGCATCGTCACCAACGAGAACGTCACCCTCGCTGACAAAAAGAGGAGCTCTTCTTATTCGATCAAGCTGGCGAAGACGCTCGGCGTGGACGGGCTGCTCATTTCCGAGGAAGGTTTCGGCAACCCCGACGCCGACCTCATTATGAACTGCTGGAAGGCGGAGCGAGCCGGAATCAAGACAACGCTTCTCACCGACGAGTACGCCGGACAGGACGGCGCAAGCCAGTCGCTCGCCGATTCCTGCCCCGAGGGCGACGCGTGCGTGACTGCCGGAAACGCCAACGAAGTGATTGTGCTTCCTCCGATGGAGAAAGTCATCGGCGTCCCCGAAGAGGCCAACGTCATCGCCGGAGGCTGGCAGGGCTCTCTCGCCGCCGACGGGACGATTACCGTCGAGCTTCAGGCAATACTGGGTTCCACGAGCGAGCTTGGTTTCACGAAGCTGGGCGCGTACACCATCTGATGTGACCAAACCGGGAATACCCGGATACAAGTTTTTCGACAAGGAGGTGCAAGAGCATGGGGAAATTGGCAGGCAAAAAAGTGCTTCTCCTCGGTGAACGCGACGGCGTTCCAGGCCCCGCTATGGAAACGTGTCTGAAGAACAGCGGCGCCGACATCGTCTTCTCGGTAACCGAATGCTTCGTCTGAACCGCCGCAGGAGCCATGGATCTGCAGAATCAGCAGCGCATCAAGGACGCTGTTGAAAAGTACGGCCCTGAAAACGTGGTCGTCATTCTCGGATCGTCCGATGCCGAAGGCGCAGAAATCTACGCCGAAACGGTGAGCAACGGAGATCCGACGTATGCAGGTCCCTTGGCCGGAGTCCAGTCTGGACTCGCTGTATTTCATGTTTTTGAACAGGAGATTCGGGACGAGTGCGATGCAAACGCCTGGGAAGAGCAGATCAGCATGATGGAAATGGTGCTTGATCCCGAGAAACTGTCCGAGGCCGTCAGCGGCATTCGCGGGCAGTTCAGTAAATACACCCTGTAGGAGGGGAGGTCGTCATCGTGACTTACCGGATCATACACTATATAAATCAGTTTTACGCCGGAATCGGCGGTGAAGAGAAGGCCGACATAACGCCGGAGATTCGCGAAGGTATAGTCGGCCCCGGACAGGCTTTAAAGGCAGCTCTTGGGGCCGAAGCCGAAATCGTGGCTACCGTCATCTGCGGCGACTCGTATTTCGCCTCGAATATGGAGAAGGCGAGCGAGGAAATTCTTGGGATGATGAGCAAGTACAAACCCGACGCGGTTGTCGCCGGTCCTGCATTCAACGCCGGACGGTACGGCACTGCGTGCGGCGCTCTCGGCGAAGCCGTAGTGAAGAAGCTTGGTATCCCGGTCGTCTCCGGTATGTACCCGGAGAACCCGGGCGTCGAGATGTACAAGAAGAGTTTTTACATCGTGGAGACTCCCGACAGCGCCGCCGGCATGCGGAAGGCTGTTCCCGCGATGGCAAAGCTTGTTCTGAAGCTGCTCAAGGGTGAGAATCTCGGTACGCCTTCCGAGGAAGGATACATCGAGCGCGGCATCAGAAAGAACAAGTTCTACGAGAAGCTGGCTGCAGAGCGCGCGGTTGATATGTTCACCGCAAAGCTCAAGGGAGAGCCGTTTGTCACCGAATATCCGATGCCCGTCTTCGACCGCGTGGCCCCCAATCCCGCGATCAAAAATATGAAAGACGCGGTCATCGCGCTTGTCACTTCCGGCGGTATCTGCCCCAAAGGGAACCCCGATCATATCGAGGCCTCCAGCGCGAGCAAATTCGGCGAATACGACATCTCGGGCGTGATGGATCTTACATGCGATTCGTATTGCACAGCCCACGGCGGTTATGACGCAACGTACGCCGATCAGGATGCGGACAGAGTGCTTCCGGTAGACGTTCTTCGCGATATGGAAAAAGAGGGCGTCTTCAAGAAGCTGCATAACAAGTTCTATACTACGGTCGGCAACGGTACTGCCGTGGCCAGTGCCAAACGCTTCGCCGAAGAAATCGCGAAAAGGCTGATCGCGGACGGAGTGACCGCCGTTATCCTCACATCCACCTGAGGCACCTGCACTCGTTGCGGTGCAACGATGGTCAAAGAAATCGAACGCGCAGGTCTTCCTGTGGTGCACATCTGCACCATAGTCCCCATCTCCCTCACGGTAGGAGCAAACAGAATCATCCCCGCAGTTGCTATACCCTATCCTCTCGGCGACCCATCGAGGACAATGGCGGAAGAAAAAGTAATCCGTCGCCATCTTGTTGAAAAAGCCTTGAAGGCACTTCAAACGGAGATAACGGAACAGACGGTATTTACCGACTGATTCTGTTGCGTATACGGCCGGAACCGGGGGGAACCCCGGAACCGGCCGTGCGAGAAAAGCACAAGGAGGTTGGAACGTCATGGCCACCGTAGGAATCAAAGGATATGCCTACTGCCTGAATCACGCTCCCGAAACGGGATATCATTACGGAAACACGCCGCACGTTGAGCGAGAGACGAAGGGAGAGACGGAGTTTCTCAAGGAACTGCCCTCTTTTTTACAGACGTATGAAGATGCCAGGGATTATGCGCCCAACCAGGCATACATCGGCGGTATCTCTCTTGAAAAGCTGGAACAGACTCCCCAGCCCTGGTACACAAACAGGCTGACCGGCTCGAGCCGGTACGGCGCTTATGGTGAAATTATGCCTGAGGACGAGTTCCTCGGTCTCATGGATATATGCGACGTCTTCGATATCATTTGGCTCGAAAAGGAATTTGCGGCTTCGGTTCGGGAGAAGCTGGCCGTAAGCCCGGTGATGAACGAAAAGGTGCTCTCCCGCCTCGAGACCGGACACGAGCTTACAGAGATTGAGGGGGAGGTTGCTCATAAAAAAGGACTTGCCCTCTATTTCGGAGGCAAGGTTGTCGGATGTGTCCGGAACGGCCATGACATAGACGACTGTCTCTTCGCCTATGTGCTTCTTGAGAATCTTGCCTGCAAAGCGGGAGGGGTGCTCTCCCTGCTCCATCTCCTCAAGAAGACCGGAATGACTCCCGAGGAAGTCGACTTTGTCGTCGAATGCTCCGAAGAGGGCGCAGGAGATATGAACCAGAGAGCCGGAGGCAACTTCGCCAAGGCGATCGCGGAAATCGCGGGATGCGCGAACGCCAGCGGATGCGATGTCCGCAGTTTCTGTGCAGGACCGGTGAACGCGATGATCGCCGCCGCGTCCCAGGTCGCCTGCGGCGCTCGGAAGAACTGTGTCGTCCTCGCAGGAGGGGCTGTCCCGAAGCTCTTCATGAACGGGCGCGACCACGTGAAAAAGAAGATGCCCGCGCTTGAGGACTGCATGGGCAACTTTGCGATACTCCTTGTCCCGGATGACGGAGAACTCCCGGTGATGCGTCTCGACGTTCTCGGGAAACATACGGTCGCCGCAGGTTCCTCTCCTCAGGCAGTTACCACTGCGCTCATCCTCGATCCGCTTGAGAGGGCGGGACTTTCCTTCCTCGACGTGGACAAGTTCGCGGCCGAGATGCATATCAACGAGATCACTCTCCCTGCAGGCGCAGGCGACGTTCCGCTTGCGAACATCAAGATGACCGCCGCGCTGGCGGTGACAAAAAAGGCCATTGAGAAGGCCGATATGATGACCTTCGTCAAGGAGCGCGGCGTACCGGGAATCGCGCATACTCAAGGACATATTCCTTCAGGCGTTCCGTTTGTCGGACATGCCTGCGACGCGATGGTCGCAGGGAAGATGAAGAGAGCGATGATCATCGGCAAGGGAAGCCTCTTCCTCGCTCGTTTGACAAACCTCGCCGACGGCGCTTCTTTCCTGCTCGAACCTCCGACGGGTAAGAAGAGCTCGGTTGCAGCAGTCTCGAAAGACGATGTAAAAGCGCTTCTCCTCGAGGTTCTCTCCGAACTGTCCGGGAAGCTCGCATAGCCGGTGGTGGCCGAGATGTCCGAGATTAAAAAACTCATCGGAGAGGCCCTGGCGGATATTGTGAAGGAGGCCCGTACGGGCGGACCCCGCGTCTCCGTGGGGCTCATGGCGCTGGGCAGCGAACTTGGCGGAGAAGAACTGGCGCGCGGCGCACTACTCGCTTCCGAGAATTCCTCCCGCATCGAAGTCGTGATGATCGGGCCGCGTATACCCGGTTTCGGAAAACTCTCCTGGATAGAGACCGAACCCTGCGAAGAGGATGTCGCCGCAGCTATGGAAAAGGCGCTCGCCGACGGCCGCATTTCCGGCGCCGTCGCACTGCACTATCCGTTTCCTCTCGGCGTGACGACGATCGGAAGAGTGGTAACCCCCGGGAAGGGTAAGCCGATGATCATCGCCTCCTCCACGGGAACTTCCGCAGTGGGCAGGGTTGAGGCTATGGTCCGTAACGCTCTCTATGGCGTCGCAACTGCAAAGGCTCTGGGGATCGAAAATCCTTCGGTTGGAATTCTCAACGTCGACGGGGCGCAGATCGTGCATAAAGCTCTGACCAGGTTGAAGGAAAACGGATACGCCCTTTCCTTCGGCGCAAGCGTCCGGAAGGACGGCGGCGCCGTACTCCGGGGAAACGACATCCTCGCCGGAGCTGTGGACGTATGCGTTACCGACACCCTCACGGGCAACGTGCTCATGAAAATGTTCTCCTCCTTCACCACGGGCGGATCGTATGAATCTCTTGGCTGGGGGTACGGCCCCTCGGTCGGGGAAGGCTGGAACAAGGTTATCTCGATAATTTCCCGCGCCTCGGGAGCTCCCGTTATTGCAGGGGCCCTCGAATACACAGCCAAGGTCGTCTCCGGAAGATTGCCGGAGAAAGCTGCAGCCGAACTTTCTGCGGCAAAGAAAGCCGGTTTTTCTCAGATTCTTGAGACCCTTACTCCCAAAGCCGCAAGCCAGGAAACGGTATCCGCTCCGGCTGCCGAGCCCACGGATGACGAGGTTCACGGCGTGGATGTGCTCACAATAGAAGACGGGGTCAAAGCTTTGTGGAAAGAGGGCATTTATGCTGAGTCCTCGATGGGGTGCACCGGTCCTGTAATCAAAGTAGCTTCGAAAAACCTGCAGAAGGCGGAGAGCATCCTCCGCAGTAACGGGTATATTTAGGATGGGAAAGGGAAGAGTGCATTCTCTTCCCTTTTTAAATTTTTTTTCGCACTGTGGTATACTTCTCTTTGAACGCTCGCGGTTATTCTCTCTTCATTTCAGTGTAGGGGGTGGTCAATGAGCTTTTTTTGTGTGAGATACTCTCTGTTTCTTCAGATCCACCCGGAACACCCCTCACTTATTAGTAGGGGGCGAAGCGCTTTTTCTCAACTCTTTATCATGAAAAAGGGGGAATTAGCAGCATGGAAAAAGTAATGGAAATTAACGGTATTATTAATGGAATAGTTTGGGGACCTTGGATGCTTGCACTGCTCGTCGGAACCGGCGTGTACCTTACGGTGATTCTCGGCGTCCCGCAGCTTCGCTATTTCTTCCTGATGTTCAAGGAAGTTTTCGGCAATCTTGGTTCGAAGAAAGAAGGAGAGGGTACGATTTCTTCGTTTGCCGCTCTCTCCACAGCGCTTGCCTCCACGGTCGGCACCGGTAACATCGCCGGAGTGGCGACAGCCCTTCATCTTGGCGGCCCGGGAGCGCTCTTCTGGATGCTTGTCTCGGCCGTTTTCGGCATGACGACAAAGATGGCCGAAGTCACGCTCGCCGTCCGGTTCCGCGAAAAGGATGAAGCCGGGAACTGGCGCGGCGGCACGATGTACATCCTCGACAAGGCTGCCAATGCGAAATGGCTTGCCTGGCTCTTCGCTCTGTTCGGTTTCCTGGCATCCTTCGGAATCGGCTGCGCAGTGCAGGCAAACTCCACCGCCGAGGGTTTCAACCTTGGATTCGGCATCCCCAATCTTTACACCGGTATTATTGTCGCAGTGCTGACCGCCCTCGTGATCATCGGAGGACTCAAGAGAATCTCCGACGTTACGACCTACCTCGTTCCCTTTATGGCTATATTCTACGTCGTCGGCGCGATCATGGTCGTAGTATCTCACTCTGACCAGATAGGCGTTGCCTTCAGCAACTCCGTCAGCTATGCTTTCAGCGATCCTATGGCAATGCCTGGCGCGATCGCCGGTTGGACCGTCCGCGCAGCCATTCAGCGCGGTATTGCACGAGGCGTCTTCTCCAACGAAGCCGGTCTCGGTTCTGCGCCGATGGTACATGCCACAGCAGTTGTCGACCATCCCGTCCGCCAGGGTATGTACGGTCTCTTTGAAGTGTTTACCGATACCATCGTAATCTGCACCCTGACGGCGCTCGCCATCATGACCAGCGGCATGCTTACCGGGCAGCCCGAACTTACCGGCGCGAAGCTTTCGCTTTCCGCCTTCGAGAGCGTGCTTGGCGGTACGGGGACGATGATCCTCTCCGTCGGACTGGCTCTTTTCGCCTTCTCCACGATTCTCGGCTGGTACTGGTACAGCGAGACGTGCGGAGTGTACATCTTCGGTACGTGGATCACTCCTGTGCTGAAGGTTCTCTGGATCGGCGTTATCGTCCTCGGCGCGGCGGGCGGAGTCCTGCTCGGCGACGCTGCTGGATTCCTTACGAACCTTTGGGATCTCTCCGATACGCTCAACGGTCTCATGGCCGTACCTAACCTTGTGGCCCTGCTCATCCTCTCCGGGGAGCTGAGAAGACTCGTGGCAGATTTCGACAAGAAGCGCCACAGCGGAGAACTGAAGATCTAAGGGCTTTGCACCAAGGGAACTACACGAAAAGGGGCGGCGTGCCGCCCCTTCATTTATTTGAAAGGAGACGGAAATCTATGCACCGCGCGACTCGAATGGAAGTGCATCTTGACAACCTGAAAGCAAACTTTCAGGCAATTCGCCGTCATGTCGGCCCTGGCCCGGAGATCTTCGGCGTCGTCAAGGCGGACGCATACGGTCACGGCGCCGTTCCCGCCTGCAAAACGCTTATTGAGGCCGGTTGCCGCCGTTTCGCGGTAGCCATTCCGGACGAAGCGCTGGAGCTTCGGGAAGCCGGGATCGACGCCCCGATACTGGTTCTCGGCCCGACTCCCGAGCGTTCAGTGAAGGAGTACGTCCGCAAAGGCATAACAGCGACCGTTACGGATCTCTCTTTCGCCAGGGCGCTTGGGGCGGAGGCTGTCCGGCAGAATAAGCAGGCCGCTGTTCACGTGAAAGTGGACAGCGGTATGGGAAGGATCGGTTTTCTGCCCTGCGACATTCCGGCCGTGCTCGACGAACTCCTCACGATTTCCGGTATAAAGATAGAAGGAATGTTTACCCACTTTGCTGTTGCCGATGAGCAGAGGCTCGACTACACCGCGTATCAGTACGCCGGTCTTCAGGAAGCGCTGGCCGTTGCCGCCAAGCGGGGAATCAACCTCTCTCTGCGGCACGCCTGCAACAGCGCAGGTATACTCGCCTGCCCGGACAAATATCTCGATGCGGTTCGCCCGGGTGTTATCCTCTATGGCATGTGGCCGTCCGGCGAGTGCCCGCAAACGATCGAACTGAAGCCTACCTTCGAAGTGAAGACTGAAGTTGCATTAGTCAAGGAGCTTCCGCCGCGAAGCGGCGTGGGGTACGGCCTGCGATACATGACGCGGGGTGTCGAAGAGATCGCGGTGCTTCCCGTAGGGTACGGCGACGGCTACTCGCGGGCTCTCTCCATGAAAATTCCAGTACTCATAAAAGGGAAGCGCGTCCCGCTCAGCGGCAACATCTGTATGGATCAGACAATGGTCAACGTCACTGGAATGGGCGTTGTCACGGGGGACGAGGTTGTTCTTCTCGGGCGTCAGGGAGACGAAGAGATTACGCCGGAGGAGATGGCGGCCGCCAGAAATACCATCAACTACGAAATACCGATAGCATTCCTGAAGAGAGTCCCCAGGATCTACGTGTCCTGACGAAGACGAGGGGGCGCTTCCGGGAGGGATCGTCCCCGATTTCTCTTTTCCAATTACAAATGATCGTTTCCGCCTTCCATTTTTCACCTCTTTTTTCCCTTCTTGAGTATAATTATCCTGTCACAACTCAAGGAGGCGATCTCAATGAAAACAATTCTTCCATCTCTGAGGAACTTCCCCGTGGAGGAACTCTCCGATTCCATGGTTCATTCTCTTGAAGAGGCGGCGGCGAAGTGCCGCATCAACGCCGTCACAATGGTAACGCTGCCGAACAGCGGACACCCTGCGGGCTCTCTCTCCAGCATGGAGATGTACCTGACCGTGTACGGCGTCGCCGACAGCACGCCGGGAAACTGCTCCTCTTTCGACCGCGATTACGTTGCCATAAGCCACGGCCATACCTCTCCCGGGGCCTACGCGGCGCTTGCGGCGTGGGGCTTTTTCGACCCCATGGACGCAGTGGCGCACTTCCGTCAGTGCGGCTCTCCCTTCCAGGGGCATGTTGAGCGCGACGTTCCCGGAATCGACTGGGGGAGCGGAAACCTCGGACAGGGGCTTTCCGCCGGCGTCGGTTTCGCACTCGCACAACGCGCTCGCGGAAACGGGAAGCGAACCTACGTCCTGATGGGCGACGGAGGACAGACAAAAGGCCAGAGTGCGGAGGCGCGGCGGATTGCCTCGAAGGAGAAACTATCGAATATTACGGCGTTGGTGGACTGGAACCGCATCCAAATTTCAGGTTCCTTGGAATCGGTGATGCCCGCCGATATTCCCGCTCTATGGAAAGCCGACGGGTGGAACGTGCTGGAGTGCGACGGGCACTCTTTCCGCGAACTTTACGCCGCACTGAAGCAGGCCTCGGAAAGCGCAGTACCCACAGTTATCCTCTGCCGGACAGTTATGGGCAAGGGAGTGCCGTTCATGGAGAACAGCTCCGAGTTCCACGGGAAAGCGCCTCTCAACGATCTCTATGTCCAGGCGATGCGCGATCTCGGAGGCGATCCGTCGTTGCTCGAGGACGCGAGGAACAGAAGAACTTCAGCCCAGCTTCCAACGGGGAGGCATATTACGACTTCCTCCTTCGGTCTGGATACGGGCGTACCGCGCCTCTACACCGTCGAGGCGAAGAAGACCGACAACCGGTCCGCCTTCGGCTCCGCGCTCGCCGATATCGGAAAGCTGAACTACAAGAAGGAAGGAGGCGCACCGCTTCTTGTCTTCGATTGCGACCTTGCCGGTTCGGTGAAAACAGGTGAATTCGCCTCCCTCTGCCCGGAGTGGTTCATCCAGACAGGCATCCAAGAACACGCAACGGCAACGGTTGCAGGGGCGGCCTCTACAGCCGGAGTTGCGGCCCTCTGGGCCGATTTCGGCGTCTTCGGACTTTCCGAGACCTACAACCAGCAGCGCCTGAACGATATCAACAAGGCGAATCTGAAAACAGTCCTCACACACGTTGGGCTCGACGTCGGCGAAGACGGCATGACGCACCAGGCGATAGATTACGTCGGTTTGCTTCGGAACACCTTCGGCTGGAAGCTCGCGGTTCCGTGTGATCCGAACCAGACCGACCGCGCGACACGCTGGGCAATAAAGGAACCGGGGTGCGTCTGTCTCGCCATGGGGCGAAGCAAGCTCGATGTCCTGGCGAGCGCCAAGGGGGCGCCCCTCTTCGGGGAGGGGTATGAATTCCGCTACGGGAAAGCGGAGCTGGTATGCGAAGGGAACGACGGGGCTCTCTTCGCTCTCGGCGCCATGACCGGAAGAGCGTTGAAAGCCGCGCAGATGCTGAAGGAAAAAGGAATTACCGTATCGGTTTACGCAGTTTCCTCACCTTTGCTTCCCGACGACGACGCACTTCGCGCCGCGGCTGCCACGGGAAGAATCATGACGTGCGAAGATCACTGCGTTGCAAGCGGCATGGGCTCTATCCTCGCGGCAAGGATGACGGAACTTCGTCTGAATGCAGCATTTAAAGCGCTTGGTGTGCATCGCTACGGAGATTCCGGCGCTTCGGAGGACGTCTTCGCCGCGATGGGACTCGATGCGGCGTCGCTTGCCGCGGCTTTCGAGAAGCTTCTGTAGGAGCTTTTTGCCGTGAGCGCACAGAAAGTATTGCTCCACGTATGCTGCGCTCCGGATGCTACCGTACCGTGGGCGGATCTCCCCGGCGAAGGGTACGAAGTCGTTCCGTACTGGTACGGCAATAATATACACCCGGCCGCAGAGGAGAAACGAAGGCGCGATACGCTGGCGGCGCTCTCTCTCCGTATGGGCGGTAGTGTTCTTTGGGAGGAGTATGTGCCGGAAACGTGGCTGGAAGCGGCATCGCGCCTGGCGAACGAACCGGAAGGGGGCGCGCGCTGCGCCCTTTGTTTCCGCCTTCAACTGGAAGCGGCAGCCAGGAGAGCTTCAGCAATGAAGATTCCTCTGTTGTGCACAACCCTGACGATAAGTCCGCACAAGAACGCCGAACTGATCAACTCCATAGGAGCGGAGTGCGCTTCGCAGTACGGAGTTGCGTGGCTCGCCCGTGTCTTCAGAAAGGAAAACGGTTTTGTCCGCTCCGTGGCGCTGTCAAAGGAATATGGCCTGTACAGGCAGTCGTACTGCGGCTGCCTGTACAGCATGACGAGAGGTGGAAACAATCATGGAACAGCAGCTCGTGGGGAAGCTTCCCCCGTCGCTCCTTGAAGGGAGCGTTTTTCGTTTTTGCGGCGCGCCGCGCCCTGAAGTCATCATCGGCCCCGGAATCGGGGAGGACGCGGCGCTTCTTCAGTTGCCGGAAGGGAAATTTCTCGCCGTAGCATCCGATCCCATCGTGGGCGCCAGGGAGGGAGCGGGGAAATTTCTGGTGCATATCAACGCGAACGATATCGCCTGCAAGGGCGGGGACCCCTCTTTTTTCGTGGCGACGCTTCTTGTTCCTTCCGCGGACGGCGTTCCCATGGTACAGGCGCTTATGCGGGAGATTCACGAAGCCTGTCTCTCCATCGGCGCGGCCGTAATAGGAGGGCACACCGAGCTGACTTCACGGTATGATCAGCCGGTCCTCGTCGGCACAATGATGGGCCCGACGGCTTTTGTCCACAGGGCAACCGATATACGTCCCGGAGATGTCCTCATCCTCACCAAGCACGCGGGGCTGGAAGGGATGGCTATTCTGGCCAACGACCGTCCGGACCTTCTGCTCCCTGCCATAGGTCCCGAAGGGGTGGAGGAGGCGCGCGGGTGGCTCGAACAGATCTCGGTCCTCGAAGAGGCGAAGCTTCTCCGGGGCATGGCGCGTTTTCTCCACGACCCGACAGAGGGAGGAGTCGGAGGCGGAATAGCGGAGATCGTTCGCTTGAGCGGTCTTGGAGTTGAACTCGATTACGGGAGCGTGCCGTTCTCTCCTCTTACGAAGAAGGCTGTACAGACGCTCGATTTCGATCCGCTGCATCTTATCTCTTCCGGAGTCCTTCTGGCGGTTGTTCCGCAGGGGGGGGAAGCCGACGCGCTCGCGGCTCTTCGTGAAAAAGGTATTTCCGGCGTCGCGGCCGGACATTTTGTCGAAGGCGCGGGCAACTGTCCGGACGATGTCCGCGAAGAGCTCTGGGGGTTGTTGGAGAGGCCGAAGGAGCGGAGGGAATGAGTTTCGATCATATTTCACGCCGTCTTCAGAGGCTACGAAGCGTCGTGGCCGAGGAGGGTATGGATGTCTTCGTTCTCCTGGTTACCGAAGGCTATAACAGCGAATCGGCCGCCTACATCTCCGGTTTTCGGGGGAGCAGCTGCGCTGTCGTGATATCCGCGGACAGGGCGCTTTTAGTGACTGACGGAAGGTATGCTCTTCAGGCGAAGGCGCAGTCCCCGTTTTCAGTCGTTTTGCAGGAACAGAATACCCTTCAGGAGAAAACAGCGGAACTGCTGCGCGGGGGAGGGTGGACGGTCGCCGGTTTTGAAGGGGAGCGGCTCTCCGTCTCTCTCTTTCGGGCGTTTGAAAAATCCGTCCCGCACTGGAAAGACTGCTCTGTTCTCATTCCTTCGCTCCGAAGACGAAAGGATGAATTGGAGATTGCCGCAATCGCCAAGGCGGCGGACATAGCCTCTGCTTCCTATGAAGAAGTCCTCGGCCTCGTTCGCGAGGGAATGTCCGAGACCGAGCTGAACGCGCTTCTCGAATACGCCGTCAGAAAAAGAGGCGCGGAGGCGGGGTGGAAGGGGAGCGGCTTTATCGTCGCTTCCGGAGAGCGAAGCGCGCTCCCTCATGGAAAGGCGACGGACAGGACGTTTCGAAAAGGAGACATAGTCACCGTCGATTTCGGCGCTACGGTGGACGGATACATGTCCGACCTTACCCGGAACTTTTCGCTGGGCCCGCTGTCAGAGGGAGCGCGGGAGATTGAATCCGTGCTTCTGGAGGCGGCGGATAAAGCGGCGGAGGCCTTGAAGCCCGGAGCGGAAGGGAAGTTCGTCGACTCCGTAGCCCGCGGAATAATCGCTTCAAAAGGGTGGGGCAAACACTTCTCTCACGGACTGGGGCACGGACTCGGGTTGGAGATCCATGAAGCGCCGCGTCTTTCACCCGTTTCGAAGGATATTCTCCGTGAAGGGGATATCGTGACAATCGAGCCCGGTATCTACATCGAAGGGTGGGGAGGTATGCGCATCGAGGACGACTATCTCGTGACCTCGAGCGGTTCGGTCTGTATCTCCGGCGGGAAAGGCAGGAAGACTGCGGTTGTATCCGTCTGATTCCACTGGAGCGTCAGGGGATTGTCAACAGAAGGAACAGGGATTTCGGCAACAGGCAGTTGCCTTTTTCTCTGCGCCCGATATAATGAAGTTGTATCTGATTCCGAATTGATGAAGGGGGAAATATCATGAAGAAGTACGTGTGCACCGTATGCGGTTACGTTTACGATCCCGCCGAGGGCGATCCCGATTCCGGAATTGCTCCGGGGACGGCCTTTGAAGATATCCCCGAAGATTGGGTCTGCCCTGTCTGCGCTGTGGGGAAGGATATGTTCGAGCCTGAAGAGTAGTCTTGCGTGTGTGATCACGAAGCAGAAAAAGGGCTCCTTTACGGGAGCCCTTCTTTATTGTGAAAAACAGCTGATTACATGGCGCGCATCATACACAGCGCAGCTTCTTCCAACGCTTCCCTGCCCAGGGAGGAAGACTCCAGCGTGAGCGTGCTGTTTGCGTCCACAGCAACGGCAAGAGAGACGCCGACTGAAGGGATTGTTTCATATACTGCCGGTTTCCCGTCAAGGGTAAAAACTTCGTACGTCGCTCCGAAGCCCAGAGGGCGGTCGTCCGTTTTTGTTCCCTCTTCTCCGGTCACAAGAGGACCCGCTCCGGGACCAGACATCAGCGTCGCTACAAGGAGCCTCCGCCCCTCAGACCGGTAGGTTCGGGAGAGCCACACTCCGAAATCTCCGGATGGAGCCGAAAGAGGCGTACTGCGCATCGCTTCCGCCGTATACCCCGGGATATCCGGAAGTGAAACGGCGGCGAGGGCCGGCCCTCCGCAGAGGAGTACAAACAGTATCAGCACACTACAGCAACTGTTTCTTCGCATATCGCAACCTCCTTGATTCTCTGTTCAAAACCCGGGTACCATTGTACTCTATCGAAACGGTTTTTCCTTGCGCGTTTCTTCCGTTCTTCTTCCTTGGTGAAAAAGAGGATGCGTGAACGTACGGATTGAGTTTTTGACGTACCAAAATTCCCTTTGAAGGGTATATAATACTATTTCTGTTGTTTTTACCTCTATTTTCGCATCGGGAGGAGTTTTTTCTTTGCACCGCTTTGCACTGAAGATTTATGGATGTCAGATGAACGTCTACGACGGCGACAAGATACGAACCGCTCTTGTTGCTCGCGGGTGGAGAGAAAGCCCCGAGGACGAAGCTGATCTCGTGATCCTTAACGGGTGCAGCATTCGGGACAAGGCGGAACAGAAAGTATGGAGCGACCTCGGCCGTTTCGCCGTCCGTTGGAAGAATGAACGAAAGCCGATCGTCGCAGTGACGGGCTGTGTTGCGCAGAGCGTTGGGCGCAGGATGGCCGCCCGTTTCCCGTGGGTTCGTTTCGTGTCGGGTCCCCGGCACATCGGCGCGGTTCCCGATGCTTTGGAACAGTTTTTCAACGAAAGGGACGCGGGAAGGACCATCGGAAACGAGGAGACGGTTTTTTTTCTGGACGACGATCCAAGAGCTTTTCTTGATCTTCCGGGCGCTCCTACGGAACGTGTGAACCGCTGGAAAGCATTCGTCACCATCGCTCACGGCTGCGACAATTTTTGTTCATACTGTATTGTTCCGTATGTCCGGGGGCGCTTTGTCTCCCGTCCTGCTGAGGATATTCTGGAGGAGATGCGGACGCTTGTAGCCGACGGCGTCCTTGAAATCACCCTCCTTGGACAAAACGTCAACAGCTACGGGAGCGATTTCTCCGACGGTTACAGATTCTCATCCCTGCTTCGAGATGCAGCAGCCTCCACAGGCGTGCGTCTTCTCCGCTTCGTCACGTCGCATCCGCGGGATTTCACCCCGGATATCGTCGAAGCCATGGCGGAACATACGGATATTCTCTGTCCTTCGATTAATCTCCCTATTCAGTCGGGGAGCGACCGGATTTTAAAAATGATGAACCGGGGGTACACCCTGGAGCAGTACCGTGCGGCAGTATCGTTAATACGAAACCATCTTCCCGGCGCGGGGTTGACTACCGATCTCATCGTCGGTCATCCGGGGGAAACTGATGATGACTTCCAATGCTCGGTGAATGCTCTGAGGGAATTCCGTTTTGACCTGGTCCACTCGGCCGCCTATTCCCCAAGGGAGGGTACCTCGGCAGCCGCCAGAGAGGACCAGATACCCCGTGAAGTCAAGATGGCGCGTCTCAACGAAATCAACAGGATTCAGTCGCTCATAGCGCGGGAGATCAACGAATCGCTTGTCGGCAGCCGCTTCAGCGTGCTGCTTGACGACGTCGCTCCGAGGGGGGAAGGAATCCTTCAGGGCAGAACGCCGTCGGACAAGGTCGTCCTTGTGGAGGGCGGGGAGGAACTCCTCGGGCGTTTTGTCTCAGTGGAGATAACATGCGGAGAGAACTGGTGCTTGAACGGGCGCGTACTGCACGTCGAAAACTAAAGGAGGATGCAGTGAAACCATGGAGAATAACGGGAGGCTGAAGCGGGATCGCCTTGCGAGTTTCGCTTTTTTTGCCCTTGGTATCGGCTGTTTTCTTCTCGCGGGATTCCTGGTGTATCACTTCTCCGGCAAATTCGTGAATACTCCTTCGGGGATGAAAGCCGGTCCTGCGCTCTCGCTTTCTCAGGTTCCAGCGGTAACAGAATCGGCGCCTGCCGTTCTCAAGGAACCCCCCGCCGCTCAAAAGGCGTGGGTCCTCTATGTTACCGGCGAAGTGCTGTCGCCCGGAGTCTACCACCTTCCCCCTGAGAGCAGGGTGTTCCAACTTGTCGAAGCTGCCGGGGGATTGACGCAGAGAGCCGATCCTGTGCAGGTGAACTTGGCTGCTCCTCTCGATGACGGTATGCATATTCACGTTCCCGCACTTCTTCCTCCGGCGCCGGTCTTGGAGAGAAAACCGGGCGATTATGCCGCTCCCTCGCCGGGAAAGTCGTCATCCGCCGTTGTGTTCCCGCGCGCGTCCCAGCCGGCGGTGCTTCGAAGCGCCCCGCAACCTGCCGCAGGAGGGCGGGTGAACGTGAATATGGCCACTGCAGCCGAGCTTGAAAGCCTTCCCGGGGTAGGGCCGGCTATCGCCCGTTCTATTATGGAATGCAGGGAGACTCTGGGGCGATTTTCGTGCGTGGAAGATCTGCTGAAGGTCAAGGGGATCGGGGCGAAGAAGCTTGAAGCGATGAGGGGGTTTATCGCCATCCAATGAGCCGGGAACAATATCCTCTGGAACGGCTTCCCAGCGTCGAAAGGAATCGCGGCCCGGTTCCGTTTGTCCCTCGTGAGGGAGCGGCCAGGGCGCCGCTGCTCTTCATTCTCGCCGGTCTCTCTGTATCGATTATGGCTGTTTCGCGGGGGATCCCCGCTCCTGTCTCTTCAGTTCTTGCGCCGCTGACGGTGTGGGGACTCCTTCTCATTCTCTCGGAATACCGTCCGCCCCGTTTCTTCTCCTATGGTGCTTTTCTGTCGCTTCTCGCGTTCGCTTGTGCGTTGTCTTGCGGCTATCGTCTTGTGAGCGCCGCAACCATAAAGGCAGGCGTTCTTCAGGACGAAGGAACAGTTGTTTTGGAACGGTCCTGGGGGAGCAGGCGGATTGTGCTTGTGGACGCTTCCTCTGGAACGTACCTGATGAGGCTCTCTCCGAACCGGTATATTCTTGAAGGGGACGCACTCTTCTTCACAGGCAGAACGAAAGCGATCGCACCGCGTCCCGGTTCGTCTTTCAGGGAAGATCTCTACTGGGAGGCGAGGGGCGTCTCGATCGAGGTCGTCCCCGAATCGATTACACGGAAGACCGGCGGATGGTCGCTCGCCCGCTGGAGAACGGCGCTCAGAAAACGGATTCTTCTTACGCTGCCGTATCGGACGCGGGGGTACTTGCTTGCGGCGGTTCTGGGCGTGCGCGATCCTGACCTGACGGAAGCGCATAGACGCTGGGGGACGTCGCATCTTCTGGCGGTTTCAGGTTTTCATGTCGGCCTTGTGGCGTTCGCGGTGTGGCGTTTTCTTTCCTTTCCGTCTCTACGGCTCGTCTGCTCGCGCCGATTGGCCGCCGTTCTTTCTAGCCTCTTCCTCTGGGGGTACGTTCTTCTCGCCGGAGGGGCCCCGGGCGCTCTCCGCGCTGCACTGATGATTCAGGCGCTCCTTCTTGGCACTGTTCTCGGACGAAAGGGTACTCCTTTGAATTCAGTCTCCCTTGCTGCGCTGCTTCTGCTTCTCTGGCGTCCTGCCTGGTTTTTCGATATCGGCTGGCGTCTCTCCGTGATGGCCGCGCTTCTTCTTGCGGGCCTCGGGGAGCGCCGCCTCTCATTGTGGATGCTTCCGCTTTCCAGTCTCTTCATTTGGTTTGCCGCGTTCCCTCAGGTGACGGCCACATTCGGAGAGGTTCCCGTCGCCGGAATAGCGCTTAATCTTGTCGCGCTCCCTCTCTTTTCACTGCTCTATCCGATTGCACTTTTTCTTTCGCTTCCTCTTTTGCTTTCAGTGCCTTCAGGTGAGATTTTCGCGGGGACAGCCGAGGGACTTTTTTCTCTCTGGGAGTGGGTTGCAGACAGCGCGGCATCTTTCTTTCCCTGGACGCTCTCATGGTCTCCGCTGCTTGCAACGCTTGGGGGCGGTCTTTTTCTCTTGACAGTGACAGGAGGACTCTTTCCCCTGAGAGGGCGGACAATAGCGGGCGCCGGTATCCTCCTGCTTGCGGCTGTGTTTTTTCTTTAAAGGGCGCGTTGCCGCTTGCCTCTGTTTTCCAGCCTTCCGAGAGCCCGCCTTCTGAGTGTTCCTTGAAGATATTTCCGGTGGTATAATACTCTGATGTTTAAAGCCTTCCGTTCAAGGAGGAAGATATCATGTTGCTTGTTCTCGACGTGGGGAACACCACGACGGTCATAGGAATCTATGAAGGCGATACTCTGAAAAAACACTGGCGTCTTATGTCCGAACGTCATACTTCGGATGAGTTGGGTATTTATCTTCTCAACCTGCTTTCCATCTCCGGAATTTCGCTGAAGGCGCTCGAAGGCGCCATCTATTCGAGCGTGGTCCCCTCTCTCGATACCGCGCTCTCCGAGGGGTTGGAGGAGTATCTTGGCGTCGTTCCCGTAAAAGTCACCGCAAGCCTCGACCTTGGGATGGAGATCGCCTATTCTCCGAAGCACGAGGTGGGAGCCGACCGGTTGGTGAATTCCGTCGCAGGGAAGGCCCGTTTCGGCGCCCCGCTCATTGTCGTCGATTTCGGAACGGCTATCACGCTTGATATTCTCAATAAAGAAGGCGCATATCTTGGCGGCACCATTTCTCCTGGGCTTGTTACAGGGATGGAAGCGCTCTTCGGCAGGACGGCGAAACTGCCGCAGGTCTCCCTTGAACCTCCGAAGAGCGTCATCGGAAATAACACCATAGGCTCCATACAGGCCGGTATCCTGTTCGGCAACGCCGGACTGGTCGACTCTCTCGTACGGAGGACATGGAGCGAATTGGGAACGAAGACGCCCGTGGCTGCCACCGGCGGACATGCTTCGGTCGTCGCGTCGCTCTCGGAGACGATCACACATGTCGATCCGTGGCTGACGCTTGAGGGGCTGCGCCTGATCTACGAAAGGAATCGCGCCAGGTGACCCTTGACGAATTGCCTGTTCCTCCGCCCTCTGTCGCTGCACATCCGGTTGAGATAGGGGGGCTTCGGCTTGCGAACCCGCTGCTTCTCGCTCCCTTGGCCGGAGTGACCATACCCGCCCTTCGGCTTCTCTACTCAAAACTCGGCGCCGGGGCGGTGCATACGGAGATGATAAGCTGCGCCGGGCTGCTCGTATCGGAAAGACAGTCTCGGAGGCGGAACAACACCGGAGACGAGGGGTATGAGATCGTCTCCCCCGGATCGAAGACTGAGCGAATGCTTGCCGTCCTGGAGGGAGAATCGCCCGTAATAGCCCAGCTTTTTGCAGGAGATGCGGAAATCATGGCCAGGGGGGCTGAGTGTGCACTCGGGGTTCAGAGTAAAATCGTCGCTCTGGGCATAAATATGGCCTGTCCGATGCCCAAAGTACTGAAGAAGGGCGCCGGTTCGAAATTGCTGGAGCGTCCCGAGGTGGCCTTCGACATGGTGAGGCGGCTTGTTGCCCTCGGGCTTCCTGTCTGGCCGAAGATACGCAAGTGCCCCCCGACGTTGCCGCTGACGACGGAGGCGTTCTGCGAAGGGCTTCTGGAAGCGGGCGCCGCGACGGTGACCGTTCACGGAAGAACGCCCGCGCAACGCTATACCGGAGAAGCCGACGTTTCTTTGCTTCCGCGTCTTGCAACGCTTTTTCCGGGAAAAGTTTGTGCCAGCGGAGATGTTTTCTCCCCCGAACGGGCCGCGGAATACCTCAACGGAGGGTGCGCCGCAGTGATGTTTGCACGGGGAGCGATTGCGGATCCGTTTCTTTTCCCGCGAACGCTGGCGTTTCTCGGCTATGAAGTGCATAATAAATACAGAAATCCCTCCCCGGATTTCCAACTTTCCCTTCTTCTGGATTTCGGCGAAAACGTCTGCGCCGGATCGGGGCCCAGGATCGCCGTTCTCATGGTGAAGCGGCTTCTGTCGGGCATGTTCAAAGGGCTTCCCGGAATTGGCGAACTGCGGCGCGCCGCTGCGCACATCCTCTCCTGGAAGGAACTCCGGGGAATACTTGAAACGTGTGAGGTTTATTTTGAAAGGAGAGAGGAACATAGTGGATGCGCATCATGAGCAGGAAGTCCTGAACACCGTTCCGGGAGGAGATGAGTCCGGTCCGGGCGATGAAATAGTCCGCCAGAGGATGGATAAGCTGGAGCGATTGCTCTCCGAGGAAGGGTACAACCCGTATATCCTGGAGAAGTGGGAGCGGAAGCACCAGTTGGAATACGTCCGGCGGAACTTCGACCACCTCGAAGCGGATGAGATGGACGAGTCCGTTTCCATCGTCACCGCGGGAAGAATCATGACGCTTCGGAAGCACGGAAAGGCGATGTTCGCCAACCTCGCGGACGAAACGGAGACATTGCAGCTCTACCTCCAGTTCAACGCGATGGGAGAAGAGCAGTACACCTTTGCGAAAAAGTGGGTGGACACCGGAGACTGGGTGGGGATCGTCGGGCATCCCTTCAGAACGCAGCGCGGGGAGCTGACGATTCATGTGCGGCAGTGCGTGCTTCTCTGCAAGGCCCTTCGCCCCCTTCCCGAAAAGTGGCACGGCCTGAAGGATACGGAGCTGCGCTACCGTCAGCGCTATACGGATCTCATCGCGAACCCCGATGTGCGCGAGACGTTCCGCAAACGCTCGAAGATCATCTCCTCGATTCGAAAGACTCTCGAAGATCACGGCACGCTCGAAGTGGAGACGCCGATTCTCTCGGTGCTCGCTGGAGGAGCCAACGCGCGCCCCTTCAAGACGTTCCACAACGCGCTGGGGATGGGGATGTACCTCCGGATCGCGACGGAACTCTATCTGAAGCGTCTTGTCGTCGGGATGTTCGGCAGAGTTTACGAGTTGGGAAAAGACTTCCGGAACGAGGGGCTCGACACGATGCACAACCCCGAGTTCACCATGATGGAGGTCTACTGGGCCTATGCTGATTACGAGGATATGATGGCGCTCACGGAGGAGATCATCAGAAACGCCGCCGTCGTCGTCCGCGGCCCCGATTCCTCCGGCCCCGTGCGCTACCAGGATGTGGATCTCGATTTCGACAAGCCGTTCAAGAGAGGTTCGATGCTCGATCTGGTGAGGGAATACACCGGAGTCGACTTCCGGACCGTCGCCGACGACGACGAAGCCCGAAGGATAGGCAAGGAGCGCGGCGTGGAGATCAAGGGAGGCGAAAGCCGCTTTACGGTGCTCAACCTGATGTTCGAGACGTTCGTCGAAGAAAAACTCATCCAGCCGACCTTCGTCACGGGACACCCGACGGAGATTTCGCCGCTCGCGAAGCGCGACCCGGAGAACCCGGACTACACTCGTCGTTTCGAGCTGTTCATCTGCGGCAAGGAGGTCGCCAACGCATTCAGCGAGCTGAACGACCCCATCGACCAGAGAGCGCGCTTCGAGGATCAGCTGAAAAAGAAAGAGGCGGGCGACGACGAGGCGCACGATTTCGACGAAGATTTCATCAACGCCATCGAGACGGGACTTCCCCCGACCGGCGGGCTGGGCATCGGCGTCGATCGCCTGGTGATGTTCCTTACGGATTCGCGTTCCATCCGCGACGTCATTCTCTTCCCGACGATGAAGCCGCTCGTCTCCAGAAGCAAGGACGCGCCGGAGCCGTAGAAAGAGAGGCGTCGTCGAGGTGTCAGAGAGCACGATTCCCCGCGTCCCCGAAGAAGCGCGTTCGCGCGCCGCTGTTTTACGAGAGGAAATTCTGCGGCACGAGCATCTGTACTATGTACTGGACGCGCCGGAGATTCCGGACGACCGATACGATGCGCTTTTCGCCGAGCTGCGGCGGCTGGAGGAGGAATATCCTACCCTCCGGTCGCCGGATTCCCCGACGCAGCGGGTCGGAGGAAAGGCCGCCGAGGGGTTCGCCAAGGTGAGTCTCTCCGCTCCTATGCTCAGCCTCGACAACGCGCTCGATATCGAGGAACTCTCGGCGTTTCTCGCACGGACCGCACCGTTCGCGGCCGAACGCGGTTATCTCTGCGAGCTGAAGATCGACGGCCTTGCCGTCTCCCTTGTCTACGAGGACGGCGTTTTTGTTCAGGGAACGACGCGCGGAGACGGAAGGACGGGCGAGGATGTCTCAGCGAATATACGGACTATACGTAATCTCCCTCTGCGTCTCTCGGGCGCATTCCCGCCGAAGATGGAGGTCCGCGGCGAAGTGCTGCTTCAGAGGCAGCACTTCGCCGAGCTGAACATGGAACGGGAAGAAAGAGGAGAGCCGCTCTTCGCCAACCCTCGGAATGCAGCCGCCGGAAGTTTACGGCAGCTCGATCCCGCCGTCGTGGCGGAACGCCGCCTCTCGATTTTCCTCTACACCGTCGTCGACCCGGTTCCGTTCGGTGTGAAGACGCAGGAGGAAGCGATCCTCAGGCTTGCCGAATGCGGATTGCCGGTGCAGCCCGCATGGAAACGATGCGCCTCCCCGGAGGATGTGCTCGCATTCGTCGAGGAGTGGCGCGATGGGCGATTCTCGCTCCCCTACGCGACGGACGGCGTCGTGGTCAAGCTGAATTCCATCGCGGCATGGTACGAACTTGGGGCTACGTCGCACGCGCCGCGATGGGCGATCGCCTTCAAGTACCCGCCGGAGGAAAGGACTACCCGCCTGGAGGATATCATCGTCTCCGTCGGTCGAACCGGCGCCCTTACTCCGGTCGCGGTGCTCTCGCCCGTGAGCATTTCGGGCTCGATCGTGCGGAGGGCGAGCCTCCACAACGAAGACGAACTCCGGCGCAAAGATGTACGTATCGGCGACATGGTGCGCGTCCGCAAGGCCGGCGAGATCATTCCGGAAATACTCGGTCCGGTGCTCGACGCGCGAACGGGGGGGGAGCGGGAGTTCGTCATGCCCGAGTGCTGCCCGGCATGCGGAACGCCGGCGGTTCGCCTTGAAGGGGAGGTCGCGTTGCGCTGTCCGAACCGCTCTTCCTGTCCGGCGCAGCTCAAGGAAGGGCTCCGGCACTTCGCTTCGCGCAACGGAATGGACATACGCGGGCTGGGAGACAAGATCGTCGATCAGCTCGTCGAGAAGGGCCTGCTTCGTTCGCTTGCCGACCTCTATGCGTTGGACGAAGAAACGCTCGCCTCGCTCGACAGGATGGGGGAGAAGTCCGCGCGGAACCTTATCAACGCACTGGAGCAATCGAAGGAGCGTCCGTTTCCCCGCCTTCTCTCCGCCCTCGGCATTCGCTTCACAGGCTCGCGCAGCGCCGAGATTCTTGCGGAGGCCTTCCGTGATCTACCGACCCTTCGGAACGCATCCGAAGAGACGCTTGCAGCGGTCGACGGGGTGGGGCCGGTAATGGCGTCGGCCATCCGGTCGTTCTTCGAACAACCCGAGAATCAAAGGCTTCTTGAACGATTGACGGCGGCCGGAGTCCGGGCGACGTTCCCCGTCTCTGAAAGCGAAGGAGAAAACGAACCCTTCGGATCCCGGCCTTTCGAGGGAATGCGTCTCGTGTTTACCGGCGAGATGGAATCCATGACGCGCATCGAGGCGGAAGAGACGGCGAAACGCTTTGGGGCCGTTTGCTCTTCGAGCGTCAGCAAGAAGACGTCTTTCGTCGTGGCGGGAAGAGATGCGGGAAGCAAGCTCTCGAAGGCGCTCTCTCTCGGCGTGAAGATAGTGAACGAAGAAGAATTTCTTGAGATGATCCGCGAGATGGACGAAGCGTGACCTTTTTTGCCGCATGCTCCATTTCATGCGGATTGGAAGGAAATCGGGAAGACCGGCGGAATGGTATGTGAAGCGTTCCCGAGTGTTCGCTTCGGGAAACAAAGAGAGCGAAAGTGTTCCTCCGCGTGTGTTTCACGGCGCGAGTTTCCTGAAGCCGCTTGGAAAGACCGTCCGTACCACTGTTCGCCGTCTGCTAATCAGGAGGTTTGAACGCAATGACACCCAGCGACCCCGGCGCGTATGCGCTGGATACGAAGGCGGTGCGGCACGTTGCCGATCTCGCCAGGCTCCGTGTTGAGGACGAAGAAATGGATGGGCTGGTCAAGCACTTCGGAGCCATCCTTGAACATTTCAACGTGCTCTCCGCAGCTGGAAAAGAAGGACGGCTCGACCTCGACGCCGTCGATCCGTTCCTCTTCTCGGATACGGAGATTCCTCCTGCGCGGGAAGATGTTCCGATCGTTTCGAGCGTGCGGGAGGACGTTCTTGGTTCGGCCCCGCGAAGAAAGGACTCCTTTTTTGTCGTGCCGAGAATTCTCGGGCAGCACGGCGGAGAGGGCTCTTCCTCCCCGTGCGGTGAAGAGGGGGTCTCGTCATGAGCTTCTCTTCGCTCTCGGCAGCCGAGATCGTCGGAGGAATACGGAAGCGCGATTTTTCCGCCGTGGAGATTCTCACGTCTTTTTATGAGCGAGCGGAAAGCCTCGAACCCTCTTTGCACGCCCTCCTGCATCGCGCTCCGGAGATCGCCCGAAAACATGCCGCAGCTGTCGACGCGGCCGTCGCGAGGGGGGAAGACCCCGGCCCGCTTGCCGGAGTCCCCGTTGTGCTCAAGGACAACATGTGCGTCCGCGGAATGCCCGCGACCTGCGCGAGCAGGATTCTTGAGGGGTGGATTCCTCCGTACGACGCTACGGTGACCGAGCTGCTTGAGACATCCGGCGCCGTTGTTGCCGCAAAGGGCAACATGGATGAATTCGCGATGGGGAGTTCAACGGAGTTCTCCGCCTTCGGCCCGGCCTCGAACCCATGGGATACGGAGCGCGTTCCGGGGGGAAGCTCCGGCGGCAGCGCCGTCTCCGTCGCGGCCGGATACACGCCGCTGGCCCTCGGGAGCGATACCGGAGGTTCGATCCGTCAGCCGGCCTCCTTCTGCGGCATTTACGGCTTGAAACCGACATACGGGCTTGTGAGCCGATGGGGGCTTGTGGCGTTCGCTTCCTCGCTCGATCAGATAGGCCCGTTCGCCCGCACTGTGGAAGATCTCGCACTTTCGCTCTCCGTGATCGCGCGCCCCGACCCCCGCGACGCGACCTCAAGCAGAAGGGAGCGCCCCGACTATTTTGCGTCTCTAGCGCCTTGGAAGGCTCCGGGACGGGAAAGCGCGCCTCTCGCCGGGAAGAGAATCGCCGTGGTGAAAGAGCTGCGGAACAGAAAAGACTCCGTCGCCGCCGAAGTGGATGACGTTCTTCACAAGACGCTCGCCCTCTGCCGGGAGGAAGGCGCCGAGATCGTTGAAATATCCCTTCCCGTTTCCCTGGAATTCGGCCTGCCCTGCTACTACATCCTCGCCCCCGCCGAAGCAAGCTCCAACCTTGCCCGGTTCGACGGGGTCCGGTACGGCCTCTCCTCGGATCAAAAATCCCTGATCGACCTCTACCTCAAGACAAGGGGTTCCGGTTTCGGCAACGAAGTGAAGCGCCGGATTCTCACGGGAACGTATGTTCTCAGCTCGGGATACTACGACGCCTACTACCTGACCGCCCAGAAAGTCCGGCAGCTCATGAAAAAAGAGTTCGCCGCCGCATTCGCCGGGTGCGATCTCATCGCCCTTCCCACGGCTCCTTCTCCCGCATTTCGAAAGGGAGAGCTTGTGAACGACCCGATCCAGATGTATTTGGCCGACGTCTTCACTCTTCCGGTGAACCTCGCCGGACTCCCGGCGCTCTCGCTGAACGGGGGCTTCACATCCGGCGAGAAGCCCCTCCCGGTAGGGGTTCAGTTCATCGCTCCGAAGTGGGGGGAGCCGGAACTCCTCTCGACCGCGGCGGTGCTTGAGAAGAAGCTCGGCACGGCGAAAATCGCTCCATGCGGGTGTGCGAAAGCCTCTGCGGATCGAGCGGCCGACGCCGGGATCGCCGGTTCGGAAAGGGGGGGGGAAATATGAAATATTCCTACCAGCCGGTCATCGGTCTCGAGATTCACGTCCAGCTGGCGACAGCAACGAAAATTTTTTGTTCCTGCTCCACGGACTACATCGGCGCGGAGCCGAACACGAACGTCTGCCCGGTCTGCCTCGGTCTGCCCGGAGCGCTTCCCGTGCTCAACGGAAAAGCTGTCGAACTCGGGATCAAGGCGGCCATGGCGCTCTCATGCACCATAAGGGACAAGACGGTCTTCCACAGAAAGAATTACTTCTATCCCGATCTGCCGAAAGCGTATCAGATCAGTCAGTACGACCTCCCTCTCGCCGAGGGGGGAGAGCTGTTCATCGCGGGAGAGGGGGGCGCTCTCAAGAGAATCAGGATCACCCGTCTGCACCTCGAGGAGGATGCGGGGAAGCTGGTGCATTCCGCTGCCGACGGACGCCTTGAAGGCTCGGAGTGCTCATACGTAGACTATAATCGGGGGGGCGTGCCCTTGGCGGAGATCGTGTCGGAACCCGATCTGCGTTCGCCCCGCGAAGCGCGCGAGTATGTGACTTCTCTGCGGAGGCTCGTACGCTATCTCGATGTTTCCGACGGCGATATGGAACGCGGCTCCATGCGCGTCGACGCCAATATTTCGCTCCAAAAGAAGGATGCGGCGACGGGAGAGATCCTCTACTGGGGCGAACGTTCGGAGATCAAAAACATGAACTCTCTCCGTGCGATCGAACGAGCGCTCGAATACGAGATCCGCAGGCAGACTGTTGTGCTCGAAAACGGCGGGGTGTTGGAACTCGAAACCCGACATTGGAACGACGGCGATGGGGTGACCACTTCGATGCGAAGCAAGGAGGCGGCTCACGACTATCGCTATTTCCCGGATCCGGATCTGCCTCCGATCGAAGCATCTCCCGCACTGCTGGAGAAGGTGAGGACTTCGCTTCCCGAAATGCCGTGGGCCAGGGAGGCCCGCTTCCGTAACGAGTTCGCCCTTCCTGAAGCGGATGCCGCACTCCTCTCCGAGACAATGCCGCTCGCGGACTATTACGAAATCTGCGTCCGGTCCGGCGCGTCCGCGGCCAGAGCGTCGAACTGGGTGCGTACCGAAGTCCTCCGGGTACTGAACGAACAGAACATCGCCATCGAACAGTTTTCTCTGTCCCCAAAAGATCTTGGGGCACTGGTCCGACTCGTGGACGACGAGAAGCTTTCGACCACCGCGGCACGGGAAACATTCAACGCGATGATCCGGGACGGAGTATCTCTGGAGAAGGCGCTTGAGGCAAGCGGAGGCGCCCGCGGCAAACTTTCTGGCAATGCGCTCGCCGATACCGTCCGAGGCGTGCTTGCTTCCAATCCGGATGTCGTGGCCGAGATATTTGACGGAAAGGACGACAAGGGGAAGAAGAAAAAGTTCATCGTCGGTCTCGTTATGAAGGAGGCCCGAGGGCAGGCTGACGCGGCGTCGGTCGGGGAGCTGCTTGATACGTTGCTGCAGGAGAAGCCTTAGAATCGAGTACTCGTTGAAGAACGCAATCTTTTCCATCTTTTAAAAAGAGATTTTTCACAGTTCGTTGACGAACGGAAGCATTATGCGTAAGATATTCAAGTTGCCCTTGTGCAGTGAGGGGCAGGAACGTACGCCGGAGGAGGTAGTTGGCAATGGGAACCCGTCAGCCTGAGAACACTCGCAGTTTCGCCATCGCAGCCCACGGAGGCGCAGGAAAGACAAGCCTTGTCGAGGCCATGCTTTTTGATTGCGGCAGTACTACCAGACTGGGAAAGGTCGAGGACGGAAACACCGTCAGCGATTTCAGTCAGGAGGAACAGAAGCGACAGATCTCGATCAACACGTCTCTCATCACTATGGAGAGGAAGGGAAAGACGCTTTTTGTCCTGGATACTCCGGGATTTGCCGATTTCGTCGGAGAGATGCGTTCGGCCGTCCGCGTCGCGGACACTCTTGTAATCGCCGTGAGCGGAACAAGCGGCATCGAAGTGCAGACGGACAAGGCCTGGCAGACGGGAGAGGAATTCGGACTTCCCGTCGCATTCTACATCTCCAAGCTGGACCGTGAGAATGCCGATTTCGACAAGGTGCTCTCCGATCTGAAGGCCGATTACAGCGACAAAGCCGTCCCTGTCCTCCTTCCCGTAGGAAGCGAGTCTTCCTTCAAGGGTGTCGTGGACGTCCTTCGCGGCAAGGCGTATATGTACGAAACAAACGGGGCGGGTAAGTTCACCGAAGCCGACGTGCCTGCCGACATGGCCGATGCCGTGGCAGCGGCCAGAGAATCTCTTGTCGAAGCCGTTGTCGAGGCCGACGACGAGATGATGATGCGATATCTCGACGGAGAGGCGATTTCCGACGAAGAGCTGCTCCCCGTCTTACGGAAGGCAATCGCCGGACGGATGGTGCTCCCGGTCTTCCCGGGTTCCTCCACACAGAACGTCGGCGTGCAGCAGATGCTCGACTTCATCGTCGATTTCTTCCCGTCGCCGCTGGAAGCCCGGACGCGCCCGGCGAAGAAGGGCGACGTCGATATCGATGTCGCTCCGGATCCGTCAGCAAACTTCTCCGCCATCTGCTTCAAGGTTATGGTGGACCCCTACGTGGGAAAACTCTCGTTCCTCCGCGTCAATTCGGGGACCCTCACTACCGATAATAATATTTACAACGTGAACAAGGGAGAGGACGAGCGCATCAGCTCTTTCAAGTTCATGACCGGCAAGGAAGGCAAAGACGTCAAGGAGATCGCCGTCGGCGACATCCTCGCGCTTCCGAAGCTTCAGAGCGTCCAGGTGGGCGACACGCTGGGCATGAAGGGGTCTACCGTCAAGTATCCGCCGATAGAGTTCCCCAAACCAGTATACAGCGTTGCGATAACGGCGAAGAGCCGCGCCGACGAAGACAAGCTCGGCAACGCGATCAACAAGACGCTCGAGGAGGATCCCAGCCTCAGCTTCGAGAAGAACCCCGAGACGAACGACAGCGTGCTCTCCGGAATGGGGGATATGCATATCGACATCGTTCTCGCCAAGATGAAAGAACGCTACGGCGTCGACCTCGATACCAAGACTCCGCAGGTCCCCTACCGCGAGACCATACGCAAGACTGCGGAGGCGCAGGGAAAGCACAAGAAGCAAACCGGAGGTCACGGGCAGTACGGCGATGCCCATATCAGATATACGCCTCTTGAAAGAGGCGCCGGGTTCGTGTTCGAAGACAATATCGTCGGAGGCGCCATCCCGAAGGGCTTTATTCCCGCAGTGGAGAAGGGACTCCGCGAGTCCTTGGTCAAGGGACCTCTTGCCGGATTTCCCGTGGTCGACTTCAAGGCGACGCTCTTCTTCGGCTCATACCACGATGTCGACAGTTCCGAAATGGCGTTCAAGCTTGCGGCGCGCCTCTCCTTTAAGAAGGGTATCCTGGATGCGGGCCCGATTCTTCTCGAACCGATCATGAACGTCGAAGTCACGGTCCCCGAGGATTATCTCGGCGATGTGATGGGCGACTTCAACAGCCGGAGAGGACGTATCCTCGGCATCGACAGCAAGGGGCACCAGCAGATCGTGAAGGCGCAGGTTCCTCTTGCGGAGATGTTCCGTTACGCGATCATCCTCCGTTCGATGACCTCCGGCAGAGGTTCGTTCACTATGGAGTACGACCACTACGAAGAGGTCCCGGCGGAGATTACCAAGAAGGTAGTCGCCGCGCACAAACAGGAAGAGGAGGAGGAGTAGCGTTCTCCCGTTTCCGATGAGAATGGCTTTCCGAAGAGCCCCGCGCACTGCGGGGCTCTTTTGTCATAGGCGAAAAGGAGGTTGTTGAGGATGAAGAAACGAGTGATCGTTGCGGGTTCGGGGGGAGCGGGGCTGACGGCGGCGATCTCCGCCCGGAGGAGCGGGGCGGAAGTGCTGCTTCTTAGCAAGACGGCGTGCGGGGATGCCAATTGCACGGCCTATTCCGGAGGTCTCTTTTCGCTCTCTTCGGGGAAGATCTCTCCGGACGACCATTACGGTCGAATTATGGAGACGGGCCGGTATGTCAATGATCCCTCGCTGGTACGAACGCTAGCCGACAGTTCGGAGGCGGCGCTCCGTACTATTTCGGAGTGGGGAGTCTCCTTGAAGATAAACGACACGGGACATGCGTCTGCGCGAAAAACGGCGCCCTCCGAGATCATGGGCGGCGGAGGGATGGTCCGCGAACTCGTTGCCGCCGCCCGCCGGGAAGGCGTGGAAATTCTGGAGAATCATGTCGTTTCCCGGCTGCTGGTTGGGGAACGCGGCGCCGAGGGAGTGGAAGCGGTTGACTGGAAGAGGGGAAGGGCGTTCTCTTTCGCAGCATCCTCGGTTATATTGGCGACAGGCGGTGGCGGTGCGATCTACGAACGGACGGACAACCCTCTACGTATGACGGGCGACGGGTATGCGCTTGCCCTGGAGGCCGGTCTTGAACTGGTGGATATGGAATACGTTCAGTTTTACCCGATGGGATGGGATCAAGAGGGGTTTCCTGTATGGATGGTGGGACTCACCATAATCGATTATCTCCCGGTGACGGATGAAAACGGGAGAGAGTATATTAAGGAGGCCTTCCCTTCATGGGGTGTTGCGACAGGCAAGGAAGCGAATCTTTTCGCGCGCGACCGCGCCGCATTGCTGCTCGCTGGACATGCCGCACGCGGCGGGAAGACGCTGCTTCATCTGGAGCGGCTGCGAGAGGAGGATTTTTCGATCCCGGACGTCAGGGTATCCCTCATGTTCGATCTTCCTCCTGAAAAACGCGCCGCGCCGGTACAGGTCAGTCCCGTGCAGCACTATTTCACCGGAGGCGTTCCGATGGATTCCGAGGGGAGGACCTCTCTTCCCGGTCTTTTCGTCTGTGGCGAAGCCTCCGGAGGCGTCGACGGTGCGAGCCGTATGGGAGGGAATGCGCTGACAAGCATTCTCGTTTTCGGCCTCAGGGCGGGGAAGACGGCCGTGGATGAGCCGTCTCCAACCGTTCTCTCCGGCAGCAAGGAAATACCGCTGCCCGTGTCCATGCGCAGGCCGGATCCGGACGGAATATCTCCGCCGGAAGTTCGCCGTTCGCTCCGCCGCGAAGTGCAGCAGGGACTCTCCCCGTGGCGTAACGGAGAGAGCATACAAAGGTGTCTTTCTAGGATTGAAACATTGAATACAATGAGGAGCCGGTTGAAAATCGCCTCCGCTTTCGATCTTCTGCATGCTTTGGAGATGAACGGAATGTATCTGACCGCCGAGGCGGTGGGAAGAGCGGCCCTGGTTCGGGAGGAGAGCAGGGGCGTTCATTTCCGCGAGGAGTATCCGAACGAGAGGGCGGAATGGAAGCGCCGCGTCCGTATTGCCCTGGCGGGCGGAGCGATGATCGCAAGGAAGGAGTAAAGAGGCGCGAATCCGTCGTCTCGCAAGAGAAGCCCTGCCTGATGGGCAGGGCTTCTCTTGCGAGAGCATCGATATCGAGTCGGATTAGAAGTTGTCCTGAGGCGCCCACATCTCAAGGAAGTTGAGCTGCTGGTTCTTCCAGAGCATCATAGCCGCAGGCTTGTTCAGCGGATTGTGTGTTTCCTTGTCGACTGTAAGCGTGAAATGGACAAGGCGAAGATCCTTCGTGTTCTCGAGCGCCTCCCGGATCGCCACAGGATCGGCCTTACCGGTTTTTCTGATCGCGTCGGCCACCCATGTGATCAAGTCGTAGGCGTATGCTACGTTGCCGGGCTCCGCCGCAGGAATGCCGTACTCCTTCTCGAAGCGGGAAAGAAGGTAGATTAGCTGCGGGTTACTGAGGTCCATGCTGTAGACCCAGTAGCTTCCTTCCATACTATCGCCGGCGATTTCGTACATACTCGGGCTGAAACCGTCGCCGCCGATGAAGATTGGCTTCCAGTCGAGTTCGGCGGCTTGCTTCATGATCAGACCCATCTCTTTATAGAGAATAGGAAGCGCAACCGCCTCGGCCCCGGAGGCTTTCATCTCCGTAAGCTGGGCCCTGAAGTCGACGTCGCCGCCGCGGAACCCCCAGACGCCCTTCAGCTCGCCGTCAAGCTCGCCGAAGCGGGCGACGAAAAATTCCTTGAGTCCTTCGGAATAGTCGCTGCCGATATCCGTGATGACCGCAGCGCTCTTCACACCGAGCTTGTTGACGAGGTAGTCCGCCATGACCTTTCCCTGATAGGGATCGGTGTAGCAGAGGCGGAACGTGTACGGGCGGACGGTGTTCGTTCTCGGGTCGACTGTAACAGCCGGGTTGGTGCTCGCCGTGCCGATCTGGGGTACCTGGCCGTTGTTCACCACGGAGGCGATGGCGATATTCAAACCGCTATAGTTCGTTCCACCTATGGCGACTACCTTGTCCTCGTGGACAAGGCGGCGGGCCGCCTGGATGGCGTCTTCCTGACGTCCCCGAACATCGTAGTACACAAGTTCGAGCGGACGTCCGAGCACTCCTCCGGCCTCGTTCAACTCTTTGACCGCGAGCAGCGCTCCGTCCCGTTCATGCTGCCCCCACGTGGAACCGTCGCCCGTGAGCGTTGCCAGATAACCGATTTTGATCGGTTCTCCTGAAGGGGCCGCGGCGAACGACGTGGCGGCGGAGAGCAGAATCAGCGCGAAGACGATGATGAAAGCTGTGCCAAGATGCATTCTCCTCATGAATTTCTCAACCTCCCTAAGTGTTCTTAAAAAAATATTTGGTTTATTCTAAAGGCCAGTATCCTGAATGTCAATATGGTTTAGTGGAAGCAACAAAAATTCACAGGGCGGGATGCCCTGTGAATTTTTTTGGGTCTCTTCGAAGAGTGTGTATTCGGAATCAGCGAGCTACAGGGTTCGCGTGGATCTTTCCTCCGTAGGGCAATGCGGCCTCCGCCAGCAGGGCGCACAGGCTCTTCCCTGTTTTTGCGTTCAGAGAGCCTCGCCGGACTGGAAGCGTGCGGCCTTCGAGATTTTTCAGCGTTCCGTCTTTCTCGGTCCAGGGAAGAAGCGGCAGCAGAACGTCGGCCTTCTCCGAGAGTGGAGAGGATGCCGACGACAGGACCGCGTACTTCTTCCCGGCCAGTTCGGGAGCAGCAAAAGCGGCTTTCTCCGGGGTTGTTCCGACGAAGAGCAGTACAGACGCGCTCCCCTGAATCGTACGAAGAGCCGCCGCTGGTATGACTCCGGGCATTGCCTCAAGGAGGGCGGTGCTCCCGGCTCCCTTGAAGAGAAGAAGGTAGCGTCCTCCGGCGAGCGACGCCGCGGCGTCGAAGGCTTCTTTAGCGGGCGACTCCGCGCCGATAAGGGTCACAGGATGTTTCGCGGCGGCGAGGAGTCCGGCCGCTTTTTCAAGGTCTTCGGGAAGAACGCCGGTACCGGAGAGGAGACCGGCCGAGGCGACGCTCTCCTTGGCCGTGAGCGCCCTGACTACGGAAGTGAGCGCAGCAAGGACCTGGCCGTATTTTCCGTGTTCCGGGCGCAGAACGACGGCTTCGCCTTTGTCGAGGAGGCCCGGCGTCTGGCCGATGTAGACCACCGCTGCCTTACGGTGACGAGCGGACCTGCGGAGCCAGGATGTGAGCACCGGCTGGTCGTCGTCGGTGTTCGTTCGGACGAGCAGGTACGCGTCGGCCTCTCCGCAGCGTATATCGCTTGCCGGAGAGGAGCCGGTCATGGAGGCGTAGGTTGCTCCGACAACATCCTTGCGACGCGCCGCCTCATCGAGAAGAGGAATGAACTCCGCATCGCAAGTCGCGGACATCCGTGCGTCCGGAGCGCGAAGGGCGGCGTACCCCTTAAGAGCGCGCACTTCTTCGGATGTGAGGGACGGGCCAAGCACGAACGCCGCGTCGTTCCCGGCTGCGAGCGCGTCGAAAGCCGCGACGGCGTCGCTCCAGGAGGCGGAGTTTCCCTTGAGCGCGGGGACGAAGGCGCCGTCGTCCGCTACGTCTTTAAAGCCGTAGCGCCCCTTCACACAGCACGAACCGCCGGTCGGGGCCTCGGGGTTGTCGAGATCGGTAGTAACGCGGACAATTCGCGAACGCTTCCTGTCGAGATTCAGGTCGAGTTCGCAGCCTACCGGGCAGAGCATACATGTTGTCTTGACGATCCGCGGCTCTTCCAGATGCGGCCAACGTTCGGCGCGTTTCTCCATAAGGGCCCCGACCGGGCAGACCTGGGTGCAGAGGCCGCAGAAAGTGCAGTCGGAGTGTTCCATGTCGTTGAAGAAGTGCGGTGTGAGTACGGACTCGAAGCCACGCTTCGCGAAGTCGATGGCGTGGAAACCGGAGATTTCGTCGCACGCGCGGACGCACTTCGCGCAGAGGACGCACTTGTCCATGTTCCGCACGTAGTACTGGTTGGCGTCCTCGAACTTTTCGACGTGGGCGCCCGCCAGCTTCTCGGGCTGCACTTCGTGCGTAGTCGCGAATTTACGGAGCTTGCATTCGAAGACGTCGGCGCAGCCGCACTCCATACAGCGCTTCGCGTCGCGGAGGGTTTGCTCTTCGGTCAGTCCTTTGCTGTACTCATTGAAGGGAGCGGCCAGCCGCGTCTCTCCGGAAACGTGCGCCACGTGCTCCTGCGTTGTGCGTTCGACGTCGGCGAAGTCCTCGGGGCCGAGGTCCGTCCGGACGATATCGTAGAAGAACGGTTTTTTGGGCGTTCCGTGCGTCAGATAGTGGTCCAGAGAATCCGCGGCCCAGTGCCCGTTGCCGATCGCCTCGATGGCGATCTTGGGTCCCGTCTGCTGGTCGCCGCAGACGAAGACGCCGGGAAGCGGCGTTTCATAGTCCTTGCCCACTTTCATTTTTCTGCCGTCGTGCAGCTCGGCGGGAACGGTGGAGAAGTCGATTCCCTGGCCGACCGCCGCGATGACGGTGTCGACTTCAAGGACAAACGTCTCTCCCGTGGGGACGGGGCTCCGTCTGCCGGAGGCGTCGGGTTCGCCGAGTCGCATCCGTTCGCAGACGATACGCTCGACTTTGCCGTTTCCTTCGATTGTCTTCGGCGCGGCGAGATAGATAAAATCGACTCCTTCTTCAGTAGCCTCTTCAATTTCGATGTCGTCCGCCGGCATCTCCTCGCGCGAGCGTCGGTAGAGCACGGAGACCTCCTCCGCGCCCAGGCGTCGGGCGGAGCGGCATGCGTCCATCGCGGTATTTCCGCCGCCGACGACCGCGACTCTCTTGCCGATCGCGACGGAGGGGTTCGTCTTCACATCGTACAGGAAATCGATGCCCCCAAGGACGCCGTCAAGCTCCTCTCCCGGGACGCGCATGGGGGAGGATTTCCAGCACCCCATGGCGAGAATCACGCCGTCGTACTCCTTTCGGAGTTCTTCGAGGGCGATATTCTTACCGAGGGTCATTCCGGTGCGGACCTCCACGCCGTGCGACAGCAGCCAGTCGATCTCCGCCTGGAGCACGTGCTGCGGCAGACGATAGTCGGGAATTCCGTACCGCATCATGCCGCCGAGGAGCATCTCCTTCTCGAAGACGACCGGGGCATACCCCTTCAACCTGAGATAGTAAGCCGCTGAAATACCGGCGGGACCTCCGCCCACGACGGCGATTCGCTTCCCGTTTTCCTCGATCTTGGGAACGAATCCCATCTTTTCGTTGCGAATCGCCCAGTCGCCGACGAAGCGTTTGATCTCTTTTATTGAAACCGGGGCGTCGTCGACGAAGTTCCTGCGGCACTTCTTCTCGCAAGGGGCGGGGCAGACCCTGCCGATGCACGCAGGGAGCGTGACATGGTGGTGCAGCACGTCGAGTGACTCGTCGTACTTTCCCTGCGCGGCGAGGTTGATATAGGCCTGTACGTTGCCGTTCGCGGGACAGGTGAGCGTGCACGGAGGGCGGCAGTCGCCGACGTGGTCCGAGAGAAGCAGTTCGAGTGCGGTCCGCCGCGCGCTGACTGCCCGTTCCGTCTCCGTCTTGATGACCATCCCCTGCGAGATGGTGTTCGCGCATGCCCGCAGGAGCGTCTTCGCGCCCTCGACTTCGACGAGGCAGACGGAGCAGCCTCCGTGCAGGCTGAGATGCGGATCGTAGCAGAGCGTGGGAATCTCCACGCCGCACTCGGTGCAGAGGTCGAGAATCCGTTGGCCCTCGTAACCGTAGACTGTTTTTCCATTGAGTGTGACTTTTATATTTTTCTTCATGGCAGCTCGAAATCCTCCCGACAAGGCTTATTCCACGGAAATGGCGCCCACGGGGCAGACCTTTTTGCACTGGCCGCACCGGATGCACTTTTCATCGTCGATGACGTGGGGCTTCTTTACTTCTCCCGCGATACAGGAGACAGGGCAGTTTCGGGCGCACTTCGTGCAGCCGATGCACACGGCGGGGTCGATGACGTAGTGGATGAGGTTCGTACAGACCTTCGCGGGGCACTTCTTTTCCCTGATGTGGGTCTCGTACTCTTCGCGGAAGTATTTCAGCGTGGTGAGGACGGGATTCGGAGCCGTCTGGCCGAGACCGCAGAGAGAGCCCTCCTTGACCTGGTAGGCGAGGTCGAGGAGCGTATCGAGGTCTTCCATGACGCCCTTCCCCTCCGAGATGCGCTCAAGGATTTCAAGCATCCGTTTCGTGCCTATGCGACAGAAGGGACACTTTCCGCAGGACTCCTTTTGGACGAAAGCAAGGAAGAACTTCGCGACGTCGACGATGCACGTCGTTTCGTCCATGACCACCATTCCCCCGGAGCCCATTATGGCCCCCGTGGCGTTGATGGACTCATAGTCCACCGGAGTGTCGAGAAGCGATTCCGGAATACAACCGCCCGAGGGGCCTCCGAGCTGGACGGCCTTGAACTTCTTGTTCTCCGCGATACCGCCCGCCACGTTGAAGATGACCTCGCGCAGCGGCATCCCCATCGGAACCTCCGCGAGGCCGCCCTTCTTGATCTTTCCTGCGAGAGCGAACACCTTCGTTCCCCGGCTCTTGCCGATTCCGTATTCGGAGAACTTCGCCGCGCCGTTGAGGATGATCCAGGGGATATTGGCGATGGTCTCCACGTTGTTGATGTTCGTCGGCTTGCCGAAGACTCCGCTGTTCGCGGGGAACGGAGGTCTCGGACGCGGCATGCCGCGCCGGCCTTCGATGGATGCGATCATTGCGGTTTCTTCCCCGCAGACGAACGCGCCCGCGCCTTCTTTTATGTGAATGTCGAACGAAAAATTCGATCCGAGGATGTTCTTCCCGAGGTACCCTTTTTCGCGCGCCTGTTCGAGAGCGACGTTGAGGTGCTTGATGGCGAGCGGGTACTCCGCCCGGCAGTAGATGATTCCCTCGTCCGAACCGATGGAGTATCCGCCGATGGCCATGCCCTCGATGATGCTGTGCGGGTCGCTCTCGAGCACGGAGCGGTCCATGAACGCGCCGGGATCGCCCTCGTCGGCATTACAGACGAAGTACTTCTTGTCCCCCTTGGCGCCGCGTGCGAACTTCCATTTGAGCCCGGTAGGAAATCCAGCCCCTCCGCGGCCTCGGAGGCCGCTGGCAAGGACTTCTTCGATCACCTGTTCCGGCGTCATGGAGAGCGCTTTCTTCAGCGCGTCGTAGCCGTCGCGGGCGACGTACTCGTCGATCTTCTCCGGATCGATGAGTCCGCTGTTCCGCAGTACGATGCGCACCTGACTGTCCATACGTTCGTTCTCGCACGCCTTGGAAGAGGGGTCGAGGATCACCGCCCTCTGGACAATCTCTCCACGAACCGCGTGCGATTCGGCGATCTCCTTTGCGAGCGCCGTGTCCACCTTGCCGTAGGCGATGGATTTTCCGTCGCGCTCTATCTCCACTATGGGCTCCATGTAACAGAGTCCTATACAGCCGACTTTTTTTATCTCGACATCGTCGCGCCCTTTCAAAGCGGAGAGAAGCGTTTCGTATATCGGGACGGCGCCGGCGGCAACGCCGCAGCTCGCCAGACCGACCTTCACGATAGTTTTGGTCACCTTGCACACCTCCATGAGCTAGTCCGCAGCGCCGTTTCCAGAGGAGGCGCGGCGCACGGATTCAAGGACATCGACGGCTTTTTCGGGTGTCAGCAGCCCGAAAACTTCCTCGTCCACCATCATGACCGGCGCCAGACTGCAACATCCCAGACAGGCGACGAACTGCAGCGTGAACACCCCGTCGGAGGTGGTCCCGCCGTCGGTCACCGAAAGATGCCGCTGAATCTGCTCCCCGATACGCGCCGATCCCTGAACGTGACATGCCGTCCCCCGGCAAAGGCGGATCACATGCTTTCCCTCCGGCTGGAGGCGGAACATGGCGTAAAACGTCGCGACGCCGAACATCTCCGCAGCCGGAATATCCAGCTCATGCGCGATATAATCCACCGCTTCCGGAGCGATGTACCCCATCTCCCTCTGGAGATCCGCAAGAAGCGGTATGGTGATCCCCTTCCTTCCCCGGTATCGCTCCGCTATTGGAAGAAGTCGCTGCTCCAAAGCGGAACTCACGGAGGCCTTCGTCGACATGGTCATTTTATTTCCTCCTCGTGCATTTTCAGTGAAATACCCCGGTGATGGTATTTATTATACCGCGAATTCAGGACAATTACCCATCCCGGAAGAAATTCGGTATATAATAAACTCGACCGGGAGGGAAATTTGATATATACTCCCCTTAAGTATATATCATCTACGGAGGTGTCTGCTATGATAACTGTGTATTCGACCAAGACATGCCCTTGGTGCACCAAGGTGAAGGAGTATCTGGAGGGAAAGAAGGTCGCCTTCGAGGTGATCGATGTCGCTGCGGACCGGGAGGCCGCCATGGAGATGGTCAAGAAGACGGGGCAGATGGGCGTTCCGGTGACCAGAATCGGCGAGAAGTATATCGTGGGATACAACCCGGAGGCCATCGACGAGGAGATCTCGAAACTGAATCAATAGGCTGTATGGGAAGGAGTGGAGAAAGTGGCGAGAGGAACGCGTTCCGATTCCGATCTGTTCACCGTATCATTCGGAATGGCGGTTGACAACGGGGCGGATTCCGTGTCTCCCCGCGGGGTGAGCGCGGAATCGCTGAAAAAATACGCGGAAATCCTGGCGAAAGGCGATGCCTGGCTCCGTGAGGGATGCGCCGCGGGAAGGGACGGGGTGGGGTGGCTTGCCCTTCCTTTCAGAGATATCGGCGATATCGAAGAGGCGGCGGGTTGGTTGCGTGGATTCGATGCCATGGTCCAAGCAGGAATCGGCGGCTCCGCTCTGGGCAATTTGATGTTGCACGGCGCGCTCCTTCCCCCTTATTGGAACGAATTGCCCGAGGCAAAGAGGGGCGGCCCCAGATTCTATCTCGCCGACAACGTCGATCCTCGGGACAATAGGACGGTCTGGAATCTTATCGAGCCCGAAAAAACCGCCTTCATAGTCATCAGCAAATCGGGGAGTACCGCCGAGACTATGGCGAATTTCCTCTTTTTCTGGGATCGACTGAAGGTGGAGCTGGGGCCGAAAAAGGCTGCGGAACATGTTCTTGTCATCACCGACGAGGAAAAAGGCGTTCTTAGACCATTCGCCGACGAAATAGGCTGCCGCCGCCTCGTGCTACCATCGGACGTCGGCGGGCGGTTTTCGGTGCTCTCCTCGGTCGGCCTTCTTTCAGCCTGCGCACTCGGACTCGACGGGAGAAAACTGCTCGCGGGCGCGGCGGAGATGGACGAAAAACTTGCGCAGCGCGCTTCGCTCTTCGAGAACCCGGCATGGTTTCTTTCGGCGCTCTCTGTGGCGCACTATCGGCATGGACGAAACATGACGGTCATGATGCCGTACGAAGATGCGCTCGAACGGTTCTGCGAGTGGTTCGCGCAGCTCTGGGGCGAGAGCCTGGGAAAGAACGGCGTCGGGTCGACTCCGGTCCGCGCGCTGGGAGCCATCGACCAGCATTCGCAGATCCAGCTCTACACCGAAGGCCCCGACGACAAGCTCTTTACCGTCATCACCGTTTCGGCGCCGGAGGAGGATATCGTGATCCCGGAGACGGAGGAGAAAGCGCTTGTTCCGCTTGGCTATCTGTTCGGCCAGTCGATGAACTCCCTGCGACGTTACGAAGCCCTTTCGACGGCGGCGGCCGTCGCCAAGGGAGGAAAGCCGGTAGTGACTATCGAGATTCCCCGGTTGGACGAACGGCGGCTCGGCGCTTTGATCCAACTCTACGAACATGTTACGGCGCTCACGGGATATGTTCTGGATGTGAACCCTTTCGATCAGCCCGGGGTGGAGCAGGGGAAGAATTTCACCTACGGTTTGATGGGACGCCCCGATTACAGCGCCCAGGCACTTGAAGTAACGGAGCTTGCGGAAAAACTTTCGCTCCGGGAAATGACGCTCTGACATATTTCTGAAAAAATCAAGAAAGAAGACCGCGCCGGAGCAACTCCTTGCGCGGTCTTCTTCGCTTCTGAAAAATTTACTCCCCCCACACCGACTCGGGTTCGTCCACCCTGTCCGCAACAACCACGCCCATGTTCTTGTCTCCGTCGGTGTACACGGAAAAGGAACCCGAGTAGATACGCACCCCGGCGTGTCCGCCGAGGGTATAAGGAGAAGAATCGAAGAAGCGCTCGTCGAAAACGTTGTTCTTCGCGCCTTCGTACACGGGCATGTACAGGATGCCGTCTATCTCCAGGTCGGTAAAGAAGTGCGTACCGAAGGAGAGTTCGGGCATATACCCCTCTTTCGGAAATCCTACCTCGACGATGCAGCAGCAACGGGTGATTTCGTTGTACTGTACGGGAACTCCGAGCAACGGATTGCTCGACCCGACGCGTCCCGGCGCCACAAGAATGAATCTGGAACCCTTCAGCATGTCGTTCACCGAACCTATCGCTCGTGCCACATCGTGAAAGCGCGTCTCCTGAGCGTAGATATGATGATCGATGTATACAAGATAGGGTATGTTCTCCTTCACGCCGTGCGTGACCATGCGGTCCGCGCGGAGCACTACGTCCCGCTTTTCCAGTTTGGGGATATTCGCGGAAGATATCTGTTCGCTAATCCAGAGAGGGCGCGCCTGAACGATCTCGACGAAATCCTCCGTGGGATGGAAAGCGAACTCCACATCCGCCGGTACGCCCATCTCTTTGTCCAAAAGGGCGAGTAGTTTTTTCATCCTGTCGAAAAAGTGCTTTGACCTAAATGCGAACTCTTCGAACGTGAAACAGACTTTTTCACCTTTTTCGATGACGGACCCGTGACGCGACATGGGAGTGAAATAGCCGCCCTCCTCGTCGGGGCTGTAAATCTGGGCATAATCGGGAAAACAGCTGTGGTAGGGGAAGATATCCTTCCATATCTGCTTGACGTCCACCGTGACGAGCGCCTTTTGTTCTCTGTCGATCACCTGGAAGTGTTCCTGTGCGTGACGCATGATGTTGAACGGATTCTGCCCCTCGGGACGGAGCGAAGGGAGCGTCAGGGCGAACGTGCGGGCGTACCCGCGTTTCGTGCTTGTGGTACCCATGCCGAAGACGAGACGGATGATACCGTCCTCGGACTTGATTCGTGTGGTCCAGCGGCGATAGTAGCGGGAAAAGCCTACTCCCGCCATGGTTGGATAGTAATAACGGCCGCGCCACTTTCCGGCGACGCGCATAACGATAATCCCCATCCTGTCGTCTCCCAGACCGTGCTTCAGACGGTAGGCGACGGCGACAGGAAAGAAGGTCCGCGCGTAAATCTTCTTGATATCTTGTTCTACATGTGCGACGCGTGTTTCGAGAGGTTCGTCCTCTCCGTTGAACTCGAAAGTCGAGAGGTACTTGCCCGCGAATGAGTATTTCAGAGAATCCTCCAGTACACTGCTGCTTCTGACGACAATAGGGTCCGTGATCTTGGAGAGAAAGCCCCTTACAGCCTCGATAACGGAATCGGGCAGTTTCGTCGCAAGGAAAGCTTCTTCGATGTTCTCCGGGGACTCGTTTTTTAGCGTCTCCAAATTAGGAATCTGAGCGACAACGCTGTCGAACGACTCTGTGGCGATGAAGAGAGAAGGAGGAAATACCACTCGCTTCAGCGTTTCGTCATTGCTTTCTCGAAGCTTTGCCATTGCGAAAAGGAGCGATCGACCTTTTCCGCCGATGTTGCCCTTCCCGACGATAAGATTAGCGAAAGAAGGATCGTCCAGAGGATCCCAATGGAAATACCTTCTGACGATCTCCTCGTTTTCCGTAAGGGAAGCAAGTCCTCCGGAAAAAGAGGTTTCCGGAGGCGAAGGGGGTACCGCGTGTTCCTCGATTTTACCCATGTCATCTCTCCTTGAAGAGCTTTCTCACTCCTTGGAACGCGAAGGACCAAGGGAATCCGGCCATACCGTTCCGGAGACTGCAGGGATTCTTCTCAAAGCGCGGAAACACACGCGCCGGAATCAGAAGCGATCACCTGCTGTTTCTCATGACGAGCGGCGCACCTCCATCTGTCTCCTTCGTCGATGCTTTTCAGTGCGTGGATTATATTGTACTTGATTCTCGGATTTCCGGCAGCAAGTTGACCGATGATTTTTTTTGCCCGTACTCTTTCGGTTTCCAGAGAAAAGGGGCATGTATACGGAAGGAGAGGAAGAGCAAGACGAGCGGCTTCCTTTGCGATACGCCGTTCTTCCGTCAGGATGAGCGGGCGGATGACCGTGACATCGGAACGGCTCTGCCAGTATTTTGGTTGAAAGGCTTTGAATCGTCCAGTGTGAAAGAGGTTCATAAGAGCCGTTTCGACCGCATCGTCAAGGTTATGTCCCAGAGCGAGCACGTTGCAGCCCGCTTCTTTCACGGCGGTATTCAGTATGCCTCTTCGTATGTTCGCGCACAGGCTGCAAGGAGAGCGTTCGTTTCTTATGTTGATGATGTCGACGATGGGGTGCGCTTTTATAAAATATGGAATCCCGAGGGATTCGCAGAAATCGCGCAACAGATCGGTATCATTTTCGCCTCCGGTGATGTCCACCGTGCAGGCGGAGAGCGAAAATTCGACCGGGCTGCGTCGACGCAGACCGGCGAGGGCCAGCGCGAGCACCATGCTGTCCTTACCGCCGGAAAGACCGATAAGGATTCGATCGCCGGGCATTATCATTCGGAATTCCGCAAGGGCAAGCCCCATTTTTTTTCGGATCGAAAACGGAAGATCCGCGATATTTTTTTCCGTCACTTGCTGTTCCTCCTCGAAAATCGGTCGTGATCGTGTTAGAATAGTTCTTAAGTCCTACGCAGGTGTTTCGGCACGGGGCCGTGCGCTCCTTCATTCACTATAGCACAACGGAGCGTGTTTTCGCAGACTGGGACGGAGGTGTCCAAATGGAGCAGATACAGGTTCTTATTGCGGATGATCACAAGCTCTTTCGCGACGGGGTAAAAAAACTTCTGGAGCTTGAGTCGGATATTGTCGTGGTGGGGGAGGCCGGCGACGGGGAAGAGGCGCTCCTTCTCATTCGGGAGCACGAACCGGATATTCTGCTGTTCGACATCAATATGCCCAGGGTGGATGGCATCCAGCTTGTGCGTGAACTGAACAACATTCCGCACAAAATGCGCTACGTTGCCATCAGCGCCTACGACGACGAAGACTGTCTCTCCGCTCTCTCCGCCGCGGGAGTCCTCGGGTTTGTCCTCAAAGCGTCGGGTAAGGTCGAGTTGCTCTCCGCGATTCGATCCGCAGCAAGAGGTCAGCCCTATGTGGATCCGCGCGTCGCCGGAAAACTCCTTACCTCCTTCTCGCGCAGAAAAGAAGAAAACGACCAACTCTACGAGCTGACGCCGCGAGAGAAAGAGATTCTCTACTGGCTTTCGCAGGGGCTGAGCAATACGGAGGTTGCCGACCGCATGGTGCTCTCGGAGAAGACGGTGAAGAACCATGTCAGCCATGTGCTCAAGAAGCTCGATCTACGCGACAGGACACAGGCCGCTATTCTCGCATGGCGCATCGGATTCGCGCAGCTCTCTCCCGACACGCTGGCGCATATATTGGAGAACGAGGTGCGGTAAGGCGTATATTCGTAATGGACGATCATTTTTCGGCGCGCTAACACAACAAAAAAACGGGGCTCCGAGGATACATCACGGGCCCCGTTTCATTTTCAAGATGAGAAGAGTAGCTGTTTTTCCGAATTAGCTACTGGCGGTTTTCGCGCTTAACTGGGATAACACCGAAGAAAGCCAAGTAGCCTGTTGTTGGAGTTTCGCGAGGCGTACTTCGGCTTTGGCGAAAGATTCGTAGAGCCCTCTGGAGCGGAGTTCGATGCGGCGCTCGAAGTCGGAAATACGTTTATTCAGAGTGGTGATTTCGGATTGATACGTATATATCTGGCTTGCTATCCGACCCTTGGGGGCGGTGGTGTCGCCGACTTGCACCTGGCTTGCGTCCACCATATTGCCAATATACTCGTCCATACTTTTCATAACGGTCGTCATGATTGCGGCCACGCCGTCCGGATCTTTCCGCAACGCCGCCATGAACTTTTCGGTATCGAATTCGAGCTTGCCGCTCTTGCCGTAGTCGGTACTTTCCGTGGAGATCCCGAGCTGGGAGAGCAACGTGAAAGGAGTACCCAAACCGAGTGTATCCAGTATACCGTCGGAGCTGGCCAAGGAGAACTGCCTGCCAGGCGAAGCTTCTATCACCAACTGATTGTTGACGACCTTTGCGCTGGCCATCGGAATAGGGTAGACTCTCCCTTGAGGGTCGTGCAGCATCTCATAGGAATTATTTATCTTGGACGCAATAGTGCTCAAAGTATCCGAAGGCGAGACTTCTATCCTGGCTGTCCGCACGCCGACGGTTAGCTCGAATGTGGAGTTCGAAGTTAGCCCCTGCGATGCCATTGTACCGAGGACAGCGCTCCCTGTCTTACTCGTATATTTCGCCGTCACAGGATTGGTCATGAGCATGCGAAGCTGCGACTTGCTCTGCCAGAGCATGGAGTTACCGTGCAAGAGGCCGAATTTCTTATAAAAATCATCACTTTTCGTTGAGTCCGTCGATTTTTCTTGTTTCGACTCTGTCAATCTAATATTCAGCCAGTCCATTGCGTCATTGAAATAACCTACGAAATCCTGTACCCCTGTCACGGCTTTTTCCGCATCCTGAGTGATATCCATGATCACTGATCCGGCACCGTTGATTGTGAGTTTCACACCTTCAAGCAGATCGTCCACCTGATTCGAGGAGCGGGTGACTGACAGACCGTCGATCGAAAAAATGGCATCCTTCGCCTGAATGTTATATATCGGATCGGCCAAGGTGCCGTCGTCAAACCCAAGCGCTGTTAATACTGGAAGGTCACCTGTCAGGCTGAATGCATTCGAGTTTACGGAGTAAGAAACAGTATAGGAAGTCCCTGCGGCAGGCTCTGTCCCGCCTATGCTCCAGTCAATAGTATCGCTTCCAGAAGAGACTGTAAAATCAACGTTTTCCGTATAAGTATTAGTGCCGTCCGAGATGGTGAGCGTTCCATTGGAAGGAGCCCCCTTGGCGACTGAGAAACCAAGTTTGTCGGTCGATCCTGTCCCTCTGGTCACATTCCAGTCTGTGGTCGTGGTTCCCAAGCCGGTGTTGGAACTTTTTAAAACAATTTTATTATCGAGAACGGTGGCGATTACTCCCAGACCTACTCCATAGGGTTGTCCCGTCGATGGATTGATCGTAGCATCCTTTGCCGTATTGATTTTTTGAGCGATTGTCTGAAGCGAGTCTGTTGTGAGCACTTCGATGTCGGCACGACGTCCTCCAACATTGACTTGAAAACTGCCGGCAACTCCGATAGTCGACGTTATTTGCTTGCTGAAACGAGTTTCGGCCACAGCCTTCTGCGAGACGACAATCTCGTGGCGGGCAATCGCCGCGCTCGCATCGGCTGTTGCCGAGACAACGCTGTTCGCGTTAACTCCGGAAAGAACAGTGAATTCCGCCGCTTTCGCCTTGAAGATCGATTCCAGCTTCAGAGGTGTCACCGAGCTGCGCAGCGATTTCAAATTCGCGGAAAACTCGTTGAACAAGCCTATCTTGAGTTCAAGGGTATCCTGTTGAGCTGTCCACTGTTCGATAGGCTTCCGCGCTTTCTCCAGAAGTTTGTCCGCCATCGCTCCCCAGTCGATCTGCGAGGAGATCCCGGGGATCGAAAATGTCGACTGATATTCAGCCATATAAAATCATCTCCCTGTCGAAGGGTATTCATTCTCGCTTTCTTATCGGCAGCTTCGATTTCGATCTTGATGTATATCGTGGGTGCATTGAAAAAAGTCATGGTACAATGTCTCCCGAAAAGGTCGTTCGCAAACGGCATGCAGGGGAATGATACCCGTATACAGGAGGGACGTTATGAGAGTTATCATCGACGGGGACGAACACGTTTTTTCCGGGGATATCGGTACCAAGGAGGAACTCTTCTCCGGGGTGAAAGAGGAGGTTGCCAGAAGAGGGCGCGTTGTCCGTTCGATCATGGTCGACGGAACCGTTCTGGAGGAAGAGGCCTTTCTGGCCCTTGCCGGAGGCGGCGAGGCCCGATTCGAGACCGTTCCCGTGAGGGAGCTTGTTATGGACTCTCTTTCGGAGGGAACGAAGTATATGGGGCATCTTTCCGCCGGGCTCTCCAAAGTCGCCGATATGCTGGAGGCCGACAAGACCGTCGAAGGGCTGGGGCTTTTGCAGCAGGCCGCCGAAGGAATCGGATGGTCATTGCAGGTGATGCACAACTGCCAGATCCTCCTTGGAATCTCCGACAACGAAATCGGCGACGGAAAGGTTGGAGAGTTGAAGACGTCTCTTGTTGGGGAGCTTGAGAAAGCGTCTTCTTCGATCGAAAACGGAAAGCCTCTCGAGCTTTCGTTCCGCATTCGCACCGGCGTGCTTCCGGGGATCCAACGGCTTGCACAGTACATGGAAGCGCTTCTGGAGACGGGCCGGAAGGCTATTCAGTAGTATCGACGGCGCAACGTCGAAAGAAATTTTTTCGACGTGCGAAGAGTCGGGTGAGAATATTTCTGCGCTTTTTCCCGTAGAAACAGTTTCTTTTCACTTGAAGTACTTTTGTCTATGGAAAAATCTGCTACAATAGCTTCCGATTCCGCATTTCAACCGCCCTGATCGCGGGAGCTGCGGGGCAGCCGGAACCTGTGAGGAGGCACTTCTGTATTGACCCTTCGAAAAGGACTCATTCTGTTTCTGCTTCTTTCTTTTGGTGTGAGCGCGCTTGTGCTCGCTTCCAGTGTCGATGCCGATACGTGGAAGACGATGCTCGACGCGGATGTGCGCCTGCTGGCGCTGGCGCTTCTTTTTGTCGGCGCCGCGTGGTGTTGCGATGCGGCACGTTTTTGTGCTCTTGCACGGGCGGCGGGAGAACGAATTGGTTTTCGCCTCGGGATGGTGCTTACGTGGCTGCACTACTTCGGATGCGCCGTCACCCCGATGCAAAGCGGCGGCGGTCCTTTCCAGGTCTACGTTCTCTATAAGAAGAAGGTGCCGCTGGGCAAGGGAATTGCGATCACGCTGACCAGAACGCTGCTTACGCTCCTGATTCTTGGGCTTGTCGTCCCTCTGGCGGTCGTTATCGAACCGGAGCTGCTTAAAGGGAAGCTTTTTTTAAAGGGAGTTTTCTCCTACGTACTTGTTTTCATCGTTGTTTCGTGGGTGCTGGTCCTCCTGAGTATTCTGCGCCCCTTGCTCATAAAAAAATGGGGGAGAGTACTTACTCTCTGGTTGAAGCGCCTTGGAGTCGTAAAACCTGAAACCGTGCTCAGGGTCATACGGAGAATCAACCTCGAGGTGGATAACTACAACCTGAACTTCCGCATGTTCTTCTCATGCGGATTGAAATCTTTTCTTCTTGCGATTTTCCTCTCCATGCTCCATCTGCTCTGCATCTTTTCGGTCCTCCCCTGCTTGATCGCCGCCATGGGGCTTCCGTTGCACTATCTTCAGGCCATCCTCGCACAGGCTGTTTTCATGTTTCTGCTCTACTTCGTTCCGACACCCGGAGCGAGCGGTGTCGCGGAAGGCGGCGGGGCCGCGCTCTTCGGTCTTCTGGTTCCGTGGAACATGGCGGGAGTCACGGCGATCGCGTGGCGCTTTTTTACGGAGTACCTTGCCATCGGCATGGGTGTTGTCGTGGCCGTTCGTCTTCTTGGATGGGGCGTGACCGAGGAGATTTTCCACCACGAACCTTCCGTTGAAGATGCTGCAAATGAAGAAATTCCAGAAGACGGGGAACGGCGTGACTGATTTCCGCGCATCCATCTTCAAGCTGAGGGGCGGTATCTGGACCGTCCTCTTTTTTGCCGTCTGGTTTCTGGCCGAACCTTCCGGCCTGTACGCCTCTCTTCTAGGGGGCGTTCTTGTTCTCATTGGCCAGACGCTCCGCTTTTGGGCGGCAGGATGCATCGCCAGGTACCGAGGGGAGCAGGTCGGCGCGCAGCGCCTTGCGACATGGGGGCCGTACAGCCTTGTCCGCAATCCTCTGTATGTTGGCAACTGGTTTATCGGGGCCGGCTGGGGGATGATCGCAGGCTGGAAGGCGCTGCTTCTTTTCGTCGTTTCCTTCTGGGTTGTCTACTGTCTCTTTATAGTTCCCTACGAAGAAGACTTCCTCCTTCGCACTTTTGGGGAGGACTACGCCCGGTACTCCGAAAGCACCGGGCGGTTTATTCCGCGCAGCTTTTCTCCGGAAAGACTTCGCGGTCCTTTCGATGCAGCCGTTCTCTGGAGAAGCGAACGGCATTCTCTTCTCGTAACTCTTCTCGGAACCGCGCTTCTTCTCTTCAGTTTCCGCTGACAGGAAGAGTCGCCTACTCCTTGAAGAGCGGGAGCAGCGCTTTAAACTCCGGTGTTCCCGATCGTCCCATGATATGATAAATAACCGTTTCCACGGGGAGAACAAGCGCCCCCGCGTTTCGCATCGCGTCCATTGCCAGATCCGCATGGGAGGGGGAACGGCTTCCGCATGCGTCTGCGGCGACGACAATCTGTCGTTTCCGTTCGAGGAGATCAAGCGCGGTCGCCAGGACGCAGATATGCGTTTCGATACCGAAAAGCACCGTAACGGGGCGGGGCTGCCGTTCGAGTATCTCATCGAATCCTTCTTCGTCGCAGCAGGAAAAAGTGTTCTTTTCGAAACGATGAACGCCCTCGGGTAGGGCTTCCAGAATTTCTCCATCCGTGCTTCCAAGGCCTTTAGGATACTGTTCCGTGTAGCAGAAGGGAACGCCGAGGACGCCGGCCGCCCGAGCCAGTTTCAGCGTGTTGCGACGGATTGTTTCGTGGCCAGCAATCGCAGGCAGCAATCGTTCCTGCACGTCGATCATCAAAAAATGCGCCGAATCGCGGCGAAGCCGGGAAATGCCCATGAGTACACCTCCGAAAGAATGTCGTACAGCGTAATTTTACACTATCCGGAGCGATTTCGAGAGACTGGTTCAACCAGCCTCGTCCCCCCTCCGCGTCGCGATGCGGGCATGGTCAAGAAGCACAGGCTTCATCAGAAAAAACACGCATCAGCAATTTTCGCATCTTCCCCTGTTGTGGCCTTTTGGAGGATGTGCTATGCTTCCTTCAGATCAGAAACATGGAGGATGGCATGACACGAGAGCGAAGAAACGACCGGAGCAATCCGAGCGAAAACTGGACAGTGGGAGAGATTCTTTCCGCCATGTCGGGATCGGAATATCCGCAGTATATACTAAAAATTGTCAATCAGGTGCAGCAGTGGATGGACGAGTCCATACGGGCCGACAACCCGGAGCAGGATATCGATCCGGTAGCGGCTCTTTTTGAAAACGTCATGGAAATGGACGGAGAGGCGCTCTTCAACAGTCTCGAATGGGTTGATGAATATGCGGATCTGCTTCCAAACATCAAGAAGCCGTTCGGAAACGAAGATGTTGTCGCGCTGCACATCGGGCCTGCCGATTTTGAAGACAGCCTGCGAATGGCGATCGACTACGCGGCATTGTTCAATCGCGGGGTCAGCCGCAGGGTCTGGCTCATCAGCGATACGTTCATTATCGGCGACGTCTATCGTTACATATCCCATATCCGCGCTTTGAACCGCCAGGGAATCGCGTTCCGGTTCCTCCTTGTTACTCCGTGGGGGTGGACGGAAATTCCTCTTGCAGCGGACAGCGCCCCCTCAAGTCGCATCTCCTGGAAGAACAACCGAAAGGGAGGAACAACCCCGGGAGAAGATGACAGAAAACGAGATGACCGTTTGACGAGATAGCTTTCGGGTGTTACAATCTTCGCCGTTGCCGAGAGCAATCGGGAACAAGGTGTCGGGGCGTAGCGCAGTCTGGTAAGCGCGCCTGGTTCGGGACCAGGAGGTCGGAGGTTCAAATCCTCTCGCCCCGACCATATTTGGAGACGACGCCAAGAGGTTCCGGAGATCCGGAGCCTCTTTCTTTTTCCCCGGATGATCCTCCAGCTCTCCGGCAGCGTGAGGTGTTTTGGTATTGACTAATGCTGACCATGATGATAAAATTGAATATGGAGAAAAGAGATGGCTGACCGCACCGTAGCGCAGAATAGAAAAGCACGTCATGACTATTTCATTCTTGAGACCTTCGAGTGCGGTATTGTGTTGACCGGGACCGAGATCAAATCGGTGCGTGACGGGAAGGTCAACCTCAAGGAAGGGTACGCGCTTATTCGAAGCGGCGAATTGTGGCTGGTCGGAGTGCATATATCTCCGTACGAAAAGGGGAGCTATTACAATCACGAGCCCCTTCGGGACAGAAAGCTCCTGATGAAACGTCATGAGATACTTCGCTTGTTTTCAAAGATCCGGGAAAAGGGTTTGACACTTGTGCCCCTCTCAGTATACTTGAAAGAGGGAAAAAGGGCGAAAGTGGAGCTGGCTCTGGTCAAGGGTAAGCTCCTTCACGACAAAAGAGATTCGCTTGCCGAACGCGACGCCAAAAGAGACATTGAGCGCGCGGTCCGGCGAAGCGACCGAGACTGAAGTGACGGTCGTACGAACATGGGGGCGACTGGTTTCGACGGCAAGACGGAGGGTCTGGAAGAGCGGGCCGAGGTCGTCCGAACCTCGTTAAACGCGGACACAAAAACAAACGTCAACAATAACAATTACGCACTGGCTGCTTAACGCAGTCACGTCTTACGCAGAAGTAGCCGCCGTTTTTGCGTAAGGCGACACAAAAAGGCGGATGCTTTTCGGGGAGTGTCTCCGGCTCCGGAAAAAAGACAAGGAGGCTTGGGCGAGAAAATCCTGTTCCCGGGAGTTTCAAGCCGACAATAAATCGGGAACTACGCCCGTAGCGCTTTCACGGCCGGCCCTTGTCGGACGGGGGTTCGATTCCCCCCGCCTCCACCAGTCAGAAATCACAAAATACCGTCGTTGTTGGGGATTGCAGTGAAAACTCCTGACAGCGGCGGTTTTTTGATAGAGTGGTACCTTTTGATCGTGTGGCAGAGGGAAGTTCCGTGTGAAAAAATGCGGATTGAGACGCAGAGAGTGTGCGGAGGTGCTGCAATGCGGCAGAAATGTGTGTTGGGGAGTATTCTTCTTTTCTGTATGTTGGTCGGTTCATCCGTTGCGGCAGCGAACAGCGATATTCGCCTCGACAGGGAGAGTGCGCGGGTGGAGGTGGGCAAAACTTTTCTTCTGCATGCGTTGACGAACGGCGCCGGGGATATCTGGTGGAGTTCAAGCGATTCTTCCGTTGCGGATTTTCTTGTCGTCCCGCAGAGTGCCTATGCGACGGTGCGGGGGTGGAGAAGCGGTACTGCCGTTATCACCGCGCACTTTTCTCCCGCCGGCTCCGTAGGCAGCCAAAGCGCCTCCTGTCTGGTGACCGTGATTCCGAATGCAAACCCTCACAGAGTGGCAGCCGTTCGCATTTCTCCGGAGACTGTTGTGGCCGAGAAGGGGAAGTCCGTCTATCTGACGGCAACCGTAGTTCCGGATACAGCGCTCAACAAGAATGTGACGTGGCGAACCTCGAACGCAGGAGTGGCCGTAGTTTCTCCGCAGGGAGCAGTGAGCGCGCTGAACCCGGGCCATGCGGTCATCAGCGCGGTTTCGGAGGACGGGGGATTTTTCGCGGAGTGTGCCGTCGATGTCGTGGACAACGAGATCCGGGTAGAGGGCATTGTACTGAACCACGCATCGACACACGTCTACGTCAATGGTACGCGGCATCTCATCGCGTATATTACGCCTGCGAACGCGACGAACAAACGCGTCCGATGGGTGACGTCGAACTGGAATATCGCTTCCGTTTCGCAAACCGGTATCGTGGTGGGGGTCCGAAAAGGTAAAGCCGTAATCAGCGCGATCACCGAGGATGGAGGGTATATTGCCGAGAGCGTCGTTACCGTCCGCGAAGACTGGCTGGATTTTTCCGACGGCTGTACGGTAGGGGCATCTTCTCCGTTGTTCCTTCTCCTCCTTCTGCCGCTCATTCCGCTTTTTGCGGGACGCAAGTAGCGGGAAGCCAGCTCTCAGATCTCAACAAAACCAGGGCTTCGGCGGACTCATTTTCACGAGCCCGCCGAAGCCCTTTCTTTTCAGCGCCCGCTCCGAAAGCTCATGCGTCGCTTTTGCCGGTTCGCACTTTTCTGTATTCGAGGATATGTCCCATGAACTCCAGCAGCGTCAGCGCGGCGATTCGGCATGTCGCTCCCGAGGGGTCGTACTGGGGCGCAACTTCAACAAGGTCCACGCAGGCGATGTCGAAGCGGCTCGCAATACCCCGCAGGAGCGCTGCAACCTCCTGATACGAAAGCCCTCCCGGCATGGGGGAACCGGTCCCCGTCGCCAAAGAAATATCGAAAACGTCGATATCGATTGTAACATAGTACGCCTTTGCGGGTTTGATGGCCCCGATGATCTCTTCCGGTCCGGCGCGGCGAACCTCGGAAGCCGTGAAGAGTGTGCTCCCGTAGGCTCTGGCATCGTCGAAATCCTCTTTTCTGCTGCTTCCCATGCCTCTCAGCCCTATCTGCGTCATCGGTCCTATGTGCGCCATCTCCGACATTCTCCGCAGAGGGCTGCCGTTTCCGAAACGCTGCCCTCCCGGCGCCATCGACCAATCGAGATGGGCGTCCAGTTGGAGTACGCCGATCGTATCGTATTTTTCCGCGAGAGCGCGTGCGACCGGAATTGAGACTGAGTGATCGCCTCCCAGAACGATCGGTGTGGCATTTCTGCCGAGGATGGCCCGCACTCCCTCCTCGATTCTGTCGAATGAAGTCTGCACATCCCCATGGACGATGTCGGCGTCGCCGCAGTCGACAATTTTCCAAGGGGCGCCGAGGAATGTGCGATCAAGCTCGGGGTCGTAGAAACCCCGTGCGCCGCGCGCGTACTGCGTTGACGCCTCACGTATTCTCCGCGGCCCGAGGCGGGCGCCGCTGAGGAAGCCCACCCCGAGATCGTAGGGAACGCCGAGAATCGCCATATCCGCATCCAGCACGTCGATGTCGGGGCAGATTGGATATTTTGCGAAAGAACAGATGCCGGTGATAGGCATATCGTTTTTTTCCATCGTGGATTCCTCCTTTTTTGCTAGTATACTATACGGCGCGTAGAAGAACGTCGGCGGTTGCGAGATCCCGCCGGCACGATGCGGAGGGAGGAATTTCTGTGAGCGTTGGAACACCCGGGAATACGCGTCTTGAGATCGACGAGACGCTGCTTCTGAAACAGATAGAGCTTCTTGGAAAGGTCGGAATCGACCCTTCAGGAGGGAGAACGCGTCTTGCGCTCTCCGAGCAGGACAAGATGGCGCGGGATTTGCTGCAGCAATGGATGAAGGAGCTTGCGCTCGATGTGAAAATCGACCCTCTCGGCAATATCTTCGGTATTCTGTACGGAGAAGGGGATTCTTGCGCGAATGCCTTGATGATAGGTTCTCACATAGATACGGTGATTAACGCTGGACCGCTCGACGGGGTCTACGGAGTTCTCTCCGGACTGGCGGTCGCCAGGGCGTTTAGAGAAGCGGGCATGCGCCCTATACGGCCTCTTATTGTTGCGGCGTTCACCAATGAGGAGGGAGTTCGCTTTCAGCCCGATATGATGGGATCGCTCTTCTTTACCGGGGGAATCTTCCTCGACGACGCGCTTGCGGCCAAGGGCTCCGACGGGGTCCTTCTCGGCGACGCGCTTCGCCGTATCGGATATGCCGGAGGAACCGATCCTTCTCTTGTGCTCCCCGCGGAGTATCTCGAACTGCATGTGGAACAGGGGCCGGTGCTCGACAGCATAAAGATTGATATCGGGGTTGTGGAACATCTTCAGGGTATTTCATGGAAGCAGATAGAAATCTCCGGAACGGCGAATCATGCCGGGACAACCCCGGTCTCGATGCGCCACGACGCAGGCTATGCAGCCGCGAAAATAATCGTTTTTCTGCGGGAACTCGCCTGCGCTTCGGAAAACACACGAACCACCGTGGGCTCCCTCCGCTTCCTTCCGGATGCGATCAATGTCATTCCATCGAAGGCGGTATTTACAGTGGATATGCGCGACCCCGACGAAGGGCGTCTCGTCGATGGAGAAGAAAAACTTCTTGCTTTCCTGAGGGAGCTGCAAATGGAAGAAGGCGTCGGGATATCCGTGGAGACTCTCGCGCGTTTCAAACCGGTCCGGTTCGACAGTGAACTTGCAGCAGCCGTGGAGGACGCCGCGAGGATAAGAGGTTTCTCGTCGATGCGCATCGTTTCGGGCGCCGGACATGATGCGCAGATGCTTGCCAGGGTCTGCAAGGCAGCGATGATTTTTGTGCCCAGCCAAGACGGTATCAGCCACAATCCCGCGGAGCACACTACTGACGAGCAGCTTCTTCGGGGGGCCCGCGTTCTGCTTGACGTTGCTTCGGAGCGCCTTGGGCACACCGGAAGCAGCCTGTGATTCGTAGCGGACAAGCGATGAGGGGATCAGGCGGATTGAGTTCGGCGAACTGCCGGCATATTCTGATTCCGTTCGGCCGTTCGACGTTTGTGAGGAGGAGAATCGGGTGAAGATTTGTGTAAATTCGGAGATCGGTCGTCTCCGCGCTGTCGTTATGCAACCGCCGGGTAAGGGAATAGAGCGATGTACCCCGCTGAACGTGGGGGCTCTGGCGTGGGATTCTGTTCCGAGCGCGCAGAAGGCGGCGGAGGAGCACAAGAAATGGGTGGCGGCTGTCGAAGGCTTCGGCGCGACTGTTTTTCTCTTCGAGGATCTGCTGCGCGACGTGCTCGCGATTCACGCAGTAAAGAGCGAAGTCGTTTCAGCGGTTTTGGATACGGAACGCTCCTTTCTTACGGAACGAACGTTGGAAACTCTTCGGGAGCACTTGCTTGAACTTTCGCCGGGAGATCTTGTCGAGCGCCTGTTTTTCGGAATGACGAAAGCGGAACTACATAGAACTTCGGGGGAGATCGCGCTTCGGGATCTGGTCGACGGTACGAATGAATGGTGCCTGTTCCCGATGACGAACGTCCTCTATTCCCGCGACCCTGCAGCGGTACTCGGCGAAGGCGTTGTCTTCGGAAAGATGTTCAATCGGGACAGGGTGAAGGAACCGGCGTGCGTGAAGGCGATCTTTCGCCACCATCCCGTGTTTCGCGACGCGGACTTTTCAACGTGGTACGGCGAAGATCCGGACGACGTCACCCCGGTGGAGGGAGGGAACGTCCACTGTTACAGCCGGAATGTATTCGTCATCGGCGTGAACGAGAGAACGCACCCGGATTCGATAGAGAAGATCGCAGGAAGAACCATGCGATGCGGCGAGATCACGGACGTTCTGGCATTGCTCTTCGAGAATCAGCGTCTCGGTCCGGCTGACTCGATCGGCCTCACCGTGCATGTCGATATGTTTTTGAACATGATCGACCACGATGCGTTTCTTTTCTTCCCCTACATAGAAAGAAAACTCACAGTCCTACATATCACGAAGGGGAGAGGAGAGCGGTTGAAGATACGGAGAGAGGATTCCCTGTTCGGCGCCATTCAGAAAGTTCTGGGACTCGACGCGGTTCGAATCATCAAAGTAGGCGGCGAAGAGAGCGAAGCCGTCGCCTTCTCCGAGCAGCGCGCCGGCTCCGGGGGGAATACGTTCACTCTCGAGCCGGGGAGGGTGTGTATCTGGGACAGGAACGTCGCGACCATCAAGGCGCTCGAAAAAGGCTGTATCAAGGTGGTTCCTCTGGATGCCGACGAACTTGTTAAGGGGGGCGGCGGTCCTCGCTGCTCTACGATGCCTTTATGGAGGGACGACGTATAGACCGCCGTCCCTCCGGCGCCGTTCAGCGACTTCTAAAGACGGGAGGGCGCTTGGCGAGGAAGGCTTCGACGCCTTCTCGCCCGTCTTCGGATGCGACGAGCGCGGCGAATACCTCGCCGCCGACCTGAATAGCCCGTTCGAGAGGGAGCCCCTCCATGCGGGCGAAGCCTGTCTTCCCCGCCCGGAGGGAGAGTGCGCTCTTCGAGGCCAGTTTTTTTGCCAGTTCCAGAGTCCGTTCTTCCAGCTTCTCCTTCTCCGTCACCGTATGGACGAAGCCGAGTTCGGCGCCCTTCGCCGCAGGAATAAGATCGCCGGACAGAACATACTGCAACGCCCGTTTTTCACCGATCCAGCGGGCCAGTTGATACCCGGGTTCAATACAGATGAGCCCTACATTTACTGCGGTTGTCCCGAAGACCGCGTCGTCCGAGGCGATGATGAAGTCGCATGCCAGTGCGAGCCCTGTACCGTTCGCAAGGGCATATCCTTGCACGGAGGCGATGACCGGCTTCGTCAGGGAAGCCAGCCTGTGATTATGCAGGTCCATCAGCTTCAAGAAACCGGAGATCTCGTGCCGTTCTTTGGAGAGCAGTTCTCGGAGGTCGATTCCGGTGGAGAAGTGCTTTCCGGCCCCTGAGAGGACGATGACGCGAACGTTGTCGTCCTCTCCCGCTGCGAGGAGGGCCTCGTCAAGTTCGACTGCAAGCTCCGCGTTGAATGTGTTCATTGCCTCCGGCCTGTTGAGTTCGATACGACAAATAGCTTCATTTACGCTGCTGCGCACTGCTGTCATTCTGATTCCCCCTCGAAGAGTCTGTGAACGTCGAGTCGCGGAAGGCGTTGTGCGGACGGACAGAGGGCAAGTCCCCCCCTGGATGTGCAGCGAAGTTCCTCCGGAAGCATCCTTCCCGTGCCGTCTACGGCGTCTATTGTCTCGTCCAGAGGTACGGGGCTTCTGTAACCGCCGAGGACGAGGTCGGCGCAGAGAAAGGCTTGAGACGCCAGCGCCGCGTTTCTGCTGTGACAGGGAATCTCGACCACTCCCTGCACCAAGTCGCAAACGGAACCCATCATGTTCTGGAAGACTGTCGCGGCCGCATCGCACCCCTGTTCGGCGCTCCCTCCGGCGGCTTCCACAACGGCTGCCGCCGCCATCGCCCCGGCGGCGCCGATCTCGACCTGACACCCCGCCACCTCGGCGGCGAAGGTGCTTCGGAGGTCGTGAAAGAGCCCTATCGCACCTGCTGCCCAAAGCGCCATAACGGCCCCCCTCCTGTCCGTTGCCATATCCTCGGTCAGAGTCGCCAGCACTCCGGGGAGCACGCCTGCGGCGCCTCCCGTCGGGGCCGCGCACACCACGCCGCCCGAAGCGCACGTATGGAGCGCCGCCATGGAACGGATCGCGGCGCGCGCGTGGGGGCCTCCAAGGAAGAGAGCGCCGCTTTTTTCGGCAGCGGCCAGCGTTCCTGCGACCGGAGAGAGAAGTTTCATGGAAGGGATGTCCCCGGAGAGCCCGAGGCGGACCGCGTCGAGCATGATCTCAAGGCGCCGTTCCATCTCCTCCATCATCGCGTCTTCGTCCTGCCCCAAAAGGGCCGATTCGTAGGCGACCGCCGCCTCCCCGAGGGTGAGTCTTCGATCTTCCGCAAGCGCCAGCATCTCTTCAGCGGAGGAGAAAATCTCTTCTCCAACCAGCGGGTACATCACGGGCTGCGCCGTCATGACGCGGCCGACCCCCGGAAGTGATGCGATTTTTTCGAGAGTGCTCTTCTCCGGAGCGCAAGGAGAGGAAGCCTGGAGCAGAATTTTCCCGGTGTCCTTTACGGGCGCCTGAGCGCAGCGACTGACTTGAAGCAGCGAGAGCAGCGCAGGGATATTTTCAGGCGGTGTTTCAACGGCGACCTCGAAGCTTTCACCCGTGATCGAGAGCGAGGCCCCGTTCAGCGACGCGATTTCGAAGGATCCGCCGCCTACCGATCTGCTGTGAAGAACGATCTCCTCGCCGTTCGCGCCTGAAAGGACAAGGAGCGAGCTGTTTGGGTGGTCGGCTTCCGGAAAGCTTTGCAGATGGAAATGCACGTCGAGTTCATGACGGGATGCGAGCGCGAACATCTCTTCGAAGCGGGGGGTGGGCAGGGGAATGCCCAGAAGCCCCGCGATGAAGGCCCGGTCGCTTCCTTGATCGTGGTAGCAAACGGCCAGCGAACTCGATGGATGAAAGAAAAACTCCGCCCGCGCAGGCCGTGCTCCGAGCAGATCCCGCGCCGTTCTGCCGATGCGCCAAGGGCCGGCCGTGTGCGAACTCGACGGCCCACGCATGATGGGGCCGATGACGTGATTCAGTATGCTCACCCGTTTCAACAGCGTCACCTCCAGAAGATGGTCATCCTTCCGAAGAGTATATCATTTTCATTCCCACGCTCCTTGGTGTTCTCGATGTAAGAGGCAGAAAAAAGTTTTTTCGGGAACGCAGTAATTCCGAACAAAGAATGTCGGATTTGTGGTAGATTACTCTCGCGAGGTGATGATGATGAAGATGTTCAGGTTGTTCATGGTTTTTGTGTCTCTGCTGAGTTTTGTTCCGGCGTGCGCCGGAACAGAGAGCGAAGACGATTCCATCTTCGCGAAGATGTGGAGCAAGGCCATGCCGAAGCTGGAACAGGCGCTCGAGCTTTTCGAGAAGGGCGAGACGCTTCCCGAGTCCAAAATCTTCGGCGCCGACAAGCAGTCGAACAAACAAAAGTACGAGAAGTTGCTCAACGAGGTCTTCGACATCCTCCTCGACTCCGAGTTTCACTCCTCAAGAGGGGAGTACCGTTCTCTTGAAGAACGGATCGAAAAGGCGGAGCAGAAGATAGCGGAGCTGAGAAAGGATCGAATAGGAGCGCCGGAGAAGAGCTGGATTCCGTTCAGACAGACTCGTTCGAAAATCGACAAGGAAGTCGGGGAACTCCAGAAGGATGTTGTGCGTTTCAAAAAAGAGAAGGAAGCTATTCGCTCCTCAATGGTTTCCGCTCTGAGCGCCATGGGAGTGAGCGTGGACGGCGCGCGTCTGGATATTCTTCTCGCGAGCGTGAGCGGCGACGATGTCATCGCGCTCCTGCTCGCGGCGGACGGCATCAAGAAGATAAATCTCCAAATCGTGGAGCTTCTCCGCAAGGGGGAGGGGAATATCCACATGGCAAGAAAGTACACGGGTGTCCATATGGTCCTTGTGGATATTTACCTTCATGCACACCACCACGTGCTCGAGAAGATTTCCGGAGAGTATTCTCCACGTCTCGATGAAATAACGAACTCGGCGCAGCTTCTGAAAAAACAGGCTGAAGAGATGCTTGCCGGTACGGGGCGTGACGACAGCAAGCGAACAGTGCTTGAGACGAATGTCAAGGCGAACGAAAGGACCGTACGCACGGCGTCGCTCTACAGGGAGTATCTTCGAACGCAGCAGAGCAAACTTCTTCTCTCGGCGGAGAAGCTCAAGAGCGACCTCTCCGTGGCTCGCAATACGTACCAGACCGTAAAGACCGGCGGCGACCTGATTTCGCTGATCAATATCTCCATGAAGACGCTCGAAGGAGTCTTCGGCTTCGTGCTTCCCGACCTCTCCACGGTCTATGATCAGGAGGTCCTCAAGGAGTTCGAACGCATTACGGGGCAGATTCGCAAAGGAAGCTGACCCCGGAGAGGAGATTCTTTCCGACGAAAGGGCGGGCTTTTCTCCGCGATTCCGGAGGGGCGCCGGCGGGTTGCAGTGTTCGCCGGCGTCCCTTTTGTGTACGGGTTTGAGAAAAATAAAAAAGTGCAGCGGGTTTTTCTTGTAAAGAATGGTATAATGCTTCGAACAAAGGTAGGCAGAGTAGGTTTTCCCGCGTGAAGTGCCCTGGGATGGGACGTTGCCCCGGGACGAAAAATCATTCGTGATTTGCGGTGGGGAAGTCGCGTTCGCTGTCACATCAATTGGTTCGCACCTCTTTTGATGTGGCGGTTGTGCCGGTATGTCATAAGGAGGTTTTTCATGAAACAGTCTCGGTATGCTCTCCGCGATATGGTTGTCCTTTCCCTTTTGATCGGTTTGAATGTGGTGCTGACTCGTATTGCGAGCATTCGCATCCCCATAGGGGGTGTCGAATCGCTCAGAATCGGTTTTGGCGCCGTTCCTGTGATTTTCGCGGGGCTCTTCTTCGGTCCGCGTGCCGGCGCCGTCGTCGGAGCGCTCGGCGATGTTGCCGGGTTCATCATGAGCCCTGCGGGGGGCGCTTTCATGCCCCACTTCACGTTGACGGCGGCGCTTACGGGGGCGATTCCGCCGCTGGCGCTCAGGCTCTTCCGGCAGCGGGAGCACGTTGCGGAGCATTCGTTCATCGAGCTGCTGGTCGCTATAGCGGCGGGTCAGTTCGTCACCTCCGTGCTTATGGTCCCGTATTTTCTGAATATGCTCTTCGGTGTTCCGTTTACAGCGACGCTCCTCGTGCGGCTCCAAACGCAGCTCATACAGATTCCGCTCTTCGTCATGTGCATCAAGCTGCTCGCGCGCAGGCTCTCGTTCATCGCCGTCGGCTAATTTTTCTAAAAAAGAGACGCCCCTCCGAAACGTCCCGAGGAGGAGCGTCTCTTTTTTATTAGGGTGAATGCGCAGGGAGTATTGACGTCATGCAAGGATGAGGAGTAGTGAATGCGTAATGAACAAAAGCCGGGGAACTGCGTTCTGTTTGGTGCAGGGATCGAATGAGAGCCTTCTTTCCGCGCTGATATGTTTTCTTGCGCTTCTTTTTCTATCTGCCGGAACTGCGAATGCCTGCGATTTCGCGGTAAGTGAACGGAGCTTCGTGTCGGCTCCAGCTTCAATTCAGGAAGCTTACCGACAGAAAGCGATCGACCTCTGGAAGCAGGCTGCGGACTTACAGATCAAGGGCCTGTACGAAGATGCTCTGAAGAAGTATCGGGAGGGGCTCGGATACCACGAGGATCCAAAAGTAAGAGAGCACGTCTGGAAACTTGAGGAAACCCTTGCGGCGAAAAGAAGCAAAGAAAGCGAGACGGCACGCGCCTCGCGTAGAGAAGCCGCCTTGGAGCTTTGGAAAGAAGCTGCGGCGCTTCAGCAAGCAGGGTGGTTCGAAGATGCGCTTCGCAAGTACAGGGAGGGGCTGCAATTATCCGACGATCCCAGGGTACGGGAGCATGTGAGAAAACTGGAGACGTACATCGAGCATCTTCGCCTGCGCGGACTGCTGCCGCTTCTGGTACTCATGCCAACGAAAAAACGGCTTGACAAAGCCTTCGTTAGGGATCGTTGTTTTTCGAATGTGGTACGGTAAAAAAAGTAAAAAGTGGCAGTTGTGATGAAGCCACTTGCGATGTAGTGTAGTGCGCGTAGATTCACGGAAAGGAGGGAGCGCATGCTCCTTTTTGAGGTGGATGACCGCGCGCCGCAGTCAAAAAGCAGACAGATCGTGGACCGACTTCTCGAAATGATGAGAAACGGTGCGTTGAACCCGGGAGATAGACTCCCCTCGACGAGAAAACTGGCGGAACTTCTCCGGGTGCATCGTTCCACGGTCGCTTTGGCCTACCAGACGCTCTGGTCGCTCGGCTATGTGGACCTCCTTCGAGGGGCGGCTCCAGTAGTGCGCAACCGTGTCCGGGTTGCAGAAACCGGCGATAAGGAACCGCTGAGCGCGATAGACTGGTCGCGTGTGGCTTCTCCTGCCGCCGAGGAAGTGTACCGGCTTTTTCTAACTCGACATTCTCGCCGTGAGCATACTCCATCTCCGCGCTGTATCTCCTTCGAGTTCATCAAGATGGACCCGCGCCTCTTTCCCGCCGACCAGTTCCGGGCTTCTCTTTCAAGAGTCTTCCGAGATGACGGCCTTTCTCTTCTCGGCTACGGGGATGCGCAGGGGTACGAACCGCTTCGTGAAGCGATTGCCGTTCGAATGAGGACGCACGGTATTTCCGTGACACGAGAGGAGATCCTGATAACGAACGGGGCGCAGCATGCCCTTGATCTCATGCTCCGAATGGCCGCACGGCCAGGAAAAACAGTCGCGGTGGAGTCGCCCTGCTACGGAGATATTCTGCCGCTCCTCAGGCAGTATGAACTTGACATAGCGGAAATCCCGATGGCGGACGATGGGATGAATCTTGACGTTCTTGAGGACCGTTGCCGTACATCCCCCCTTCATCTGATCTACACAATGCCTAACTTTCAAAACCCCACAGGGATCACCACGGACCAGGCCCACAGGGAGCGCTTGCTCTCGATCTGTTCTCGCTACGAAGTGCCGCTCATCGAGGATGCATTCGAGGAAGAGATGAAATACTCGGGAAGAGTGGTGCTTCCTGTGAAGTCAATGGACAGCGGGCACCGGGTTATCTACTGCGGTACGTTTTCCAAGGTTCTCTTCCCGGGAATACGCGTTGGGTGGTTGGCGGCGCATCCGGAGTGTATCCGCCGCTTGACAGCGATTCGCCGGTACGGCGAACTCGCGCCTCCGGGGCTGTTGCAGGCCGCGCTGGCCACTTTCTGCTCCGACGGATGGTATGAGAAGCATGTATCGATGATGCACAGGGTCTACCGAAAGCGAATGCTGACTGCGCTGGCCGCCCTTGAACGCTTCATCTCTACCGAGTGGGCGCGCTGGACGAAACCCGGAGGAGGGTACCTCATCTGGCTCTCCATGGCCTCCCATCCTCCGGTCGATTGGGAGAATATCCTTGTGTCCGAGGGAATCGCCGTCGCTTCTGGAAGATCGTTCTTTTCCTCGGATCCGACCGGTACGTTCTTCCGTCTCTCCATTTCTTCGCTGAACGAGGCGGAGATTGAAGAGGGGATACGCAGGCTGGCTCGAGCTTTTCATAAGGTCTACGAGAGAAAGGGGATAGCGAAGTGAAGCTTTGGAATACGAACCCCGTGCACGGCATCCGTCTTGCCGGGGGAAACGGGAGTACGCTGTACGATGATCAGGGGCGAAGCTACACCGATATGTTCTCGGGAACGTGGTGCAACGTGCTCGGGTACGGACACCCACGCCTGAGGCGAGCCGTCGAGGAGCAGGCGCATGGACTTTTCCAGACGGGGGCCGCGTTCGATACGCAGCAGATAGAGAACTGTCTCGGGGAGCTTGATTCGATTCTGCCGCCGGAACTCGACTTGGCGGTCTTCCTGAGTTCGGGGAGCGAAGCCGTCGAACTTGCGCTCAAAATGGCGCATGCCGCGACAGGAAGGACGGGAGTCGTCGTCGCGGAAAAGGGGTACTACGGTGGAACCGTCTACGCGCTCTCGCTATCCGAAGCCGGGCGCAACGCTTCGTACCTGCCGAAACCGGGCAATGCCCTGCGTGTTGCGGCGCCGCACTGCGCCCGTTGTGCTCTCTTTGCGGAGTGCGGCGACGGGGAGTTCCCCTGTCTGAACGTTCTTGAAGAGCTGCCGCCCGAAAAATGGCCTGCGGCGATTCTCTACGAGCCGCTTCTCGGAGGCGGCATCCTCGTGCCGCCCCTTGGCTACGGCGCGCGGCTCAAGGAGTATGCCCGTTCCCTCGGGGCGCTTTTCATCTCCGAGGAAGTGACCACGGGAATGGGCCGGACAGGCAAATGGTTCGGCTTCCAACACGAGAATATCGTTCCGGATATTCTGGTCGTCGGCAAGGCCATAGGAGGCGGCCTGCCCGTCTCGGCGGTGGTTACGAAGAAAGAGGTTGAGGAACGAGCGCTTTCCGTTATGGGAAGGCACGTCCAGTCGCACCAGAACACGCCGTTCTCCGGGAGAATCGCAGCGGAAGTGATCGGCGCGATTCGAGATGAAGGATTGGTCGAACGGTCCGCGGAAATGGGGGAACTCCTGCTTTCAGGGCTCCGCAGGGTACAGGAACGATTCCCCTGTATTCGGGAGGTGCGGGGCAGAGGGCTCATGGTTGGCGCGGAGCTGACTCCGGAGGCAGCCCCGAGGGGCGCCGGAATGTCGAAACGACTTGTGGAAAAAGGGTTCCTCCAGGACTTCCACCAGTTGACGTCGACGTTCCGGCTCTATCCTCCATTTGTAATAACAGGGGATGAGATCGGGGACTTTTTAAAGGCCTTCGAAAGTGTGCTCGCCGAGTAAATGACGCAACGCGCGCTCCTCTCCCGCCTTGTGAAGGCAATGTTGGACGTTGGTAGTCGAATGCCGCTTCGGAGGCGCCTCCTCGGATGTGCGAGGCTTTGCGGCTTTTTTCTGACTTCATGATGTCGCTTTACGCAAAGCCTCCCTCATAACCTCCACAGGAGCGGCCATTCCGGTGAAGAGCTTGAAGGCCGCCGTACCCTGATGCAGCAGCACTTCCTGTCCGGAGAGAGCCCGTATGCCCGAGATGCGAGCGCGTTCGCAGAGAGGTGTTTCACCGCCCCGAGCATAGACGAGGTCGAGGACGGCCCCTCCTTTCGCCGCCGACACTACGGTATCGAGCAGCTCCTCAGGCCAGGGTGCTCCGTGCATGCCTAGCGAGGTCGTGTTCACAAGGAGATCGGGGGTGAAGGAAGGGGCCTCGCCGAACGAGAGCACTTCGCATGTCGGCGGTTTCCGCGGGGATGTTGGAAAGAACTGTGTGCGAAGCGTTTCGGCTCGTTCGCGGGTACGGTTCATTATTCCTATGTGCGCGAATCCCTCGTCCCGCAGTGCGCAGACGGCGGCACGAGCCGCGCCGCCCGAGCCGAGGATGAGCGCGCTGTCTTTTCGGGGAGAGAGCGCCGCAAGCGCCGTCCTGATGCCGGCGACGTCGGTGTTGTAACCGACTGCCCCCTCTTCGCTGAAAAGAACCGTATTTACGGCTCCCGTCCCGGCTGCGGAGGGGTCCAGACGGCGCACCCATCGAAATGCTCGTTCCTTGTGAGGGACTGTAATATTCGTCCCCACCGCGCCAAGAGCGGACAGTCCCTGTATCGCGCTTTCGAAGTTCTCCGCGCAAACCCGGAATGCGAGATAACGGCAGTGTGCGTCGAGAGCCTGAAATGCCGCATTCTGCATGGCGGGGGAAAGGGTATGGGCGACAGGGTCTCCGAGCAAACCGACAAGACGCTCAACGCCTCTTCCGTGTTCTTTTGTCTCCAGCGCGGGTGAATGTGTACGTGTGGTCGCTTTTTTCATGGTTTAACCTCCTTTGGCTTTTTTCTACGGGCCGTATGTGCACAGAAAAAGGCCGGGTCCCCGAAACCGGGCCCGGCCTTTTGCGATTCTCCGTCGACGGTATTGCGCTACACTGCTCCGAAGACGTACTGGCTGCGGGTGCACCGGTTCCGATACGAACAGCGACCGTCGGCGGAATAATACCAACGGCCGTAGCTAAAGGAGAATCCGGAAAACCCGCAAATCGCACCACGTCTTGAGAACATGCAAACCAGCCTTCTCCCCGAAAGGGGCGTCTGAAAGTTTCGGGTAATGATACGCCCCTTTCCGGAGGGTGTCAATACGTACCCGGCGGACTTCTTTACAGATTCCCCCGGACGTGATATGAATTTTTTATCAAGAGAGGCTTCATTCTTCGAAGGGAAGGAACATGTGATGAAAATCGATACGCCAAGCTCTTCCGGAAACCGAGATTTTCTGGAAAAATACATACCTATTCTTGATTTTTTCGCCGAAGTCTGCGGGCCGGAGTACGAGCTTGTACTCCACGACGTCTCGCGTCCCGAGTCGTCCATCGTGGCGATACGGAACGGGCATATCAGCGGCCGAACCGTGGGAAGCACGATGTCCGAGTATGCCCCCACCTTCATCAAACTGATACAGAGCGGCGGATACGTCGAAGATATGGTGGCGCATGTCGACAGGACGAAGGATAATCGCATTCTCGAGTCGCACACCTTCTTCATCAAGGACGAAAAGGGGGAGCTGCGAGGGATGATTTGCGCCAATCACGATGTGACCAACTTAATCAAGCTTCACGACACGCTCCATGAGAAAATTCGGATGCTGAACGGGCTCTCGCGGGATCTTGCGGAACGGACGAACGAGGACCCGCCCTTTGAAGCCGTCTTGGAGAGAGAATCGCATTCCAATCTCGACGGCCTGATGGATGTGCTCATCGAACAGGCCTCCTCCGAATTTTCGGCGGATCCAGCCGAAATGTCTCCGGAAGAGCGAATTCGATTTGTGAGCATGCTCAAAACGCGCCATCTTTTTTCTATGAAGGGTGCTGTCGCAAAGGTGGCGGAACGTCTGCGCGTATCTGAAGCAACGGTCTATCGATACCTGAAGAAGGCGTGAGCATGCTCTGCTTTTGCGCGCGAAACAGAAAGGAACGCTCCCCAAACGTGGTTTCCCCTCGGAAGATGAATACTCGGAATCCGGACCCGTTGCGAAAGACGCGAAGATGTGATAAAAAATTATTATCATATAGCCGTCGCCCATTTTCTTGAGAAGACGGCGGTTTTTCGGAAGGAGTGGAGCGAAGATGAGGGAACTGCTGACCGGCAATGAGGCTATTGCCCGAGGCGCCTGGGAAGCGGGCTGTCACGTGGCGGCCGCTTATCCTGGAACGCCGAGCACGGAAATTCTTGAAAATGTCTCCAGGTATAAGGAGATCTATTCCGAGTGGTCCACGAACGAAAAAGTATCCCTTGAGGTTGTTTCCGGAGCTTCCATGGCGGGGGCCAGGGCGATGTGCGCTATGAAGCACGTAGGTTTGAATGTTGCTGCGGATCCATTTTTTACGATGTCGTATATAGGTGTCAACGGAGGTCTTGTCATCGTCGATGCCGACGATCCCGGACTCTTCAGCTCGCAGAACGAGCAGGACAACCGGTGGTACGCGCTCCATGCGAAACTGCCCATGCTCGAGCCTTCCGACAGCCAGGAGTGTCTTGATTTCATGAAAGCCGCCTTCGATATTTCCGAACGATTCGACACACCCGTTCTTCTTCGCGTGACGACGCGTATCTGTCACAGCAAGAGCGTCGTCGAGACGGGGGAGCGAGTGGAGCGTCCCGTCCGGGAGTATACCCGCAATCCGGCGAAGAATGCGATGCTTCCCGTCTTCGCCAAGGCGAAGCACTATATTGTGGAGAAGCGCCTTTTGGAGCTGCGGGAGTTCAACGAGACGTCGCCGTTTATCTCGACCGAGGAGGGAAGCGGAGAAATCGGCGTTATCGCGAGCGGCATAGGCTGGCAGCATGCCAGAGAAGCCCTTGGGGACAGGGCGAGCTTTCTGAAACTGGGAATGACCTGGCCTCTGCCGGAGAAAGCCATTCGGGACTTTGCCTCGAAGGTTGAAAATCTCTGGATAGTGGAGGAAAACGACACGTTTATCGAGGGCGCGGTACGGGGAATGGGCATCGCCTGTTCCGGGAAGGACGCGCTCCCTCTGGTCGATGAACTCTCTCCCGCTCTCATAGCGAAAGCGATTCTCGGAACAAAGCCCGCCTCCGGACCCGATACCGGAATCACACCGCCGAACCGCCCGCCGCTCCTCTGCGCAGGATGTCCGCACCGAGGCCTGCTTTTTGCGATGAGCAAGAAGAAAGAGCTGGTTGTGATGGGGGATATTGGCTGCTATGGACTCGGGTCGATGCCCCCGCTCAATGTCGGCGAGAGCACCGTCTGCATGGGGGCGGGTTTTTCAGCGGTCATCGGCTTCCAGAAAGCGCAGGAAAAGGCCGGCCGTTCGCAGAAGGTCTTCGGCATCCTCGGCGACTCCACTTTTTTCCATTCCGGGATTACGGGCCTTGTCGACGCCGTGGTGAACAAGTCGAGAGGCGTGTTCGTCATCCTTGATAACCGGATTACCGCGATGACGGGACAGCAAGAGAATCCCGGCACGGGAAGAACTCTCATGGGGGAGGAGACGGCAGCCCTCGACATTCCTCGTCTCTGCGCCGCTTGCGGAGTGAAGGAGAATCACATTCACGTCGTCGATCCGTACGACCTTAAGGCGAGCCGCGAGGCTGTGGACGCCGCGTATGCCGCGGAGGAGACCTCGGTGATCGTGACGACACGTCCCTGCGCATTGATCAAAGAGATTCAAAAAGCGAGGGACTCTCTCCACTGCGTCGTCGACGCGGAGAAATGCGTTCTCTGCTCTTCGTGCCTCAAGCTCGGCTGTCCGGCGATTACGAAACAAGAAGGCCGGATTCTCATTGATTCCGTTGCCTGCAACGGCTGTACCTTGTGCGTGCAGGTTTGCCCGAAACAGGCCATTTCGAGGGAAGGTGCACTCCATGAATAACAATGGAAAGAACGTCCTCCTTGTCGGGGTAGGAGGGCAGGGGACGATTCTCGCGAGCAAGCTCCTCTCGGAAGGACTTCTTGCCCTCGGGTACGACGTGAAGATGTCGGAGATTCACGGGATGGCGCAGCGAGGCGGCAGCGTCTCGACGCATGTTCGCTACGGCGCAAAGGTGTACTCTCCCGTGATGGGGACGGGCGAGGCGGATGTCCTCGTCGCCTTCGAAAAGATGGAAGCGCTTCGCTGGCTTTCCTACTTGTCGTCCGATGGCGTGCTTATCGTGAATAATCATGAGATCTACCCCATGCCCGTTATCCTCGGACAGGCTGTGTATCCGCAAGTACTGGAGAAAAAACTTGCCGAAGCCGCGCCCCGCATGCTTCTTGTCGAAGCGGCGAAGGCCGCCGCGGAATTGGGCAATCCGAAGGTGATGAACGTTGTGCTTCTCGGCGCAGTGGTAAAGAGCCTCGGGCTTGCGGATGCGGAGTGGAGTACAACGCTTCGCGCATGCGTGCCGCCGCACGCGCTTGAAATTAACGAGAGAGCCTTCCGGAAAGGTCTGAACCTGGGATAGGCGATTCTGTTCGCACACACTGCGCGGGGCGAACGGGGAATTCGTACCGTTTCCCTCGCGCAGCCGTATCGTAAATGCAGAATATAGGATATACTCTTCCCCGAAGCCCAATTCCTTAAAAAAAGCGAGTGTTTTCGATGATATCTTGCGTACCGGAACGTATTCAAGGATCGAAGAACGTCGTCCTTGCCGCGACTGCGTTGGCGGCATTTCTGCCGCCGTTCATGCTCTCGGCGGTGAATATCGCGCTCCCCGCTATTCAGGCGCATTTCAGCGCGAGCGCCGTGTGGTTGAGCTGGGTGGCGACCGCCTACCTTCTCGCTTCGGCGGTCTTTTTAGTTCCTGCGGGAAAGATGGGGGACATTTGGGGAAGAAAGCTTGTGCTCCTCTGGGGGACTTGGGCGTTTACGTTTGCCACGTTGCTTTGTCCCTTTGCCCCAGGCATGCCGGTGTTTATTCTTCTCCGGGCCGTCCAGGGAACCGGGGGAGCATTGATGCTTACAATGGGAATGGCCATTCTCACCTCTGTTTTTCCTTCTTCGGAGCGTGGTAAGGCTCTTGGCGTGAATGTGGCCGCTGTCTATGCGGGCTCCTCGGCCGGGCCGTTTTTTGGAGGCGTGCTTATTGCCTTTTGGGGGTGGAAGGCGGTCTTTTTTACCAACGTCCTGCTCGGTTTACTGCTCGCATTCATCATGTCCCGCTCTATACGGTTCGAATGGCGCGAGGCGCGGGAGCAGCGCCTCGACGTCTACGGCGGAATCCTGTACGGTATCTCTCTTGTGGCGCTTATGTACGGAGCGTCCGTTCTCCCCTCGCTCGAAGGAGCCGGGCTTATGGGGGGAGGTGCCGTCTTCTTCCTGTTGTTTCTTCGAAGAATGGTGCGTGCCGAGAATCCCCTTTTCGACGTCAGGCTCTTTTCGGGAAACCGTGTTTTTACCTTCTCCAACGTCGCGGCTCTCATCAACTACGCGGCAACCTATTCCGTCGCGTTTTTATTGAGTCTTTATCTTCAATACATCAAGGGAATGACCCCTGCGGAGGCCGGTACGGTGATGATTGTGCAGCCCGTTCTGCAGGCGCTGCTCTCTCCATTCGCGGGCAAGCTTTCAGACCGCCTCGAGCCCGGCCTCCTTGCCTCGGGGGGAATGCTTTTTACAGCGTTCGGGCTGGGGATCTTCATCTTTCTCGGATGGACGACGTCGTTGCCCCTGATCGTGTCCGCTCTTGTATTGCTCGGGGTAGGATTCGCATTTTTCTCCTCGCCGAACATGAACGCGATCATGGGATCGGTCCCCGCCGCATACTACGGCATCGCCTCAGGTTCCGTGGGAACCATGAGAGTGCTCGGGCAGATGACGAGCATGGCCGTAATCACGATTGTTTTTGCCCTCTTTCTGGGTGAGGAACGCATCACCGCCGAGCGGTACGATCTGTTCCTCGTAATGACCCGTATCTGCTTCAGTATTTCTTCTCTGCTCTGCTGCGTAGGCGTGTTCTTTTCTTTCTTCAGGGGGAAGCTGCATTCGTGAACAAAGAGCAGGAAGCCGAAAGAACGACCACTCTCCCGTCGGATCTCTTCCGGCCGCAACTTCCAGTAAAAGCCCTTTGAGAAAAACGAGCGTGAAGGGTAATATAGACTGCATACTGTAAAGAATGCGGGGTGGAGCGTGTGATCGATTTTACGAAGGGGTATTCGTTCGACGAGTATCTTGAAAAAGGGTACGAGGAAGAGCGGGACAGGCAGCGGCGCGCATGTTCGCGCGCGGAGTTTTCTCCGGCGTTCGAAGAGAGTGTCCGCCGTGTGAATCAGCCTCTCAAACTGGCCGCTTTCGCGGAGATTTACTGCCCGGACTCGGTGGTGACAATGTCTTTTGTGCGGCGGATGAAGGAACTGAATTCGAAGATCGAACTTGCGATCTTTCCGAGGTCCCCGTTTGAAAAGGAACTTGAAGCCCTGACAGGTTCCTCGAGAATTCCGACCCTCCTCTTTTTCGACGATGCAATGATCTTGAAGGGGAGCTACGTCGAACTACCGAAGGCGCTCAAGGAAGAAATGCGCGATCTTGACGCGGGAGAGAGGAGCGCCTTGACGCTCGGCTACCGGCGGGGCAAGTACAACGAGATGATTCAGGAGGAGCTTTGCGAGCTTCTTGCGCATTTTGTCGCCTGAGAACCCGGGAGAGAGGCTCCCTTCTTCGGGGAGGGAGTCCCTTGCCCGGCGTGCGAACCAAAGATTCCGGAGGATTGTGCCATGTCCCTCTCTTCGATTTTTTTTCTTTTTCTTCGAGTAGGAGCATTCACCTTCGGAGGTGGCTTGGTCATGCTCGGATTCATAGAAAAGGAACTCCGTTCGACGAAGCGTCTTGAGAGCGAGGAGATCGCCGATATGATGGTGTTGGCGACCGCGTTTCCAGGACCCGTTGCCGTGAATATGGCTTTTTTGGCCGGGAAACGGCTTGCCGGCCCGGCCGGAGCTGCTTGCGGGATCGTCGGGACTGCCTTTCCACCGTTCCTGACGATCTTGCTGCTCTCGAAGGTTTTGCTTCAATGGGCGCATGAACCGTGGCTCGGTGCGTTCTTTCTCGGCGCCGCCGGGGCTGTTGCCGTGATCATCGGCAGAGTGGTGTACGGTATGACCCGGATCTCCTGCGCGGGAGGATGGAAGGATATTCTGGTCTTTGTTGCAGTAGCGGTCCTCCTGATAGCTACGGAAACGCATCCCTTTCTTGCACTTGGAGCGGGGATAGCGTTTCGCCTGCTGCTCGGGGAAGAGGGGCAGGTATGAACGTGCTCGGTACTCTTGCGCTGGTCTTCGCTCGTATCGGTCTTGGCGCGTTCGGAGGCGGGCTGGCGACCATACCTTTTATCCATTACGAACTTGTCGTCTCCAGGGCATGGCTTTCTGAAAGAGGTTTTGCAGAAGTTGTCTCTCTGGCGCAGATGACGCCGGGGCCGCTCGCAGTCAATGCGGCGACATTCGTGGGCTATCGCATTGCGGGGCTCCCAGGCGCTTGTGCCGCAACACTCTCCGTCATCGGAGCGCCTCTTCTTCTGCTCGTATCGGCGCTCTTTCTTCTCTCCAGAGCTTCGGGAAAATGGAGAAAGAGAGTGGACAGAGTCCAGCGGGCTCTCCGTCCGGCGGTTTCGGGGATGCTTTTCGCGGCGTTCTGGGTTGTGGTTCGACCGTTGGCAAACGATTGGAGGCTCTGGGTCATGGTCGCCGGAGCTTTTCTTTTGAGCAGGGTCGGTTTTTTCAATCGCTTCCCTCAGCTGCTTCTCCTTGCGGCGGGTGTGGCTGGGGCCATGCTGCTCTGAAAGTCGGCCGCCGTTTTAGCCGAATTCTTAGCATATATGATGAAAGGAAATGGTTGCGAATGGAGATGAATATAGCTCTGATCGATTTAACGAAATCCACGACCGAGATACTTCCCGCGGGGGACGAGCTTCTTCGAAAGTATCTGGGCGGTTCCGGCCTCGGGACGTATTTCCTTTTCAAGTACGGCTCGCCCCTTTTCGATGCGCTCGCACCCGAAAACCCGCTCATCTTCATGAACGGCCCGTTTCAAGGGACGGGAATACCTACATCGGGGCGTCATCAGGTAGTCTCCAAATCTCCTCTTACCGATATGTTCGGCGAATCCGACTGCGGGGGGGCTTTCGGGTATCACATGAGAAAAGCGGGGGTCGACGGGATCGTCTTTCTTGGCAAGGCATCGTCTCCTGTGTACGTTGCTCTTCTCGACGGAAAGATCGAGATTCGAGACGCGTCCTCCCTGTGGGGAAAGGACACGTTCGAGACCGAGGAGATGCTGCTGGAGCGCGAAGGCAAACCTGCGGGCGTCGCCTGTATCGGCCCCGCCGGGGAAAAGATGGCGTTGCTGGCCAATATCATGCACGACGGACGAAACGCCCGCGCGGCGGGCAGAGGCGGCATGGGGGCGGTGATGGGTTCGAAAAATCTGAAGGCGATAGTCGCCCGCGGCAGTGCGAAGGTATCGATGGCGGACGAGAAAGCGGTACGTGCGAAGTCGGCGGAGAAATCCAGGTACTATATGGAAAAGCTCCCGGCGATGACACGGTTCGGCACCGCCGGAGGAGTAGCGCTGGCGGAGCAGAACGGCGATATTCCTTTGAAAAACTGGAGTATGGGCTCTTGGTCGGAAAAAGTTAAATCCATCACCGGAGAGGCTATGGCCGAGTCGATTCTGACGGGAAACTGGGGGTGCATGTCCTGCCCGATACGCTGCGGAAGGGACGTCGAGTTCGATGGAGTAAAGGGCGCCGGGCCTGAATACGAGACGATCGGCATGCTGGGGAGCAACTGCCTTATCAACGACCTGAAGGCAGTCGGGCGCGGTAACGACCTCTGCAACAGGATGGGCGTCGACACCATTTCCGGAGGCTCGGCGGTTGCTTTCGCCATGGAGCTGTTCGAAAGAGGCATTCTGACGGAAGATGAAATCGGTTATCCGATTCTCTGGGGGGACGGCGATGCTATGGTGCGCCTTCTCTCGGATATCGTGGCGCAAAGGGGGATCGGCGCGTTGCTAGCCAAAGGAACCAGGAAGGCCGCAGCGCATATAGGAAAAGGGGCGGAAAAGTACGCGATCCACTCAAAAGGAATGGACTTCCCGGCACACGACCCTCGCTGTTACAAGAGCCTTGCTACCGGGTACGCGACGTCTAACAGAGGTGCCTGTCATCTTTCGGGTTTTTCATACTCCTTCGAGCGAAGTATGACCTATCCTGAGTTCGGCATCGATACTGTTATGGACCGGACCGTCGACGAGGGAAAAGGGAGTGTGAACATCCCTCTGCAGAACATGATGGGGGTTCTCGATTCATTGAAGATGTGCAAATTTCCTTTCGCCATCACCAGAATAGACGATATCCTTTTGTGGATCGACGGGGTGACCGGATGGAGCATGGACTCCAAGGAACTGCAGCTCGCCGGAGAGAGGATTTTCAATCTCAAGAGGCTCTTCAACGTGGCCTGCGGCATTTCCTCCGCGGACGACGCGCTTCCGGAGAGGATACTCAAGGAACCCCGGGGAAGCGGCGGTTCCGCCGGCACGTTGCCCGATCTTGATGCGCAGTTGAAGGAGTACTACCCCGGTCGGGGTTGGTCCGGGGATGGAAAGCCGACGCCCGAAAAATTGAAGGAGCTTGGTTTGGAGGAGTTCGTTCACTGGCTTGACGCATCGTCGAAGACGTCGTGCTGACAGTAGTTCAGTGAGAAGGGGTGAATTATGGTAAAAAGCGTGAGCCGCTCTTCCGTTCTCCTGTTTGTTCTGGTTCCGCTCCTGGGATGGTTCGCCGCACGGGGGGCGGATATGTATGCGCTCGCCAGGTGGAATACCGAGGATTCGGCCATCATCGTCCTCGAAAGTATTCTCGGCCGGGAGGTTGAAGCTGTTCTTGAAAACGAGGGAGATTGGGAGACGGAGCGGGTAACCATACGAATCACGTACCGGAACGGTCCTTCGGCGGGAACAAGCGAAGAGATCGAAATACTTCAGCTCGCGGACAGCAGGCTGGCCCTCGTTCCGGGAAGGGAGTACCTCTTCCTGGTGGACACCTTCGACGATGGAACTCGTCAGTACTCGATAAGCGATAGATACAGGATACCGGCCGTCGTCGGTTTTATCACGCTGGCGTGCGCCGCTTTTGCTGTTCTCGCCGGGAAAGCGGGGGTAAAAGCTCTCTGCGGACTGTTTCTTTCCCTTTTCCTTCTCCTGGGGTGGTTCGTACCGAAGCTCGCCGAGGGGTATACTCCGGTTCCGTTTGCGATTCTTGCCACTGCCGGAGTTTCCATAGTCACTATCATCTTCGTCGTCCCGCGCAGGGTGCTCTGGCCCATTCCCTTCATCGGATCCGTCGGAGGAGCTATCGCCGCGTCGCTTACCGGGTGGACGATGATCGGTCTTTGGCAGCTCACCGGACTTGAGAACGACAGCGCCGCGCTCCTCTTCTCGGTGGCTCCGCATCTTGAACTGCGGGGGCTGCTGCTCGCCGCCGTCATGGTGGGCGCAATAGGAGCGGTGCTCGATGTTGCCGTTTCAGTGACGTCGAGCATGGCGGAACTCTACTCTTACGATCCGTCGATCCCTTTGCGCCGTTTGTGGAGGGCAGGCCTCAACGTCGGAAGCGATGTTCTGGGAAGCATGATCAACACGCTGATCCTTGCCTATCTGGGGAGTTCTCTTCCGTTTGTCGTTCTCATCTCCCTGGAGGGACCGGACATGACGGCTCTTCTCAACGACCCGCATATTGCGCAGGAAATTCTGCGAAGTGTTGCGGGCACGATCGGACTTCTTCTTACGATTCCTGTCACTGCGGCGGCCGGCGTATGGTGGATCGCCCGGTCGTATCCGAACGCCGAAAACCGTCAGAGAGAGGAGCTTGCTGACTGACCGTTCACTTTGTGATAGAATATGACAGTGTGAAAGCGCGGAATTTATACACTTCTGGAGGTGTTGCAATGAAAAAAATAGCTATCAACGGACTTGGAAGGATCGGACGGCTCGTCCTGCGGTGCTACATGGCGAACAAGCCCGCCGATGTGGAAATAGTGGCTTTGAACGATTTGACGCCGCCCTCGGAGATGGCGTACCTCATCAAATACGACTCCATCCACGGCAAAGCCAAGTTCCCGGTCGAGGCCGGGGAGAACTGCCTGAAGCTCGACGGGAAAGAGATCCCTCTTTTCAAGGAAAAGGATCCCGCAAAGCTGCCCTGGAAAGAACTCGGCGTCGATATAGTGCTCGAGTGCACCGGCATCTTCACGAAGAAGGAAAAAGCGACGGCGCACATCGAGGCAGGGGCGAAGAGGGTGATTATCAGCGCCCCCGCCGATGATTCAGATCTTACCATCGTGCTCGGCGTAAACGAGAACATGTACGATCCGGCAAAGCATGTCGTCGTTTCCAACGCCTCCTGCACGACGAACTCTCTGGCGCCGGTGACCAAAATACTCAACGACGCCTTCGGCATCGAGTACCTTATGGGGACCACGATCCATGCCTACACCTCGACGCAGGTGCTCGTTGACGTCCCCAAGGGAGGCGGCAGAAAAGGCCGCGCCGCCGCGGTCTCGCTCGTTCCGGCGACAACCGGCGCGGCGAAGGCCATGGTTCCCCTGTTCCCCGAACTCAAGGGACGGATGGATATGATCTCGGTGAGAGTGCCTGTAGCCGACGGTTCCCTTACGGACATCGTCGTGCATTTCAAAAAAGAAGTTACCGTCGAGGAAGTGAATGCGGCGCTGAAGGCTGCGGCAGACGGGAAACTGAAGGGTATCGTCGAGTACAACGATGAGGAGATCGTCTCCGCGGACATCATCGGCAATACGCACTCGGGCATTGTGGATGCTCCCTCAACAAAGGTGATCATGGGAAAAGTGGCCAAGGTCATGGTGTGGTACGACAACGAATACGGTTATTCGAACAGAATGGTGGAGCTGGCGCAGTATATCGCAGGCAAGGAATAGCGCCGAACATCGAACTTCGACAGGGAAGTTTCCGTGGTTCGTTTTGAACCCGGAATCTTCCCTTTTTTTTCAGATGTCCATACTCCGTTCGCGCATCATCTTGACGAATGCCCTCGCAATCTTCACGTCGTACGCCGTACCTGCAAGATCCATGAGTTCTTTTAAGGCTGTATCCTTGCTTTTTCGCTTTCTGTAGGGGCGGTCCGACGTCATCGCTTCATAAGCGTCGACGACAGAGAGAATGCGCGCCTCAAGGCGAATATCCTTCTTTGAAAGACCGAACGGATATCCTGAACCGTCGACTCGTTCATGATGCTGGAGGACGATTTCCGCCAAGGGCCATGGAAAATCGAGCAGCGAAAGGATGTCGTGGCCAAATTCGGGGTGTTTTTTCACCAGCTCGTATTCGGCTTCCGAAAGGCGGGTTGGTTTCCCGAGGATTTCGGCCGGGATATAGAGCTTTCCGAGATCATGGACAAGTCCAGCGTATCTGACGGCCATTCGGATCTCCTCCGAAAGCTGCATTTCCTCCGCCAGTGAATCCGCGAGAGCCGAGACGTTTTTTTGATGTCCCGAAGTGGAGACGTCTCGCAGTTCGCTGACCTGACAGAGGGCGGTAATCGCCCCGGTGAATCTGTCGTGAATACGATCATGTGTCGCCCGGAGCCCCTCTTCCTCCTTTCTTCGCTCTATAGCCATCGCAATCAGGTCCGAGAAAAGCGTCAGAAGCGGTTCGTCCGATGCGTCCGTCCACTTGGGATCGGGTTCCACGAGTGCCAGAAAGCCTTGAAAGTTTTCCTTGACGAAGAGGGGCAATACAGCGATCGAGCCCACCCCCTTGCTTCGCAAAAAATCGCGGTTGTCGTATCTGAGTCTGTGAGGCGCCGAATCGATCAACAGAACGGTCGGGGCGCGTTCTTTCAGCAACAGCGATTTCCAGACGAAGTCGTCCGCATCGGAAAAATCTTCGGCGAGAGAGGGCGTCCCGTTCTTGTCGGGAGCGAAAAGCTCCATTTCGGGGATGAGGACTCCTGTGTCGGACATGACGAAGAGCGACGCGGAACGTGCTCCCGAGAGTGAAAGGATGTCGTTCAGCGCTGTTTCCATAGCATTCCTGAAGTTTTGAAAGAGAACAAATCTGGAGGAGATGGCAGTCATTCGTTCTTGAAGAACCGAGCGGCGCCGGAGCATCGCTTCCAGGGATTTTCTTTCGCGTATATCATCGAAAAGAGCGCAGTAGTTCTCCCCCTCCCCTATGGAAGAGAGGCGAAACGCAAGAAAAGAGACGGAGAGTGCGCCGCCGTCTCCGTCTGGAAGAATGGCTTCCTTGGAAGGAGCGGCGACTCCGGATGTGTGTGCAGACGCGGGGAAAATATCCTCTCCGGTGAAATTCGTCTCGGCTCCGGAGAGAAGAGAGAGTATGTTCTCCGGCGCAACGTGCGCCGGGATGCGAAACATCTCGCGGAAACGGGAGTTGGCTTCTTTGATACGTCCTGAAGCGTCGTATATCAAGATGCCCTGCGGGGAGTTTTCGAAGAGTTTTTTCCAGTACTGCGTTTGCTGAAGAAGTTCGTCCTCTGTTTTTTTTCTCCCGCTTATTTTTTTCTTTAGAAAAAAGGCGAGACCTCCAAGAGAGAGAACGAGCGCCATATTGCCAAAAATGAGAGGAGCGTGCTGCTGCAATCCTTGGAACGGGTCCCCCAGGATAATGCTTCGCTCGGGAAGAGATGCTCTCGATATATTGAACTCTCTCATGCCGGCATAATTGAAAAGAAGTCTGGTTTCTGCGCTTTCTTTGGGAGGTATCGTCTCCGTTTTTTTCCCTTTCATAATACTGACGGCTATTTCTCCGGCTGCGTACCCTTTTTGAAAACCTCTTCCCGAGACGCTTCCGAGGACGCCCAATGCCGCTCCCTCTTCGATAAGCGAGTAGATCGGCAGGTCGGAAACGTCTTGAATCGCCTCGAGAAGATGGGGAAAAGAGACCAACTCTCCTTCCTTCGTAACCGAGTAGTGTCCAAGAATGACCACGGATTTGGGCGGAAGAGCATCGAGCGATGCACGTATCTGATCGATATTCAACCCAAAAAGAGGAGAAATGCGCTGTCCATTCAGCGAAAGGGCCGCCGCGGCTTCATTCATCCTGGCGATATCGCGAAAGCCTCTGGGTGTCATGTCCGTGACCAGCGCGATGCGGGGAGCGTCGGGGTGAAGGCGTATAATCTCCCTTAGCAGAAAGAGCGTCGTCTGTTCGCTGAAAACTCCTGTTCCTTTCTCCGGCGGAAAAATTGAAAGAAGAGATCTGTTCGTCAAAGAGCAAAAAACAATAGGAACGGGCGGGAAGAGAATGCCGCTTTGCCCGAGAGCGAATGTTGCGGCGTCGTTCTCCGTTGTGATGATCAAATCCGGCGGTGTGGGTGTGTAGCGCGAGCGATAGAGCGCGCGCAGCTCCGGCAGATGGAGCGCGGAAAACGTGCCGGTGATGTCGAGGTCTTCCACAAAGAACTCCGCATTCATACCCTGGTCCGCGAATGCTGCAAATATTCCGCGGTTTGTCTCGGCCGTCCAAAAATCTTCGACGGAGTAGGAGTTCAGCAACAGAACCCGTCCGTATTTACGGGAGGCCGAAAGAGGAGCCGGAAGGAAAAGGGTAAGCAGCGCCAGTGCAAGCAGGACGGCCCTCCTCTTATTGCAAAGAAAAGAGTGAAAAAAGGGCACCTTCGATCTCCTTTCCCGATCGGCGTTACAGGGAAGAGAGGAGTTCGGCGGCGCTCTCTCCCGCCTGATACCCTGTACTCCAACACATTTGGAGGTTGAAGCCTCCCGTCGGACCGTCGATGTCAAGGACTTCGCCCGCGAAGAAGAGGTTCTCCACGAGTTTGGAACGCATGGTTCGAGGGTCGATCTCCTTCAATGCAATACCGCCGCTCGTGACGATCGCCCAGTCGAATCCCAAAAGCCCCTCCGGAGTCAGAGGAAAAGCTTTGAGCAGCGCGGCGAGCGCTTCGATCTCCTGCTCGGTGGTCGAATTCACCAGTTTCTCCTCCGGTATCGGGGCCGATCGGAGCACCGCCGGTATAAGTCCTCTCGGGAGCAGCTCGCCGAGAGAGTCTCTGAACTTCCTTCCGGAGAACTTCTCGAAATCTCTGCCGATTCGGTCGAAGAGCACGGAGAGAGAGAGAGCGGGTTTGAGGTCGAGTGTGAGTTTTGCCGTTCCGGAAGGCATTGCGGCCGCTATCTCTTTGCTCATATCCATGGCGATGGGACCGCTGATTCCGAAGTGTGTCAGCAGAAGTTCTCCGAAACGCTGCGACTCCTGCGCGCCGTCCTTCCAGAGGGTGAGCGAGACGTTGCGCAACGTCATTCCGCGCGAGGCCAAAGGCCATTTTTCAACGGTCCTGACAGGACAGAGCGCGGGTACAGGGGGGGTGATGGTGTGACCTGCCCGTCGTGCAAAGCGATACCCGTCGCCGGTCGATCCCGTTTTCGGGAAGGATTTCCCTCCCGTACAAATGATGAAAGCGTCGCCTTCCACTTCCTGTCCGCGAAGAATGAACCGGCGGACCCGGCCGTCGCGGATCTCCATGTTGAGAGACTCCCGATTGCGGTAGATTGTAACTCCGCCTTCCCGGACGTAGTTCAGAAGAGCGGCGAGCACTCCTTCCGATCCTCCGGCCGACGGGAAGATCCGTTTCCCGCGTTCCTCCTTAAGAGCAACCCCTCTTGACTCGAAGAAGTTCATAGTCTCGCGCGGTCCGAAGCGGGAGAAAGCAGAGTAGAGAAATTTCCCGTTCGGTCCATATTTCGACAGGAAAACGTCCATGTCCTCCTCCGCGCTGGTCACATTGCAGCGTCGTTTTCCGCTGAGGAGGAGCTTCTCGCCTACGGTTTGATTTTTTTCCACGAGAATGACGCGCGCGCCTCTCTCGGCGGCTCGTCCCGCAGCGAGTAGTCCTGCTGGGCCGCCGCCTATGACAACGACCTGCGGGGCGCTCATCCGCGACGTCCTTTCCTCTCTTCACGCATGGAAAGCGAGATTCGTTTCCGCGGAAGATCCACTTCGAGCACCGAAACGCCGACGCGTTCTCCGGGGCGCAGTTCTCTGCCGTGCGGAAGGTGCTTCCTGTGAACGAGGCCGTCCTGATGCACCCCGACGTCGACGAACACACCGAAGGAGGTGATGTTCGTTACGATTCCCGGAAGCGGCATTCCGGGGAGAAGATCCTCGATCTTCTCCACACCCTCCTGGAAAGAGAACGGTTCGAAGGAATCTCTCGGATCGCGCCCGGGTTTTTCCAGCTCGTTCAGTATGTCCGTAAGGGTAGGAAGGCCGACTTCCGGCGAAATATACTTTTGGATTTCGAGTTTGCTCCTCAGCGCCGGGTTCGATACCAGGTCGGTAACTGAACAGCCGAGGTCGCGCGCCATCTGCTCTACAAGAGCGTAGCGTTCCGGGTGAACGGCGCTTCCGTCGAGCGGGTTCTCTCCGCCCCGTATGCGGAGAAACCCAGCCGCCTGTTCGAATGTTTTCGGACCCAACCGAGGCACATGCATCAGGTCCTTCCTCGAAGCGAACGGCCCGTTTGCCTCTCTGTGCTTCACGATGCGCTCCGCCGTCGCCGAGCCGATACCCGAGACGAAGGAGAGCAGTTCCAAACTTGCTGTGTTGAGTTCGACGCCCACGGCGTTGACGCAGGACTCTACAACCGTTGAGAGCGCGTTTTTCAGTTCCTTCTGATCGACGTCATGCTGGTACTGTCCGACGCCGATCGACTTCGGGTCGATCTTGACAAGCTCGGCAAGCGGATCGAGCAGTCTGCGCCCTATGGATACGGCTCCGCGCACCGTAAGGTCGCGATCGGGGAACTCCCTTCGTGCGGTTTCGGAAGCTGAATAGATGGAGGCGCCGCTCTCGTTTACCATTGTGATCAGCATATTCGAAGGAAGCCCGAGTCCTCGGAAGAATCGTTCCGTCTCCCTTCCCGCCGTACCGTTGCCTATGGCTATTGCTTCTATTGCATAGTCTTCTATCGCCTTGAGTATGACCTCGGCGCTCTTTGCCTCATCCGCACGGGGGGGGTGAGGGTAGATGGTTCCGTTGAAGAGAAGGTCTCCCTGCCGGTTCAGACAGACAAACTTGCAGCCGGTGCGGAAGCCGGGGTCGACGGCGAGAATGTTCCTCGGACCGAGCGGCGAGGCGAGAAGGATCTCGCGAACGTTCTTCGCGAAGACGGCGATGGCGTCCCTGTCGGCTTTTCTCTTCAGTGCGTTCCGGAGTTCGGTCTCCATCGACGGTCCCAGCAGGCGCCGGTATCCGTCGACAATCGCTTCATCGACCAGAGCGGAATCCGCTCCCGCCCCATGAACGAAAACCTCGCGAAGAATCCGGAGCGCCTCGTCCTCGGGCGGAAGCAGAGAGAGTGAAAGAATTTTCTCACGCTCTCCCCGGAACATCGCGAGTATCCGGTGGGACGGAGCGAGCGCGGCCGGCTCCTCCCAGGCGAACCAGTCTTTGAAGTTGGCGCCCTCTTCTCCTTTTCCCTTGACGCAGCTGCTTTTCAGCTTTCCTCTTCTGCCGAAAAGCACGCGGATACGCCTTCGGGCTTCGCCGTTCTCGCTGATGCGCTCTGCGACGATGTCGCGCGCTCCCTGGAGGGCCTCTTCTATGGCGCCAACTCCCTTTTCTTCGTCAACGAAAGGAGCCGCTATTTCGAGAGGGTTCCGCCCTTCCTGCCGGAGAAGTATGTCGGCGAGCGGAGCAAGCCCTTTTTCCACCGCCAGAGAAGCTCTCGTCCGTCTTTTGGGGCGGTGGGGAAGGTACACGTCTTCGAGAGCGGTGAGGGAGGATGCGCTCCGAACGGCTTCTTCAAGCTGCGGAGAGAGAAGCTCCCTCTCTTTCAGAGAGGCGATGATGGCGTTTCTTCGCGCCTCCAGCTCTTCGAGGCGCGAAGAACGTTCCTTGATCGAGAGTACGGCTTCTTCGTCCAGAGAGCCGGTGGCTTCCTTCCGGTACCGTGCGATGAACGGAACGGTGCAGTCTTTTTCCAGAAGCAAAAGCACCGCTTCGACGGAGCCGCGCGGCAGTTTCAATTCTTGAGATACTCGCTCGCAAATTTCGGTGTACATCAGGAATCCCCCGATCCCGCAGATGCGTGCGGGACGCTTATTTTTTCTCCATTCTAGCATGAGAAGAAATGAGTGGAAATATCGTGATAGAATTTGTAGCGAAGAGAGGCGTTGCTTTTATGGATAAAACTACGTGGCTTCTGCTTTACAGGAAGCTGTTTTGGGGGCTTTCGCTCCCTATGAATACTGAAGAACTCAGAGGGAAAGTACTGCTTCACTTTTCCGATACCCCGTCCACTTTCTATGGTGTGATGCGGCATCTGATACGGATTCTCGAACCTTCATGCATCGTGCATACTGGAGATCTGGCGGACGATGTGAAACTCGAACTCCGACCGGGAGAGCTTCCGCTGTATCGGAGCAAACTTCTGGAGCTTGTTTCGGTGCTCTCTCCGGTACAGAAGAGCCGGATTGTTCTTGTGACGGGGAATCACGACCATGAAGAGAGCGTCAGGGAGTTTTTTTCGGACAGCCCTGTGTTCACGGGAAGCGGCAGGATCGATATGTGCGGATTGGATCTGAATCTCAGCCATGCGCCGGAACGATTGCAGACTCCTCTTGCTCGTTTCAACCTTTTCGGCCATGCCCCGCTTTCCGGAGAGGATCCGCCCGAAGGACCGCTCTTCTTGAACGGCCTTTATGCTATTCATGCGCTGCATATCGAAACCGGAGATGTTGTAGCGATTGCGTATCCAGCGTATGTGAACGACGCGAGGCTCGGCAGAAGAAAGTTCGGTCTTTAGAATGTTGGTGGAGGTGCGTTGATGCTTTCAATAGTTCGAGGTGGCCCGAGGGTTCTGTTCCTCAAGGGAGACCGAAGCGGTTTGGATCGTACGCTCGCTTCCGCCTTTCCTGTGTCGATGCATTCGTTCGAAAGCGCTCTGGACTGCGCGGGAGAAGGACAAACGATCGTCGCGCTTCACGGAAAGGAAGAAGGCGGACGGCGGGAATTCCGCGTCGTCTCTTCCTCTTCGGACGAAGTGCTCGCCGCTCTGGTGAACGACGCCTCCTGTCGGCTTGAATCTGTCCGCCTGCTCCCCCGTATTCTTTTTTTCCGTATTTTCGGCGATAAGGATCGAGTGGTGGAGCAGATGGAAAAAGATCTTGCGGTGGGAGGAATTCCGGGGACAACGGTACGGAAGGAGCGTTTGCGCTCTCTTCTGGGCAGTTCGGCAAAGAACGAAATCGCTGTCTGCTTTACCTATGCGCCGCTCAACGGCCCCATTGCGGTGGCGGATATTCTCGACGACGTGCTTCTTGTGGATAGGACTGCGTACCATGACCTCTATACATTCCTCCGGAGTCGAGGCCTTTGGTATTTCAGCGAAGGATTGGAGAACCGTTCCTGGAACGAGATGGAGATACGGATCTACGACTCTTGGGGTTTTTTCATGGAGCATGCGGAGCGTCTGCGCACCGTTCTTGGATCTCTGGAAATCGGAATGATCCTCGGTGAAGGATGGGGGAAGGATTTTGCGCATATTCTGATGCCGGTGCGGGTATATCGCCTGCGTCTTTTTACGTTCCTTTCGACGCTCCTCGTCAAAGAGATGCTCGTAGGTCTGGAGTACGCCGAGGACGGTTCCAGGCTGGCGGATTTCGACCTCTACAGCGGCCGGGACAAGATCTCATGGGGAGGGCTGAAACAAAGGGGGGGCGGACGGGAGAATCTCGGAAAGGCCACCCGGGCGAAACTGTATGCACGCCTTCATGATCGCGACCGGGATCGACTTGCCGAGCTGGAACGGCGCCTTATTCGCCTGAGAGAGCGAGGAACGAAGAGTTAGGAAAGAGTAGCGCCACTTCGAGGAGATGAAGGATATGAGAGAAAACTGAAGACATCTTCCTTCCGGAACGGAAAAGAGAGATTCTCTCCTTGCAAAGAACTTGCTTCTGCGATTATACTAATTTAGAAACTTTCGGAGAACTCGGGTGGCAGACTCTTAGGCTTTCTCGCCCCGACGAAACGAAGATCGCTCTTTTTCTTTCGGGAACCGTCGGGATACGTTCCGATATGCGCAGATCGTCAACCTACGAAGGAGGTCGCTACTTATGGAAGTGCTCAAAGTCTCTGCCAAGTCACAGCCAAAGTCGGTCGCGGGAGCCATTGCTGCGGTACTGCGGGAGAAAGGGGCGGTCGAAGTGCAGGCGGTGGGCGCCGGCGCCGTGAACCAGTCGGTCAAGTCCATAGCCATCGCCAGGGGGTATGTCGCTCCCAACGGAATCGATCTCGTCTGCATTCCGGCCTTTTCCAAAATATCGATTGAAGATGAAGAAAGGACGGCCATCAAGTTCCAGCTGGAATCGCGATGAAACCGCGCAGTGGAGAAAGAATGCCTTTTGCCCGGCCCCGATTCGGGGGTCGGGTTTTTATTTTTTTATCTCCTCTCTGGAAAAAAAACGAAGGAATAGGTATACTCGCTTGCATAATGTATTCGTCCTCGGACGGAGCGCGGATTTTTTTGCTTGGCGTGCCGAAGGGACGCGAAATCATCAGTGTTTCGGCGGGATTCTGAAGACCGTCGGTCGGGAGGAGAAAGCATGGCGGAAATAAGCGCACCAAAGGGAGTTCGGGATATTCTCCCGGGAGAATCGTGGAAATGGGCGCACGTCTTTAGGGTGATGCAGGAGACGGCCCGTCATTTTGGCTATTCGGAAGTACATCTTCCTCTTTTTGAGCACACCGAACTGTTTTCGCGGGGTATCGGCGATACGACGGATGTTGTCGAAAAAGAGATGTACACCTTTCTCGATAAAGGAGATCGCAGCATCACTCTCCGCCCGGAGGCCACGGCGTCGATGGTGCGGGCCTACCTCGAACACCGGATGGGGACGCTGCCTCAGCCGGTGAAAATGTGGTGCGCCGGGCCCATGTTCCGGTACGAACGCCCTCAGAAGGGGCGGTACAGACAGTTCTGGCAGGTCGATTTCGAGAGCCTCGGGGCTGCCTCTCCGTATGCAGATGTGGAGATCATAGCGATATCTCTGGAACTCTTCCGGCGTCTGGGGTTGGGGCGGCTCGAGGTGGTTATCAATTCGGTAGGATGTCCGGAATGCCGTCCGGAATACAGGAAACGTCTTACCGAGTACTTCGCCTCAAGGAGAGATCAGCTGTGCGAAACATGTCTTGCGCGGCTCGAGCGGAATCCCTTGCGCATCCTCGACTGTAAACAGGAGTCGTGCAGAGCTGTCACGGAGGCCGCTCCCGATGTCTACGACAGCCTCTGCGGCGAGTGCCGCGATCACTTCGATACGGTGAAGGACGGACTTGACGCTCTAGGAGCCTCTTACCGCCTGGATAAACGTCTTGTCCGCGGACTCGACTACTATACGAAAACCGCGTACGAGATTCTCTCCGGAGAGCTTGGCTCGCAGAACGCGGTGTGCGGCGGGGGGCGGTACGACAATCTCGCAGAGGCGATCGGAGGTCACCACGTTCCCGGGGTTGGCTTCGCCGCCGGTGTGGATCGAATCCTGATGGTTATGGAACAGCAAGAGTGCTCCTTCGGTCCGGTTCCTTCAGTGGATGTCTTCGCAGTGGCTCTGGACGACGCGTCGAGGCGCAATGTCTTGCAGCTTGTGAACATGCTCAGACGGAACAGCATCGTCGCGGAGATGGATCTGGGGGGAAAGAGCATGAAGGCGCAGATGAAGGCCGCTTCCTCGCGCGGCGCACGTTTCGCGTGCATTCTCGGCGAGAACGAGCGTGCGGGCGGCACGGTAACGGTGAAAGATCTGGCGACGGCCGAACAGCGGGAACTCCCGCTCTCCTCGCTTGTCGCCGAGCTGCATAATAAACTGACCTCTACCCGCGAAGGGTAAACGGCTCCTGGAGGGAACGCTTCATGGAAAGTGCGCAACGGTATTTCGAAAAAGAGTGGCAAAGAACGGTCTATTGCGGTAATGTCTCCGGGAAGAACGGTGAGGAAACGCTGGCCGTCGTCAACGGATGGGTCAGACGCAGGAGGGATCTCGGCGGACTTATCTTCATCGAGCTGTGGGATCATACCGGCGCTGTTCAGATAGTGTTCAATCCGGAACTCACTCCGGATGTGCACGAGCGGGCCAAGGAACTACGGAGCGAATGTGTCGTCGCGGTGAAGGGCATAATCCGTGTCCGTCCTGAAGGCACCGCCAACCCTTCGATGAAGACGGGCGAGTGGGAGATCGTCGCATGCGACTTTGTGCGCCTGGCTCCTGCAGCGCCACTGCCTTTCGAGATCGGCGACACGACGGACAAGGTGGACGAAAATCTTCGCCTTCACTATCGATATCTTGATCTGCGCAGGGAGAAGATGCAGCGAAATCTACGCCTTCGCCACACGATCGCCATGTACACGCGCAATTTTCTCTCCGACAACGGCTTCCTGGAGATCGAGACGCCGATGCTCACCCTCTCGACCCCGGAAGGAGCGCGGGACTACCTTGTCCCGAGCAGAGTGAACCCCGGGTCGTTCTACGCGCTCCCGCAGTCGCCCCAGATCTTCAAGCAAATACTGATGATAAGCGGCTTCGACAGGTACTTCCAGATAGTGAAATGCTTCCGCGACGAGGATCTCCGAGCGGACAGGCAGCCGGAGTTCACCCAGATAGATATTGAAATGAGCTATCTTGTCGAAGAGGATATCTTTGCGCTCATCGAGAGGTACCTTCAGGGTTTGTTCAAGGAGACGATCGGCGTGGACATCAAGACGCCCTTCAGGCGAATGTCCTACTGGGAGGCGATGGACCGCTTCGGGAGCGATAAACCGGACCTCCGGATTCCCTTCGAGATCGTCGATCTCGGCCGGGTTTTTGAGGAGAGTTCTTTTGAACCGTTCCGGGAAGTCGTGGAGCGGGGGGGATATGTCCGAGGAATCCCTCTTCCGGGAGGCGCCGCGCTCTCGCGGAAGAATCTTACGGACATCGAAGAGAGAGCGAAGAAGCTGGGCGCCAGAGGTCTTTCGCCCTTCCAGATAAAGGACGGAGAACTGAAGGGGCCGTTGGTGAAGTATCTCGGCGAGGCAGGACAGTCGCTGCTTAGGAAATCGGCTTCCATCGAGGACGGGGACGCGCTCTTCGTGATCGCCGCAGCCGACCGTCGAGAGATTTCCGAGATCCTCGGCGCGCTTCGTCTTGAGCTTGCCCGCGAACACGGTCTAGTCGCGAAGGGCGCGTGGGAGTTCCTCTGGGTCGTCGACTTTCCGCTCTTCGAAAGGAATGAAGAAGAAGGGCGCTGGAGCGCGGTGCATCATCCGTTTACTTCTCCGTGTTCTGAGGACATCCCGCTCATGGATTCCGCCCCCGGGGAGGTGCGTTCCAGAGCCTACGACTGTGTTCTTAACGGGAATGAACTTGGAGGAGGTTCCATAAGGATCCACGATCCACTCATTCAGGAAAAGATCTTTTCCTGCCTCTCCTTCACAAAAGAAGCCGCGCGCGAGCGGTTCGGCTTTCTCCTCGACGCGCTTTCTTCCGGTACGCCTCCTCACGGAGGAATCGCTCTCGGAATGGACAGACTGGCGATGCTCCTCACGGGCGCGACTTCAATACGCGATGTAATGGCGTTCCCGAAGACGCAGAAAGCGCAATGCCTCATGTCCGGCGCACCTTCCGCCGTACCTGTGGAACAGCTTGAGGAACTCTGCATTCGAACTGTTCCCGTAACGCCGTCCGAACCTCGCAATCCGAAAGAGGAGACACCAAGCCCGAAATGATCCCGGCATTCCGGCCCCCGTCTTCGGGGGCCTTTGCATACCGAATGAGAAGGAGGAGAGATCCATGGCGAAGCTCCACTATCTTGGACACTCGGCGTTCGAAATTCGAGGGAGAGACACGGTTCTTCTCGTCGATCCGTTTCTTTCCGGCAACCCGACGGCAGCTGCGCAGGGGAGCGAATTCAACGATGTCCGCTATATTTTTGTCACACACGGACATGGGGACCATCTGGGGGACACTGTCTCGATAGCTTCCAGAACAGGCGCCACAGTCGTAGCGAACTATGAGATCTGTCATTATCTGGGCAAAAAAGGTGTTTCATGCCACGCGATGCATATCGGCGGCACGTTCACCTTCCCCTTCGGGCGGGTGAAGATGACTCCCGCGCTCCACGGCTCGGATATTTTGGAGGGTGATCATCTGGTGCCGGGGGGCGCCCCGTGCGGATTTCTGCTCGACGTGGACGGGGTACGGATCTATCATGCCGGAGATACAGGGCTGACAATGGATATGCAGCTTCTTGCCGAGGAAAAAGTGAAGGCGGCTATTCTTCCCATCGGAGGCAACTTCGTGATGGATATTCACGATGCGGCCCGGGCAGTGGGTTTTATCCGTCCGGAGATCGTCATCCCGATTCACTACGATACCTTCCCTGTGATTATGGCGGATCCTGATGCATTTGAACAGCTCGTGGGGAAAACGGCTGGAGTAAAGATCATGCATTCGGGAGAATCGCTCGAACTCGCAGTCTGAGAGGAAGGGCGCGTCAACGAGAAAAAACCGGTTCTCCTCGATGAGAAGTGTAGCTTTTCGAAGAGAACCGGTTTTGGAAAGCGGATACTCTCTTCAGTACCGCAATCCGTACGCGGGGTGGTAGATCCGCTCGTCGTGAAGGCCCATTTCCTGGTCTTGCAGGGCGGCACGGGCGGATTCCCCGAGATTGACGGCAAGAACCGATGTGAGGATGTGCACAAGGAAAACTGGACCGACCAGGCTGCTGCCGAAGGTCGGGGTTGTATCGCTGACGAAGAAGGAGAGCGTCGACGACTGGCATACGGGGGCGGCGGGGCTGTCGGTGAGCGTAATTACGGACGCGCCGTTCGAGGCCGCTTTCTGCACGGATTCCGTCACTTCGATGACATAGCTCGGCAGTTCGCACACCAAAAGGACGTCTCCGGCGGTCACTGCCCTCGCCTGCTCAATAAGGGCGAGCGAGCCTCTCTTCATCAGAGCGCTGCGGATTCCCATCTCGAGAAGCCTTGTGAAGAGCGACTCCGCGACGATAGAGGAGATCCCCCACCCCATGCAGTACACCATGCGCGCTTCCTTCATCATTTCGCAGAACGCAACGATTTTTTCCGGCTGAAGCTGGTTCCACGTATCGTCCAGGTTCGCATGTTCCAGCCGCAGAATTTCCTCGGGCAGATCCTGCCTGTTCTTCATAATGCGTCCAAGAAGCGCCGCAGGATTCACCTGTTCGAGGACCGTGTCCTGGAGGGCTTCCTTCAATGCCGCATAACCGTCGAAACCAACCATCCGAGAAACACGTACAAGCTGCGCCTTCGAGACGTTCAGCTTTTCCGCCACTTCACCGATCGAGAGAAAGGCCGCCTCCCTGGCGTTCGCCAGGAGGTATTCGACAACTCTTCTCGCCTTGTTTGGCATGGTTTCCACTTTGCTTCGCAACAACGCCTGGAGTTGCGAACTATCCATGAAAGACACCTCCGAAACTGTTTAGTACTCCTGATATGCTCTTGAGACTCAAGTTTATTCTGAAGGCGGTGCGCCGTCAATCGTTCGCCGTCTTTTTTCTCTTTCTGCTTGAGGACGTTTTATAATGCTGCGTACCGGATGCGTGTCTCGATATCGGAGAGAGGGAGTCCGGTTCTCTCCGCCATGAAGCGCAGGCCAAACTTGCAGTGTCCGCGCAGAAGCGAAATTTGTCTCCTGTTTATTTCCCACGGGCCGTACGGAGACGACTCCAACAGCCAGGTGATAAATGCGACTGCGCGCGCCATCTCTCCCAGCGCCGGGTGATGCGGCCCCGCGAGGACGCTTCGGGAAAGGCTTTCCGTCTCATGAAGACCGATCCGCTGCACCGGGAAGCCAAGACGTTCTGCCTCGAAGAGCAATCTTCCCGCACGGCGCACGCCTTCTTCCAGTGCGAGAGGGGAGTAGGCGCCGCGATTCATGAGTTCGGCGAGAGGCGTCTTCTCAAGAACGAGGCAGGGGTAGATCCTGAGGGTCACCGAGGACCTTTCCCTGCGACCTCGGAGCGCTGCGATCTTGCGGAGATCTTCGACGGAGCTGTCTTCCGTCTGTCCCGGGAGCCCGATCATCATCTGCGCGCCGAGCTGAAAACCGCTTTCCAGGACAGAGGCCATTGCCGAGAGCGCCAATTCGCTCGTATACCCTCTGTTGCATATCTTCAGAACGCCGTCGTCGAGCGAGGAGATTCCGAGTTCGATCATGGAGACCGGATAGGGTGAAAGGCTGTCCAGAATGGCGTGGGTGATGCACTGGGGATGGGTGGAGAAACGGACGAGGCTTCCCTCGGGAGCGGTAAGGACGGCGTCGAGATAGTCCTTTCTGCGTTCTTCGTGGAGGCACGTGAAACTCCCCCCGAAAAAACAGACTTCACGAGGTTCCCGAAGAAGAACGAGCGCCTCCCGCACGAAGCGGGGAGACGGAGTCCTGGAAACTCCCGTAATTTCACCCTGATGGCAATAGACGCATCGCCGCGGGCAAGACTCCATGGAAAGAAAGAACGGAATGCTGGGAAGACGTTTGCAGGAGGATGCGGTACGAATAACGTCGGTCACGGGGATGCGTGCGCCCAGCATCGCGACCATTCCTTGCGCATCGCCGCCCATGCGAAGAGGTCGGCCTGATGTTCGAAACTTGAGAGCGGCGTCGCCGTACGCGTCCAGAGCTGCGCCCCTCCGGTGTGCTCCAGGAAGTGATGAAGTTCATGGAAAAGAGCAAAGCGTCTCCAATAAGGCGGCAGACGTCTGTTGACCAGGATCAGTCCTCTGTGCCCGCGAACAATGTGCACCCCCCATGTCCCGAACGGAAGATCGTGATACTCGATTTCCAGTGTTTTTCCGGTTCGCTCCTCGGCTTTCACAAGAACCGAGAACTCGTCGAGCCCGGCCCACTCGCCGCCTTCTCGGACAGCCCACTCGGGCAGAAAGTCGGGAGGGGACGGATAATCGAACTCGTCGCTGCGGCACGCCGCTTGAGGGCGCATACGGAGAGCGGAACGGTCAGTCGCTCCCATCGGCGCTGTCCTCTTCCTCCCAGCGCGCGATCGCCGCGTCGATTAGACTCTGAACGAATCGCAGTTCCTTGGCTTTCAGTCGCTTGCTTCTGTACCAAACCTCCGTCTCGGGAGCCGCCTGAAAGATCTCTTCAAGCTGCAATCTGCCGGAAGGAGATGTCGACATCGTCTTGACCAGATCCTGTACCTCCACCTCAAGGGAATCAGCAAGACGCGAGAGGAGCTTCATCGAAGGCGTCCTTCGATTGCTCTCCAGCGCCTGTATGTATATCCTGCTCACCTGCGTCCTCTCCGCAAGGCCCTGCTGGGTCAACCCCAAAGCCTTGCGCAGAGTGCGTATCCTCATTCCGAGGCTCATTGCGATTCCTCCTCCATCGTGTGTTCAGTGGATATATATTATTATATACATGATTACACTAAGTTCAAGCCCCGAACTTCTTTTCCAGAAAAATATCTTTGCCCCCTTGAACTTCTTTCTCTTTCAGAATATATTTGTGTAAGGGCGTTTGAGTGGGAAAAAGAATATATTGTCTTTGGGGAGGTATCAGCTTTGGATTTTCGTGAACTTCAAAGTTTAGTGGAAGTTATGGAAAAAGGAAGCATCTCGGCTGCGGCAGCATCGCTCGGAATTTCTCAGCCGGCGGTGAGCAAGCACATCGCGAAACTTGAACGGGAGATGGGAGTCAAGATATTTGCCAGAGGGCAGAAATGCTCCAACCTCACGGTCGAGGGAGAAGTCCTGTATAAGTTTGCTCGAAAGACAATCTCCCAGCTTGCGGATATCAAACGCGACTTCTCCGATATAGCCGACGACGTATCGGGCATTGTCAGGATCAGCGCAAGCTCCATCCCCGGCGACTATATTCTTCCGGGAATTCTCGTCGACTTCCGGAGACTCTATCCGAACATCGAAGTGGAAGTCCGCATCTCCGATTCGCGCGAAGCCGTGGAAAAGCTTGTTACCAGGGAATCGGACATTTCGGTGACAGGGCACGGCAGGCATGCGTCCGGATTCAATACAGTTCCTTTCGCCAGGGACGAACTGGTGCTTCTTGTCTCTCCGGAGCATCCTCTCGCAGAACGTGAAAGTATCACACTGCGCGATCTGGAGAACATGGATCTCGTTGGCAGAGTCACCGGCTCCTCGACGTCCCGCATCTGGGAGGACGCGTTCAAAGCGCATACAGGGAAGGGAAAGCATGTCTATCTGAAATTCGGGCATGTAAACGCGGTTGTCGAAGCCGTGAAGAAAGGCGCGGAGGGAGCTGTTATTTCGCGCCTCGCAGGCGCCGATGTCTCGGGGCTTGCTATGATACCGTTCCGACCAGCTCTTATGAGAACATTCTCAATTACGTACGGTACCATGACGACAAAAGCGATGGAGACGCTCCTCGAGTTCCTTCTTGAAAGAAAGACTTTCAAGGACGACTAAACAACGTCGAACGATGTGGCCTGAAGAAAAGGAAGCCCCGTTTTCCGAAGAGCGGATGCAGGACCCGGTGATCAAGGTTCGCAGCTTTTTAAAGGAGAAGGGATTCCCGGAATCCATCATATACTCGGAGGAAACGATATTCACCGTGGAGGACGCCTCGCGTGTGGTGGGCGCGCTGCCCGAGCATATTTTGAAGAGCCTGGTGCTCCTGGTGGACGATCGTCCGGCGCTGGCTCTCATGTCCGGGGTCAATCGTGTGGATGTGAAAAAAGTTCGAAGAGAAGCGGATGCAAAGAAGGTCAGAATGGCCGACCCGGAATACGTTTTTAACTGGTCGGGCTTCAGAATAGGAGGGGTTCCCCCGGTAGGATACCCCGGGCTTCCTCCGGCTTTCCTCGACGAAGATATTTTCCTGTACCCGGTAGTCTGGGCGGCCGCCGGAACGGATCACTCGTTCTTTCCCGTTGCCCCAGAGGACCTTGCACGGCTTACGGGAGGAAGGAAGTGCTCTCTCAAGAAGTGATCGGAAAAAATAGCAATAAAAAGGGCGCCCTCGAAGCAGGACCTCCGTCCGTACTCGGGGGCGCTGTGCATATCGGGGATGAAAAGCGGTTTCAGAGAAAAACCCGGAGCATCACATCCTCTTCTCCGGGGAAAGCGCTTCGAATGAACCGTCGAAAGAGCGTCCGAGGTGAACAGTTGCGAGAGGTTTTAAGAAGAGTTCGGTGTTGTTGAAGACGATGGCCTGAAGAAGATGTCCGGAGAGCGCGGCATGATCCGGTTTGTTGAAAACACCGTGAAGGTGCGGATAGAGAGCGCCTCCTCGGAAGCTTACGTTCCCGCTGAGCGATGTAAGCTCCATTATCTCGCGCACTGTCTCCGTATTGTAGTCCCGGCCGTTGTACCAGCCGAACGTCACGGAAGACACCATTCCAGCTGCGGAGACGATGACTGCCGAATCGACGTCGCATGCCTTGCAGACATGTATCAGAGAATCGGCAATATCCTCCCCTTCCGAAAGACGTATCGCGATAATTTCATCGGTGGCGGCGTACTTCATGCTCCTCGTCCTCCTTTCAATTTTCGGCGATGGTCGATTTTTCTGCCGAAGAACGGCTCTCCGTATTTCTGTAAATATTCTATCATGTACTGACGCTTTTGACCACTCCGTACTGCGGATCATTTGCTTTTGGAGCCGGGAGTTCGCACCCGGGGCGTACGCGTTACTTGTCGAGGAGATACTGCTGAAGATCCGCTCGACGGAGTCCGGCGCCGAGTCCTGCGGCGAGCTTGAGTCTCGCTTGTATCGGACGTAGAGAACCGCCCTCCATAACACCCATCTCCATGAGGCGCGTCATGCTTCCTTCAAAAGAGTAGGGGATTTCGCGCGTGTGCCCTTCTGGACATCTCGTAGTGATCACTACCGGGATGTCGTCCTTCAGTAGCTTTTTGATACGTGGAATCCATGAAGGGGGTACATGGCCGTTGCCGAAGCCGGCGATGACGAGTCCGTCAAGTTCGCGTTTTTCGTCGGAGGAGAGCATTTCAAGAAGCCTTTCGCCTCCGCCGAGAGAAACGGAGAGCAATTCGACGTCCCTGGTGGGCATCATCGACCCCTCAAGGACCTTCGCGCGTTTGTGCTGTCTGAGTATGTCCACTTTTTCTCCGATGAACTGCGCAAGCGGGCCTCTGCCGGGGGCCGCGAAGGCGTCCCGCCTCTGGCTCGAGATTTCGCTTATCTCGGATGCGGCGAAGAGGAGTTCCTGAACGCAGGCCAGTACCCCCAAACCCCAGCACTCTCTGGAAATAGAAGCGCTGATCGCCTGCATAAGGTTGAGTTGCGCGTCGGAGCCGGGGATGTCGAACGGATAAATGGACGCGGTGAAAATGAGGGGCTGAGGGTAGGCCCAGTAGAGATCGGCGAGATAGGCCATCTCTTCGAGAGTGTCGGTGCCGCATGTCACGACGATGCCATCGGCGCCGTCCACCACCGTTTTCGAAAGCACCTGAACCAGATCCGCGGTCATTCTGATACTGTAGTGGCTGCTTGGCTGATGACTCCAGTCGACGACGAAAATCTTTTTCGCCGTCTCTTCAGGAAGCCATTCGAGCATTTCTTCAGGGGTGATTGTAGGTTGCCAGGAATTCATCTGTTCGTTGAATCTCATTCCTATCTGGCCGCCCGCGATAACGAGAGCGATCTTTCCTCGACTGGACATAAAAAGGTCCTCCTTCCCCGTCTGAACGTGACGGGGCAAGTGTACACTAAAAGACGAAAAAATGCACATCCCGCAGGAAGAGGCTTTTTCTTAAAAGCCCAGGTCTTCTCCTACAAGGATGACATGCGATGTTCTCCCTCCCGTTGCACGTTCCAGCACGAGGAGCGCCTTGCACGCCCGGTCGGGTGAGTTGCAATCGCTGCAGACGCCGGTTTTGGCACAGGGGGTCTGAAGATTGAGCCTGAGAACGTTCGGCGGGGTCGCCTGGTTTCGAGTCCGTGCAATCGCATCGTCCAGCGTGTTCGTTACTTTATTCAGGCCGATGACGAAAACAAGAACGTTCTTGCCCCAGGCCATGCCGCTTACCCTGTTCCCGTTGCCGTCGATGTTCACCAGCGTCCCGTCGAGAGTGATCGCATTGGAGCTGGTAAGGAAAAAGTCGGCCAGCAGCTCCTTTTGAAGCGTGAACAATCGTTCTTCGGAGGAGAGTGAGGGATTCCAGTGGTGAACGACCTCGCACCCTCTATCCGCGAGTTTTTCCATAGCGCCGATCTCCCGGATGGTGACGCTCCCGGGTACTCCGACCGATGCTCCCTCAGGAATGATCTTCAAGACCTCTTGAAGAGCCTCCTCTTTTGTCGGCACGTACACCGCATGAAAACCTTTCTCCTCCAGTTTTTTGACCAAGGTACCCCCAAGATGGTCGCGGTGTTCCTGCCTTGCTTTGTCGAATGGACTCGTCATTATTCTCTCCTCCTGAAAAGCGGGTATCCCCGCGGGTTCATTTTGATTCATAATACCATTTTTTGATGTAAAGTAAAAACGCTTGACAGGTCTTTCTCGGCAGGCTATAATTCCACAGTTCCAAGGGAGGCTGCGGGATGCGTACGACAAAAGAGGAAGAGATTCTCGCCAAAAGAGTTTATATACACGACTTGTACGATCTGTATGCTCCGTTGCTGACAGAGAAGCAGCGAGAGGCGTGGGAGCTTCACGAATTCGAGGATTTTTCGCTTGCCGAGGCTGCCGAAAAACTTGGAACCAGTCGTCAAGCCGTATCCGACCTTATCGGCCGCAGTCGGGAACGCCTTGATGAACTGGAAACCCTTCTTGGTTTTCATCGCAGAGAAGAAGCGCTGGAAGAAGAAATCCGCGAACTCCGGCGACAGGTTGACGCCGTATCCCCGAGCCGGAGCAAGTCGGTGCAGAAAGCGGAGGAAAACTGAACATGTTCGATGCTCTTCGTGAACGCTTTGAGGCCGTTTTTGACAAACTCAAGGGGCGCGGAAAACTAACCGAGGCCGACGTTGAGACCGCGCTGAGGGATGTGCGCCGCGGGCTCCTGGAGGCGGACGTCGATTACAAGGTCGTAAAATCTCTTCTCGATGCCATCAAGACGCGGGCCGTCGGAAGAGACGTGCTGGAGTCAATAACTCCAGGGCAGCATGTAGCGGCCATCGTCTATGAAGAGCTTGCGGAACTGATGGGGAAAGAGCCGGTTCCGCTCGTCATATCGCCGAAGCCCCCTTCGATCTACCTGATGGTCGGTCTGCAAGGCGGTGGAAAAACAACCAGCACGGTGAAGATTGCACGGAAGCTCTCAGGATCGCATAAACCGCTTGTCGTCGCCTGCGACCTTCGACGCCCGGCGGCGGTGGAGCAGCTCAGAGTTCTGGCCTCGCAGTCGAAGATAGCCTTCTTCGGGCCTGAACACGGAGAAACGAATGTGCTCAAAGTGGTCAAGGGCGCGCTTGCCTACGCCGGGGATCACCTGAACGACGTAGTGCTTCTCGATACCGCAGGACGTCTTCACGCCGACGAGGAGTTGATGGAGGAGCTTGTGGCCATGAAGAAGGTCGCTCCCCCTACGGAGATACTGCTCGTCGTGGACGCCATGACCGGCCAGGAGGCGGTCAAAGTTGCTTCCTCCTTCCATGAGAAACTGGAGCTGACGGGCGTTATTCTGTCAAAACTCGACGGAGACGCCAGAGGAGGCGCGGCGCTGGCAATACGCAAGGTAACCGGCGTTCCGGTGAAACTGGCGGGCGTGGGCGAAGCAACGGATGCGCTTGAAGTTTTCGATGCGAAGCGGATGGCTCAGAGAATCCTGGGTATGGGCGACGTAATCGGCCTGGCCGAAAAGATTCAGGAAATGGCCGACTCCGGGGGCGCGGAGCGGATGGCCGAGACGCTGAAAAAGAAATTTACGCTCGAAGAGCTGCTCGTTCAGTTTGAACAGCTTGAGAAGATGGGCCCGTTGAACAAGGTACTGGAGATGATCCCCGGATTCAGCAAGCTGAAAGGCGTTTCCCAGGACGAAGTCGATTCCGGGAGGTTGAAGCGCTCCAAGGCGATCATTCAGTCGATGACTCCGGCGGAGCGCAGGGACCCTTCCATAATCAAGGGGAGCCGCAGGCGGCGGATCGCCGTTGGATCCGGGACGTCCGTTCAGATGGTCAATCAGCTTCTGGCCCAGTACGAGCAGATGCGAAAGTTATGGAAGCAGTTTGGAAAACAAGGAAAGGGCTTCAAACTACCCAAAGGCCTCCTCGGAGGCGGCGGCGGTTTTCGTTTCAAATAGAGCGATCGGGTCACGGGACACCCCGGATGAAGCGCGGAAGAAAACGATGTGTTCCGGAACAATTTCAGGAGGTGTATGGTAAATGGCGGTACGTATTCGCCTTGCCCGTCATGGACGGAAAAAGGCTCCCTTTTATCGGTTGGTGGTGGCGGACTCCCGTTCGCCCAGAGACGGTCGTTTCATCGAGCTTCTGGGGACATATGACCCAATGACGGATCCCTCTTCGATCAAGGTCGATGAAGAGCGGGCGATGCACTGGCTTAAGGTTGGAGCGACGGCTTCCGACACTGCCAGAAGTATTTTGAGAAAGTCCGGGGTCTGGGAGAAGTTCGAAGCAGGTAAGAAGCAGGCCGAGTAGTCATGCCCGACTATCGGGAGCTTGTCGATTTCGTTGTCCGGCGGCTCGTGACACAACCTGACGAGGTGCATGTTACCGAGCGGACGGATGAAAGGGGCGTATCCGCGATCACCATTCGCGTCGCTCCGGAGGATGTCGGAAGGGTCATCGGGAAACGCGGCGCGACGATCAACGCGATTCGCCTGGTTGCCAAAGCCGCCGCCGTCAAGGTCAACGACAGGGTTGACGTGGATATCGTCGAGGATGAATAGGGTTCGCGTAGGACGAGTCATAGGTACGCACGGGCTGCGAGGATCGTTGAAAGTAGTCCCTCTGACCGATTTTCCGGAGAGATTCCTTTCTATGGAAAAGATGTCGCTGTACAACGCCGATGGACAGCTCCTTCGTGAACTTTCGATTCTTTCTGCCCGATACACCGAACACAAAGGAATTCTTGTGATTCAGACGGAGGAGATTCGTCGTATCGAGGAGACGGAGCCGTTTATCGGAACATTCATCGAGATCCTTCCCGAAGAGAGGTATGCGCTCGGGGAGGGGGAATTCTGGATAGATGATCTGAAGGGGCTTACGGCTGTTCGGCACGAAGACGGCGCCTTCCTGGGGACTTTGACGGATGTGGCGCCCGGCGGTGAGAACGACCTGTACGTCATTCGCGACGAAAATGGCAAAGATCATTTTATTCCGGCCGTAAAGCAGTTTATCGGCGAAGTGAACCTTGAAAAACGAGAGATACGGATACTCCTTATCGAGGGGCTGTGGGAGTAGTGCATGTAACGATTGTTACAGCTTTCCCGGAGTTCTTCGAGAACTTTCTGTCGACCAGTATGATCGGCAGAGGCGTAAAAAACGGCTTGCTCCGTGTGGATGTGCTGGATCTCAGAAGCTTCGGCTTGGGAAACTATCGTCAGATCGACGATTACGCATTCGGCGGGGGCGGCGGTATGGTGCTCCTCCCGGAGGTTTTGGAAAAAGCTCTTTACACGCTACGAGAATCCTCCGGAAAGCAGGGGTACGTAGTCTACCCATCGCCGCAGGGGGACCTCTTTTCTCAGGAGATTGTCGAGACGCTTGCGGCGCAGGAGCATGTGATCCTTTTCTGCGGTCACTACGAAGGACTGGATGAGCGATTCGTCTCGCGGTTCGTCGACAGGGAAATCTCGATGGGGGATTTTGTCCTTACCGGAGGGGAAATCCCCGCCATGGCGATCATCGATGCAATGGCCCGTCTCGTTCCCGGTGTTGTGGGGAAGGAGACGGCGGTCGTAGAGGACTCGTTCTTCAGAGGGATGCTGGATCACCCCCATTATACTCGTCCGGCGGAGTGGGCTGATGTGAAGGCCCCGGAAGAACTCCTCTCCGGCGACGCCGCAGCCATAGAGAGCTGGCGAAGGAACGCGGCGGTCGAACGTACGCTTTCGCGGCGCCCCGATCTTATCGCCAGAGCGAATATCCGTCCCTATCTTCTCAAGGGAGTCTACGTCGCGCTTGTCCACTTCCCTGTTCTCGACAGAAGAGGGGAGAAGAGTACTGCGGCGGTGACCGGTCTTGATCTATCGGATATCTCCCGCTCCTGCAAAACCTATGGCGTTGATCGCTTTCTGGTGACGACGCCGCTGGCGAGCCAGCGCGAACTGGTAAAGACCATGGTTCGGCACTGGACGGAGGGGGGCGGGGCGAAAGTTAATCCCGAACGAGCGGATGCGTTCCGTCTTCTGAAGCTCTTTGCTTCCATTGCACGCTGTGTGGAGTGGATCGAGAAGAGGGAGAAAGAACCTCCTCTCTTAGTCGGGACTACCGCCAGAAAACGCTCGGGAGCGTTCCACTGGATCGAGGCGAAAAGACGAATGCTCCGTGAGAAGAAGCCGCTCCTTCTGATTTTTGGAACGGGATCCGGGCTTCATGAAGAATTACTGGCCGAGTGCTCAATGGTACTGGAGCCTCTCTCCGGGGGGGACGGAGAGTACAACCATCTTTCCGTAAGGACGGCTGCGGGGGCGGTTCTGGATCGTTTTTTCGGCTGGCGATAACGTGTCCGGCTAACTGCTGCGTCGGAAAGAACGCTTCCATGCGCAGGGATGATCCTGAACGGATTCCGGATTATCGCCTGATCGCCGGATGGCTGCTTGAGAGGTTGAAAAGAATAACGAGTTTTTTGAAAGCTCAAGGAGGGTTCATTGAAATGAACGTTTTAAATCTTATTGAGAAGAAGTTTTTGAATAACGATGTGCCGGATTTTCGCTCGGGAGACACCGTCCGGGTGCATGTGAAGGTCAAGGAAGGGTCAAGAGAGCGTATTCAGGTGTTCGAAGGCGTTGTCATCGCAAGAAAACACGGCGGTTTGAGCGAGACGTTCACTGTACGCAAAATTTCGAGCGGCGTGGGGGTGGAGAGAATCTTCCCGCTGCATTGTCCTTCGATAAGCCAGATCGAAGTCAAACGCCTCGGAAAGGTTCGCCGCGCGAAACTGTACTATCTGCGCGACAGAAGCGGCAAATCTGCGCGCATCAAAGAGAGAAGAGAATTTTAGTTTTCCTCTCTTGACATTGCAAAAGAGCCCGCTTATAATATCCGACGTTGCGCGGGGGTGGCGGAACAGGTAGACGCGCAAGGCTAAGGACCTTGTGGCTGCAAGGCTGTGGGAGTTCGAGTCTCCCCCTCCGCACCATGAAATATAAAGCCCTCTTCCTGAACGGGAAGAGGGCTTTTTCGTGTGCGTTTCATCCAGCGCATTCGCGAAGAGAGAAGAAAAGTTTTGCCTTCTCCATTGCTTCAAGTGCTTTTCTTTTGGTACACTTCTTTAGATGGCAGTACGTCAAGGGGTGAGTAGTTATGACCATGGATTGGGAGAGCTGGTTGAGGGAGGAGAGCAATCCTCCTTCGAAACAGGATGATCCTCACGATATACAGATCGGCGCGTCTCAGGCGGAGCTTCTCGGTCTTCCTGTTGTCCTGCCGGAGAAAACAGGAGCGGGCAGCGTTGCTTCCACAGCGAATGAGCCGCTGTTTTCTGCGCCGCAATCGCTTGAACCGCTCGAAAGATTTTCTCCGGAAATGGATTTGCCTGTTGTACGGAACGAACCGCGTTCTCTTCCTGTCACACCGGAGACTCCTTTGCATCATGATCAAGCACCGGTATCTCAAGGAGAACGCGCGAAGCAGAGAATGCCGGAATCCGGAGAGCCTGTGTTCAACGACTTCGATACGTTGTTTGCGTCGGGAGACGTCCGCGCGTCTACCGCCGATCAGGATGCATTCCCTAAAAATGGGACTTCCCCTCGGCTTTTTCGGGAGGAGCCCGACCCGGGCTTCGTCTCGGAAAAATCTCCACTTGACGAGCTGAACGACTTAGAGGAGAACGGCGAGCACGTACTGCGCGTTTCCACTTTCACAATCCCTTCGGAACCCCTTTACCCGATCCCCGTGTCGTCTTCCGTTCCCGAAAAGGCGCGTGTTGCGGACGAGGAGGGGAGCGTGAAAAAGAGCAAGGCGGCGCCCGTTCTTTTTTTGACCGCGTTTTTGATGCTGGGAGGCCTTCTTTACTACGCTGCCGAACCTTTCGATGCGGTACTGAAGAAAGCGGAACAAGCGTACGAGTTGAAAGAATACGACAAGGCGGTGACCTATTACGACAAAGCGTCTGAAAAAGAGCCTCTCCGCATAGAGCCTTTCAGAGGGAAAGCGCTCGCGCTTGAAGCGATGGACAGAAAAGGGGAGGCTGTCGATGCATGGATCAGCTGCCTCCAGGTTGCTGCCGCCGACCAGGAGAAAGCCGATGTATTCGACCGTTTAGGGACTCTTTTTTTCAGAATGGGCTCTCTTGACAATGCGCTCCGGAACTACCAGGAGAGCATACGGTTCAACCCTGACAATGCAGAAGTATACTTCCACCTCGGAGAGGTTTACGAAGCAAGGGAGGACTTTGCAGAGGCTGTCGACGCCTATCGCAAAGCAATGGAGATCGAGCCGTCCAGGGCTGAGTTCGAATCTGCTGTAAAACGAGCAGGAGAAGAGATGATCGTCAGGGAAGAAGAAAGAAGCCGGCGAGCCGAGTTGGCCGGGGAGCAAGTGCTTCTTGGAGCTGCTTCCTTGGTTGCCGGGGAATACGAGGACGCCGAGGCGCATTTCCTTCGAGCCCTTGATCTTACTCCGAACGAAGAGAATGCTCTGCTGGGGCTTCTTGAATCGAGGGTAGGAAAGGGAGATATCGACGGAGCGCGAAGCGCGTATGCGAAACTTCGTGCTTTTGAGCGTACCTCCGAGAAAACAGTCGCCGCTCTGTCCGCCCTTGAAACCATCCTTGCCATACCGCAAACGACGCCGTCTCACGCAGAAGCTCGGGCCGGTGAGGAACTCTCCGCAGAGCGGAGCGAATCGGGGGATGTCGAAACGGCAGGCACGCCGGATAGCGTCCCTGTACACACGGAAATTAGCGTTGCTTCCGAAGACGCCGCCGGGAAGAGGCTTGCTTCCCTGCCTAAAGATCCAGAACACGGAGAGCCCACCCCCGCGGAAAAAACTACGGCAGGGTCTGCGGGGAGCGGCCCGCTGCTGCCCGAAGCGGCATTCGCGCCATCTCCGACGCCTTCCGAGAGCGAAGAGTATCCTGCGCCGCTCAAGGAAACTCCGCCTTCAGCGGAAATGCCTCCTGTTTCTTCGGAGCCCACGCCGACGGCATCCCTAACGCCAACTCCTTCAACAAAGATAGGGAAAGAAGCCGCGCTCCTCGTACAAAAAACGCCGGCGATTGCAAAGAGGGAATCGTTGGTGCAAAAATCGGAGCCAATGCACGAACCTCGGAACGGGCGTATCGTCAGAGCTACGCCTCCCGCTCCGAAGACGTCTCCGCGGCAGAAAAGCCCCAAGACGCCTGAACTTCGGGGGGCCGTACCGGCCGCTCTGAGGCGAAACGAGGAGAAGGCGCTTGCGGCCAGCCGCTCGATGAACCTCTCCAGAGAGTATTCCAAGGCAGCGGAAAAAGCCTCGGAGGCCCTGCGGATTCAGCAGTCTCCCGAAGCGCTTTCCAATCTCGGATTCGCCAATATCGGGTTGGGAAACTATCCGGCGGCTTTTACAGCGTATTGGAGGCGGCTGCTTCTTTCTCGGAAAGTGCAAAAGACAACTTTGGAACCTCCGGCGTTTCTCTCTATGCCGTTCGAAAGCGCGCGCTGGAAGGAAATCCCTTCTCCTGATCCCCGCGATGTGCCGCTTTCGCCGCGCGCTGAAGCGATCATCCTTCTCCCTGGAGTTCACAGCGGAGTTCCTTCACGAGTCGTAGCGGGGAAGGAATACTTATTCGAGGCTTTGCGCATCAATCCTGTTGATCGTGACGTCTATCTGAATCTCGTATTGAGTTATATTCTGATGCAGGATCAACAGCCGCCTTCTCCGAAGGAAAACGATAACGAAAATGCGCTGTACCTCGCGTTGCTTGGCCATGCCTTGCGCGTTCGGAATGAAAACGGGCTTTCGGCACACTATTTCGATGCCGCCGAGGCCAGGGCGTCCGGAGAAGTATTGAGACTCGTCCGTTCTTTGGAGGCGCCGAAGAGCGCGGGAAAAAAGTAAGGAGAATGCTCCTCTTCACTTTGATCTTTGCGAAGGGCTTTTCAATAGTGATGACTTACTATATACTTGCCTGTGGACTGTATGCTGCGGGTCTTTATTGCGCCTCTACATCTGCCTTCTTAAACAGAGCGGGAAGTCGTGCAGATTCGAAGTACTTTTTAATTTTATGGGCGGTGATTGATGGATGAATGCAACGAAAGCTGACGAATTGGGAAAGAAGTACATGAAGCAGTACTCTCTTTACCGCGAGTTTGCCGATAGGACCTGCAATCTTCTGGAAAATCTGGTGGAGCAGGATGGCATTCAACTGTACAGCGTTTCCGGAGAGGCGAAATCCCCGGAGGGCTTTCTTCGAACCTTCGAGGCCCTTGCGGAGGGAGCGCCTTCTTCTCTTTCGGAGATCGCCGACCTCTGCACAGTGAAAATACTTGTTCATTTCCCCGAAGATGTGGAGAAAGTAGAACGCATAGTACAGCAGGAGTTTCTCGTGGACATGGCGCGTTCCATGACTTCCGCAAGCCTTGAAGATCCGGATCGCTTCGGGTATCCTGCGGTGTATTACACGCTCTCTCTGAGCAGGGCGCGGGCGATGATGCGCGAATGGAGCAAATACAAGGATCTTCCTTTTTCTCTTGAAATCCGGACCGTACTTCAGGAAGTCTGGGCCGCCAATACGCCTAAAGTGATGCTTCCTACGGATGCGACGACGAAAAAGAAGATACAGAGAAAGCTTTTTCGAGTCGGGGCGCTTCTTGAAGAGGCTGATGAGGGCTATTTTTCTCTTTGGGAGTCTGCCCGTGAGTCGGCCATGCCGGTTACCGCCCCTGTCGTTCCGGTCGAATCGCCTCCATCACCCCGCAGAGTCTTCGACAGAGGGGCGCTGCGACAGTATTTCCAGGAGCACGAGGAGATCCCGAGAAGGTGGGCGGAAATCGCTTCCGGTGTTGGTTTCCCCGTGTTCAGGCCCGATACGGAGTATTTGGAGACCAGCCTCTCGTATCTTTGGGACATCCTTCGCGCTGCCGAGATGGATTCTCCCGACGAATTCCAGCGTTTTATCGCTTCCCTGGAAAAGGAGGAAAAGGGCAGAGAACAGATAGCGACGGTGTACAAGGCATTTGAAAGAGAAGCGCAGTCGTGGAGGGTCGACGGGTATTCCGCGCTCTTCCTGCTTGTGCTCAATCTCAAATGGGATGTGCTCCAGAATAAGGATCTCGTCGAACTCAATATAAAAAGAGGTTCGGACAGAATCAAGGGTATCGTTTAGGCCGCATCGCACTTTCCACCGCTTTTTCGGATGGGGAGGAGCGGTATGCTCCCCCCCGTTATTTTTTATGTGCCGGAAAGGACGAGTGTCATGGGAAAAAATGCCTGGATGCCGGGGATCGGTTCAGTCGCGTTCACTGGAGACGATCCCGCTGTTTTCAGAGTCACGAGTCTGTTCACGGATATCTCCATGACCAGGCTTATTCCGTCGGCGCCTCTCTCCGTACCGGATACTCTTTTCTTCTGCGGAAAGAGCGTTGACGACCGACCTCTGCTTGAAATGAGCCTATCGCTCCCTGTTTCATATCTTGTTCTTGGAGGCCGATGGCCTCGGGCGCTCGCTCCTTCTCTTCGTTCCAAGGCTAAAGAGAACGGTATTCGTATTCTCGGGCCGGGAAGCGAAGGGATCGTCACCCCCGCTGCGCATGACGCCGCCCGCGGGAATACGGTTTTGCTCGCAGATGGCGGAGATCTGCTTGTACATACGCTTGCCGCTTTTCGGCGAAGAAACGTTCCTGTACGGTATGCCCTCTCTTTCGGACGCAGGATCGATTACTCCCCTCTTGAGGCGGCCGATTCGATTCTTCAAAAGGACGACGAAGCAGAATTCTACGTCTTCATTCTCGAACGCCTTCTGGAAGGACGGGTCTTTCTCGATTTCGCGGCGCATGCAGCCGAAAAGGGAAAAAGAACCTGCCTTCTTCTGCTCCGCCGTTCGGAGACGAGTATCCGTGAAGAGGCGGCAGCGCTGAATCAGTACGGAGTAGTACTTCTGAGTACGATCGCCGAAATCGTCGACGGCGCGGTCGCATTCCTCTCCGGCGGCGGTATGAATCTTACCTGCGGGAAAGTGTACTCTCATCGCAGGGCCCGCGAGGAACTTTCACTACTCTTGAGAAAAGAGGCGGAGCATACTGGTTTTGTTCCTGCGGAAAGAACGGACGAGGCTCCGCTTTCTCTTGAAATTCTCACCGAGACAGACTCCGTCGCTTCTGTCCTTAAACTGAAACGAACTAATGAAGATCGACAACGTGCGATCTTTTTCACCTCTCTTGAAGAAAATTCTCCGGTCGAAGAGCTTGCATTCTCCGCAAACGTTCCTTATATTCCCGGATTTCGTCGGTGCTTCGAGGCTCTGCGTCTCGTATTCGAACGGGAACCCGCGTTCCGGCCGAATCCCCTCTCCGGAACCCTTCCTCCGAAGTGCCCTCTTCATCCGCGCCCGACCGAGTACGATGCCAAAGTTCTGCTGCGGGCATACGGTATTCCAGTCGCGCGGGAAGCTCTTTGCCATTCTCTCGCTGAAGCCTTGACAGCCGCCGAATCAATAGGCTACCCTGTTGCCCTCAAAGTGATGTCGCCCTCGATTTTACGCAAGACGGAGGCGCGTGTCATTGCCCTTGACGTCCAGAACGAAGAGGAACTTAAGAATGCTTACGGAAGAACGTTGGAGAAAGCCCGTATCGCCGACCCCTCCGCCCGCATTCGGGGTGTGCTCGTCCAGGAGATGGTGAGGGGAGGAGCCGAGTGGCGTATGGAGTACAGGAAGGATCTCCGTTTCGGCCCCGTGGTTGAAGCCAGCATCAGCGGTATCTACGGGGAAATTCTCCCGGACGGGGTTCTCAGGGCTGCCCCTTTTCGGAAGGAAGAAGCGCTGCGTATGATTCGGGAATCCAGAGGATACCCGCTTCTGCTGGAAGGATGGCGGAGAGACGCGCTCGATATCGAAGCCTTTTCGGAGGCGCTTGCCGCTTTTTCCCGCCTTGCCTACTGTGAACAGGACATATCGCGTCTCGACGTGAACCCCGTCTTCGTGAACCGTAGGGGAGTATTGGTTGTTGATGCGTTTATAGAAAGGAGAGTTCGAAGAAAATGACGTATATGGTGTGGATACTGCTGGGGTATCTCGCTGGTTCGTTCCCGTCGGGGTATCTTGCCGCGTTGTGGGTGAAAGGAGTGGATATTCGTACTGTCGGATCGGGAGGAACCGGAGCGACGAATGTCGGTAGACTGCTCGGGAAGAACTGGGCGAAAGCGGTCGCCGTAGTGGATATGCTGAAGGGCGCCGTTCCGATGCTCTGTGCGATGCAATGGGGGATTTCAGATCCGTGGGTGATCTCTTTGACAGGGTTTGCCGGTGTCGTCGGGCATAACTACCCTGTATGGCTCTCCTTTCGCGGAGGGAAGGGGGTTGCGACAACCTACGGCGTCGCGTTTTTCCTTCATCCCTGGCTCTCGTTTCTAATCGCTCCCGCCGGAGGTCTTGTCTGGCTTGCCGTATTGAAAGCAAAAGGATACGTCTCGCTCGCTTCGCTCGTATCTCTCTGGTGTCTTCCTCTTTTCGCTCTCCTTCTCTCGTTCCATCTTCCCTATATTCTCGTCCTGTGCGCGCTTGCCGCGCTTGCGACCCTTCGTCACAAGGAGAATATCAAACGCCTTATGGAAGGAAAGGAAAGCCGCTTCGGAAAACACGCGAAATCCTGAACAAGAGAAACGCTTCCTCTCGTTGACTAATACTGACCAATATCGTAAAATGAGTTCATGCAGCGATATCTCCGTATTCGCGAAGCCTTCTTTGCGAATACGGAGGATGTATTGGTATTTGCGAGTCTTGGAGAAAGCGTCGGAAAAAGTGTTTGAGAGTTCGCAAAGCGCTTTCAATATTCGAAGAAAGCTTTTGCAGCCCGACTGCGTCGGCAGACGCAGGGTTTCTTTGTACAACGGACGTATTTGCGGTTTGGAGGGGAATACTATGGCGAGTCTGACACGGGTCATCGAAAACTACATCAACAATCTTTTTTCCGAAATGGACGAACAGACGGTATCCCTTCGGAGAAAAGAGCTGGCTGAGATTTTCGGATGCGTTCCGAGCCAGATCAATTACGTTCTTCGGAGTCGTTTCACTCCCGAGCGGGGGTACATTGTCGAGAGTCAAAGAGGCGGCCACGGATATATCCGGATAGTCAGGATATGCTACGATATACCCGAGGAGAGGGTCAATCATATCGACGAGATTGTGGGTGATTCCATCACCGAGCAGGAGGCCCGCCGCATTCTGGCTTCGCTCCAGGAACGCGGTATGATCGATTCGAGAGAACGCCTGCTGATTGAAGTGGCATTACGCCATACGGACGAGCTGGGGAGCAGTGAATTCGACATTTCTCCGTACAAAAGAGGGGCTCTGGCCGCGGAACTGCTGAAGCGGATGCTTCGCAGTCTTGCCTTGGCCTGATTCCAGGATGAGTACCGCCCTTCGGGGCAATGCAAAGGATGGTTTAAAATGTGGCATTTTTTCACGGAACGGGGCAGAAAAGTTGTTCAGCTTGCGCATAGAGAAGCGCTTCGCCTCGGACACGACGTGGTCGGCACGGAACATGTGCTTCTTGCGGTTATCTCGGAAGGCGAAGGGGCGGCGGTTCAGACTCTGGAAGCCCTCGGTGTCGACCTTGCCGAGCTGCGCTCTCGTATTGAAAGCACGGTAGGAAAATCTCATCCGATTTTAAAACCGGTTGATCTTCCTTTGAGTCCCAGAGCGAAGAGAGTTTTCGACCTTTCGGTTCGGGAAGCCCGAAATATGGGAGTGAACTACGTCGGAACCGAGCATATCCTTCTTGGTATTCTCGCGGAGGGGGAGAGCGCGGCCGCCCGGGTTCTCATCGGCCTTGGCATAGATCATGCGCTTCTTGCGAAAGAGATCATGCGATTTCTTGGAGGAGAGAACGGCTCCGGTAAGGGAGCCGAAGCCTCAGCGGACAGTCGCCGCAAGAACGGACGTTCGAAGACTCCTACTCTGGATCAACTGGCTCTTGATCTGAGCGAAAGAAGCCGCAACGGGGAGCTGGATCCCGTCATAGGGCGGAGCAAGGAAATACGTAGAATAATCCAAATACTCTCCAGAAGAACGAAGAACAATCCGGTGCTCATCGGCGAACCCGGTGTGGGAAAGACCGCCATCGTGGAGGGCCTTGCTCAGAAGATCATGGAGGGAGATATCCCCGAGCTTTTAAAAGACAAGAAAGTGATGCAGCTCAATATGGGGAACCTCGTTGCCGGAACCAAATACAGAGGAGAGTTCGAGGAGCGTATGCGCAAACTCGTAAAGGAACTCACCGAAGGCCGCGATGTGATTCTTTTTATCGACGAGATTCATACGATCGTCGGCGCCGGAGGAGCGGAAGGAGCCGTCGATGCCGCGAACATTCTGAAGCCAAGCCTTTCAAGGGGCGAGTTCCAGGTCATCGGAGCCACTACGCTCGAGGAATATCGCAAACATATCGAGAAGGACGCCGCGCTGGAGCGTCGTTTCCAGCCGGTGTATGTTCAGGAACCGTCGGTGGATGATTCGATCCGTATTCTGGAGGGGCTCAGAGGCAGGTATGAATCGCACCATAGAGCGAGGATTCAGGACGATGCCCTTGAGGCGGCTGCCCGTCTCTCCGCCCGCTACATCATGGACAGACGCCTTCCGGACAAGGGGATCGACCTCATCGACGAGGCGGCGGCAAGGGCGAGGATAAAGACGATGGAACCGCCCGAGGAGCTGAAGGAAATCGAACACCGGCTAGAGGAGATACGAAAGGAAAAGGAGGCGGCCGTTGATGGACAGGAGTTCGAACGAGCTGCGGAACTTCGCGACGCCGAACGCCTTCTCTTCGAAGAACTGGAGGAGGAACGGAAGCTGTGGCGTTCCGGAAGAAACGACTCCGAGCCGGTGATTACGGGAGAGGATATCGCCGACGTGGTTGCCGAGTGGACCGGTATCCCCGTATTCCAGATCACGGGGGAAGAATCGCTTCGTCTTCTGGGAATGGAACGCGAGATCGAAAAAAGACTCGTCGGTCAAAGCGAGGCTGTGGCCTCGGTAGCGAAAGCAATCAGGCGGGCGAGAAGCGGCTTGAAGGATCCGAAGCGTCCGATCGGAAGCTTTTTGCTCCTTGGACCGACGGGTGTGGGAAAAACCGAACTGGCGCGAAGGCTTGCGTCATTCCTCTTCGGTACCGACGATTCGATGATCCGTCTCGATATGAGTGAATTCATGGAAAAACATGAAGTCTCGAAGCTTATTGGAGCGCCTCCCGGATATGTAGGTTACGAGGAGGGAGGGAAGCTCACCGAGGCGGTACGCAGACGTCCCTATTCCGTGGTTCTCTTCGACGAAATAGAGAAAGCGCACCCCGACATCTTCAATCTGCTTCTCCAGATACTCGAAGACGGACGCCTTACCGACGGACACGGTCGAACAGTGGATTTTCGAAACACCGTGATATTGATGACCAGCAACGTTGGAGCCAGGAACGCTGCGAAAGGAACTCCGCTTGGCTTTACAGGGGCGGGGGGCGATGATCCGTTTGACTGGGATCGTTTGAAAACCTCGATTCTGGACGAGGTGAATCGCCTTTTTCGCCCCGAGTTCCTCAACAGGGTCGACGAGACCATCGTATTTCGTCCTTTGGGACGCGAGAGCGTCAGTTCCATAGTGGATATCATGTTCGAAGATGTCCGCGCCAGGCTCGAATCTCAGGGAGTGGAGCTGACCGTGGGCGACGATGTGAAGAACCTCGTCCGGGAGAAAGGCTATCAGCCGAAATTCGGCGCCCGGCCCCTCAGGAGGACGATCCAGACGTTCGTGGAGGATCCTCTGGCCGATTATATTCTCGGGAAGGGATCTGTACGCGGAATGCATGTGGAAGCTTTCGTCGCGGGAGATGCGGTTTCTTTCAATCTGATCTCCGATTCGGAAGGAGATTCGCTGGTAGTTCATGAACGGGAGACCGTGCATCGGTAGAATACGCCGCTCGCTTGCAGCGGGAAGGAGGATGTTATGGACGGATCGTCGTTGTGGTTCTATTTTCTGCTCTTCTTCGTGGTCTTCCCCTATCTGAAGCAGCAGTCTCTCCGATGGAGACGATTTACCGCACTCAGAAATTGCGAGAAGAGACGTCGTTCGCGGATAATCACACTGATCCACAGGCAGGAGATCATGGGATTCTGGGGGATGTTCTCGCGAAATTATATCAACATCGAGGACTCCGAGGAGGTGCTTCGGGCTATTCGCCTTACATCGGACGACACGCCCATCGACCTTATCGTGCACACTCCGGGAGGTCTTCTGCTCGCCGCGGAACAGATCGCGCGCGCCTTGAAGAATCATCCTGCCAAGGTGACGGTCATCGTGCCGCATTATGCCATGTCGGGGGGTACTTTGATCGCGCTTGCCGCGGATGAAATCCTCATGGACCGCCATGCGGTGCTAGGACCTGTCGATCCTCAAATAGGGCAATACCCCGCCGCTTCGATTCTAAAAGCAGTGGAGGAGAAGCCGGTGAGCGAAGTTGAAGACAATACCCTTATTCTTGCAGATATCGCAAAGAAAGCGATACGGCAGACCAGGGACTTCGTCTTCGAGCTGCTCGCCGAACGGATGGGCGAGGAGAAGGGGATGACCCTCGCAGCGACGCTCACGGAAGGGCGGTGGACCCACGATTACCCGATCGGAGTGGACGAAGCCGCCTCGCTCGGCCTCCCTGTGGTTTTGAACGATTACGACTCCTTCTGCAATATAATGGGCCTGTACCATCAATCGATTACGGAGAGACCTTCGGTACAGTATATTCCTGTTCCCTATCCGGGGCGACCGTCCGGGAACGGAAAGGCGGGGATGCTTTGATGCGGAGTGAGATACGGAGGAACTACTCCCTGTTTTTTCCTGCGCTTCTCTTCTTTTTACTAGTAATCCCGCTCGCGGCGGTTTTCGCTGCGGAGAGGGAGCCTGTCCTTACCGTCGAAGATGAGCATGTCTCGGTGGACGAGATACTCTATCTTCTGGGTGTGCAGTCGGGCGGTGGAGAGGTCGCAGCTTCTCTGCTTGCTCGTCAGATGACTTCAGGGGAGAGGGAAGCATTTCTCGAACAGGTGACGCGGGCGCTCCTGTTCTCTAAGGGAGCCATTATCCGCGGATTGCATCTGGATCCAGGAGTTGCCGCCCGTATCAGGTGGAGCAGAATCAATGCGCTTGCCGAAGCGTACGTCGGTAGTATGGCCCCCTTGCTCTCGTTCGATGAAAAAAGGCTGAGGACCCATTACGAAGAAAACCGTCGAAACTACTACCAGCAGGAAAGAGTAAGGGTCCGGCATATTTTCTCTCCGGATGAGGGACAGGCGAGAACGGCCCTTCTCCGCCTTCTCTCGGGGGAGGACTTTTCGAAGGTCGCGGCATCGATGAGTCTCGATTTCACCACTGCGGAAAAAGGTGGAGAAATGGGATGGCTTGAGCGCGGAACTCTCCCCGAGCCTCTGGACGACGCGGTCTTTTCCGCGTCGCCGCGCTCGGTGCAGGGGCCGCTGAAAACAAAGTACGGGTACCACGTTTTTGAAGTGCTCGAACGAGTGCGCGAACGTTTTCTGTCGTTCGAAGAGGCCCGCGACGCCATTCGTTCGGAGATGGTGGAGCGCGTGATGGCATCCGAATCCGCATCCTTGCGCGAACGTTTTCCGGTACGATCGGACCTTTCTCTCCTCGAAAAAGAACTTCTTCGGTAGCGGCGCGGCACTCCGCCATATAATGAAAAAGCGCGGGCGCTGACCGCGCTTTTTCATTATATGGCGTGCGCCGAACTCATGGACAGAAGAAAATAATCTCTTATAATAAAGAGCAAGCGTCTTCTCGCTAAGGCGTTATCCTACGTTTTCGGAAAGGATGGATTGCCAATGGAACACACAGCAGCAAGGACACCAAGCTTTGGACAGGCTCTTTTCGTGCTTCTGGTGGATGCCGCCATCATCAGTTACGGCGTGCTCGATATTCATTTTGAGTCGGGCGCCGTTTTCGGCCTTGGCCTCTCCGCGCATATTCCCCTCTTTCTGGCTGCGGTTTTTACCGCCGTCATGGGAGCCGTTTTTGTCGGTAAACCGTGGCGTGAAGTTGAAGAAGGGATGATCAACGGCATTACCGTCGCGCTCCAGGCGGTCCTCATTCTGCTTGCCGTCGGCGGTCTCGTCGGCGCCTGGATTCAGAGCGGCGTTGTTCCGACGCTTATCTATTACGGGCTGAACCTGCTTTCACCCCAGTATTTCCTGCTTGCGGCGCTGCTTATTTGTTCCATCGTCTCCTTGTCGACAGGGAGTTCATGGAGTACCAGCGGTACGGTCGGCATCGCGCTGATGGGTATTGGTGCGGGTCTTGGCGTTCCTGCCCCGGTAACGGCCGGCTTCGTTATTTCCGGAGCCTATTTCGGCGACAAGATTTCTCCTCTTTCCGACACGACGAACCTCGCCCCGGCAGTGGCCGGTTCCGATCTCTTCAGCCATATCAGGGCGATGCTGTGGACCACGGGACCGACCATGCTCATCGTCGCGGGAATAGCCTACTACATGGGTACGGGATACTCCGGAGGACAGATGGACGCCTCCAGAATATCCATAATTCAGCAGATGATGTCGTCGGAATTTTCCATCTCCATCTACGGCTTCCTCCCGCCGCTGCTCGTGCTTGTGCTCGCGGCAATGAAGGTCCCCGCCATTCCCGGAATAGTGGCGGGTATGCTTCTGGCTGCGGTAATGGCTCTTTTCCAGGGAACAAGTATTCCCGATGTTATGGGTGCGCTTTACTCCGGATACTCTCCTTCCATGATCGCGGAAGTCGCCGAGGCCGGAGACATTGTCTCGGTGAACGAGCTTCTGAAAGGGGCCGCCGTATTTTCCGCGGATGCGTTCGAATCTGTCAAGGAGGTAGCGGGCATGCTCAACGGCCTTCTTGAACGCGGCGGGCTCACAGGAATGCTTGAAACCGTAGCCCTTATACTCGTGGCCTTGGTGCTTGGCGGTATCATGGAAACGTGCGGTTTTCTGGAAGTGCTTCTCTCGCGCCTGATGCGGAGCGTCAAGACGGTTTTCGGCCTCGTTGCTTCGGTCATCGTCTCGTGTGTTTTCACCAATATGTTTCTTGGCGACCAGTATCTTTCGCTCGTCATGCCGGGGCGTATGTTCCGGCCGGCATTCGGAAAGTTCGAAAAGGACGGAAAAAAACTCGATCCCAGACTGCTTTCCAGATCTCTTGAAGATTCAGGAACGCTCACCTCGGTTCTTGTGCCGTGGAATACATGCGGCGCGTACAATAGCGGCGTTTTGGGAGTGCCGACTCTTTCCTATTTGCCCTACGCATTTTTGAACTACTTGAATCCTCTTGTCGCGCTGCTGATGACAAGGCTCGGAATCGGCGTGCCTTGGATTGAGACCGGCGAGAAGAAAGCAGGATAGATAGTGGAGAACGTACTTCGGGGAAGCGGCGCCCATTTGCCCCGCTGGATGCGATGGACCGGCATGGGTATGGGTCTGTTTCTTCTCGCCGACGGAATGCGTCGCCTGTTTGCCGGAGGGGGCGACCTCTCAGGTGTCTTTGCCTATCTTCTTATCGGCACGGCATGTATTTATATTTCCGGCTACGAGAAGAGGGTTTCTCTTTCCGAGAAGGGGTTTGAAAGGGAGACGGTTTTTTGGGGACGCGGACGAAAAGAAAGGCTCGCCTGGGAGGAAATGGAAGAACTCATTCTCCTTCCTTCCTCCCGCGGGGTCGCGGTGCTCTTTCCGGTGAAGGAGAAAGGCTGGAGAGCCTTTTTTCCCGGAGTTCAGGAGACCGAGGTGCGGGAGTTCGTCTTGGGTTTCCGGAAGGAGCTTCCTGTACGTACCGGGAGTTTCTCGGACGACAAATTATGAAGTGTGCGGAGGAGGGGACGGTTTTCTGTTCCCTCCATTGTGTATTTTACGAACGAAAGGAACGATTTTATGGGTTGCCAGAATACGGTGTATAAGGCGTTGGAGTTAGGACAGAGCATGTGGTGTGACTTCCTGAGCAGAGAACTGCTTCGTTCAGGAGGTCTTGAAAGGATGATCGAGCTTGGAGTTCGCGGCGTGACCACGAATCCATCAATTTTTGAGAACGCAATCGCCAAGACTTCGGATTACGACGGCGATATACGAGAGATGGTCGCCGGAGGTATGACTGCGGAGCAGATCTATTCCACGCTTACGGTTGCGGATGTTCGGGAGGGAGCCGACCGCTTCGGTGCTCTTTACGAATCCAGCGAGGGAAGCGACGGTTTTGTGAGTCTTGAAGTCAGCCCCCTTCTCTGCCACGACGAAGAAGGAACCGTCGAAGAGGCGCTGAGTCTTTTCGTTCAGGTGGACAGGAAAAACGTAATGATCAAGATACCGGCCACTGCCGCCGGTATGAACGCTATTCGCAGATGTATAGCGCGAGGGCTTAACGTCAACGCCACGCTCATTTTTTCGCGTGAGCAGTACAGGCAAGTTGCGGAGGCATGGATTTCGGGGCTCGAGGACAGAGTGTCCGCAGGCCTGCCGGTCTCCGGGATCGCCTCTGTCGCATCCCTCTTCGTCAGCCGCATCGATACCGCAGTGGACAAGCTCCTTGAGAATACGGAAGGAAAAGACCTTGCGGGAACAACCGCCGTCGACAACGCAAGGGCAGCCTACGCCGATTTCGAGGAGATTACGGCTTCTAACCGCTGGCGAGCGCTTGCCGCAAAGGGCGCATCTTTGCAGCGTCCGCTCTGGGCAAGCACGGGGACGAAAAATCCGACGTATTCCCCGACGCTCTACGTCGATTCTCTCATCGGTCCTCATACCGTGAACACGCTGCCGCCCGCGACTTTCGAGGCGTTTCTCTCGCAGGGGAAGGCCGCGCTGACCGTGACCGCGGACAGAGAAGGAGGAAAGAGACGAAGCGAACGCCTGCAATCTCTGGGTATCGACTTGTCATCGGTGACGGATGTCCTTTTGACGGAGGGGCTTGCCGCTTTTGAAAAGGCGTTTCGAACGTTGCTGGAGGAAATAGGAAAAAAAGGAAATCTTCTTTCTTTCAAATAGACTGTTGACATATCGGACGGGGCTCCTTATAATACTCCCGTTTGCGCATATGGGGCTATAGCTCAGTTGGGAGAGCGCTTGAATGGCATTCAAGAGGTCAGGGGTTCGAATCCCCTTAGCTCCACCATTAACGCAAGATCAGGCCGTCCGGTGAGATCGGACGGCCTTTTTTCTTCCCTTTGATTTACATACCACTCTGAAAGAGGAGGAAAATTATGTCGCCGAAAGGGTTCCATTTCATTGTGGAGGCATCAGGGTGCGGGCCGATTATTTCTCAGGTGGACAGGTTGCAGGAGATACTTGTCGAAGCTGCGAAGCGTGCGAACACACAGGTCTGGTCGGTCTCCTTTCATCGCTTTCCTCCTGACGGAGTGAGCGGTGTCGTCGTCATCAGCGAATCGCATCTTTCTATTCATACATGGCCGGAGGTCGGCTATATGGCGCTCGACATCTACACGTGCGGCGAAGAAAGCAAGCCGCAGGTCGCAGTGGATTATGTCCTGGAGCAAATCGGGGCGAAACATACGCATATTACGGAGATTACTCGCGGTCTTGACGACGGAGATATGGAGTACTACCACTCTTTCGTCACGTGGCAGGAAGTCCTTCGGCGCAACGGCGCCAACTGAATACAAGACCCCGTAGAAACCCTCGGGTTATACGGGGTCTTTTTCTGTATCCTCGTTCTGTAGAGCCTGCAGCGTTGAAAATATGCGGTGCATGTGTTACCTTATCACATAAGTTTCTCTTTTATGTTCGCCTTCGCATCCGAAATTAATGGAACGCACTCTTGAATGCGATCTACAGTGTTGTATTCACTGCGTCTCATTCTGCCGAAGGCAGCTTTCTTAGCAAAATTTGTGTTTCGGGAGGGAAGGCCATTGAACGAGAGAGTACGTTCGTTGACGAATAAATACGAAGAGAAGATGCTGGAGCTTCGCAGGCGTATGCATAGAAGGCCCGAGCTGAGCAATGAAGAACGTGAAACCGCCGCTCTCGTAAAGAGCGTTCTTGAAGAAGCCGGGGTTGAAGTGCGTCCAGGGGTGGGAGGCAACGGGGTTGTCGGAGTGCTTCAGGGCGACGTTCCCGGCGCGTGCGTCGCCCTCAGGGCGGATATGGACGCTCTGCCCATGGAGGAGAAGACAGGTCTTTCGTGGGCATCCGAAGTTAAAGGGGTCATGCATGCATGCGGACATGACGCACACACCGCAATGCTTCTGGGCGCCGCGCTTGTTCTCTCCGAAATGAAAAAGGAGCTTCCCGGGACGGTGAAATTTCTTTTCCAGCCTGCCGAAGAAGCAAACCCGGTTGGCGGCGCTCCCGCCATGATCCAGCAAGGGGCTTTGCGGAATCCCGATGTCGATGCGATTTTCGGGATGCATGTCTGGCCGTCGCTTGTTACCGGCACTGTGGGAACACGCCCCGGGGCGCTTATGGGAGCGTCCGACCGTCTCTTCCTGACCGTCCGCGGGAAAGGAGCGCACGGTTCGGAGCCGGAGAACGGTGTGGATGCCATCGCAATTGCCGCACAGCTTATTTCCGCTCTGCAGACGGTCGTTTCCCGGAACGTGAGCCCGCTCGATGCGGCGGTGGTGAGCATCGGAGTCATCAAGGGGGGAGACAGGTACAACGTCATCGCGGACGAGGTCGTCCTCGAAGGAACCGTGAGGACGGTGGACCCCGTGACACAGGAAAAGATGCCCGGACGTATCGAAGCGATCGTCCGCGGCGTTGCGCGGGGTATGGGCGGAGACTGCGATATGGAGTACGTGAAGGGGTATCCGCCGCTTATGAACGACGCTGAACTCGCAAAAACCGCGATCTCCGCTCTGAAAAAGGTTGTGGGCGAGGACAAGATCGTACACGTAGAGAAACCCGCACTTGGAGGCGAGGATTTCTCCTTTTTCACAAGAGAGGTCCCCGGTCTTTTTATGTGGCTTGGATGCAGAGCGGAGGGTGTCTCCAAGGAACAGACGCCTCCGTTGCACAATAACGGATTTCTTCCGGACGAGAAGGCGCTCTCGCTCGGAGTCGAGACCCTTGTCTCCTGTGCCCTCGAATACCTGGAAGACAGGAAAGGGGCATGAAGATGGGTATGGACGACGCTATGGAGCAACGGCTTGTCGCATTGAGAAGAGAGTTTCATGCACATGCGGAGACGGGGTGGACCGAATTCTGGACGACCGCGAAGATAGCCTCTTCGCTTGAGAGCCTTGGGTATCCTGTTTCCGTCGGAAAGGAAATACTCGACCTTGCATCTGTCATGGGGCGCCCTTCGGAAGAAACGATTGCACATTCGATAGAACGCGCCTTGCAGCAGGGAGCCGATCCGGTGTGGGTGCGCAGAATGGACGGATACACGGGGGCGGTTGCCGTGCTCGATACCGGAAGAAAAGGCCCCGTCGTGGCGTTTCGTTTCGACATCGACGCGGTTGATGTCTCCGAAGCGTCGGACGAGAAACATAGACCCTTCCGTGAGGGATTCGCGTCCTTGAACGAGAACGCGATGCACTCCTGCGGACATGACGTGCATGCGGTGATCGGCCTTGGCGTTGCGGAACTCCTGATGAAGCGGAAAGATGAACTCAAGGGAGTTTTCAAGCTTGTCTTCCAGCCCGCGGAGGAGGGTGTCCGGGGTGGAAAAGCGATCGCAATGAAGGGCATTCTTAACGACGTGGACTACTTCCTCGGAGCGCACATAGGTATGGGGATCCCCACGGGGAGCGTCGCTCCCGAGTGTGGCGATTTCCTGTGCACCACGAAGTTCGACGCTGTGTACAAAGGAAAGGCCGCCCATGCCGGAGGCGCGCCGAACGAAGGGAGAAACGCGTTGCTGGCGGCGGCTTCCGCAACGTTGGCGCTTGCGGGGATTGCGCCTCATAAAGACGGCGCTACTCGGCTGAATGTCGGCGTCCTGCAGGCCGGTACGGGACGGAACGTTATTCCTTCGAAGGCCGTCATGAAGGTGGAAACTCGCGGGCTGACTATGGCCTTGAATGACTATGTCTATGCCCGTGCGATGGAGATCGTCGCCGGGGCCGCTTCGATGTACGGCGTGGAGTTCTCGGTAGCGAAAATGGGAGAGGCTGTCGATGCGCTCAGCGACAAGGAACTCGTCGACCTCGTGACAGAGAGGGCTCTCGCAGTTCCCGGCGTCGAAAAGATCGCTCAAGTCGTCAGCCTGGGCGGCAGCGAGGATGTTTCCTGGATGATGCGCGTCGTGCAGCAGCGGGGAGGCAAAGCGGTCTATTTCGTGCTCGGTTCGGATATTGCTGCAGGGCATCACAACGAATACTTCGATGTTGACGAGAGGGTCCTCGGCTACGGGGCCGCCCTTTTCGCCGATCTGGCGTCAGCCTTGTCGGAGAGATAAAAATACCAATGAGAGGAGGGGCGTGTGAAAAATTTTTTCTGTTTCATAGGTAGAAAGAGAGAGATCGTGATAATTACATCAGAGGAGATTTTTTAAGGAGGGATATCGATGGAAAACAACGCGCAGCAACCCAGGAAAAGGGGTATATTCGAAAGCTTCATAAAAGGAGTGGAAGTAGTAGGAAACTGGCTCCCGCATCCGTTCTGGCTTTTCATCTATCTTTCGCTCATCGTAGTCGGCCTCTCGTACTACCTTGGCAACGCCGGTGTCGCCGTGAAGTATATGGCGGCAAAAGCAGGAGAAGCGCCTCAGGAAGTTACGGTTGCCGTCGAAAATCTGCTGACTTTCAAGCAGATGCGGCTATTCATGGCCGATTTCGTCAAGACGTACGTGAATTTTGCCCCGCTCGGCCTGGTCATGGTTATGACGCTCGGCATAGGAATCGTTGAACGCTCCGGCATGATCTCCGCGCTCATGAGAAAAACCATCCTGGGAGCGCCTTCCTACCTGGTTACCGCAGTACTTGCTCTTGTCGGAATCAACGCCAACCTCGCATCCGACGCCGGCATCATCTTTACTCCTGTCATTGGCGCCGCGGTCTTTAAGGCGTTGGGCAGAAATCCGTGGGTTGGAATCATCGCGGGATTCGCCGCAGCCAGCGGCGGTTTCACGGCGAACTTTTTCATTGCAGGTACCGACGCGCTGCTTGCGGGCATCACCGAATCGGCTGCAAAGGGTATGAATGTCCCCGGACCGACGCATCCTCTTATCAACTGGTACTTTATGGCGGTAGCTACCGTCGTTGTCATGCTTGTCACAACCTTCGTCACCGAGAAATTCACAGTGAAAGTTCTCGGCGATACAGCGCATGACAAAAATTCCGACGAACTGCTGAAACACGCCGTCACTCCGGAGGAAAACCGCGGCCTTCGCTGGGCCACCGTGATGGGTGTTCTTTGCATCGGTATTTTGCTGTATCTTACCATTCCGGAAGGCTCTTTCTTCCGGGCGGACGACGGTTCTATCGTCCCGCGCTCCCCGTTCCTGAACAGCGTCGTAGGCATCCTCTTCTTCCTCTTCTTCTTCGTTGGTATCGCCTATGGCTTCGGCGCAGGAACCATAAAGAAGATGGACGATGTGCCCAAGCTGATGCAGCAGGGACTCTCCGGAGGACTCAGTTTCCTCGTGGTGGTTCTCCCGGCGGCTATTTTCGTCCAACTCTTCAATGCGAGCAAATTGACGACTGTGCTCGCCGTAAACGGTGCGCATTGGCTGGAGCATATGAATCTTGGCGGTATCCCGCTGCTTGTTATGTTCATCCTGCTCTGCACGTTCATCAACCTTTTCATCACCAGCGGCTCGGCGAAGTGGCTGATCCTCGCGCCGATATTCGTGCCGATGTTCTCCATCGTCGGCTTCTCTCCGGCGCTGACCCAGGTTGCCTATCGTATCGGCGACTCCTCGTCCAACATAATCTCGCCGCTCTCGTACTACGTGCCGGTCATCATAGGCTTGCTTGAACAGTACCGTACCGATCCGGACACGAAGATCGGCATCGGTACGGTTATCTCGCTCGAGATGCCCTACACCATCGCCTATCTCATCTGCTTCACGGCGCTTCTGATCGCGTGGTATACGCTCGGCCTGCCTCTTGGCCCCGGAACGCCCGCTCTTATGTAAGACAGAGGCGCCTCGTCACAAAGAAAACCCCCGCATTCCGCGGGGGCTTTCTTTGTGACTTCATATCAAAGCGCTGCCTTTGCTCCGGCCTTGATCGCCGTTATCATCTTTTCCACACGTGCGTCGTCCATGACGATGTTCAATCCGAACATAACGGCTCTGCTCAGAATCTTTTCGGTGCGTTCCCATTCGAGAGGGCGATACAGCGGCATGTCCTCCACATAGGGGCAGTCGTAAGGGCAGCGGTTTCTGCTGTACATCGCGCCCTCTCTGAGCGTCGTCCAGTGCTTCGCGTAGTGCCAGGTGTTGCCCGAGAGGATGGAACACCCTGCCCCGGCTTCTTTCGCCGCCTTCTGGAAGAGAACCGCTTTCTCCGGAGTCGGAAGGAGGAAGACGATCTGCGTGGCGATCTCGCCTTCCCGGTCGGGAAGGTCACGGAGTTCGAGCCCCGTCTTTTTAACGGCATCCAAAATCGTTGCTTTCGTCTTTCTTGTCATGGATATGGCCTGCTGCATCTTGGCCGCCTGTACGAGGCCGAGCGCGCCCTGTAGTTCGCTCATGCGGAAGTTGAATCCGAGGCAAGCCTTTCCTTCGGCTCCCCTGTCAAGGATTTTGCTGTGGATGTGCCCGTGGTCGTGATAGTACTCCATTCTGTTGTAGAGTTCGTCGTCGTCGGTGACGATCAGGCCGCCTTCGCCGACCGTGAGGAGTTTGTTCGGATCCAGGCTGTAAGAGCCCCAGAGCCCCATCGTCCCGAGCGCCTTTCCGTTATAGGTTCCCCCCATCGCCTGGCAGGCGTCCTCCACGACGGGTATGCCGTACTTGGCCCCGAGTGCGCGGAACGCGTCCATATCCGCGGCGGCGCCGAACATGTGCACAGGCATGATCGCTTTCGTGTGCTCAGTGATGAGGTCTTCTGCGGATTCCGGGCTGAGATTGAGACTTTCGTCGACGTCTCCGAGGATCGGTACGGCTCCGCACTCCAGGATAGCCTCGACTGTTGCTATAAATGTGAACGAGGATGTGATGATCTCGTCGCCCGGGCAGATCCCCATCGCCTTGAACGGGACGTAGAGTGCCGCCGTCCCGCTGCTCACGGCGAGGCAGTGCTTCGCTCCGGAGAGTTCCGCGACTTTCGCCTCGAATTCGTCTACCCTGTAGTTGCCCTCCCGTACCTCATGATAGGCGTATCGGTGAATGACTTTTCGCTTGAGGACGTCGGCGACGGCCTCGATTTCAAGATGATCGAAGAGTTCGGAACCCGGCATGTTACATCGCCTCCTTATAAATTTCAATGCACAGATCGGTATTCATTGTCCGGGGGTTGTTTGCCATCGGACGCGCGACCCCCATCGCCTTTTCGGCCATCGCGGCGAAATGATCCTCGGTGATACGGGGATCAAGCTCCGAGAGGGTAGAGGGGAGGGCGATATCGGCGACGAGCTGGTGGAGGAGCGCGGAGCACATAGAGGCGGAATCCCAGAGGCTTTCCTCCTCGAATGAACCGCCTAGAAGCTCTGCGGCTGCTCCGAACTTTTCGGGAAGCGCCATAGCGTTGAACTGCGCCACGTAGGGGAGGAGCAGCGCGTTCGCCTGTCCGTGCCCGATGCCGAACATACTGCCTAGAGGGTAGGCGAGCGCGTGGCACGCGGTGACTCCGGCATTGGCAAGCGCAATTCCGCCATAGAGCGCGGCGAGCATCATCTCGCTTCGGGCGTGGATATCCGAACCGTTATACACGGCGACTCTGAGGAAACGGCCGATTCGAGAGATGGCCTCTTCGGCGAACATATCGCTGAACGGCGAGGCCTGTTTGCTCGTGTACGCTTCGAGGGCGTGGGCAAGCGCGTCCATTCCTGTAGCTGCGGTAACGGAGGGGGGCATGGTGACCGTCAGTTCGGGGTCCAAGAGACTGAAGTCGGGATAGAGTTGGTCGCCGTTGATCCCGCCCTTTACTCCGTCGCTCTTTCTGATCAGGACAGCGGTGAAGGTAACTTCGGAGCCTGTGCCCGCTGTTGTGGGGATCATGATCTTCGGAACACCCGCGTTCTTGACAAGGCCAAGCCCTTGGTAGCGGGCAGCGGAACCTTCGTTGGTCAGGAGGACGCTCGCAGCCTTCGCCACGTCGAGACAGCTGCCACCTCCGAGACCGACCACGAGATCGCAGCCTTCGCTTTTCGCCAGGGCCGTGGCGGTGTCGACTGTTTCGACGGACGGTTCCGGCTCCACATCGTAAAAGGGAACCACGGATAGACCCGCGGCATCGATATATGAAATAATCTTCGCCGCAGTCCCGAGTTTTTCCATGGTTCTGTCGGTGACCAGTAACGCTCTTCTGCCGCCAAGAGCGGACGCCTTCTCTCCGGCAAGCGAAGAGACACCGGGGCCGAACGCAATTCGTCCTGCCATGAACATATTGAATATCATCTTTCCACCTCGAATTTCCTTGCGGCTCTTCGCCGCGGTCTCTGTGTTCCGTCGATCCTCCCGTCAGGCGAGAAGCGCTTCGAGCGCGGCAACGTCCTCGGGAGTGTCGATTTCTATTGTGTCCCGTGCAACGGGGATACACCGGATTGAGTGGCCGTTTTCCAAAACCCGCAGCATCTCAAGGCTCTCCGACTTTTCGAGAGGAGTCTGCCGCCAACGAGAGAATTGAAGTAAAAACTCCCTCTTCCATGCGTACGGTCCAATATGTTTGTAGTACGTTGCTCCGGGAGTGCGAGCGTAGGGGATAGGGGATCTGCTGAAATAGAGCGCTCGATGGTTCAGATCGAAGGCCATTTTAACGATGTTGGGGGACTCGATTTCCCGCTCGTTTTCGATTCGTTTGGCAAGCAGAGCAAGCGCGGTCCCCTCGTCGGCGAGCGCGCCGATCAGGGGGTCGATCATATCCGGACCGACCAGAGGATCGTCGACTTGTATATTCAGAACGATTTTCGAGGGGATACGTTCGGACACCCAGGCCACTCGATCTCCGCCGCTCGGCAGCTCCGGCGGAGAAAGCATCGCTTCCCCTCCGGCGTTTTCTACGGTGTCGGCTATTCGCATGTCGTCTGTGGCGACGATGATTCGGTCGACGCCGCCGCACTTTCGTACCTGCTCCAAGACTCTGAGGACAAGGGGCACCCCTGCGATCGGGAGAAGCGGTTTCCCCGGAAGGCGAGTGCTTGCGTACCGAGCAGGAATGACTGCGAGAGCGTTCATTTCATAAACATCTCCTTGGCGGAAAAAAATCGGAAGTAAATTCTACATCATTTATTATCCCCTGCATAGGCTTCTTTTCGCGTGTGCAATAAAAAAACCTCCCTCGAAACGAGGGAGGTCGAAGTGATCTTCGGAGCGAAAAAATCAACCTTTGACTATTTGAGTACCCTTGGTTCCTTCAAGTGCTTCGAGGGCCTCGTCAAGGCTCGCGATTACGGCGCGTTGTCCTCCGTTGCGAACAAACCGAAGCGCCGCTTTCACTTTGGGACCCATCGAACCTGCTTTGAAATGCCCTTCCTTTTCGAGGTTTTCCATCTCTGTGAGCGTCAGCTTGTCAAGCCACTTCTGTTGGGGGGTGTTGTAGTTGATAGCAACTTGGGGCACGTCGGTAAGGATCATCAGAAGGTCGGCTTTAACGGAGGCCGCGAGGCGCTCTCCTGCCAAGTCCTTGTCGATGACCGCTTCCACGCCTTCCCACGTCCCGTCGTCCTTGCGAATGACGGGGATTCCGCCGCCGCCCGAGGCGATCACGGTGAAACCTTTTTCAAGCAGCGCGTTGATGACATCCGCCTCGACAATCGTTTTGGGGTCCGGAGAGGGAACGACGCGGCGCCAACCGCGTCCGGCATCGTCGATCCAGGTCTCTCCCGTTTCGGCAATACGTTTTTTTGCAGCCTCCTCAGTGTAGAAGGGGCCGACCGGTTTTGTAGGATGAGCGAAGGCGGGATCCGCAGGATCCACTTCGACGCGTGTGATAAGGCAGGCAGGGGCGTGTCCGTCGATACCGTCGGCGAGAAGGGTATTCTGCATGCTCTGGCAGAACATGTAGCCGATGAGGCCCTGGCTCTCCGCGCCGCAGATGTCCATGGGCATAGCCGGAACGGAGGAGCTTCCAAGCTCGTTCTGAATCAGAATTGCGCCCACCTGCGGGCCGTTGCCATGCGTAACCACCACTTCATGCCCGGCATGGATCATTCTGACAATCTGCGTCACCGTCTTCTGGACGTTCTCACGCTGTTCCGCCGCGTTTCCCTTCTGCCCTCTTTGAAGAATGGCATTGCCCCCAAGGGCGACCAAAACTCTCATCTCTGTAAATTTCCCTCCTGAATGTCGTAGTTGACTTCTATATTATAGAGTATACGCCTTATTTCAGCAAGTCGCTAACAAAGGGAGGAAGCACAAAAGCCGCTTTGTGGATGTCCTCCGTATAGTATTTCGTTCCTTCCGGAGCAGGCCTGCGGGTATCGGCGGGTTCGACGGTCTTCGAGCCTACGGTATAGGTCCACATCCCGCTGGGGTAGGTGGGCATAGCTCCCCAGCAGAGTCGTACGATGGGGAACACCGCGCTCATCTCCTTGAAAGCCCCTTTGACGACGGACGCATCGGTAAACGGTGATTCCGTCTGTGCGACAACCATCCCGTCATTTTTCAGGGCATTGAAGATATCCTGGTAGAAGGGGGAGCGGAACAAACCGGCCGCGAATTCCACAGGGTCGGTGCTGTCGACGATGGCTACGTCGAACTCGTCTCTGGAGGATGCGATATAGCGCAACGCATCCATCGGGAGTACTTCCGCACGGGGGTCTTCGAGTGCAACGTTGATCGTCGGAAGGAATTTCTTTGACGCGTTGATCACTTCTTCGTCGATATCGACGAGCGTGGCTTTCTCTACACCTTTGTGACGAAGGACTTCTCGGAGGACGCCGCCGTCTCCGCCGCCGACGATCAGCACCCGCTTCGGAGACGGGTGGGAGCAAAGAGCGACATGGGCCATCATCTCCGAGTAACAGAACTCGTCCCGTTCGGTTATCTGGATGGCGCCGTCGAGCACCATCATTTTTCCGTACTCTTCCGTCTGGACAAGCAGAATATCCTGGTACGGGCTGGTGATATTCAACAGAACATCCGACACTCGAAGAGAGAGTTTCATGTTCGGACTCTGCTCCTCGGTATACCACAGTTCGTTTGTCCGCTTCTGACGAATCTCCACGGGACAATCCTCCTTTCACGAAGTAGGCGCCGAATAGCGCATCGGGGACGGGTAAACTTCCCGTCCCCGATGGACATTATGGTTTTAGTATAAGAGAACGTGCTCTATTTTTCAAGGACGTACGCTTTGAGAGGAGGGAAACCGTTGAAACATACGGAGGAGTAGGTCTGCGTATACGCTCCGGTGGTGAAGAAATAGAGGCGGTCGCCTTCTTCAAGAGAGGCGGGGAGCGCATACTTTTCGTTTTCGTACAGAATATCCATGCTGTCGCATGTCGGACCGGCGAGGATGGTCTCCTGAACAGGTCCGGTCTTTTCGGAGTAGATCGGGTACTTGATGGATTCGTCGAGCGTTTCGATCAGGCCGCCGAACTTGCCTGCATCAAGATACACCCAGGAATACTGATTCGCTTCGGATTTCTTCGAGATAAGAATGACCTCGGTGACAAGGACTCCCGCATCGCCGGCCATGAATCTGCCCGGTTCCAGAATTATCTCGGGAAGTTCTTCTCCGAAATCTTCCTTAAGAAAACGGATGATCTCCGCAGCGTAGACGGAGGTTTCGTGTGTCGGCGAGATGTATGTCGCGGGAAAACCTCCGCCGAGGTTGAGCATCTTCAGAGAAATTCCTTCCGCTTCTGCACAGTCGAAAAGGTATTTGCAGGTGGAGATGGCGTTATCCCACTGACCGATGTCCCGCTGTTGAGAACCTACGTGGAAAGATATTCCGTAAGGTTCGAGGCCGAGTTTCGCGGCAAGGAGGATGAGCTTGAAAATCGTGTCCGGATGGGCCCCGAACTTTCTGGAGAGCGGCCAGTCGGCGCCGCTGCCGTCCGTAAGAATTCGGAAGAACACCCGCGAACCGGGAGCGTTTTTCGCGATCTTTCGCAGATCGCTCTCGGAATCCGTGGCGAAGAGTCGAACGCCCTTGGAATAGGCGTACGCGATGTTTCGAGATTTCTTTATGGTGTTGCCGTAACTGACTCTGTCCGGCGAAGCGCCGAGCGAGAGAATGTGATCCAGCTCGTAGACGGAGGCGATATCGAAGCAGCTCCCCTTCCGAACAAGCATACGGAGCACCTCTTCAAGAGGGTTCGCCTTGACGGCGTAATAAATCTTCGCAAAGGGCAGTGAATCAAGAAGTTCATCGTACTTTTCCTCGACCTTTTTCAAGTCCACAACAAGAAAAGGGGTTTCTTTATCCTGAGAAAACTCCTTTATCCGTTCAAAATTTTTCTGGGACATGTACCGTTCGAGGTCGAACTGAAACTCGTTTTCCACGTCTCTACCTCCTCCTTAGGGGTAATCTAAAAACTTATGCAGTGTACGATCTCCGGGGGAGAAATGCAAGAGGCAACAGAGGAAAAAACGAAATCGCTCCCTGTTTTTTTGCTCTTTTTTCTCGGAGTATCCATGTTACAATCAATGCCGCTTACAAGATCTTCCGTACTGTAACAGCGAGGAGGCCCGTGTATGTTCTATGGAAAAAGAAAGTTCCCTGGGTGGGCGAAGCCGGCGACCGTCCTGATCGTCCTTCTTATTCTTGCCGTGTCCGCATGGCAGGGCTATCGTATCGTACTCCAGCAACAGGAGCAGGATTTGCCTGCGCCGACGCCGGTTCCCGCGCCGACGCCGCAACCTTCGCCGATAACGTTGCCCGAGCCCGTTCTTGAACCGGAGCCTCTTCCCCTCGAAGAACAACCGGAAACGCTTTATCCGCCGAATCCTCCCTACGAGGCGAGAATCGATGAAGCGTGGCTTCATGTGGTCAAGGGACAGTTCCGTATATACTACTATAAAGGGAACAATGTCGAGGTCGTGTACCCTATAGCGATCGGAGCGAACGGCGGGCAGAAGCTACGGGTCGGGGACAATCGAACTCCTGTCGGCAGCTTTTCCGTCCAGCAGATTCAAGACTCAAGGAAATGGACATACGATTTCGGAGACGGGAACGGCCCTGTTCGGGGCGCGTACGGCCCTTGGTTCATTCGCCTGAAAACCCCGGGATGGTCCGGAATCGGGATACACGGCACGCACGATCCGAATTCCATAGGAACGATGATCACCCAGGGGTGTGTCCGCCTTCGGAACGAAGATCTGGAAGCATTGAAAGGAAAGGTCTTCGTAGGAATGAGAGTCGTTATTTCTGAATAGGAGGAACAATGGAATTCCATCTGATAGACCTCCCGCTTCCCCAGATCGGTTTCCGCCGTTTCATTTCTTCTTGGCTTCTTCGAGATACTGCCCGAGACAAGACGTATATTGTCGATCCGGGTCCGCCTTCTACTTGGCCCGTACTTCGGGAAGCTGTGGTCGGAAGAGGAAACGACCGAGTAGACGCTGTGTTGCTGACCCATGTGCACCTTGATCACGCCGGGGCGTCCGGGTATGTTGTCCGAGAGTTCGGCGCACCGGTAACGGCCCCCGAAAAGGGAATTCCGCATCTGCTGGATCCGTCGGCTCTTTGGGAAGGAAGTAAAAAAACGCTTGGCGAAACGGCGTTGCTCTACGGTGAACCTCTTCCCGTACCCCCGGAAATGATTTTCCGCGAGGACGCTCTCCCGAAGAAATTCTCCGCTGTCGATACTCCGGGACATGCAGCGCACCATCAGTGTTTTCTCTACGATGGCGACGGCGCCCTTACGCTCTTCGCCGGGGAGGCGGCAGGAGTCTATCTCGAAGGCGAAGCCCCCTTTCCCTACCTTCGTCCGGCCACGCCTCCGAGGTTTTTCCCGGATGTCACGCTGGCTTCTCTCGACAGACTGCTCAGCCTTGGTTGTTCCAGGATTTGCTACGGGCATTTCGGCGCCGCGGAAGGGGCGAGAGAAATGCTTTCATACGCCAAGGAACAGCTCCTCTTCTGGAAAGACATCGTCCTCGGATTACTTCGAAGAGGAACGGCTCCTGAAAACGAGGAGAGGTTCTTTCAGGAGTTGCTGGATCGTGATCCGTTTCTTGCGGCCTGGCCGCGTATGGATGCCGATATACAGGAAAGGGAGCGAATGTTTTTAGGGAACAGCATCAGGGGCTTTCTAGGAGCGTTTGCCGGAGGGCAATAAAGAAGAAGGGAGGTTCCGATGGAACCTCCCGGAAACAGCCGCAAGGCTTCAGCATCATTGTTTCTTATCGGTTTCCCGCGTTTTTTCGTAGTCGTAGACGATTCCTTCGAAAGGTTCCGGCAAGATGCGGCTTGAGATCGTCATGCTCCCCTCGTGGAAATCGATGGAGGAGAGACGCAGCGGAAAGATGAATTTACTGAGATCGAGAAGGGGTTGAATCTGCGAAACCGCTTTTTCCGTGATGAAGTCCGGAACGTCGACCCGGTTCACACGGAGCGTATAGTCGTCGAGCCACACCTGCTGCATGTCGACGATTTTGAACTTGCTGAAGATCTCAATGAGAATATCAAGTGTGAACAGCAGACGTGCAAGATAGTTCCCTCGAGCGTAAATTCCGTTCGGAGTCATTCGTACCTGAAGATTGTGCCACTCGTCGTCGTCGCCGAACTGCTTTTGAAGCAGATTCTCGTTCAGATCGTTCTCAGTGATCCTGGCGAATGCGTGGACGTTGAGAATTTCCGTCGCGTCAAGACCGTCTTCCTCCCACCGGGACGGAGGCGTAAGCGTGACGCCGACGGCCCGGAGTTTGAGAGAGTCAATGCGGACGCCTCCGATATCGCAACCTGCGACATCGAGGAAAAGTTCTCGTATCAGCCCCTCGTCGTCAGGTTCGTTTTCCAGAATCATGTGCATTTTTTCCGGACGGAACTCCTCCACAAAGTGTTGTAGCAGTTGTTCTCCGCGTGTGGACGTCGCTTCGGCGGCAGAAGGGGGTATCGAGAAAAAAACGGGCACGAGCAGCACGATAAAAAAAACACGGCGCAGAAGATCCATATATCCCCGGGCGGTATCCGTCCGTCCGTACGGGTTCGAAAATATTCGCATAAAGCGTCCTCCTTCCAGAAATGGGTGGTGCGGGAAAAACATGCAGCATTCATGTCGTATGTTACCCCGTCCGTTCTATGCGGTCCACCTCTTCAGCCAAATCATCCCATTCGGCGAGAAGCTCGGCAAGCAACCGGGCGGTTTCGTTCCTCTCGATAAGCAGAGCGGAAACTTTTGCGGAATCAGCCAGATAAGACGGATCGCACAACAGCGCGTCCCTTTCCGCCTGACTTTTTTCCAGAAGTTCGATTCGTGCCTCGAGAGGGCCCATCGTGTCCAGGACCTTCTTCTTTCGTCTGTACAGCTCGTTTCTTCGCTCCGCTTCCAACCTCTTCTGGTTTTTCGGGCTGTCGGACGGAGCTTTGAGAGAAGATACAGCTCCCGACTCCGTCAGGAGCTGTGAAGGATCCGATGCGATTCGTTCGCGTCGTTTTTCTATGAACCAGGAGTAATTTCCAGGGTAAACGATCAGGGAGCCGGAGGTAATTTCTATTACCTTTGTCGCCAGATTATCCAGGAAAAAACGGTCGTGGGAGACGATGACGAGCGTGCCGTCGTACTCGAGGAGCGCCCTTTGGAAGAGTTCCTTGGTTTGCATATCCAAATGGTTCGTGGGCTCGTCGAGGATGAGCACGTTCGCCTCCTCCAAAAGCAGTTTTAAGAGGGCAAGCCTCGACTTCTCTCCCCCGGACAATACGGAAACTGACTTGTAAATGTCATCGCCTCCGAAAAGAAAGGCGCCCAGAAGGTTTCGTTTTTCCCGTTCAGTCCACGCCGCATTTCTTGAGGAAATCGTGTCCCAGACAGTTCTCGAATACTCCAGATTCTGCGACGACTCCTGCGAGAAAAACGCGAGTTTCACGTTATGTCCGAGGCGAACCGATCCCGAAGACGGTTGCTCGATGCCGCCCAGAATTCTTGAGAGCGTCGATTTGCCCGCTCCGTTCACACCTACAAGAGCCACTTTTTCCCCTCTCTGGATGGAGAGCGACGCATCGCGAAAGACAACCTTGTCTCCGTACCGCTTTTCGACATCCTGGAGGACGAGGACGTCAAGACCGCTCCGTGCGCACGGTGGAAAGTGGAATCGCACGCGTTTGGTCTCCTCTTCTATTTCGACGAGTTCCATCTTCTCCAGGCGTTTGACACGGCTCTGCACCGAAGATGCCTTGGACGCCTTGTACCGAAATCGCTCGACGAACTCCTCCATTCGTGCGATCTCCTCTTTTTGTTGCTTTTGCGTCTTGCGCAGTTCTTCGAGGCGACGTTCCCTTTCCTCGACATATGCGGAGAAGTTTCCCTGGTAGAGAGAAAGGCCCCCAAGCGAGAGTTCCGCGACCGAGGAACAGATCGTATCCAGAAACCGCCGGTCATGGGAAACGGCGATAATAGTCCCCGCGAAGACGGAGAGCCACCCTTCCAGCCATTCCATACTCTCCGTGTCGAGATGGTTCGTCGGTTCGTCGAGAAGCAGTACATCGGGAGCGATGAGAAGAAGCGACGCAAGGTGAAGGCGCATCTTCCAGCCTCCGGAGAACTGGCGGCAGGAAGAAAAAGCATCCTCGTCGGCGAAGCCGAGTCCCTTGAGGATTTTTCTGGCCCTGGCATCGAAAGAGAAGCCGTCGTGCGCCTCGTACTGCTTCATGAGCGTATCATGCAGCAGCAGAAGCCTCTCTCCTTTTTCAGATCCAGGGGAGGCTTCCGCGAGGTCTCTTCTACACGACTCCAGTTTTCTCTCGATCGCGGCAAGCCCCGTTCTCTCTCGAAGAAAACAGAGAACAGGAAGATCCGGAATTTCGACGAGGTCCTGCGGAAGGTATCCGACGCTTCGGTCTTTCGCAACCGAGATCTCGCCGGAGTCCGGTTCCATCTCTCCGGCGAGCATTCTGAGGAGCGTTGTTTTTCCGGCGCCGTTGCTCCCTACGAGCCCAACCCGCGATCCTTTGGGAATGGACCAGGAGATGTTCTTAAAGAGTAGGCGCTCGCCGAATCGGAGCGCTATGTTGACAATATGAATCAAGAAAAAAACTCCTCCTCGCCTGTCTTCTGCGGAAGATATTATAAAGGCTGGATCGACTGGATAAAAGGGGCGATGCAAAAGTTGTAAGACGCTATCATTATCTTCTACAGCATTGTAGAATGAGGGCGTAGATAACGCCGACTCCCCTGAGGACGTCGCTAAGAAGGAGATTGTTCAGTATGGAAGAAAAGTGTGCGCCGTTGCTTTACGAGGAACGGCAGTCTATGGTGAAACGGGCGCTTTCATATCGTTGGATCGTGTGGGGCGTCATGGTGTTTGCGTTCATGGTGGTCTTCTTCCACAGGCTCGCCGCCGCCGTTGTGAAGGATGAGGTAACGCTCGCGTTTTCTTTGAGCGCCACTGCGTTTGGAACGATGTCGTCGATGTACTTTTACGCGTATATGGCGATGCAGATACCTGTCGGTCTTCTTGCCGACTCGCTCGGGGCGCGGATAACCGTCTCCGCCGGAATGTTCGTCGCCGGGGCCGGGTCGATTCTTTTCGGTTTCGCCCCGTCGTACGCCTGGCTTCTCGCAGGCCGTTTCCTCGTAGGGTTGGGTGTTGCGACGGTTTTTGTGTGCATTATGAAAATACAGTCTCAATGGTTCAAAGACGGAGAATTTGCAACAATTTCCGGAGCGACCACGCTTATAGGCAATGCGGGGGGAATTCTCTCCCAGGGGCCGCTCGCCTTCCTTATTACCCTGGTTTCCTGGCGTTCGAGCTTTATCGCCATCGGCCTTGCGACGCTGGGCATTTCCTTTCTTTGTTATCGCTTCATCAGAAACCGCCCGCAGGACATGGGGTTCCCGCCGGTCAACGAGCGTGAACTGCTGCGCGAGGGATTGCTTGCCGATTCATTTTCCATCGTAAAAGGCCTAAGAGATGTTCTCTCGGTGAAAGGGGTCCGCAGAGCGACATGCTTTTATCTTTTTAATCAGGCGGGTTTCTTCGCCCTTCTCGGGACCTGGGGTACACCGTGGCTCGTCAACGTCTACGGAATGACGGTTGCAGAAGCCTCCTCGCTGACGGTGATGATGGTCGTCGGCATCATGATCGGAGGAGTCTCCACCGGATGGATATCCGACAGAGCGGGGAGAAGAAGGCTCCCTATGATCATCGCCGCTTCCTTGCATATGCTTCTTTGGGGCTGCATTCTCTTCCCTTTTCAACAACCGCTCGGAACCGGAGCGATCAGGGGAATCTTTCTCCTGCTGGGGTTTACGAACACGTCGTTCGTTCTTGCATGGTCCGTGGCGAAGGAACTGACGTCGGAAAAATATACCGGTCTGGCGATCTCGGTTCTGAACGCCGCAGGTTTTTTGGCGATAGCAGTAGCGACGTCGCTAATGGGAATTCTTATCGATTTCTTCTCGTCGCATCCGATAGAGAGCGCCTATAGAAGTGCTTTCTTCATAGGCTTTGTAAGTTCGACCCTTGCTCTTCTGTTTGCTTTTTTCGTTCCCGAAACCGGTTCGATAAGGGCAAGGGGAAATAAGTAAATGATTTACTGGACATGAAATTGAGTTTAATCCCATCCTTCGAAAAAGCTTTCCATTTTAATCCTTTTTGGGGCCTTTAAGCAAAAGTTGTTCAAGAAGAAGAGGGAGAGAAGGGAAAAAGTTTCAAAAAAAGCTTGACATAAGGGCTAAAATCCTATATTGTTAGTCTGTGGTTCGGTTTCAGGATTCGGACTGCAGAATTTAATAAAGTTTTAGGAGGCTGTCTTTGGATGAGTCAGGGAACAGTGAAATGGTTTAACGATAGTAAGGGGTATGGTTTCATTACGACGGACGAAGGCAAAGACGTTTTCGTCCATTTCAGCGCTATTTCAGGCGATGGCTTCAAGACGCTCGCTGAGGGCCAGAAGGTCAGTTTCGAGGTAGTGGACGGCGAGAAGGGCCCTCAGGCCGCTAACGTCCATAAGGCGTAATTATTCCCCGATTATAATAATATTTGAAAAAGCCGGCCTTGTGAAAGGCCGGCTTTTTATTTATCTGCTTCGCGAATCGCTTTTGCCCTGCCTTCTGGGACGAGGCGCCCCGCTTCGTTCACGCGGGGATCTGGAAGCGCTTGAATATGCCGGGAAGAGAACTTCGCGCCCCTTGCCCGCTTCGATCAGACCGCAGCGTTCAAGTCCCTTCGAATCCTCTTCGAAACGGGAGAGGGCAACGGGGAGAAGCTCGACCAGCACATGGTCGTCTTTCATCCGAATGGCGCCTATTTCGGAACGGTCAACATTCAGCGATGTACACACGGAATGAAGCACGCGGCCGACATCCCATCCATCGGAGAGCCCTTTGCTCAGGCGAAGCATCGTTCCCTTGGGGCGTCCGCCTTTCAGAGAACGGGCGCCGGGAGCGCGATCCTTGTCGACGGGGCCGCGGCTCTTTCTGCGAAGTTCTCTTTCGAGTTCCGAAGCGAGATTATACCCTGCGGAACGCTTGGAGGTCAGCGCGAAAAGGAGCCGTGCGACGAGGTTCTTCGGGTTTACCCTGGTCAGCAGATCCTCGGCCCACTGCAAGTAGTCTTCGTTTTCGCCCGCATCTTTCATCGTAAGAAGCTTTTCTTCCGCAATCTCACGTTGCACCTTCCCTATAGCCTGGACGTCGGGAACGTTGTTCCATTCGATATCGACCTTTGCCGAACCGATCATGTACTTGAACTTCTCCGCTTCCTGGGGAGAGAGCAGAAGAATGTCCATTCCCTCATGGCCGGCTCTGCCGGTTCGTCCGCTGCGATGGACGAACGTGTCTCTGTCGTCCGGAAGACCGATCTGGATAACGTGGGTTACGCCTTCGACGTCGAGCCCGCGGGCTGCGACGTTGGTTGCTACAAGAAGCGGTAGATGTCCGTTCTTGAATGCGGCAAGGACCGTGTTGCGCTCTCTCTGGGTCATCTCTCCGTGGAGCGCTCCTGAGTTGAAACCTTCCTCGATGAGCCGCTGAGAGACGTTCATCGTCTCAAGGCGCGTATGACAGAAGATCAGCCCGCGCTTTGGGCGCTCCCAGAGCAAAATGTTCACCAGCCCCTCCATCTTATGGCGGAACGGAACAAGATAGGCCTTGTGCACGATATCCTCGTGCTGGTCGCCGTCTTCAACAAGGGAAATGGAGACGGGGTGAGAGAGATATTTTCTGGAAAGCTCCTTCACCTCACGCGGCATCGTAGCGGAAAAGAGCCAGGTCCGGTTACGGTGGGGGAGGGCGTCGAGAATGCCCTCAAGCTCCTCGCGGAAGCCCATGTCGAGCATATGATCCCCTTCGTCGAGGATGACCGTATGGATGGCGTCGGTCTTCAAGGAGCCGCGGTTGATGTGATCAAGGGTCCTTCCGGGAGTTCCTACTACTACGACGGAGCCCTCCTTGAGGGAGCGAATCTGCGTTGACATATCCAGACCGCCCACGAGGGTGGCGACGGAAATATCAAGGTACCTCGAAAGCCACTCCGCTTCCCTCGCAGTTTGTTGCGCAAGTTCACGAGTTGGCGAAAGCACCAGTATATGCGGGGCGGATGCGGGAAGGTTCATCTCCTGAAGCAGGGGGAGAAGAAAGGCCAGGGTTTTCCCGGATCCCGTCTTCGCACGCACGATAAGATCGGTATCGAAACGATCCAATGAAAGCACTTTTTCCTGCACCGGCGTTGGAATGGAAAAGCCTTTCTTGTTGAGGGCGAGAAGAAGCTCTTCCCGCAGAGAGTAGCACGCAAAACCGTTTTCATTCATAAGTCTGCAATTCCTCCTCGAATTAGGAGGGTAAATCCCGGGGAGCAATGCGAACAATACAGACGCCGTCTCTAAGCGGCCCAAACTCCCCAAAAAAAGTGGACCCCGTTCAGGGGGTCCACTCGAAATCTTCCCTCCATTGACAAACCATAATTATCCATGAATTTCTGAATTTGTCAATATGTAAATGCGAAGTTTACTTTTTTTTCGCCAATCGCTGCCATGCATGGAGCGCAAGGGCGATGCCGATGACGCCGTAGGCGACGAAGACGCGGAAGTATTCGCCGACTTGCGCGCTTCCCATCAGGTTCTTCCCGGCGAGCGGAGAGACGATGAAGAGCGCATGAAAGAGCACTGTGCCGAGCAGAGCCTGTCCGATGGTTGCTTTGGATACAGTGGCGCCTCCGATAAGAAGTGCGGCCACCGCGAAGGTTCCTACTTGGACGTGCGAGCCGTACACCTGCACGTTGCCGATGTTCTGGAGGAAGATGAGCTGCCCCCATGCGGCAAGGACCGTGGAGAAAACGACGGCGATGATGCGCACTCGGTCGACCTTGATCCCGGCGATTTCGGCAATATGCCTGTTCTGTCCCACGGCGCGAAAATCCTGTCCGAGCTTCGTCTTGAAGAGAAGAAAGACCCCGATGCAGAGGAGAGCGACGATCACCAGCGTCAATACGGGAATATTGATGTTGTTCAGGTATTTGAGCACCGGTATGTCTATGCCCCTGGCGCGGAAGACGTAAAACTTATCGATGGCGTACTGCCAGATCTTCAGATCGAGCGTGTTGACGAAACCGACGCCGGACGGAAGGAGCAGCCCCTTATTTGAAATAGGAATCAGCCACCCGATGAAGATGAGGCAGATAAGCTGATAGATTCCGTTTGCGAAAAAGCCCAGGATCAGACCGGTAATCATCTCTTTCCCTTTGGCTTTGTTGAAGAGTATTCCTGTAAGCCAGCCGAAGAGGATGGCGAAGGGGACCGACATGGCGCACGCCGCAAAGAATCCTCCGATGCCCGTGAGATTGTGGACCACTGTGATGAATGCCGCGAACTGCCCTGCCATGGCGCCGAGAACGATTCCGAAGTTCAGCCCCATTCCGGCGAGAACCGGAATGATGAGAGAGATCACGAGAAAGGAGTTTCGTGCGAGTCTCGTCATAAGATCGTTGGCGAAGAACATCCAGGAGAGCCCGGAGTACTGGAATCCTATCGTGCAGAGGATGATGAAAACTATCGGAACGATGTTTTTTTGAATGATCTTCATCTGGCGTCGCCTCCCACTTCCTGGCGGGTGAGCGCGTAGAGGATGATGCCGTTGCTTATGATGACCCGCATGATCTCCGAGATGTCGCTGTCCATGGCCACATTGGCAACGGGGAGCGCGATGACGAGGAGCGCGTTGAAGAGGAAGGTGCCGATGAGCGCCTGGGTTATGGTTGCTCTCTGCAAGGAGGCGCCGCCGATGAGAATTGCGGAGACCGAGTAGAGCGCCATGTACAGCGGAGCCTGGTAGAGCTGAATGAAACCGTAGCTCTGAGAGTAGATGACGATTCCGGTGGCGCCCATCGCGCAGGAGATGATGGAGGCGATCATCCGGTATTTGTTCACGTTGAGTCCCGATGCTTCCGCGAAGCGAGGATTGGAACCGACGATGGACATCGCAAGCCCTGTACGGGTTTTCATAAAGATCCAGAGAAGAACGCAACAGAGAACCGTCACTACAAGCAGGCCGGTCGGAATACGCACGCCGCCTACCGTGAAGCTCCAGAGCCTGTCGAGGAGCTGCTCCATCCGTCCGTCGAGCACCACGGTGACCCTAAGGCCGTCTCCGCCGTACGGCCAGACCATTTCCGGACTCTTGTAGGGCGCCATGAGCCAAAAGATGCACATCAAGGACACTATGGAGAAGCCCATATACGTTCCGACAGTCATCTCCTGCCCCTTGACTCTGTTCAGGAGTAGGCCGTACAGCCATCCCGCGATTGCGCCCAGTGGAATGGAAACCCCGACCGCGAAGAAAAGCGCGGTGAAGTCGCGAAGATCGAGTTCGATCGCGAGCGTCGCGCCGATGAGTCCGCAGATGATTCCGAAAGGAAGCCCGAAATTCGGACCTGCGCCGGCCTGAATTGTTGGAATCATCGCAAGCACCAGAAGTGCGTTCATGCCGAACCTGGTGAGCATCGCGCTGAAGATCTGTCCCATCGGGAGACCGTAACTGAATGCGGACGCTACAAGAAATGCCAGGAAGAGCGAGATGATGAGGCGAGGGATTCCGATGCGGCTCAGAAGACCGTTTCCCATGTCATACAGCCTCCTTTTCGTGACGCTTGTGGTATTCGCCGGCCATCATAAGGCCAAAATCCCGGTCGCTATCGGTGGGAAGAAGGATTCCCTCGAGCTTTCCCTGGTAGACGATGGCGATCCTGTCGCAGATGGAGCGGAGTTCCGCCAGCTCGGAGGAGGTCATGATTATTGTGAGCCCCTGCTCTCTGTTCAGCTTGACGAGATGATCGAGAATCAGTTTTTTTGCGCCGATGTCGATACCGCGCGTAGGTTCGGAAACAAAAAGCAGATTGGGCGCGAGGGTTATGGCTCGCGCAATGCAGACTTTCTGCTGATTGCCGCCGGAAAGGCGCCTCGTAAGCTGCGAGGGCCCGGTGCAACGAATATCAAGCTCTTTGATCATCTGCCGCGCATGTGCGGCCATTCCCTGCGAGTCCAGGATGCGAATCTTCTCCTGCGTCATGAACTTGCCTTGGACCTGCGTCGCCGTGGCGACGATATTGAATTCGATGGAGTCGTCCAGGAGTAAGCCTGTACCGCGGCGGTCCTCCGAAACGAACGCCATGCCGTTTTCCAGAGCGAATCGTGCATCGTTCAGGCGGATGGGCTCCCCGTTCTTCAGAACATCGCCCCATGAGGGAAAAAGCCCCATGATCCCGTTGGCGATTCCGATTTTCCCCTGTCCCGCGAGGCCGCCGATGCCGAGGATTTCGCCGCGTTTCACCTCGAGCGTAACTCCTTTTACAGACTCTCCGGGCATGGAGACATGGAAATCCTTAACTTCGAGGATAGGATCTTCGTTGATGGAGGAGACGGGACGTCCGTGCATTTCTCCGCTCTCTATCTTCCGTCCGACCATCAGTTCCGCAATACGTTCGATCGTGGTCTCGGACGGCGTCGTTTCGGCTATCTGCTCTCCGTCTCTGAGGACGACGATCTTGTCCGACGCCTTCATGACCTCGTCGAGGCGGTGGCTGATGAAAAGAATGGAAATTCCCTTTTTCGTCAGTATGTTCATGGCCTCCAGGAGCTTTTCCGCGTCCGTCTCCGTGAGTACGGCTGTCGGTTCGTCGAGCACAAGAAGGCGTATATTTTTTTTATCGAGTTCGCGGGCGATCTCGACGAACTGCATATGGCCGACCGGAAGACCTTTTACCGGAAGCATTTCGTCGATGGCGAGCCCTATGGCGTCCATCGATTCGCGCGCGTCTCGCTTCATCGCGGGCATGTCGAGCCACTTCAGGGATTTGCCGAAGAACTTGCTGAAAAGGTTGTCTTTCGTGGTCTCGCGGTTGAGCTTAATATTTTCCGTGATGGAAAAGCCGGGAAGGAGCATGAACTCCTGATGAACCATACCGATGCCGAGCTTCATGGCCTCTTCCGGAGACTTGATTATCGATTTTTCTCCGTCGAGATACACTTCTCCGTCGAATCCTCCGGTGGCGTGAATCACCGGCATACCGAAGAGGATGTTCATCAGCGTGGATTTTCCCGCGCCGTTTTCGCCGACGAGAGAAAGGACTTCACCTTCGCCGAGGGTGAAGGTGATCCCTTTCAACACCCTGTTTCCGTAATACTCCTTGCCTATATTTCTCATTTCAAGACGAGCCGCAGCGGTCAAGAAACCGACCTCCTCTCATTAAAAGACAGGGCTGCCGGAGCAACCCTGTCTTCGTCGTGCAATCGTGTGCCTCGCAGACTACTTTTTGCCGAAGATGATCGACTCGCCGACCACCATAAGGAAGTTGGGCGCCTTCTCCGCGTCGAAGGGGCGGATTCGGACGGCTCCTGCAACCTTCTCAAGAGTGAACTTCGCGCGTTCGATGTCAGCCTTGTTGTCGAATTTCCCGTTGGCGAAATCCATGGCGTACTCGGCTCCGGCACGGATGAAGTTCATGGTGACGGGGGCTGTCCAGGTCGCAATCCGGCCTTCCATTCCAAGCTCATGCACCTTCTCCTCGATCGCCTTCAGAATGTAGGGGACGTTCCCCTTGTTCTCGACCTTCAGACCGAGCGCGTTGGGAAGCGCATGGAAGGGGCTGGGGCAGCACTGCTCGGGGTAGATCGCCTTGCCCTTCACGACGGATTTGATAAGAGGTTCCTGCATGGAGCAGTTCGTGCTGAAGAACGCAGTATCGGGACCGTATTTCTCTATCTGGCGGGGAGCATCTTCCAGGATGAACTGCTGAGCGCCTGCTACGCCGCCCTCGCCGGTGGGGTCCGGAGCGTTGACGAAAACGAAATCGACTCCGAGCTGCTTGGAGGTCTTTTCCATGATGTCTCTGCGGGTGGCGAGCAGAGGGTAGCTCATATGACGGGGGAAGGAGTAGTGGATAAACGTCTTCGCGCCCATAGCCTTCGCCTTCTCGATGATGGAGGTTCCGCGCGAGGGCTGGTCGATCTCGAAGAGGATATCGCCCTTTCCGGCCATCATGAAAGGCTCCTCATGGACGGTGCCGATGACGAAAAGGATGTCGTCGCGGACTTCCTTGACTTTGTCGATCGCGGCCGCGGTGCCGGGAACACCCTGGCAGATGACGATCGCTTTCACATCGGGGTCGGAAGCCATGGCCATGACCTGGGAGATCGTGGTCTCCTGCTCGTCCATGAACTTGTCGGGGTATGTCACATGGATGACCCTGTCTGCGCCGTACTTCGCAACCATCTCTTCTCCGGCTCGGTACTCCTCCTCGCCCTGAGAAACTGTGCCGGTCATGATGCCGATCTTCGGGGCCGCGAAAGCCGCCGTTCCGAGGACAAAAACAAGCGCAACTGCGAACAGAACCTTGGTGAAGCGTTTCATTCGTATATCTCCTCCTTCATGATTATGGTGCGTAAACTTTGTTTACCTGTGACTACAAAGGGAAAAAGTGGTAAATTCTGCATGCTTTGACGCATATCCAAAAAATATGCTATACCATCTTCCCCCTTTTGTAAAGTGTTTGGGAGATGCTTGAAGGCGAATGTTTCACTATGTGGAAAAAAGGTACGTGCATAGAGGTCGAAATGATTGCTTTCGAAGAGAATTTTTTCAGCAGAACAATGTGTTCGCCCCGAAAAAATGGATGAATCCGGAGAGTCTATTATATAATCTCCACGTGCGCTCTTGTTTTCGGCGCAACTTTTTTCTGTTTCTGTATGCGAAGGAGAAACGTTCGACCTTCTTCCAAAAATGTGTTTAAGACCTTTATATTGCAAAGGAGTAATGATATGCTGAAGAAAATGTGTTTCATCGTGTGCGCCAGTCTCTTTTTTTCCTGGGGAACGTTTGCGGCGAGCGCCTCCGAAATGTCCCTGGAGAGATTTCTCCTTGCCGTAAGAGAAAACAACCCGACTCTTCAGGCTTCGCTCAAACGCCTTGAGGCATCGTATCACACGGTCCGGGCCACCGTGTCCGTTCAACGTCCGAGCGCAGGCCTCCGAGGTTCGTCTTCATACAACACGGACGACTCTCAGAAGCGGCAAGGGGCTTACTCTCTATCCGCCGCGATCTCTCACCGATTCGATGTGAGCGGCGTGTATCCGGCCCAGGAGAAGCAACTCCTCCTTCAGTACAATGCGCTCGCGGCGGATCATCTTGGCCTGATCAACAATACGCTCGCCGCCGCGGAGAGCCTCTACTGGCGCTCCTTCATCGCCCGCGAGAACAGTGCGCTCCAGAAAGAAATCCTGTCTCAGCGGCGCGAGGACCTGCGGATTACCGAAGAAAAATTCCGGCAGCAGCTCATCCCCCGACTCGACGTCGTCAGAGCGCAGGCGCGCGTCGAGGAAGCCGAAAGTATCGTAGTGCAGGCCGATTCGGCGTTTCAGGACACGCTGACGCAGCTGGCCACCCTCGCTGGAGGTATTGCCGTGACCCCCGGAGCGGAAATACTGCTCGTTCCGTCGCTGTCCGTGCGAGCAGGAGTGGAGAGCGCGCTTATAACGCGTAACGACGTCAGATCGGCAGAACTGGTTCTTGAGCGGGCACGGGTGCTGAAGACACTTGCTGCGAAGGGCATGTCCCCTTCTGTGGAAGGATCGATAGGGTATACGATTCTGACGGACTCTCTTACGCCGCAGCCTGATCAAAACGAGTTTCTCTTTTCACTGAATGTTTCTATCCCCGTCTACGACGGAGGAAAGACCAGGGAAGACACATCGGAAAAGGCACGAAGCATCGAGGCGGCGGAGAGGAACCTCGAAGCGCGTCGTCTCTCCGTCAGAGAAGATGTACTGAAGGCGAGAACTCAGTGGGAGAAGGCCGTCGCGCTCGAGGCGAGCAAGCGCAAACAGGTGGCCCGCTCGGACGAGGAGCTGAAGATTACCCAGCTCATGTACATGGAGGGGATGGGCGCCCAGATCGACCTCCTGAACGCGCAGGTTGACAATCAGCGCGTACGCACCGAGCACCTCGATGCTATCAAGGAGATGTACCTCGCCCTTGTCAGCCTGAGACAGGCGATGAGCGAGTACGAACCGGCTCCTGCGGAGTAGAGCAAGCACGCGAGTCGAACTACACCGATACTGTAAGGAGGATCCACATGCAACAGGAAAAGCTTTTCTTTCAAGCGGAGACGAAGCAGCTTCTTGATCTTATGATCAACTCCGTCTACTCGAACAGGGATATTTTCCTTCGCGAGCTGATATCGAACGCGTCTGATGCGCTCGACAAGAGGCGTCTCGAGATAGCTTCTTCGCCGGAACTCGGAGAGGGGCTCTCCGACCCGCGAATCCGCGTATCGAGGGGGGAGAGCGAGGGGAGGAAGTCCCTCGGGGTTTCCGACAACGGCATCGGAATGAATCGGGACGAGCTGAAATCCTATATCGGAACGATCGCACGATCCGGCGCCAAGGAGTATCTCGCAGCACTGAAGCAAAAAGGCGAAGCGATGCAGGCAGAAGCCCTTATCGGCCAGTTCGGCGTCGGTTTTTACTCCGCATTCATGGTCGCCGACAGAGTCGATGTTCTTACAAGACGACTTGGCGAAGACGAAGCCTGGCTTTTTTCCTCGGCCGGCGACGGCGCCTATACGATCGAGCCGGCGGAACGCTCCGATCCGGGGACGACGGTACTTCTGCATCTGAAAACACCGGATGTATCAAGGGGAGATAAGGACTACTCCGAAGAATGGACCATACGGGAGATCATCAAAAAATACTCCGATTTCATAACCTATCCCGTGATGATGGAAATATCGCGGAAGAAGGACGGCAAAGAGGAACTCTCCGACGAGCGCCTCAATTCCGGAAAGGCGATATGGCGACGCCCGGAGAAAGACGTCTCGGACGAGGAGTACGCTGAATTCTATAAACACTCGAGCCACGACTGGAACGATCCGCTGACCCGCCTTGTTTTTTCCGTGGAGGGCGGTACCGAGTTCAAGGGGCTGCTCTTTATCCCCTCGAAGGCTCCGTTCGACCTTATGTTCGCGCCTCGCAGAGAGGGTGTCTCTCTCTATATCAGGAACGTTTTCATAATGAACGACTGCAAGGAACTCATACCTTCCTGGCTTCGTTTCCTTCGCGGCGTCGTGGATTCCGAGGATCTTCCGCTGAACATTTCACGGGAAATCCTGCAAGAGGATCCTCTGCTTCGAATCATCAGGAAGAGCGTGACACGCAGAGTGCTGAACGCGCTGAAGAAAATGCTGCACGATGATCGTGAAAAATACGATCGTTTCTGGCGAGAGTTCGGCCAGGTGGTGAAAGAGGGGCTTGTCTCTCTCGACGGCCGCGAAGAGGAGAACAGGGACGCCATTCTCGACATCTGTCTCTTCCATACGACAAGCGAAGAGAAACAGATCGCATTGAAGGAGTACGTCGATGCCATGCCCGAGGGGCAGGAGCATATCTACTACCTTACCGGAAGGAATCTCTCCGTGCTTCGGGGCTCTCCGTTGCTGGAGCGTTGTGCCGAGGCAGGGTACTCAGTGCTGTTGATGGCCGATCCTGTTGACGAAGTGGCCGCTCCCGGGTTTTCGGAGTATTCGGGGAAGCCGTTCCGCTCCCTCGAGCGCGAAGACGCCCTCCCGAAGAAAGGGGATGCGGCGCAATCGGCGGTATCCGAGGGAGTCCTCGCCCTTTTTAAAGAGGTGCTCGGAGAGAGTGTGAAAGATGTTCGGATTTCTGAACGTCTGACCGCATCGCCGGCGTGCCTCGTCTCTCCCGACGAGGGCGGTTCTTTCGCGATGGAGCAGCTTCTTCGCTCAATGGGCCAGGAAGTACCTCCCGTTAAACGGGTGCTTGAGATCAATCCTCGCCATCAAGTGATCCGTGCCCTTGAATATCGCCTCTCGAAAGGCGAGGGGAAGGAAACCTTGGGAGAGTATGTCTTCCTCATTCACGACCAGTGCCTTTTGGCCGAGGGAGGACGGATCGAGGAGCCCGCGCTCTTCGCCAGGAGAGTCACCGAAATCCTGGCGAAAAGTCTCAAGGGAAATGACGAGACGGTGGAAAGGTGACCCCTGCCTCGCTCGCTCGAATTAAGGCGTTGATAGCCGTAATCGTGTGGGGGGCCTCTCTTCCGTCCGCGAAAGTCGCGGTCGCGGAGGTCTCCTTCACGACGCTCATTTGGCTTCGTCTCTTTTCAGGGGTAGTCGCGCTCCTTCTCTTTCTGGCGGTCCGGAGGCGGTTGCATCCGCTCCCGCTGCGCGAGGCCGCGAGATTCGCGGCACTAGGGTTCCTCGGAATTTTTTTTCATAACTCTATACAGGCGTACGCTCTGAAGACCGTGTCGGCCGGCATGTCCGGGTTGATCATCGCGGCCAATCCGATCGCCATCGCGATCCTTGGTTCGCTCATTCTTTCAGAGCGGCTTGACAAGACGAAGATTGCGGGAATTTTCCTCGCGGCCTGCGGGGTGCTCGTCATCATCTCCCGAGGGAATCTTTCGATTCTTTTTGAAAGAAACTATTCATTCGGCGAACTGGTCATGGTCTTCAGCGTCTTCTCCTGGGGTTTTTTTTCGGTCCTCTCGCGAAAAGCGCTTCAGCGTACGTCCCCCGATCTCGGAATGACGTATGCGCTGACGTTCGGATGGCTCTTTGCAACGATACCATTTCTCATGGCCGGAGGTCCGGCGGAGGTTCAGGCGGTTTCTACGAAAGCGTGGGCGAATATCCTCTTCCTTGGAGTGTTCTGTTCCGCGCTCGCATACCTTTTCTGGTACGACGCGCTGCAAGCTCTTCCAGCCTCGGAAGCGGGGGTTTTTCTTTACGTGAATCCCGTAGTCGCCGTTTTAATTTCCGCGCTCTTTCTGGGGGAATCGGTGACGCCATCGATGCTCCTCGGAGGAGCCATGGTTTTCTCGGGCGTGTGGTGCGTCAATCAGCTCGCCAACAGAATGCAGAACGGACGGAAGCGCTCCTGATAGCTTTTTCCCAGCTTCATTCTTTTGCGAAGAATGCCTGATTCCATACTCGCGCCGAGAGTTCGCCGGAGTTTTTTCGCTGTGCTCGGTATGAAAAAGAACAAAGGAGTGTGCGTTACTGATGAATCTTCTGACTGCCCCTTCTTCGGGCGCCGTCGTTCGCGAAGGTGCTCTTGCGGTTTTTGTTTTTTCTAAAGACTTCCTTGCTCCGGGTATGCTTCAGGGAAATGCCGTCGAGATGGCGCGTCTTTACCTGGAGGCTCCCTCTTTTAAGGGAATCAAAGGAAAAATCGTGTCCTTCCCCTTGACCGAGGGCGGTTTTTCATCACTCTATCTCGTGGGTTTGGGAGAGCGTACCGGGAGCTGCTCGCTGTTCGACATCGAGTCGAATATCCGTTCCCGGAGTGCGGAACTGATTCGGCGCTGCCGTGCGGACGGGGTTTCCCGAATTACGGTTCTAATGCCTGATCCACCGACCTTCGGAACGAGCTGCGCTGTGGCCGAGGGAGCGGAACTTGGAGCCTACACATTCCGTAAGTACAAGAATATTCCGGAAGATGAACGGCGTCCTGAACCTGCGGAACTGCTTCTTCTGGACGGCGTCGAAGAGGGAGTCCGACGCGGCAAAATACTCGCGTGTTCGCAGAACTGGGCCAGAGATATTGCAAATGAACCGGGAAACAAGGTGACCCCGGACTCTTTGGCGCAAATGGCTGTGCAGTGGGGCGGAGACTTTGGATTCGACGTGAGCGTCTGGGATGAAGGACGGCTTCTTCAGGAGGGAATGGAAGGCATTTACTCCGTAGGTATGGGTTCCGTGAACCCGCCTCGGCTCATCCACATGATCTACAGGCCCTCCGTGCCTGCGGTCGGGAAAATCGCGTTCGTCGGCAAGGGAATAACCTTCGACAGCGGAGGACTCAACGTAAAAACCGGGGACTCCATGCGCACTATGAAAGGCGATAAAACAGGGGCCTGCAACGTGTTCGCACTCCTTCGAGGAGCGGCGAAGATGCGTATTCCGTGCGAAGTCCACGGTGTCGTTCCGGCCGCTGAAAATATGCCGGGCGGAAGAGCCTTTCGTCCCGACGATATTCTGCGTCTGCGGAACGGCAAAACCGTCGAGATAGACAATACCGACTCCGAAGGACGTTTGTTGCTTGCCGATGCGCTTGCATATGCATGCGAACAGAAACCCGACGCCGTCATCGACATGGCGACGCTGACGGGGGCTTGCGCAGTGGCTCTCGGGCAGAATATGGCCGGGCTCTTCACTCCGTATGATGCTTTGGCGAAAGAGTTCCTCGATGCCTCGGCGAGAAGAGGCGAGCGCTTCTGGCGGCTCCCCGTGGACGAGGAACGCATCGCGGAATCCTTGAAGTCTCCGGTGGCCGATCTTGTGAACTCGGGAAGCCGCTACGGCGGGGCGATTTTTGCGGCGCAATTTCTGGGAGAGTTCGTCGCCGACGGTATACCGTGGATGCATCTTGATATCGCCGGCGTGGACATGCAAAAAGACGAATACTCCGTCTATTCAAAGGGGGCTACGGGTTTCGGTGTCCGGAGCTGTATCGAGTTTCTTCTGTCCTTCTCGAAAGAATGAGGAAGGGCGGCGGAGAGGGGAGAAGTCCTCTCCGCCGCCCTTCCTCCGGCTATTTCCCGACGCAAAACTGACTGAATATATAGTCGATCAGAGTGTCGTCCTTCGCTATACCCAGCAGTCTTTCCATAGCCAACCTGCTTTCGGTCAGGCAGGATGCGGCCGCGTCCTGACCGGCTCCCTCGGAGAGCGCGTCGGCGGCCTCCTTGAGAGACGCGATCGCCGTACGTATCTCCTCAACCTGTCGTGCGGAAGCGTTCAAGCCGGCGTCGAGAGTCCCTCCCCCCGCGATGGAGGAAACGATCGCATCCTTGAGCGGCTCTAGCCCCGTTCCCTGTTTCGCCGAGATTGGGAGAAGCGTACTTCCGGGCAGCATTTCGGCGAGCATCTCTTCGGATGTTCGTCCTTCCGAATTTCTGCCGCGAGGAAGATCCGCCTTGTTGACTGCAACGACGTGTTCAAGTCCGGAGATGCGTTCGGTCATTCTCCGGTCGAAATCATCCGGAAGCTCGCTCCCGTCAACCACCCATACCCTGACATCCGCTTTTTCAAAGGTGTCCTCCGCCTTGGCGATACCCAGCGCTTCCACTTCGTCGGCAGGGATTCCGCCCATGCCCGCCGTGTCGACGAGTCGGAGAGGAATTCCGCGGTAGGTGAGCACCTCCTCGATCAGATCCCGTGTAGTACCGGGAATCGAGGTGACTATGGCCCGAGATTCTTTGAGCAGTGCGTTGAGCAACGAGGATTTCCCTACATTCGGGCGCCCGACAATGGCCACCCGGATTCCCTCTCGGAGGAGAAAACCCGTAGTGCAGCGATCAAGCAGATCTTCAAGGCTCTGACATATCGCCTGCATCGATTGAAGAATCTCATCGTCCTCCTGCAGTGGGACATCTTCCTCGGGGAAATCAAGGGCGACTTCCAGCCGTCCCGAGAGGGCGAGCAGTTCCTGATGGATGTCCGAAGCGAACGAGGCAAGTTCGCCTCGAAGCGTACGGGTGGCGGAGCGAAGCGCTTCGTCGCTCTTCGAGCGGATGATGCCGAGCACGGCTTCGGCCATGGTGAGATCGATACGTCCAGAAAGAAACGCGCGTTTGGTGAACTCGCCGGGCTCGGCGTGACGCGCTCCCCGGCAGACGAGAAGTTCGAGACACTTCGAGGCGACGAGCGTACCGCCATGTGTATGAATCTCGACCACGTCTTCTCCTGTGTAACTTCTGGGAGCGGCGAACCAGACGGCGAGCACCTGGTCGAGCGCATCTCCTTTTTCGTCGAGGAGATATCCGTTGCGTACACGCCGTGAAGGGGTCTCCGATAAAGCTGTTGCTAGGGATAACACTCTGTCGGCGATCTCTCTGGAGCGCGGTCCGGAAAGCCTGACGATCGCAATTCCCGCTTCGCCCCGGGCAGTAGCTATTGCGGCGATTGTTTCCTCCAGGAACGATTGATTGTCGGGGCGCATGTTCCTCATCCTCCCAAAGGTTGCAGTATGTTCTTTGCGCTCCGTATCTTACCGCAAAAAGCCTTCATGCACAAAAAACCTCTCCTTGAAACAAGGAGAGGTTTTTTGTGCATGAAATGCGCCCGATGAAAAATCGTATCGGCGGAACGACTATGCGGTGAATCACATCGCCGGAATTGCGAGTTCTCCTATGGCCTCGGCGAGACGAGCCACGCCGTCCTCAATGACTTCAGGCGTCGGGAACGTGTAACAAAGGCGTGCATTATGCATGCCGGACCCTTCGACGGGGCAGAAGGGGGCGCCCGGAACGAAGGCGACCTTTTTCTCGATCGCTTTTTTGAAAAGGTCGTTGGTATTTACCGAAGGGACGTTCAGCCAATAGAAAAAACCTCCTTCCGGCTTGACCCAAGTAATACCAAGCGGCGCCAGGTGTTTTTTAAAACTCTGTTCCATTGCGTCGCGTTTCACACGGTAATTGTCGATGATCACCGGCAGATGGCTGTCGAGATACCCTTTTGCGCAGTACTCTGCGACAAGAGCCTGCGTAATGGGGCTGGAGCAGAGGTCGGTTCCCTGTTTGAAAACGGTGAGGTTGCGGATGATCTCCTTGGGGCCCGTGATCCAGCCGACACGAGTTCCGGGGGAGAGTATCTTCGAGAAAGAACCTGCATACACCACGCCGTCTCCGTCATGGAAGGAGAATATGGAGGGCAGATGCTCTCCGTCGTAGCGGACATACCCGTACGGATCGTCCTCGAAAACTGGAATGGAGTACTTTTTCGATATTTCTACGAGGCGCTTTCTCCGTGCTAGCGACATCGTCGCACCGCCCGGGTTCTGGAAGTTGACGATAGTATAGATAAATTTAACCTTCTTCCCTTCGGAGCGTGCTTTTTCGATGATCCCTGGAAGAAGTTCTATCTGCATGCCCTCGCCGTCCATAGGAACGCCGAGGAATTTTCCACCGTGATTGAAGAAGACGGTGAGGGCGGCGAGGTATGAAGGATCTTCGACGATGACGTAGTCGCCCTCGTCGATCATTGACCATGCGAAGAGGTCGAGCGCCTGTTGGGATCCTGTGGTAATAAGCATCTCGTCGAGTCCCACGGTGCGCCCCATTCGAGGGGCGGTCCAGGAAGCCAGGAACTCCTTGAGCGGAGGGTACCCTTCGGTAGTGCCGTACTGAAGAAGGTCCGCGCCGTCGTCCTTCAGGATGTGCGCTCCCTCGTAGAACTGCTCGATTGGAAAGATTTCCGGTGCAGGCATACCTCCCGCGAAAGAGATCATGCCCGGCTGTTTGATAACGGCGAGCATCTCCCGGATCGGAGAAGGCCTGTTGTTCCTCGCGACGTTGCTGAAGTTCTCTCCCCAGATGCTTTTCATAAATTTCGCCCCCTGGTGTGAAAATGAATTAGAGCTTTTCCGAGTATAAGCTCAGGAAAAAACTCGAAAAGAGAGATAATACAGCTCAATTATAGCACGAAGAGCGAAAAAACAAGAGGTGAAGCCGAGTGTTCCCTTTGTATACTCGATACCTCTTTTTATTTTCACTCCGAACGTACGGCCCGAAAGAGTCTGTTGCCGTCTTCAAGGCCGCTGAAGACGACGAGCAGTTCGTCGGGGGAGAGAAAGACGGCCCGGACATGGGAGAAGGAGAATGGAAGCGCGGACGAGTTGAAAGTACCGGAGAAACGCCCTGCAAAAAAGCCTTTGGAGTGAAGGGAGAAAGAGAAGAAATTCTTCTTGACGGATTCGCCGTAAAGATCACCAAGAACACCGGGTTGTATTTTGAATGTACGTTCTTCTTCGGATGAGAACGGAATCGAATCGCTTTCACGAACCGTCCATTTACCGGCATATTCGCTCAGTATGGCGGAGGAGACGCGATACTCCTCGAAAGCGATTCGTCCAAGAAAGAAAACGCCTGCAAGAAGTGCGAGGACGAAGAAGAACGAGAATACGGAGAGCCTGGTTGACCTCGCCCGAGGAGCAACGTCCGGCTTGTGCTCCTTGGTACTCTCTCGTTGCGTCGCTTTTCTTCGTTTGCTGTCGAAGCCGCACGCATATCCTGCAAGAAAAAGGAAAGCGAAAAGGGCTGTGTCCAGGATGGTGAACACGCTCCACCATCCGCCCCGGAGGCTGCCGCTATAGCTTCTGAGTACGGCTCCGGAGCGTCCCAAAGTAAAGAAAGCTTCCGCGAAATACCCGCCGGCTATCCTCTCGATCCAGTAAAAGGGGGAATCGGCGGGAGAAGAGAGCGCGGCGCCGGTGACAAGAAGCGCGGCGAAGGTGTAGACGATCGCCCCTGAAAGCGACAGCCAGACTCTGGAAGAGAACGAAATTCTGTCCAAGGTATCCACTCCTGCGGTTTTGCATGTCACATACCCCGCGATTCCTCCGAAGAACATGCCCGCGATACCGGGGAGCGCTCCGACATTTTCTCGGAGCGCTCCGTAAGCGCTCCCCGCCGCAGCACAGAGAAGAACTGTGAGCAGCAATCTGCCCGCCCATGAAGAGCGGCGATGTTCGCAGGTTCCCAGAGGTTGTATCATTTTTTCCTCCATCCTTTCTCCGTATCGCTATGCTCCGCGCCACCGGGGTTAGTTACGGGGCATGATCGCGGCCGCGTTGTTTCTCAGGCGGAGCAATCTGCGTTCCGTTGGCGGATGAGAGTTGAATCCGCTTGGCGATGTTTCGAATCCAGCCGCTTTCATTTTTTCCATGGCCCGTACCAGCCCCCAAGGGCTATAGCCTGCGGCTGTCGACACACGAAGACCGTAATCGTCGGCCTCGACCTCCTGTTCCCTGCTGAACCCCGATTCGGCGAGCACCATGCCGACACCCCCGACGATCTCTCTTGCGGCGTCGCCTTTCAGCGAATTAAAGAGAAGACCCCAAAGAAGGTTGCGGCTTACCGAACTGGAATAGTGCCCCAGTTGGATATGTCCCGCCTCGTGAGCGAGAATGCCCGCGATTTCATCCTCGGCGTCGAGTATCGCCATCAACCCGGTCGTCACATGCACAGTATGGCCGCCCGGTGAGAATTTGACCCAGGCGTTCGGTTCTTTTCGCTCCTCATAAATGACCTGCTGCCATGGGATCCCTGCCTGCGCTGCAACACGTTTCCATGCCCGATCGACGGTCGCTCTGTTCAGAGCGCCCTCGGAAGGCGAGAAAAACGTGAGAAGAAGTACGATGAGAAGGGAGAGACGCCCGCATACCTTCTTCATACGAATTCCTCCTTTATTTCTGGAAATGCTGTTTTTAAAAGGATACCGCTTTTTCTTCTTTTCGGAAAGAGGGAAATTCGTAGCGGTCAATAGGCAGTATCGTTCATTCTGTATATAATGGCGGCATATTGGAGTGGGGGTCGATAGTAAATGCTGCGGTGTTTCCGATGCGGGCAATCTGTTGAAGAAGCTTCTTTATCCTGGCGGTGTGCTTGCGGCGGAGTGCTCGACTGGACGGCGCCGGAGCCGATGAGCCGTTCATCGATCCGCCACGGTGAAACCGGAATGTGGCGGTATGCGGCCTCTATGCCGGTAGCTTCGCCCCGTACCCGCGTCTCTATCGGCGAGGGGGGAACTCCTCTCGTGCAAGGGGAGTGGAACGGCCTTTCGGTTTTCTGGAAGCTCGACTATCTCTGTCCGACGGGTTCGTATAAAGACCGCGGGATGTCCTGCCTGACCAGCAGGCTACGCGAACTCGGCGTGCGGGAGGTTATTGAAGATTCCTCCGGCAATGCTGGTTCTTCCATGGCCGCATATTGCGCCGTCGCCGGAATTCGGTGCAAGGTCTATGTTCCTGCGTATACTTCGCAGGGAAAGTGCGTTCAGATACTCTCCTACGGCGCCGAACTCGTCAGAATCGATGGGAGCAGAGAGGAGACGACAAGGGCTGCGGAAAAGGCGGCATACGGCACATATTATGCCAGTCACAACTGGAGCCCCTACTTCGTCCATGGGATTAAAACATTCGCCTTCGAGGTGTGGGAGCAAATGGGATTCCAGGTCCCGGACGCCGTTCTGCTGCCTACGGGCCAAGGGAGTCTAGTGCTCGGATGGGCTCTTGCGTTCGAGGAGCTGCGCGCCTCCGGAGAGATAGATCGTCTTCCGCGTATTTATGCATTGCAGCCGGAAAATTGCGCGCCTCTGGAAGCCGCCTTCCGCAAGGGATCGGATATCCCGGAAGCGATCGAAAAGAAAGAGACGATAGCGGAGGGAATAAGCTCTGCCGAACCTGTTCGGGGAGAGCAGGTTCTGGCCGCTGTGCGCCGAAGCGAGGGGGCTGTGCTCGCGTTTTCGGAGAGGGCGATCCGGGAAGGATTTCGACGGCTTGCGCAGCGCGGGCTGTACGTCGAACCGACAAGCGCGGTCGTCGCCGCCGCTCTTCAGAAGCTTGAGAACGCCGGAGATCTCCGGAGAGAAGAGCGTATCGTCGCCCTGCTCTCCGGCTCTGGGCTGAAAGCGACGGACAAGATTCTCTCTCTTTCCCGGGACCATCCTGCCTGATGCCTCCCGGCCCTGTGATATAGTTGGTTTACCTTGAGGCAGGGAGAGTAGAAATGGGCCGGGTAACCGTAAAAAATCTTCAGGAAGGGATGGTGCTCGAGGAGGATCTTCGGGCGCCGAACGGGCGTTTCATCCTTGGGAAGGGAGCGACGCTGAAAGACAAATACATCCGGATGTTTAAAATTTGGGGGATTACGGGCGCCGACGTCGAGGGCATCGAGGAGGAGGAAGTGGTTCGCAGAGCGCGCCTGGAAGAAGAAGCGTTGCGGCAGGCCCGACTTTATGTCGACGGGTACTTCCCTCCGGGAGATGGCGAGGATGCCTGCGCGGCCGCCGTCCGTTCTTTTTGCGTACGGCGCTTCGCCGAAGAATATACCTCGGGAATGCCTCCTTCTGCGTTGCCTGTTGTGGGATCCCTTCCCCGCCCGCCTGAAGGGCATTTCGGGCGTTCTTTCTCCGCATACGCCCTGGCGAAGGACGAAGTCCGCCTATTTTCGTTCCCTGACATCTATTTCAAAATACAGGAGGTCATCAACTCGCCTATCAGTTCCGCTACGTCCATCGCCAAAGTCGTCAGCAACGACCCGAATCTTGCCGCGCGTCTGCTTCGGCTTGTGAACAGCTCATTCTACGGCTTTCCCAATCCTATTCAGTCGATTCCGAGGGCTATCGCGATCATCGGCTCCAACGAGCTGACCGCCCTCGCCCTGGCGGTTTCGACGATGAAGGTGTTCACAAACGTCCCGAGGGAGTACGTGGATATGAAATCGTTCTGGAGACACTCGATTGCTTGCGGCGTTTTCTCCCGGCTTCTGGCCTACAGCAAACGGATACGGTCGGAGGAACGCTTTTTCTTGGCGGGTCTTCTGCACGATCTCGGCAGAATCATTCTCTATACGAAGACGCCGAAGGAGATGACGTATGCCCTCGAACTTTCCTTCTTCGAACGGATTCCCCTCTGGCGGGCCGAGAAGAGAGTCTTCGGATTCGATCACACGGCGGTCGGCAAGGTTCTCATGGAAGAGTGGCGCATCCCGCAGGGGATCAGGTTTTTATGCGACCACCACCACGCTCCGGAGGCGGAAAACGCGCCGGAGGAGGCCGCCTATGTGCATCTCGCCGACTATTTGGCGAACAGCGTGCGCATAGGCACAAGCGGATCGTTGTACCTTTCTGGCGTCGAAGGCTCCTTGTGGGAGCGCATTGAGCTGGACGAGGGGGATATCGAGGCCGTACTTGTGCAGGGAGAGCGACAGATACGGGAAATTATGAATATCTTCCTGATGTCGTGATGACGATATGATGCCTGTCGGAGAAACCTTGGAGCAGCTTCGGGAGAGAGTGCGGATTCTTACTAGGGAGCGAGAGGCGGCGAAGTGGATTCTCGAATCCGCCGTTGATTCGCTCTCTTTCTCGGTGATCGTCGACGATTCCTTCTCCTCGGAAATTCTCTTGGCCCAGGCGGCGCAGAAACTCCGATCATTCATCAGGTTGGATGCCCTTGTTTTCTTTCTTTTTTCTTCGGACGGATTGGATTGCTTCCCTGCTTTTTGCGATCCCCAGGAATGCCTTTCTTTCTTCGAGCAAGAGATGACGCCGCTCGTGGACGACGGTACTTTCGCCTGGGCTGTCGGCAGAAACAAACCGGTTGTGATAACAGCGCGGCCTTCCGAGGATAAGGATACGGAACGCCGGATACTGTTGCATTCGATCATGACCTCGAATCGAAGCATAGGAATGTTCATGGGGCTTATGGGAGAGGATGAAGCCGCTGTTCTTGACGTCTCCTTCGCTTTTTTCACGGTCCTGCTCAGCTCCATGGCGAGCATTCTTCAGAATGCCGAACTCTACGCGACGATTCAGGGGCTGAACCGTGAACTGCAGGGTAAAATCGAACGCCTTGAAGAGTCGGAGCGTAATCTCGCGGACGCCATGAAGGCGAAGGAGATTTTTCTTGCAAACGTCAGCCATGAGGTGCGCACGCCGCTCAACGGAATAGTGGGTATGACGACGCTCCTGGAGGAAACGCCTTTGGACGCGCGTCAGAGAGAGCTGCTCGGAGTGCTGAAAGATGAATCCGGAGCCCTTCTTCGCCTGATTAACGATCTTCTCGACTTTTCAAAGATGGAGGCGGGAAAACTCGTTTTCGAGGATATTCCGTTCGACCTGTACGAGCTTTGGGCCAGTGTACGGGACAGCTTTTTCCCGCGTGCCGTTGCGAAGAAAATTTCTTTCCGAATGTTACTGGACGAATCCATTCCTCGGTTTGTCTCCGGCGATTCCTTGCGGATACGTCAGATCCTCGGAAACCTTGTAGGAAACGCCGTGAAATTCACTCCTTCGGGCGCCGTCACCGTCTCCGGAACATGTCGCGAATCGAACGGCGAACGCTTGCTCTTTGAAGTTCGCGTGAAAGATACGGGAATAGGCATTCCCTCCGGCAAGAAAGAGATGCTCTTCCAGCCGTTTGTTCAGGGAGACGCCTCCATGACCCGACAGTTCGGCGGAACGGGACTCGGACTTGCTATTTCAAAGCGAATCGTCGATGGAATGGGAGGAACGATCGCTTTCGAGAGCCGGGAAGGTGAGGGTTCTCTCTTCACCTTTATCGTTCCGCTGCGCCCGGCTCTGATTCCGGGGCCGACAATTTCCGACCCTAGACAAAAAGAAGAGTGCGGAGGAGCATACGCCGCCGCCTCTGTGCTTGTAGTCGAGGACAACCCGACGAACAGGACGGTTGCTGTCGCTTTGCTCAATCTTCTTGGGCTTCAGCACATAGAGACGGCCGAAAATGAGCGCGAGGCAATTGAAAAACTATCGGCAGATAGGTACGGTATTATTTTCATGGATATTCAGATGCCTTTACTGGACGGCTTCCAGGCGCTTGGCATCATCAGGGATCCTTCCTCGCCGGTCTTGGATCATGAAACGCCCGTTGTGGCCATGACCGCGAATGTCCTTCCCGGCGAGAGGGAACGTTCACTGGCCGCAGGCATGTCCGACTATATCGCCAAGCCGATTCTTCCTGCGGAGCTTCGAAGAATCGTGCGTCGGTTTCTTTGCGAAGAGGAAGCCGAGTCCACGTATTCGGCGCAGGATTCCGTTCGTTCAGAAGGCGCTTTCAGCTCCGTCCATTCCGGAAAAACCATCTTCCGTCCCAAGGTCCTTCTTGACAGGATGGGGGGAGATCGCGACCTTTGCGAACAGACAATCGCTCTTTTTATCGAGGATTCGTTGAAACTGCTTGAGAAAATCGCCATCGCCGTACAGTCGGGGGATGCGGACGAGTCGCGAAGGATGATACATGCTCTTCGGGGCGCTTCCGCAAACGTCGAGGCGGTCGATATCACTTTGCTGTCGGATACGACGGAACAAGCTGCCGCACGCGGCGATCTAGAAGAGGCCGCACGCGCGCTTCCGGAATTACGGAATGCGCGCGATGAATTTATACGAGCTGTTCATGCACTCGACAGTTTTATCTCGAACGGCGGGGAGTAAAACGCTCCGCAGGCGTTCAGGTACGAAGGAGAGGGAGATGCGCAAAATGAAAATATTGGTTGCGGAGGACGATGCAACGTCGCTCTTCATGCTTCAATCGCTGCTGATGAAATGGGGGTATGATGTCATCGCCGCGTCCGACGGCAACGAAGCTCTGTCGATTCTCCAAGGAGACGATCCTCCGCTCTTGGCGATTCTCGACTGGATGCTTCCCGGAGAAAGCGGTCCGGAAATTTGTCGCCGGCTCGCTTCCAGGGCGCGTTTGCAAGAAGGGAGCGGTGGCGGGGATGAGATGGGAAAACCGTATCAGTACATCATCATCCTCACAGTCAAAGGGGAAAAGGAGAATGTGGTCGCCGGTCTGAAGGCCGGAGCCGACGACTATATCACCAAACCCTTCGACGCGCATGAACTGCAGATGCGAGTGATGGTCGGGAAACGGATTCTCGACCTTCAGGAGCAGCTTCGAAACGCGGCTCTCTACGATGCGCTGACGGGACTTCTCAACAGACGGGCCGTTATTGAACGCCTCGAGGAGGAGTTCCACCGAACCTCCAGAAGCGGGAAGCCTTTGAACGTGGCGCTTCTGGATATCGATCATTTCAAAAACATCAACGACACGTACGGGCATGCGTCAGGCGACGCCGTGCTCGTTGAGTGCGCACGCCGAATCAAAGAATCGGTGCGCCCCTACGATGTGACGGGAAGATACGGCGGCGAGGAGTTTCTTCTGATCTTTTCAGACCTTGAAGAGTGTAGAGCGGATGATGTCTGTGAAAGAGTTCGGAACGCGTTTCAGAGCGCGCCTTTTTTTCCGGCGGAACACGACGGAGAAAGAGCGGAGATAGAGATTACCGTCAGTATCGGTATCTGCGAGTACTCCGAGGGTGTCGAAAACGTGGATGCGCTGCTTGCCGGGGCCGACAAGGCGCTCTACAGAGCGAAGGAGAAGGGGCGGAATCGTGTCAGTCGTTGACGCTCCGTCGGTAATTCTACGGGAGCGGCGGAAGTCGCTCTCGCGTAGAATGTCCGGGATACTCGCCGCAAGGCCTTGACTTGAAAGGAGTGGTATCGGTGCGCGGACTTTTTTCCCGCCTTTCCGCGATCTTTGTTGTATGCGCGCTCTTTTTTTTCTTTCCTTCCGATGGTTACAGTCAAACGATGGAGGAGCTTTTTCAACGCAGGGACTGGAAGGGGATGGATACCCTGCGTACTTCGGGAGCCGTTCTTTCGCCCGTCGACCAGTCGCTTGCCGCGAACGCGCTCTGGTTTCAGAACCGCTGGAACGAATCCCTCGTCCTGCTGCAAAAGAGCGCCCCGTCTTGGCCTTCCGAGGTCAAACCCTACGGAGACTTCATGCTTGTTCTTGCTTTGGAGAGACTCGATCGGAAAGACGAGGCGAAGAGGCTTTCTCTCGCCTTGTTGCCGCAGGCTCCGGAGGATCTCGGCTATTATGTCGCGTTCGCCCTCTTCCGTCTGACCGATGAAAAGGACCACGATGCCCGAAGGAAGTATCTGCAGCGCATGTACAGCCTTTCCGAGACGAACGCGCAGCGCACGACGGCGCTGACCAACCTGCTGAAGCTTCCGGGGGACAAAACGGCCTATGCTCTGAATCTGACGAACATCTCGCCCAGAAACAGCGATGCCCTGAAGGTGCTTGAATCGCTCCCCAAGCCATGGAATCCCGATGTGAATATGGCCGTAGGATACGCGGCCTATCTTCGCGGACAGTACGACAAAGCCATTCCTCTTTTTCGGGCTATCCCGATGGACTCCGGACACGGACGAAAATCCCGGTACTACCGGGCGTTTTCTCTCTACAATCAAAAAAAGTACACTGCTGCGCTGGATGCATGGGCCTCCCTTGCAAAAGCAGGAACCACCTATGCGGAATCCTCCATACGGCGGATCTCGATTTTGGCGGGGCGAGCGGAGAAGGAGAGCGCGCTTCGCGTCTTGAGGGAAGTTGCGGCATCCAGGGAAGGGGCCGTGCAGGCGAGGGCCTATTATTCCCTTTCCACGCACCTCTCCGGAAAGGAGAAACTGGATGCCGAGGACAAGGTCATCAAGCTCGCTCCCGATTCACTCTTCACGACGCAGATTCTCTGGAGAAGAGGGTGGAGCAAGTGGAATTCGGGAGATGTCCGAGGAGCGGTCGCGGAGTGGGAGAAGAGCCTTGTCCCGGAGATGAACCGAAGCTGGCGTCCCAGGGTGCTCTACTGGGTGGCGAAGGGGTATGGGAGGCTGAACCAGACGGCGAAGAGAGACGGCGTTGTGAAGATGCTTCTCAAGGACCACGCGCTTTCGATCTATTCATTCATGAGCGGCGGAGAGACGCTGACCATTCAGCCGGGAGATCCGCCCGAACTTGCATCCGCGCAGCCTTCGGCGCTCGAGAAGTGGGGGTTTGTCTCCCATGCGCGGAGAGTTCTCCTTGCGAAAGGAGACCCGCGCTCGATATACAGGGCAGCTCTTCTCGCCGAATGGATGGGGGATCAGCAGGCCGCCTACTCGGCCGCGGGCAGGGTGTCGGAGCAGATACGAAAGGGGCCTGTTTTTTACAGAAAAGCGCTTTCGTTCCTTTTTCCCCGCCCGTTCTTCAACGAGGTAACAAAGACTGCGGAGCGATTCAAAGTCGAAGACAACATTGTCTGGTCGATTATGCGCCAGGAGAGCGCCTTCAACCCGAACGCGACAAGCTGGGTAGGAGCGGGCGGCCTCATGCAGCTCATGCCGGGAACTGCGCGCAGCGAAGCAAAAGCGCTGGAAATGAAAAAATACAGCGTCTACAACCCCGAACAGAACATCATTCTGGGAACCGCCCACATCGCCAGACTTCTTCGTTCGTTCGGCGACGTCGAGGTTGCCTTGGCGGCCTATAACGCGGGTGGAGGGAATGCGAAACGATGGCTCGACGGCCGAAAAAACGTCCCCCTCGACGAATGGATAGAATCTGTTCGTTTCGAAGAGACGAACGACTATGTGCAGAAGGTGATGGCGAATCTTCACATCTACAGGACGCTCTATGCGCCGTCGCGGCTGAAGGCTGCGGACGCTTCGGCTCCGGGAGACGTGCCTGACGAAGACGAAGAGCCGGGCAGCGCCGGTCCCGACCCTGAGGAGAACGACGAAGCCCCTCTTCCTGCCGACGACGGAGGAAAATAGAAAGAACGGAAAAGGGCGGTCCTCGTATGAGAAGGACCGCCCTTTTCCGTTCCGTTTTAAGCGCAGATGTTTTTCAATTCTTTCAAAGCCGCTTCGAAATGCCGCCACTCCAGCAAAGGGTCTTTCTCTCCCTCGCTCTTGATATGTTCTCGGATGGCCATCATCGACGCCTTTCGGCAGATGAAGGCGATGTCTCCGCCCGTGCGTCCGTCCGTCAGCCTCGACAGGGTAGGGATACGTATCTCGGCGGAGAGGGGCTTTTTCCGCAGGTGAATCTCGAAGATCTTCTCCCGCGCCGCAGGGTCGGGCTTGGGGAGTTCGAGGACAAGATCGAACCGTCCGCTGGAAAGAAGAGAAGGGTCCACAAGATCGAGCCGGTTGGTCGTGGCGAGAATCACTACCCCTTTCAACTCCTCTATGCCGCTCATTTCGGCCAGGAACTGGCTGATGACACGCTCGGTAAAACTGGCGCCGCTTCCGCTGTCCTTCCCCCTGACGGGAACGAGCGACTCTATCTCGTCGAAATAGAGGATAGACGGCGCCGCCTGCTTCGCGGTGCGGAAGACCTCGCGGATGGCGCGTTCGCTTTCTCCGACGTACTTGGACATGAGCGCGGGCCCCTTCACGGAGATGAAGTTTACGCCGCTCTCATGGGCGAGGGCCTTCGCAAGCAGCGTTTTCCCGGTTCCTGAAGGACCGTGGAGCATAATCCCCTTGGGAGGCGAGATAGCGAACTTATCGAAGATGTCGGCGTGCAGCAAAGGCCACTGCACGGCGTCGTGAAGCTCCTCCTTGATGTCGTCCAGTCCGCCGATATCGCGCCACGATACATCGGGGATCTCGACGAAGACCTCCCGTATCGCCGAGGGATCGACCTCTCTGAATGCATCGAGGAAGTGGTCCATCCGGACGTCCATGGCAAGAAGGCGCTCGTACGGAATCTCCTCCATCTCCATGTCGATCTCGGGGAGCAGTTCGCGAAGGCTTGCCATCGCGGCTTCCTTGGCGAGGGCCTCTATATCCGCGCCGACATACCCGTGCGTCATGTCGGCCAGGCGGCGAAGATCCACGTCGGTGGACAGCGGCATCCCGCGCGTATGAATGGTGAGAATTTCATGCCGCCCTTTCTTGTCGGGGATGGGAATGGAGATCTCTCTGTCGAAGCGTCCGGGGCGTCTGAGCGCCGGATCGAGTGTGTTCGGGATGTTGGTGGCCCCGATGACCACGATCTGTCCGCGGGACTCCAGTCCGTCCATCAGCGCCAGGAGCTGGGCGACGACTCTGCGTTCAACCTGTTTTTCCCCGCCCATCTCCTCCCGTTTCGGGGCGATGGCGTCGATCTCGTCGATGAAAATGATCGAGGGCGCATGGGCCTGGGCGTCTTCGAAGACGTTCCGCAGGCGCTCTTCGCTTTCGCCGTAGAACTTGCCGATGACCTCCGGGCCCGAGATGTGGGTAAAATAGACGTCGGTCTCCGCGGCAACCGCTCGTGCGATGACGGTCTTTCCTGTTCCCGGAGGCCCGTAGAGAAGCACGCCCTTAGGGGGCTGCACGCCGAGGCGATCGAAGACCTGAGGGAAGCGCAGCGGCAGCTCTATCATCTCTCGGATTCGCTGGATCTGCGGTCCGAGACCGCCGATGTCCTCGTAGGATACCTTTGCCTTCTTCTCGCCTTCCGCCTGTTTTTCGACGTTCACGTAAGTGGATTTGCTGATGATCACCGTCCCGGCAGGCGTCGTGTCGACGACGCGGAAATCGCAGATTCGTGCGCCGAAGAGATTGGTACGTACCCGGTCGTCCGTAATCACCGGGAGGCCTTCAAGGAGAGATCGGATATATGCGGCGTCGCGCTCTTTCTCCAGCAGCGCCGTGGACGTTAGCGGACGGAGCGTGACGCTTCCCGCGAAATGGTGCGTCGTCTTGTGGACGGACACCTTGTCGTCGATGCTCGCCTGCGCGTTGTCCCTGGTTATGCCGTCGATCTGGACCACGCCCTTCGCACCCCCGGAGGCGACAAGATCGGAATCGCATGAGAGGATCCGGACAGGCGTGCGGCGTTTCCCTTCTATTTCTACTATCTGGCCTTCCGAAAGGCCCAGCGCGGCCATGTCTTCGGGGGAGATGCGGGCGATGCTGTGTCCCACATCTTTGGGCATGGCTTCCTTGACTTTCAGCATGTGCGACTTCCTCTCTTCATGGAGTGTTCTTCGGAAAACATGATATCATACCCTGCGGCCGCCGTTCATTCGGGCCGCAGGGTATGAGAGGGCGGAAAATGTTTTTCGTGGAAAGAGTCAGCGGGCGGCTACCGGTTCGATGCGTCCGGGATAGGCTTCCAGGGCGAGCTTGAGAATGTCCATGGCTTTGACGAGTTCCTCGTTTTTCAGGACGTACGCGAGGCGGAATTCCTGCTTGCCCAGCCCCGGTGTGGCGTAAAATCCTTCGCCTGCGGAGGCCATAACGGTTTCGCCGTCGACGTCGAAGTTCTGGAGCATCCAGATGATGAATTTTTCGGCGTCGTCGACGGGGAGTTTCACCATGACATAGAAGGCGCCCTTCGGCTCGGAACAGATCACGCCGGGCATCTTCTTCAGCGCGGCGTACAGCGTGTCGCGGCGGGACTGGTACTCTTTGTTCACCTCTTCAAGGTACGATTTGGGGGTGCTGTACAGCGCCGTCGCGCCGACCTGTTCGAGGGTGGGAACGCAGAGGCGTCCCTGCGCAATCTTGAGAACCTGGGCCATGAAGTCCTTGTTTTTGCACGCGATGCAGCCGATACGGGCGCCGCAGGCGCTGTAGCGTTTGGACACGGAATCGACGACGACGACTCTGTCGAGAATCTCCGGAAGGTGTCCGAAGCTGGTGTACTTCAAACCGTCGTAGACAAACTCTCTGTAGACTTCATCGGCGACGATGTACAGATTATGTTCGAGAGCAAGAGAGGCGAGCATGTCCATCTCGTCGCGGGTGTAGATCGTTCCGGTCGGGTTGCCGGGATTCGCCACCAGAATTGCGCGCGTACGCGGGGTAACGAGCGCATCGACCTGCTCTTTCGGGGGAAGATGGAAGCCTTCTTCGGCTTTCGTTGTGATCGGGACGACTTTGACGTTCACACTCTGTGCAAAAGCGTTATAATTGGCGTAGAATGGTTCAGGGATCAAGACTTCGTCTCCGGGGTCGCACATGGTCATGAACGCGAAGAGGAGCGCTTCGCTGCCGCCGTTGGTGACGATAAGATCCTCCCTGTCGAAGGGAATGTTGAACTCTTTGTAGTAGCGGCTTATCGCATCTCGCAGATCGTTGTTCCCCTGGGAGGTGGCGTACGCGATAACCTCCTGCGAAAAGTCCTTTATAGCCTTGAGGAACGATTCGGGTGTTTTGATGTCCGGCTGCCCGATATTGAGAGGATAAATCTTCTTCCCCTTCGCTCGCGCCTCCTCCGCGTACGGCAACAGTCTACGCACCGGAGACGATTGCATAGCCAGGACTCTTTCGGAAAACTTCACCTTGATGACCCCCTTGATTTGAAAATAAGTGGATGGACCGCTGAAGAAAATGATAACATAAAATGCAGAGGTTTTTGCAGAAAAAAACGAGCACTCGAGACAAATCGATCCATTTGTGAAAGACTCTCTCCGAAGGTGGCGATGGAAATGAAAAGAATGGACATACTGAAAAACCTGGCGACGGATAACGGGAAGAAGATGATTCTTCTTGTCATGGACGGCGTGGGAGGGCTTCCCGGTCCCGACGGGAAAACGGAACTCGAAGCGGCCGCGACGCCGAACATGGACTTTCTTGCAGCGAAGAGCGAACTTGGGCTCCTTGAGATGGTCGATGTCGGCATCACTCCCGGCAGCGGCCCCGGACATCTCTCTCTCTTCGGATACGACCCCATGGAGTACTCGATAGGGCGCGGAATTCTCGAGGCGATGGGGGTCGGCGCTCTGGTAGGATCCGGTGACGTGTGCGCCCGCGGCAACTTCTGCACCCGCACAGCCGGAGGTGTTATAACCGACAGAAGAGCGGGGCGCATAGCGACGGAGAAGAGCGCGCTCGCAGTAAAAAAACTTGCCGACTCGATCAAGGAGATCGACGGCGTCGGGGTCACATTGTATCCGGGTAAGGAACACCGCTTCGTAGTCGTCTTCTCGGGAGAGGGGCTCACGGAGGATGTCGCCGATGCCGACCCGCAGCAGGAAGGCCTTCCCATGCGCTGGGCACGTGCGACGGTCCCCGCCGGAGAGCGTATGGCGGATGTCGCGAACACCTTCATACGAAAAGTCGCCGAAGTACTGGAAAACGACGTTCCTGCCAACGGCTGCCTTCTGCGCGGGTTCTCGTCGGCTCCCGATATCCCTCTTATGGGAGATACCTACAAGATGAAGCCGGTTGCGATTGCAACCTACCCGATGTACAAGGGGCTCGCCAAGCTTGTCGGAATGAACGTCGTCGAAGCGGGCGAGACCTTGGACCAGCTTTTCGACAGCGTGGGGCGTCTCTGGAATGAATACGACTACTTCTACGTCCACGTAAAGTACACCGACAGCCGCGGAGAGGACGGCGACTTCGAAGGCAAGAAGAAAGTCGTGGAGACTGTCGACGCCTTGCTCCCGCGTCTGCTAGCGCTTACGCCCGACGTCCTCGTCATCGCCGGAGACCACAGCACGCCGAGCGTGATGAGCGGGCATTCGTGGCATCCCGTACCCTTCCTGCTGACGAGCGAATTCGTCCGCGGGGGCGACTCGAAAAAATTCGACGAGCGCGAATGCCGGATCGGGGCAGGCGGGCGCATAGAGGCGAAAAAACTTCTCGGCCTGATGCTGGCGCACGCCCGACGGCTTGAAAAATTCGGCGCTTAACGGCGCCGTTGCTCACTAAAATATGAGGTGATTGAGTGGAAGAACAGCAAATCCGAACGATCGGCGAAATACGAAAAATGACGAAGGACGAAAAATTTAAAGTGCTTGGCGTGGTCCTTAAATCGTCGATCCGGAAAGATAAAAACGGAAAGAACTACTGGGATATCGGTATTATGGATTCCGAAGGAACGATCGAGGGGAAAGTATGGTCCAATGCGCAATGGTGGGACCGACGAGATGGGCAGACGCTCGTTGCCGAACCGGCGGAGGCGGAATTTTTCCGCGATCTTACGGGAAAGACTGTCGGGCTGGCCGGACAGGTCACCGAGTTCAAGGGACAGCTGCAATATAATTTTAACGCGGTCTCTCTTGTAAATCAGCAGAAATTCCCTCCGCATCAGTTTGTGCAACGATCTCCGATAACCGAAGAAACTCTCGAGCGAGCTTTTCTGGAGCTGCTGGAGGCATGCGAAGGTCCCGTCGGCGACTTTTTGGACTTCGTTTTTTTCAAGAAGAACCTGTGGGAAAGTTTTAAGACATGCCCGGCCGCAGTGTCCCATCACCACGCCTATGTCGGCGGCCTTTTGGAGCACACTGTGGCAGTAGCCCGGACGGCGAAGAACATTGTCGAGGCGGGGACGGCAGGAGGATATGAAGCGGATCTCCCTGTCGCCATCGCAGGTGCGTTGTTGCACGATCTCGGAAAGATGGAGTCGTACAGACTTGTTCCGGCTCCTGTGATGACCGTGGCAGGAACGTTTCATGATCATATCGTGCTGGGATACAGCAGGTTCGAGGCCCTTGCCCGCGAGTTCGGTCTGGACGAGCGTCTCTTTCTGGCGATAGGGCATATCATTGTCAGCCATCATGGATGCAGGGAGTACGGTTCTCCTGTGCTTCCCGCAACTCCGGAAGCCATGGCGGTGAGCGCGGCAGACGAGATGGATTTCCGGCTTTTCTGCTGGAAGCATTCTGTCGATCAGATGGAAGACGGGCGAGAGATTTCCGATTTCAACCCTTCCGCACAAAGACGTTTCTGGAAGTGGGAGCAGAGCAATGGGGTATAAACTGCATATTTCTCCGTCGGACGACGGACGCCGCCTGGATAAGACAATCCGTTCGATATGGCCAGCGCTGCCTCTCGGCGTTGTGATGAAAGGCATCCGGACCGGCGGCGTAAGGCTCGACGGGAAGAAGGCCGCATGCGACGTTCGGATAACGGCGGGGCAGGAACTGTACGTCCCCTGGGAGGGACCTGCGGAAAGAGAAGAGGGTTTCCGCTATCGCCGCACACTCCCCGTTCTGTACGAGGATGAGCGTCTCTTGGCGGTGAACAAGCCCGAAAACCTGCTGGTCCAGCCGGATCGGAAGGATCAGGACAACGTCCTCGACAGGGTGAAGTACATGCGGAGTCTCGAAGGGGCGGAAGAGAGAGCGTACGCCGTGCACCGGCTGGACAGGAACACTACGGGAGTGCTTCTCGTCGCGCTCTCCGGAGTGACGCTCCGAATACTCCAGGATGCGTTCCGCGCGCGTGAAATTCATAAGACGTATCTCGCAGTAGTCTCGGGGGTCCCTTCCGCAAAGGGAGAAATCGACGGCCCTCTGCTCAAGGATCCGCTTTCCAACACCGTAAAGGTGGATCCTTCGGGGAAGGAGGCGCTCACTCGATATAGACTTCTCGCCGGCGGAGGGGACGTTTCGCTCGTTGAGATAGACCTCGTCACGGGTCGTTCACATCAGGCGCGAGTTCACATGGCCTCCATCGGCCATTCGATTCTCGGCGATATCCGCTACGGGAGCGAGGAGATTAACGCGAAGTGGAGAAAGAGGGGAATTCGCCGCCCTCTTTTGCACAGTTTTCAGGTAGTTTTCGGCGACTTGCGAGGAGAACTCGAAGACCTCTCCGGGATGAGGATTGCCGCGCCTCTTCCTGAAGATATGGGGGAGCTTCTGCGTTCGAGAGGTTGGAAACCTCCGGTATAATCGGTTGTATTCCGACATGGCCGGCCTTGTACGGGAAGGAGGGAAGAGCATGGAGCATCTGAAAATCGTTGCTGAAGAGAAGATAATGGAGAAGTTGCGAAAGAGGGGAGAAGTCCACGCGATTCGGAGGACCCTTGGTATAGGCTGAAATGCCCGAAGAGTCGTCAGAATAGAGGACGGCAAGCCTCCGGTGGAGGCCGAATTTCGAAAGATCGAACAAAACGGAGTAACACTTTGGGTTCCGGCATTCATGGAGTTTAAGAACAATGAAATTCTCGTCGTCCAGCGCGGATTTCTCTGGTCGGCGTACTTGATGGTCGTCGGCGCGATCTGCGAGCCGGAAGCTTCGTGCAACGACGATTCGTGCCAGTCGCGAGATTAGATGATGCGTGGAGTCGATGTTGATTTGGCGTGATTAAGAGATTTTCGTTTTGTGTCGGGTATTTAGAACTATTGCGATGAATTTTCATTTCTTGCTTGTTCTTTGAGAAAAGCGTGCTATGATAGTGATCAGGGTCTCAAACGGCTCATGCCGTAATTATACAGGAGGTGTGTTTCATGTCTGTTGTAAAGCGTACTTCCTCGAACGTTCTCCTTGACACCGCACTCAAAAATTTCTACGCCGCTGCGGAGGAAATGGGTCTTGAAGAGGGCCTTGTCGATATCCTCAGCCATTCCGAGCGCAAGACCTGCGTTTCCATTCCGGTCGAGATGGACGACGGAACCGTCAAGGTTTTCGACGGATACCGGGTGCTTCATTCTTCCGCGATAGGCCCCGGCAAGGGCGGCGTACGGTTCCACCCCGAAGTGAATCTTGAAGAGTGCGAAGCGCTCGCCATGATGATGACGTGGAAGTGTTCGCTGGCCGGTATTCCTTACGGCGGCGGCAAGGGCGGCGTCTCATGCGAACCGCTGGAGCTTTCGAAGAAGGAAAAGGAGCGTATCGCACGTACATGGGCAGCGCGCATGTCCCCTGTCATAGGCGCATGGACCGACGTGCCCGCTCCGGACGTGAACACCGGCGGCCCCGAGATGGTATGGTTTATGGACACCATCAGCAAGATGAAGAATCAGCTTGAGCCTGCCATCTTTACCGGCAAGCCTATTCCTCTCTGGGGCTCCAAGGGACGCACGGCGGCGACCGGTTACGGAGTCGCCACCTGCGCTCTCGAACTCCTGAAAAACCTCGGTAAGGATCCCAAAGCTGTCACCGTTTCCATTCAGGGCTTCGGCAACGTCGGAACCTACGCCGCGCTGACCATGATCGATGCCGGTTCCAAAGTCGTCGCCATCAGCGATATCACCGGAACCTACTACTCCGAAAAAGGCCTCGACATCAAGAAAGCGATCGAGCATGTAAACAACCATCCCAAACACCTCCTTGAAGGTTTTTCTTGCGAAGGCTGCCAGAAGCTCGATCTGCCCGAGGCGCTTTTCATCAGTTGCGACATCCTTATGCCCTGCGCGCTTGAAGGCGTAATCAACGGCAAGAACGCGGACAAGGTCAAGGCCAAGTTCATAGTTGAAGGCGCAAACGGTCCCGTTACTCCGGAAGGAGATGCAATACTTGATGAAAAGGGGATTATCGTCGTTCCGGATTTCCTCGCTAACTCCGGCGGCGTCATCGGCTCCTACTTCGAGTGGGCTCAGGACCTTGGAGGCTTCTTCTGGTCGGAGGAGGAGTACAACCAGCGCCTTATCCGCATTATGAAGGACAACTTCCAGCGCGTGTGGGCCTATGCGAAAGACAAGAACGTGAAGATGCGCCGCGCCGCTTTCATGACCGCGATTCAGCGAGTTGCCGACGCCGTGCGCATGAGAGGTGTGTTTTTGTAAGATATAGAAAATATCGAACAGCTCCTATAGCATTCTAGAAGGGCAATTGAATATTCAATTGCCTTTCTTTTTTTACTTTGGGTATTTTCAGAAGAACGCGATTATGATAGTATGTCGATGTGATTTAAAAAGTCCAATAAGAGTTGGGGTGGGCAGTCGAGGATATTGTGCTAACTTTTTTCTTGGAGGGATGAATATGAATCCGCAGGAGATGTTCTTGAAGCAGCTTGAACAGGCTGTACCGTATGTAACGGTTGAGCCGGAATATCTGGAGATTCTCAGGCATCCAAAAGAAGTACTTGAACTCTCTCTCCCGATACGTCTTGACGGCGGAGGAGTCAAGGTTTTCAAAGCGTGGAGAAGTCATCACAATAACGCGCTCGGTCCTTATAAGGGAGGGGTTCGATACCACGCAGCGGTCGACAGAGATGAGGTCGTAGCTCTTTCTTCCTGGATGACGATTAAATGCGCTATCGCCGGTCTTCCCTACGGAGGAGGCAAAGGAGGCGTAGCGGTAGACATCAGAGAGTTGTCGCGAAACGAACTGGAAAATATGAGCAGAGCGTATGCACTCGGCCTCTCCCGCTTTACCGGAACAAACTACGATATACCCGCCCCGGATGTCTATACCAATCCCCAGATAATGTCATGGTTCCTTGATACGTACGAAAAAGTAAAAGGGTACAGCGAATCTTCTGCATATACAGGAAAACCACCTGTTTTAGGAGGGTCTCTTGGCAGAGCGGATGCTACGGGGAAAGGGGGCATCTTCGTACTTCGTGAAGGTCTCGTCAAACTGGGATTGCTCGGAAGAAAGGATCTGAAAGTAGGTATTCAAGGGTATGGGAATGCTGGTACCCGTGCTCATAGGTTTGTTGAGCAAGATCTGGGCCTTACCGTCGTCGCGGTGTCTGATAGCGGTGCTGCGATCCATAATCCGAAGGGGTTGGCTTTTCAAGAAATCGGACAGTATAAAAACGATACGCGTTCACTAAAGGGCTTTAAAAATGGAGAAGAACTTTTCCCCGATCTGATTTTTGGACTGGACATGGATATATTGATTCTTGCCGCTTTAGGGGGAGCTATCGATGGTCAAAATGCCTCCGAAGTGAAAGCCTCGGCGATACTTGAGCTTGCTAATGGTCCTATTACACCCGACGGGGAGAGAGTCCTCGCTGATAAGGGAGTGACGATACTCCCCGATGTGCTATCGAACGCCGGTGGTGTTATTGTAAGTTGTTTTGAGTGGATTCAGGGACGTTCGGGAGATTTTTGGACCGAGGATTATGTTTTCCAAAAGCTCGACGAACGTCTTTCGCACTCATTTCAGGAAATTTTTAGTATTGCTGAAGGGAAAAAAATCAGCATACGACAAGCTGCGTACGTCAAAGCCGTCGGAAGAATTGTCGACGCGATGCGATTCAGGGGCATATGGCCCTGAAAAGAGAAGAAGAGCGGAGGTAGAGGTATACTCTTCAAACACGCCTCCGCTCTTCCTTTTGATTTTGTCCACCAGGAGCGGCAATTCGATCTTCGTGATCAATCGAAAAAAACTCTCTCCGGAGGCGCTTCGTCGGGGTTGTGGAAAAAGCTTCCAAGCCCCTCGTGCATTATCCGTTGGTAGTCCGGGATGCCTTCAAGGAGGATAGTTTTTTCCGGGGAGAGCATATTGTTTACTTGAAGAATTGTCATCAGCGTGGCGACATGCCGAGCCGTTCTCTTTTCCACAGGCCACCCGTTCTCGTCGATAGGGGCGTACAGCAGTTTGCATTCCCCCGCTTTCATGACGAAACGATCTTTCCCCGACATAAGCAGCTCCTCGTCGGTAATCCCGCGAATTCTGTCGAGCATAGGTTCCGCCACTTCGGCAAGGTAGGAAACAGCGTCCGAATGATCGCCGATCTCACGGTGCGAAAGTCCGTGCAGGGCTTTTGGGGAGAACTCCATTCCAATTGGAACATCGAAGGTCTGCGAAGTGAGCATCATGGACGCCATGGCCGCGACGGACTGTCCCTTTTCGTGAACGACGATGGTGTTCTCCACAGCGTATTCAAGCTCGGCCTCGTGGAAATCCATGACGATATCAGCCTTTTCCTTTCGAATGAGTTCCATGAGCGCGTAGCAGGTGCGTTCGCAGAGGAGGCCGTCGGGACGTCCCGGCCATGTCCTGTTCGCGTTCCGTATGTCCATATACGCCAGATTCTGTCCGCTCGGGTAGTGGACATACACCTCGGGATCCGGCCAGGAATGCAACGGGGTGGCGAGGCGGTCGCCGTATCGCCATTTTTTCACTCCCCAGGGGGTGGAAATATGATAAAACCTGGGGTAGGCCTCTCCCATGCGAGTTGCCATGGAGGCGCTTCTGTTGATGCGGTTGATGACGATAACCCTCCCTTGAACGGGGCGGACATTCTCAGTGAAGATCTGGGCCGCTAGATTGGCAACCGGCTCTTCCGGATGCGTCCCTCCGAGAAGGACGACCGTTCCGCCGGGTGTCGGTCCGTTGAATATGTAGACGTTCGCGTCGTTGACCGTGCCTCTCGCGGCATCGCTGTAGTCGCTGAGTTTTTTGACCTCCGAAAGGAAGGGGCTCGCGACGACGGCTTCTTTATAGTCCATGTGCTCCTTAAAAAGAGAGCCTGCGATTGCAGCGCACACGCCTGCGAAAAAAAGAATCGTCAGTTTGGCAAGACGAATATTCATCGTGTACGGCTCCTTTCTACTTGAGCCGTAAAAGGCGGAGAACAAAAGGTATCATAACCACCGCGTACAGAAGGGCCTCTTGTATATCCCTCGTCGCGATGAAGCTCCGGACTATCGCAAGAAGGAAAAAGGCGGCGATAAGGTAATACAGTATCATCACTACCGAATGTATCATAAGCATATCCACAGGCGTCAACCTCCGATCACTTCGGCAATCTCCTTGCTGTACACCATGAAGAGAGTGGACAGGAGGAGAATGAAACCCATCACCGGAAGAGCGGTTTTTACAAACCCTCGGTAATAGTCTCCCTTGAAGTCAAGCTCCATTACCGCGGCGCGTCCGACTACGGCGGTAGGCGGAAGGCAGTCTCCCAATGGCCACATGACCGACCACGCCGCCAGAGAAATCACCGGGTCGAGCCCCTTCATGTTGAACAGCATGATCAGAGGGACTCCGAAGAGTGGAGCGACCGCGTACTGGAGTATTCCCTCCGAGGCGGGGAGTATCAGCCAGAGAGAAAAGAAAAGTACGCCGAGCGGAAGCGTCACTACCGCGAGGGAGAGAAGTCCGCGGACGCCGCTGAGGGTCATTACCTGGATGAGAACGCCTACAACGACCATTATGCTTACAAGGCCGAGCAAGCTTTTCACTGTATTCCGGGCCACGCGGAACACGGGAAGCCTGGAGGGGCTGATGACACAGACCGCGAGCGCGCTGGTCATAAAAATCAGCGGAAGCCCAAGTATCGGGAAGGAATAGGGAAACGCTCTGCCTGCAAGAACAAGCGCGGCAAGGATGAGAAATGGAGCGGCGGCCCGAAGCCAATTCCAGCCTTCCGGCACTTCCGGCAGCGTCGAGAGCGCTTTGTCCATGTCGACGGGTTTGCCTCTCCCGGCGAGCCAGAATGCGGCGAACAGCGCCCCGGTCACCGAGAGAAGAGCGAGCGGCCGGACAAAGCCGACATAAGGCATATTTGCTCCTGCGGCGGCCATCATCGCCCAGAGATTGATGGGAGGGCAGGCCGCGCTCATAGCAGCAAGCAAAAAAATCAAGGCGACTCTTTTATTCGCAGGGACATCCATCGCGAGCAATACCGAGCCGACGAGGGAGCCTACTGTAAGCACGGTCGTGGCGCCGGATCCTGTGATAGCTCCCGGGATCATCATCACGAGCACGAGAAGGAGCAGGCATACGGATCTGCGGTTATGAAAGCCGAGGACTATGCGGCGTACGATGAAGGCGACGCCGCCCGCCTCCTTATACAAAGACATGAAAAAAGTCGCCGTCATGAAGATAAGACAGACGTCGAAATACGTAAAGGAGCCTTCGACGAGATGGCGGATCGCCTCGGTAAACGGGAGAGCGGACCGGGGATCGATTCCTTTCGGCAGAAGAACATGCGCAACAAGTCCTCCGAGAGCGGAGAGGAGCATGGAAATCTCGGTGTTGAGGGAGAGCTTTTTCCCCACCGCGAACGCCGCTACGATGGCGAGCAAGACAAGGATGGAATGATGAAACATTGTCATCGGAACACAATCCTTTCAGAAAGTGTGAAGCGAAAAGGGCCTCGTGATGAGGCCCTCACGCCGAAAAAGAAGGCTATTTGAGGACCGGACCGATTGCCAGGGCATCTTTTATTTTGATCAATGGTTTTTCGTGTTTCCGGGCATATTCGGTGAAATAGCCGTCGCTGTCGCTGTCGTCGATTACGAGGAGGACATCGGCATCCTTCATGACGGCCTCGATGGAGGCCTCGTCGGAACTGTCGGTCCGGCGAGCCATTCCTTCCACGTGCGCGCCGACGACGACAATTCCGGCAGCCTTCGCCGCAGCGATGAGTTCTCTGCACCGGGCGATTTCCTTGTCGACGTTCGTTCCCGCCGCTCCCATGCCTTTCATGCTGGTTCCGGTGGTGACGATAAGCGTTTTCACGTCTTTGCCGGAAAGGTCCGATGCGCCGAGCGTGTTGTCGTGTTCCGCCCGGACTCCCGCCTGAAGCGCGGACATGCGCACCATAACCGCACCCGGACTTTGCCCGCACGTTGTGACCAAGTACGGGCCTTCAAGCTTTGGAGTATCGGCAAAGCTTGAGAACGGAAAAACTACGATGGAAAGCAAAAGAAGCAAGCACATTGTTGATCTTCTCATCTTTGAGCACCTCCTGAACGATAACGTCTCGCAGCGGCTGTTTTTTCATCCGGGGCTGATTTTTTGCGAATCGGCTGCGGGGGGACAGCCGATTCGCTTGGCGTACTCTCTTATTTCGATGTTTCTCCGGCTTTTTTTCTCTCGAGATCTCGGACCGTAAGGTCTCCGAAACCGACTTTTTCAAGGTATGCGGTTGGGTATCCAGGAGAGGTCATCTTTCCCTCCGCATTGATCATCCCGCCATCGTAGAATTTACCGATGAGATGGAATGCGAAATCCCACCAGCCCTTTTCGACCTTGTTCAGATTGGCGTTGGTGTACTGGGTAAGGTACGCGACTGCTTCCCGAGGATCTTTCTTATACAGGGCGAGCGCTTTTTCCTCGACTTCCGACTGCAGCGAGAAGAAGACGTCTTCAAATTCCGCCTTCTTCGCCCGGATCTCTTTGTACATGGCGTCCCAGCGCAGATTGGCCCAGTTGTTGACAAGATTGAAGGCCCACCAGGCGCTCTCGCGGTCGAACTCCGCACGTTTCCCTGTGGTCCAGGGTTTGGGAAGCTCGGTTACTCCGCAGTAGATGGGAACGTATACCGTTGTGTCCGGGGCGTCCTGTCCGAACCAGAGCACGCCGCCGATGGGGGCGGGAAGCCAGTCGCGGCTCTGTGAAACAAAGCTGTAGGAGCAGCGGAACATAGCGATCGGACGCTCCCAGTCCATCCCTTTGCGGTTCTCGGGGCGAACGGATGCGGGCGTGGGCCAGCGGTTGGGGTTCCCGAAGGGGCCGGATGCCGCGTCCGTGGTCAGATCGTAATCCGTACCTTCAAGATGGTCGCTGTAAATGTCCATAAGATCCTTGGCGCTCAGTTTGCGGTCCGGCTTGATGGAGAAGGGGTAGTGCTCGTACTCGTCGAGGACGTCGAAATTGCGGGACGGAGCCAAAAGATTGAGGGCTCTCCATTCGCGGCGGGACTGATAGTACGGATAGCCGTACGGTTCCGGATTGAAGATATCGGCGAAGTGGAAGGATTCTCCCTGTTTCCACCACCCCATCTGCTCGGGGAGCTTGGTGATGTCGGTGGAGAAAATGAAGTTTTCCGTGTCGGCGAAGTCGATAACGCCGATGCGCGCACGGTTGGCTCCGACGAATACTTCATCGTCGGGAACACGCTGCGCAACCCAGTGAGCGCCGGGGCGCCCGGACTCCTTATTCCAGAGGCCGGGGCCGCAGATCTCGAACACCCAGAGTTCCTTCGTGTCGGCGATGACGAGTGTTTCCCCGCCGTCCGCATAGCCGTACTTTTCAGCAAGCGCGCCCATCACCTTGATGGCATCCCGCGCGGTGGCAGCCCGCGCCAGTCCAAGGGCTTCAAGATTTTCGATATAGAAAAGTCCTTCGGGAGTTCCAAGTTCATCCCGGCCGCTCCATGTAAACTCGCCCATCATGACCTGCTGGTCGTTCATGAAGGGGTAGCCGATATGGAAATAGGTATAGGTCTTTTCAGCCTGGGGGATTTCGCCGACCTTTTTCACAGGGCGGTCGGGGCGGGTGTCGTAGCACATGATATTGAAAATATCGACCATTTCCCCCGGCTGGTGAGAGCCGCCCGGGACGATTTGGATACGATGGTCATACCAGCCGTCGCACGTATGGCTTACCATGACCGATCCGTCGACGCTGGCCTTCGGACCGACTCCCAAGGGAGTACATGCCATGGCCGCCGTCGATAGGAAGACCGCGAGAACGCATGCGAAAAAAACACGTGAAAAACGCAGAGCTTTCATCCTTTTTTTCCTCCTAAAAAAATAAGTGATTGGCATTGCCCCGCACGGAAAGAATTCCGCCCCCCCCCCGAAGAATGAAAAAACGGAGCGTAGTAGAGATCGATCTACTTTACGTGTTTCATGTTCATTATGCCAGTCGTTTAGAAGGATGTGCTCTAAATTGTTTCTTTTTGTTCAATGACTTGTGAGAGGTGGGGAAGAGGGAAAAGTCGAACTGTTGATGGAAACTGGAGAAAACGGTTGAAAGGTGTTCGCCGGGCTGTGATCAAAAATGTACAAAAACGGCCCTTTTTGAAACACAAGACGGAACTGCGGAAGAAAACCGTTTGGAACTTCCGTCTAAGGACCATGTTTTATGAGCGAGTATTTATTCACAGGACGCCCCACATCGTGATATTCCTGTTCCATTACGGCTTTTCCCGTAGAAATTAAATACTCCAGATACCGTCTGGCGGTGATCCGGGAAATATCGAGCGCTTCGGCCGCTTCTGCGGAGGATAGAGATGAATTCGGCTCTGAAAGCATTGCCTCCAGGCGTTCGAAGACATGCGGATTGAGTCCCTTGGGCAGCTTGGCGTCGAAGCGCTTTCGGTTCCGTACCTGAAAAAGAGTATCGATAGCCTGTTGATCGATCTCCTGGTTGGAACCCTTGAGGTGGTCCATCATTTGCCGGAACGAGAGAAGCGACGAGCGGATTCGCTCGAAAACAAACGGTTTTACAATATAGTCGAACGCCCCCGCCTGAATTGCCTTTGCCACTGTGGAAACATCTCTTGAAGCGGAAACGACGATAACGTCGATATTCCCGCCTCTCTCCCGTATCTTTTCGAGGGTGGCGATTCCGTCCAGCCCGGGGAGGAAAATGTCCAGAATAACCAGTCTGACAGAGCGGCGATCGATGAATTCGAGCGCCTTCAGCCCGCTGTTGACTATGCCGGCAACACGGAAATTCTCGACGGAGTTGATGAAATTCTGATGTATTTCGGCGACCATCGGATCGTCTTCCACGACGAGAACATTGATATACGCCATTATATCGCCACCTCCGAACGGAGACTGCCGGCAATCACAGGCAAAGTAACGGTAAACTCCGTGAAACGGCCGGTTTCAAAATCCATCGTTATGTTGCCGGCGAGGGAATCCACAATGGTCTTGATATTAAAGAGACCGAAACCGGAGGGTTCCGCTTTGTATTTGGTTGTGAACCCCTTTTCGAAAAGCCTGGATGCCGCTTCTTCTGTCATGACGCCGGCGTTGTCGAAGACGTTGATCAATATCTGCCCCGATTCGTCGAAAATCGAAAACTCGATTTGAGAATCGGGAGCAACTCCATTTTCAACCACAGCCTCTATTGCGTTCTGCAGAAGATTGCCTATGATGATTACCAAAGACCGGTCGTTGATGCTCTCGCCATGATCTCGGCAGAAGCTGTCGGAGTCGAGAACAAAGGATATTCCCAGTTCACGGCAACGCCCGGCCTTGCCCATGATGATGCCGCAGACGGCGGCGTTCTTTATTCTCTCGGCCAGGAATGCTTGCGCCGAAAGACTGGAATCCGTTTCAGAGGCGATGAACTCGACGGCCCTGTCGTAGCGCTGGAGCTGAATCAGCCCGGAAATAGTCTGCAACTTGTTCATGTACTCATGCCCCTGGACCCTCAGTGTTTCCACATAGGTGCGGACGCCGGTGATCTCTTCCGCCATCGCCTGCAACTCGGACATGTCGCGGAGTGTGATGATAACCCCGCTGGAGTGGGACTCCTCCAATATAGGAACCTTGTTACATGAAACAAGCGCTCCGTTAAGATTTTGTTGAAGGTTGTAGACCGGTCGTCCGTCCGCCAGCACAATGCCGACGGAAAGTCCTGGAATGCAAATGTCGGCTTCTTTGCCGATAGAGTCCGAGCACAGGCCCAGAAGATTTTGCGCGGCACGGTTGAGCATCGTAATCCGGCCATCTTTATCCACAGCGAGGATACCATCTTTTATAAAGTCGAGAATTTTCTCGCGCTCTTTGACCATGATCCGTACTTTCCGCTTCAGCAGCAAATTCCATAAGAGCGCGGCAAAAAGCGCCAAAAGGCCCCCTCCGACGATGTTCCATATCTCCTGTCTGCTTAAAACGGGCGGATCGTACTGAGAGAGCCATGTGTCCGTTATCTTCGAGATTTCTCCCGACTGTTTCATCGCCGTAAGGCTTTCCATCATCGCAAGAGCGAGGTCGGCCTGCCCTTTCATAACCGTGATTCCTTTGGCGAGCGAAAAGAGGAACGGGCGTGAATGGATGATGTTCCCCTTAAGCGGGAGGTCCTGCGTGTGCCGAATACCCTGGTATGCCCCAAGAAGCGCCGCATCTCCCCTGTTCGCGAGCAGAGAATGCACTGCGGAATCCAAGGTGTCCTCTTGAAGAATCCTTACATTGAACGCGCTTGCCCTGATATGACGTTCTTCAGGGGAATCTGCTATGACCAGCAGATTTTTCCCTCTCAAGCCGCTTGGCGGGAGCGGTTCGTGCCCGACGGAAAAGAGGGTGTACGGCTCTTCAAAAAAAGGAAGAGCAAAACAGTACGAAGCGAACTCTTTTCCTGAAAGACGATGTTTCAGCAGTTCGAAGTCCTCGATGAGGCGAGTGTCCGCCGTGTCCATGTTCTTCACTGAAAAGAAAGTAAAGAGATCCGAGTCGGGCGGAACAGGGTAGGGCGTTCCTACGATGAAATCCACCCGGGAGAGGTGGATTCCCCGCCGAGCATCGTGTGTATTGCCGAGGGAGAGGGAGAGCTTCAACCCTTCTCTCTCCCCCAGAGCGGAGAGGATGTCCACATAGACTCCCTGAAGGTCTCCGTTCTCCGCCCTGAAGATATAGGGGGCGCCTGCGTCCAGACACAACACATGGTATGTGCGCCCTGCGCCGCTTCCAACCAGCATCTTTTGTTGGGCGCATACAGGGCGGACGGGGAGCAGTAGAAGAAGCAAGAGAATCAAGAGTGAACGAGAAAACGTTCTTTTACCAGAGATCAATAATCGTTGCCTCCATAATAAGCGCCTGTGCAATGCTCCGGTACGTTTGGTGTATTTCCTCCATCTTTTTCGCTGTGATGGCATTCATCCATTCCTGCAGTTCCGGTGAGTTGTGAAGGAGTAAGCGGGACCCCTCTTTTTCCCATTGGAAAAAGTCGTGGAACGTCTTTTGTTCCAACGGATCGCGCAGTGATTTCAACGTCGGCATCGACCTCTGGTAGTTGCTGTTGGCAAGAGATGAGGAAAGAAGTACCGCCCACCGCGCAGAATCAAGAGTGAATCCATCTTTCTTGAAGTTCGACCAGCTTTCCGGCACATTGCGCACTCCGGCGTACACGGGGGCGTATGTGCTGAAATGCGGCGTGTCGAGAGAATACCAGAGAACGCCTCCGAGCGGAGAAGGAAGCCATGAACGGGATTGTGTGATAAAGCTATAGGACGTTTTTGCCGCGACCGGGCGCGTGTAGGGAATGTTCAAGAGGTCGCGCATGAACCTGTCGGGAAAGGGAGTGGCTTTTGCGCTGCGCACAAGCTCCCGGTTCCGTCCGGGTACATACCAGGCGGGGTTGTCCTCCATACAGAAGGGAGTGCCCTCCAGAGTTGAACGGAATAGTTCAATTATACCTTTTACGGAGAGCGGCTTTTCAGGAGCGAAAGAAAACGGGTAAGAGTCGGTCTCGGCGTAGGGATCCCAGCTCCTTGAGGGCAGAAGGCGTTTATGAAGAGCGTGCATCCGCCCCCGGACCCACATCGAAGACGGCGACCATGGACCGGATTCCGGCGCGTAGGTCTTTCTCCAGTTGAAGGGAGCGCCGGACTCCGGATCATACCAGCCGTGACGGAGAGCAGGTTCCTTGTACCCTTCGGAAAAAAGGAAATCCTCGCTGTTTTCATCAACAAGGGAGATGCGGCTCGCATTGCACAGAAGAGCGACATGAGCATCCGGCACTCGCCTGGCGACCCAGATCGCGCCCGGGCCGGAGCCCGGTTTCCAGTCGAATCCGACGCTCAGCAGCTCCATAACCCACGCTTCATAGGGATCCGCGATGGAGAGCGACTCGCCTTCATTGGCGCATGAACCAAGAAAACCGTATCGCTCGGCAAGCTCTCCGATCAGGAGGACGGCTTCGCGTGCAGTTTTACACCGTTGAAGGGCCAGTATCATAAGCTGTTCGACGGTCAGAAGAGCCCCTCCTTCACCGGGAAAGGCTTTGAGCAAGTCCTTCTGACCGATGGTGGATTCTCCTATCGAGAGCTGGTGTTCATTGAAACAGGAATAGGCTGTCCTGAAATAAGTGTACGTTTCGGATACTTGGGGTATGCGCCCGAGTTCGAACGGGGGGATAGGCTCGTCGCCGAGCAGTCCGAAGTACACCGGAACTTCCTCTCCCGGGGGAAAGGTTTCTCCCGGAACAATCCGAAGATTTGAGTCGTACCATCCATCCGCTGTTTGGGAATTGAGAACGGAACCGTCTTCGCTCGCTTCTCGTCCGACGAGTATCCCCGTGCATCCGTCGGATCCGGCGACGAAAATGAGCGAAAAATAAAGCAAAAGTACGATTCTGGCGAAAAAATGTTTCATTTGGAAGCGACTCCTCTACATAATGCATCAGTGCAGTCTTTGGGAGATGAAAGAGCAACGAGGAAGGTTCCGGCCGCTCCGCGAAAAGAGGGGGGCGGCCGGTTGCGTTAATCGTTGGAAATAACTGCGCCGATCTCTTTTTCTCCGTCCATGAAAACGGAGAAGTTCCCTGTGTAATGCCGCACCGCGGGATGCCGTTTACGTTCATAGAATGACGAATCCAGCCAGTTCCGGTTGAAGAGGTTCCCTTTCATGCCGTCGAATACCGGAAGGTAGAGCGTTCCGTCGACATCGAGATCCAGGAAGAAATGCGTTCCATAGGAAAGCTCGGGAGTGTAATCGCTCTCAAGGATGCCGACCTCCACAAGACAGCCGCAGTGACAAATTTCGTTATAACGCACCGGGACACCCAGCTTGGGATTGGTGCTTCCCCATCTTCCGGGACCGACGAGAATGTAGTCCGTGCCGGAAAGTTTGTGGTTGATGCGACCGATCTCACGCGCCACTTCGTGAAAAGTGGCGTCTTTACCGTAAAGGTCGGGATCCACGAAGACAAGATGGTGGATGTTTTGCAGTTTTCCGTTGCTCACCATTTTGTTCCCCATGAGAATGATCTTCTCTTCGCGAACTTCGGGAATTTCCACGCGTGCCATCTCTTCGTAGGAGGCGAGAGGGCGGAGCTGGAGGAGCGTCAGTTTTTCCGTCTCCGTATCGTAGGTAAATTCCATGTCGGCGGGCATGCCCATTTTTTCTTCAAGGAACGCGGAAAGGTCTTTGACGATGTTGAAGAATTTCGGGTGTCTTCTCGGGAAGTTCGAAAAAGAGAAGATCGGCTTGCCGTTGCTCAACTGATCGGAGCCTGCCCAGTAGAGCACGTTGTCCGAAAAAATTTCTATAAACGCCGAAGCGAATTTGTGTTCTTTTAGGATGAATGAAAGATGTTCCGAGAGAAGACCGGTTTTAAAGGCTCCGGAGTTTCTGTCGATGTAATCGAATTCGCTCTGACTGGTCATCGCAATATCCGCCGGAAGGTTTCCCTGCGGACGAAGCATAGGATGAGAAAGATAGGAGATATTCGCTTTCAGACGATCCACTGTCCGCGTCCCAAGGCCGAAGCAGAAGCGCATGACGCCGTTTTCCTTCTTTATCCTTGTTGAAGGACGGCGGTAGACTTTCGAAAAGGCGGTTCCGGCGATTTCGGGGTAGTACATTCCATTGTGCAGCCGACCGATAACCGGTTGAATGACGACGGCCATGGATTCGTCGGAGTCGACAAGTCCATGTTTTTTCCTGTAGGCCCGTGCGGCAGGGTTGTACAGGGAAGCCCACACTTCCTTCACCGCGCCGGCGAGAAGATCTCCGCGATCTCGTATGCTGCCTATGTTCGCGGAAAAACGGGTACCGTACTTCCCGGCGAAGGAGAGCTTGCGGGAGTCCTCCAGGATTGAACTCGAACGGATTGCCAGCGGGAAGTCGCCGATCGATTCCAGTGCGACTTCCAGATCCTGAAGCAGAGAGGAGCGTATCCTGCCGGAATGGAAAGCTTCGGAAAGCCTGTCGAAAAGCTCTTGAGAGGTATCTTCGTCGCAGGTCTCCGCGTCCGATGCGACATGTTCGCGCAGAAGCGTTTCAATTCCGTTGTCGCTGACAAACTCGTCGAATCCTTCCGTTGTCACCACGTAATTTACGTCAGGGAACTCCACTGACGATTCCAACGGATTTCCGGCGATCGCATTGTAGGCGAAAGCTATGCCTCGTGCCTTCCCCCCCACTTCGCCGTCGCCGATCAGCCGTTTGAACTGCCGGAACGTTGGTTTTGGATCAAAATCCGAGTAAATCACCTGAGTATGCCTCCCCGAAATGGGAAAATAACGAACGTCAGGGCTTCAAACGGTAAATGGTGCGAGGCCATGGAATAGCCTCGCGGATGTGCTGCAATCCGCTAATCCACGCCACGACGCGCTCTATTCCCATTCCGAATCCGCTGTGAACGAACGTCCCGAATTTCCTGAGATCAAGATACCATTCGTAGGGTTCTTCAGGAAGACCTTGCTCCCTGATTCTTGCGACAAGTCTATCATAATCGTCCTCTCTTTGAGAACCACCGATAATCTCGCCGTAGCCTTCGGGCGCCAACAGGTCGTCGCAGAGGACGAGTTCCGGGTTTTCGGGGTGTTCTTTCATGTAGAAAGCCTTTACCGTCTTCGGATAGCACTCTATGAAGACGGGTCGGTCGAACTGTTGGGTGAGTATGGTCTCGTCGTCGTTGCCGAGATCGTCTCCGTAGGGCGTGTCGCTGCCGAGCTTGTGCAGCATTTCAATCGCTTCCCCGTACTGAAGGTGATAGAACGGCGCCTTGATGTTCTCCAGCTTGGAAATGTCGCGTTCGAGCACGGCGAGTTCGGCCCTGCAATGCTCGAGAACCTTTTCGACGAGATGACAGATAAGCCCTTCCTGAAGCGCCATGTTGTCTTTATGATCATAGAAGGCGACTTCCGGTTCGAGCATCCAGAACTCGGTCAGATGGCGGCGTGTCTTCGATTTTTCCGCCCGGAAGGTGGGGCCGAAGCAATAGACCTTTCCGAACGCGGCCGCCGCGGCTTCGGCGTAGAGCTGCCCTGTCTGGGCCAGGTAGGCTTTCGAGTCGAAATAGTCTATCTCGAAAAGGCCCGAAACCCCTTCGCCGGCCGCCCCGCTGATGATCGGGCTGTCTATCAGCAGAAATCCGTTCTCCTGAAGATATTCCCTCGCCGAACGGATAACGCGGTCCCGAATCTTCATGATCGCCTGCTGACGGCTGCTTCTGAGCCAGAGGTGGCGATGATCGAGAAGGAAGTCGATTCCGTGATCTTTCTTCCCGATAGGGTACTCCTCCGAAGGGTTCTGGAAAATGTGCAGATCGGTTACCGAAAGCTCGACGCCGGATGGAGCGCGCTCATCCTTTCGAACGGTTCCGGAAACCTCGACGGAAGCCTCCAGCCAGAGGTTCTTGGCCGCGTTGAAAATATCCTCGGACACTTCTTTTTTTACCATGACACCTTGTACTGTGCCTGTTCCGTCGCGCAACTGAAGAAAGTGTATCTTGCCGGAACTTCTCAGGTTGTAAAGCCATCCGCGGACAACGACATTCTCCTCCGCATGGGAAGAAAGGTCTTTGATGGAAAACCATGGTGCTGTCATGCGTCATCAACCTCCAGACGTCTGCGACGATAGGTGATTATCAAAATCCATGCGGTATATGATACACTATACTTTAAAAAAAAGGAGAGGAAGCAGTGAATATTCCACGTCTCGTCCTCGCGGAAGAAAAAAGAGCGGGTAAAATAAGTCAGAGCATTCTCGTCGCATCCGTTCTGAAGAGCCTGGGGTATCCTCTGCGATTCTTCTGCGCGGGCCCGGACGAGCATCTTGTTCGCTTCCTCAAGCTTCTCACAGAACAGAATGTTACAGTCCTCGATCCATTTTCCTGCGGAAGCATCCGCAACCTGAAACTTCTTTTTCAGCAGGCTGCCGCTCCCGATGCCTTGAATATCGTTTTCGGCTCCCTCGGGCAACGGGGGGAAGGCGATTCTTTCAGCGTAAACCCTCTTCCGGGAGAAGTTGCGCGAATTCTCGAGTGCCCTCTGGTGATGACGCTCTATGCGGACAGTTCAGCGGCGGTGACCTCGCGCATACTTGAAAATGTCGCGGGCCTGATAACATCCCAAGGCGTCGTGCCTTCGGCCGTTCTTTTCTCATCGGTCCTCAATCCGAGAGAATACCAACTTCTCGAAATTGAAACAGGCCGACGATCAGCCCTCCTCTGCCTTGGATTCATACCGAAAACGCTTGAAAAAGACGCGCCTCCGCTTCTGGAGCTGTGTCTTCAGGACATGGCACAGCGCGCCGCGTTTCCGGTAAAGGCCGCGACGGCGCAGCTTCTCGGCATGGTGAATCAGGTTGAATGGAACGTTCTCTGGGGAGTAGCAAAACAAAGCAAGGGATGTATGTCGATATCGGATTCTCTGAAGGGAAAGGCGAGCGGGATGCGCGTCGGCATTATCTCGCACCCCGCATTCGACTTCGAGGGAAACAACGCGGAACTCTTATTTAAATATCTGGGGTGTTCAGTGCAGCCTGTTTCCCTCGACAGCTCGGTTCTGCATACGAATCTGAACGCTCTGTACGTCCCGCACGGACTGGGATTTCTCTGTGCCGAACGACTTCTAGGGAAATCGGGGATCCGGGATTGGTTTGTTTCTTTTTTTCTTTCGCGGAAGCCGGTTTTTGTCAACGGGGGAATTGCTCCCCTTCTTGGAGAATCGTTTTCTCTCCCCAATAAAAAACAATACGAGGGATTGAAGCTCTTCCGTTTCCGCGGAGAGTTCCGTGTTCCGTCTCCCGAAGACATACGCAAGGTAGAAGCTCTTTCTTTCTCCGAAAAAGATATCATGCTGAATCAAGGAGAGAAAATACGAGGGTATCTCCCTGCGTATGCGTCGGTCATCGATCCGGGAAATTCTTCCGACGCCCTATGGAGCGTAGAGGACCCCGCCAAGGGGGTCCAGATCGCATTGTCGGGGTGGAGCAGAGGATCGTCCCTCGCTACCGAGATATGTCTCGACCTCTGGAGCAACATGGAAGGCGTTTATCGTTGGCTGATGATGAGGAAGCAATGATCCTCCGCTTTTATTTCATTTTTTTGACGAAGGCAGAAGGGCGAAGTGCATAAGGGCTTCCTCCGGGCCGGGAAACGCGAGTTCGGCATCCGGTAAAAAATCGCCTATAGCGGCAAAAGCGCCTTGCCCGTAAGCCTGAACCGTCTGTCGGTCGCTCTCGGTATCTCCAAGAAAAAGAGGGTTATTCGCCCCTGCCGTTTCGCACAGTATCTTCAGTCCGCGAGGCGAGGGTTTTGTGATTCCGGAATCGGACGTGATGATCATGGAGTTAGGAAAATCCTCCCAACCCAGTCCTCTGAGCGCAAGATGAAGTTCTTTTGCGGTGCGGCCCGTGTAAATACCCGCAGGAACGGGAAGCGACCTCCAGGAGCAAGAGATCATAGGACGTTCGTTTTCCCAGAGCCCTTTTCTCGGCGAGAGAAGCGCGTTGTTTTCTTCTCCTGTTGAAGGTACCCCGAAGTAGAGTTCTTCACAGACTCCGCGTATCAGTTGCCGAGGGACCCCTTCGCCGAAGGTCTGACGTACCCAGGAAGGAACATCCATTTTCGTGCACCCCTCCAGGAGAGCCCGCCACTCTTCCGGCGAGGGAAGGCTTTTCGAGAGCGATGGATTCTTCGATGCGGCAGCGCGACAAACGATCGACCATGCGATATCGTAGTCGTCATTGAATGCCGGATGCGTTTTAGTCAATGCGAAATGTCTTTCGGTGAATCCCTCGCAGTCGATTTCGCCGTGGAGAACTTCTGTCCACGCCCACTGTACGGCTTGGACAACGACTGCGAAGTACGATCTTGAAGTATCGACAAGAACCCCGTCGACATCGAAAACGACGATGTCGTGCGTATACTTGCATATAGACTTTTTCATAAAACCGCTCCTTTGCATAAGATTCACTTATTCCGAGGCATTGTACCAGAAGTACTTTCGTTGAAAAGGAAGGAGAGATCAACTCATGCTGCTGGAAATTCCGTTGAACTACTCCTCGGGCGTCTTATATCTACAGCTTGCCGAACACTTGGAAAAAATGATTGTCGCCGGAAGCATCTCTTCGGGTGAACGCCTTCCCGGGACGCGTGAACTTGCACGGATGCTTCGCGTCAGTAGATGCACAGTCGTCGCCGCCTACGATCTTCTTGCTGAAAAAGGCCTTGTGGTTCAGACTGCGCGGAGCGGGACCTACGCGGCGTCTTCTCGGGCGGAGGGGGTACCCGGCCTCCGCAGGGAGAAACCGGTTTTTCGGTTCGATGGCGAAGAACCGACAACGGACCTTCTCCCTCTTCACGCACTTTCCGAAATCTGCCGATCGCTTTCTCTCCCCTCGTTTGAGGCCGCTCTTGAAAGCAGCCCCCCCGAAGGGGATCCTTCTCTAAGGCGCCTTCTTCTGCATCATGCGGTTTTACGCGGTATTCCAGCGCATCCGGAAGAAGTTGTCGTGACTTCCGGCGGCAAAGACGCCATTTCCACCGCGCTCCGCTCTTTCAAGGAGCGCGGTATTTTCCGCCTCTGGGCGGAAGAACTCTCTTACGGGGAAATATCGAAGATTGCAAAAAACGAAAAAATGCCCCTGCGCGCACTTCCTCTCTTCGACGACTCCACACTTCCATGCCTTGAACAGCTCTCTTCCGCCGATGCTCTGTATCTTGTCCCGAGCTTCCAAAATCCAACCGGGCGCACCCTGCCGCACGCATTGCGGGAAAAAATCCTCTCCCTGCGCAGAGAGCGCGGCTTTTTGATACTGGAGGACGACAGCTACGGCGAACTCCGATACGGTGAAAAATCAGTTTCCGCATTGAAAGCGATGGAGGAAGGACATGGCGTCGTCTATATCGGTTCGTTCAGCCAGGCGCTCTTCCCCGGTATGCGTTTGGGCTATACTCTTCTCCCGCCGTCGCTCAGGGAAACATACCTGGCTATAAGCGCTTCCAGGCAAGGACACGTGTCCTCTCTCGTTCAGTGCGTCGTCTCCCGTTTTCTCGAGAATGGAGGATTGGCTGCGGCGGTCGAGAGAGCGCGAAAGATCCTTTCCGGAAGAATGGAGAAACTCTACGGCCTTTTGAAAAAACACTTCCCGTCCGTTCCCCTTTTCAAACCGGAGGGGGGAATATATCTTTGGTTCCCGACGGGAGCAATGGAGGGTACGGAGGCCGCCGGTCTTGCAGAACGCTGCGGAGTCCGCGTCACTCCCGGAGCCTGTTTTGCTCTCCGTAAATCGAAGGTATTCGCCGTCCGCTTTTCGATTGCCGCTGTTCCGGAAAAAGCCATGGAAGGAGCAGTACTGCGCCTTTCGGATGCGTGGAGCGGAAGAGCGAACTACTGAAATCATGCTCAAACGGTGCGCCGGAGTGTCTTTGACGGGAACGATCATTTACCGTTTCCCATCTCTCTCGCCATCTCTGTTTCCATCTGTAGAAGCCAGCGCCTCCAAAGCAGCAAGGAGGCAATCGCGGAAGCGGTACCAAGAAACAGACCGAAAAGCACGTAATCAAGCCGTCCCCTCCCGATCAGAAATCCGCCCATACCGGCAAGAGCGTATCCGTAGAAAACAACTGACCCCATAGAGAGCAGCAGAATTAGTAAACGCAAAGGGAGCCCTCCTTCATTTTTTTAGAAAAAGCTTGTTGCAGCATCGAAAATTTTCACAACCCATCTTGTGGATTCATCCTGAATGTGATAAAGTGGATCAAGATATATAATACAGACTGTTATACAATGATTTCTGCCCGCTCGATCAATTCAGAAAGTACAGGGAGGTCCTTTGATGAGAGAACCACGTTTGTACACCACGTCTGCTGATTACGCTTATCAGGAGCTTCGTCATCGCATTATAACAAAACAACTGAAACCGGGACAGCGCTTACCCGAAGTGAATATAGCAGTCCAGATGGGTGTCAGCAGAACGCCGGTCAGAGAGGCTTTACGGCGTCTGGCGAGCGAAGGGCTCGTTATGATCATCCCGAACAGCGGAGCCCGTCTTGCAGCGCCGACAATTCGGGAAATCGAGGATACATTCCTCGTCAGGGAGCAGCTGGAGTGTCTTGCTATACAACTTGCTGCGGAGAGGATAGGGGAGCGTCATCTTCGCCGAATCGAAGAGGCCCTTGTCGAAGAAGCGCGAGCGATCGAAGACAAGGACCTTGAAACGTATCTCGAAGTAAACGAGGCTTTTCACAAAACGGTGGCTGATGCGAGCGGAAACAGAGTTCTTGCAGAATATGTTGAAAATATTCTGGCGAGAACGAATGCCTACGTCGTCTTCTATGATCCTTTTTATCATCCGGAGACATCGCCGACACCTGATGACCACAAGGATATTCTCTCAGCGCTCAGGGCGCATGACAAGGAGAAGTGCGTCGCGCTGATGAAGGCGCACCTGGAGGAAACAGTCGCCGGACTGGATAAGATCGTCGCCGAAGAGTAACTGTTCCGAGTCTCTCTTTTTTACCTCCTGCGTTTGCCTCCGAAAAGAAGTCGGGAGCGTTCGCCTGTTTTTTGTGTTCCGCGCCAAAATCCGCCGCGAAACAGTGATGATGATGTATGAAGTTTATATTGCGGGCGGAACGGCGGAGTGTGCTGCGTTTCGTTAATTTTCAGGGGAGGTACGTGTTTCCATGGCAGCGAAAATACCTACGTTGGATCTTGTCAGGAATTATGCGAGAGTCAAGGACGAGATGCTTGAAGCGATTCACGGCGTGCTTGAGAGCCAGCATTTTATCCTCGGACCGGATGTCGCGCTTTTTGAGAAAGAGTGCGAGAACTATCTCGGCGGAGTATCGGCCATCGGATGCGCCTCGGGAACAGATGCGCTTATCCTTGCCCTCATGGCTCTTGATATCGGAGAAGGGGACGAAGTAATCACGACCCCCTATAGCTTTTTCGCCACGGCGAGCTGTATTACACGCTTGGGAGCAACCCCGGTCTTCGTCGACGTCGATCCGGCGACGTTCAACATCGATACGGGAAAAGTCCTTGAAGCTGTCACATCAAAAACCAAGGCTTTTCTCCCGGTGCATATCTTCGGCCAGATGGCGCCCTTGGAAGGATGCCTGGATGCTCTCGACCAGCGCGGAGTCGCGGTAGTGGAAGACGCGGCGCAGGCTTTCGGAGCCTGGAGATCCTTGGACGGCAAGATCCTCCGTGCGGGAACGGTTGGTTCCATCGGATGCTACTCATTTTTTCCCACTAAAAATCTTGGAGGATACGGAGATGGTGGAATGATCGTCTCGAAAGACGACCGTATCGCCGAGCGGCTTCGAAAACTGCGTGTTCACGGCGCCGGCGCCACCTATTTCCACGACGAGGTCGGATTGAACAGCCGCCTCGACTCTCTCCAAGCGGCCGTTCTCCGCGTTAAACTTCGCCATCTCGAGGAGTGGAACGAAGAGCGACGTACAGTAGCTGGACGGTATTACGCTCTTTTCGCCGAAAAGGGTCTTCTGGATAGAGTCTCCCCACCGGTTGAACTGGACGGCAATCATCATATATTCCACCAATACGTTGTCCGTGTTCCGCAGCGGGACGATCTGCAGAAATTCCTTGATGCGGAAGGCATTGTCAGCAGGGTGTACTATCCGTTGAGCCTTCATCTTCAGAAGTGCTTCTCTTTCCTCGGTTATAAAAAAGGAGATTTCCCGGTGTCCGAACGGCTCAGCGAGGAAACGCTGGCGCTTCCGGTTTTTCCCGAACTCTCGATGGAGGAACAGCGGCGCATTGTTGAAGCGATAGGGAAATTTTACGGAAAATAGTCTGACCATTATTGCTCTTTCCTCCATAACCGTGTAAAATACCGATGGAGGAAAGAGGTGCGCGGTGTACCCTTTCCCCTTAGAATAAGAGCATATTGAGGAGGTCGGGGGCTATGTTTCCTTTTTTCTTTGATTCAACCATGATGTTGTTGATTCCTGCGCTTCTTTTAGCCATGTGGGCGCAGATGAGGGTGAAAAGCGTATTCGCGAATTACAGCCGTGTTGCCTCTCGGAGAGGAGTTACGGCTTCAGCGGTTGCCAGGGCTCTTCTTGATCGTTTCGGATTGACGAGTGTTCCGGTTCGAAGAGTAGGCGGCAACCTAACCGATCACTACGATCCCCGGGACAAGAGCCTGAGTCTCTCGGATTCGGTATTCGGGAGTTCAAGTATCGCCGCGATCGGAGTTGCCGCACACGAAGTTGGACACGCCATTCAGGACAGTGTGAACTACTCGCCCCTTAAGATTCGGAACTCGATAGTCCCTGTTGTGGGAATTGGTTCTACATTGGCGTTCCCGCTCTTTTTCATAGGCATTCTTCTCCGCGGTCAGATGCTGATGGACTTGGGAATTCTTCTCTTTTTAGGTGTGATCGTATTCCATCTAGTGACACTGCCGGTGGAATTCGACGCAAGCAACCGAGCCCTCAGGGTTCTAGCCGATACAGGAATGCTGTCGGCGGATGAGATCGGCGGAGCAGGTGCGGTTTTACGTGCAGCATCATGGACCTATATCGCGGCGACTGTTATGGCGTTCGCTCAGCTTATTCGGCTTCTCGTTCTTCGGGGGATGTTCGGTAGCAGAGATTGAACATTTTCCGAGTCCGCTGCGAGGCGATGATCTGGGAAAAAGGAGCGGCTTTCCCGGTCGCTCCTTTTTATTACCTCGGGGAGAAAGGAACAGAATACCTATGCCTTTGCTCTTTTTTTTAATCTTTATTTTTCTTTTCCCGTGGTTTTTTCTGCTGCTTATCCTCATTTTCTTTGTGCTTATCCCCCTTGGTTTTTCGATACAGTCCTTTCTGTGGATCATCGCAAAACCGGCGCAGCTCTTTCGTATTCTTACGAACAGGACTGTTCGAAGGAATCATGCGCTTGCACACGGTACGATACGTGTTCTCGAAGAACAATTCGGCGTTTTGAATATAGAAGGTATGCCTGTGGAGGACGGCTTCTCTTTAAGAGGATCAATCGATCCGGAGGCAGCTTTCGAGGCGGCGCGGACCGCTTTGGATCGCATCCGCAGGGGAGAACGCTCGCTTGCGTTTTATCATCGTTGCGGGATAACCGTCCTTCTCGCCAATACTCTTTTTGCATTTCTTCTTTTCTTCATTATGCGCACATTCGGAATTTATAGTCTTCTTGCGGCGATTCTCGCTCTTGTTGCGGTGTACTTCATCGGACCTCGACTCAGTTTTTTTGCACAGTTGTACGGAACGGTTTCAGCGGAACTCGATGAGATGGAGGTCGTTGGCGTGGATGTGAAAAACGAGCGAATCGCTTTTGGAGGTCTCTCATTTCTTGCTCCGACAAGCGTCTTTATCCGGACGAGAAAAAAGGGCGGGCCGAGAGTTGCCGAGGTGGTTTCTCCGTGAGAGGCGTCGAAGCTGCTCTTCTGACCTGGAGCGAAGTGCGGGAGGGGAAATTCGCATCCGAGGTTATCAGACGCTTCGGGAACTCCATGTCTCCCGGGGAACTTTCTTTGGCGTCGTCTCTTGTGTATATTGCTCTCAGAAGGCAGTTTCTCTGGAAGGAAGTGTACTCCTCTTTTCTGAAATCGTCCCCCGCGGGCTTGTCCCGTTTGACGGAGGATGCCCTTTGCATAGGCACCGCCGGTCTGCTTGAACTGAAAAAATTCGCCCCCCGCGTTCTGGTCAATGCTCTTGTCCAGATACTCAAGGAAAAAGGTGAAGAAAAAGGAGCAAAGCTTCTTAATGCTGTTCTTCGGAAAGTGGCGGACGAAGGACATGCACGCCTTTCCGCATTCGAAGCCTCAGGTAACGCAAGGGACCAGGCGCTGTTTGCCGGAATCCCCCAGTGGGCGGCCGCTGTATGGAGGAACACTTTCGGCGACGAGGCAAAGGATCTTTTGCGAATGGCTCGGATCCGTCCATATTCAGCGTTTCGCATCTTTCCATACGAAAAAATCGAGACGATTTGTGTGGATGCGCAGCGAAAAGGAATACGTTGTTGGCGTTCTCCACTTGTCTCCTCGGGCGTTCGCTTAAGTTCCACTATTTTTCCGGGGATCTTTCCAGGATATGCGGAGGGATGGTCGACTCCCCAGTCCGAAGGCTCCATGCTTGTAGTTGAAGGTATTCGCAAAGTGTACAAGGGGGGGCCCGTTCTTGAGATGTGCTCCGGAAGAGGAATTAAATCCGGCCATCTTGCTCGTCTTTTCCCCGATGTTCCGCTGGAGTGCATGGAACTCTCTCCGGGCCGTGTTTCGGCGGCCTTGCGCGAAATGAAAAGACTGCATATCGACCGCCTACCGGCGTTCACAACAGGAGATGCTCTTCATACCGATCCTGTGAGAACCCCCGGGTTGATTTCTCTTGACGCCCCCTGTTCGGGGAGCGGCACATGGAGTCGACATCCAGAAGGAAAATGGCGTCTTACTGCGGAAAAACTGGAATCCTTCGCCGTTCTCCAAAGAAATTTATTAAGAAGGGCCGTCTCCCTTCTTGCGCCGGGGGGAATTGTAGTCTACTCTACATGTAGCCTTTTCAAAGCCGAGAACGAGAACGTAGTCGCCGGAGTTCTCTCGGAAGATCCTTCTCTCGTAGAACTCTCATTTCCAGTTGCAACAAAGCATTTTCGAAAAGGGCGGCCTTGGGGTACGTATGTCTGGCCTGAATTGCCGTGGCTCGATGGTTTTTATATGGCAGCGATTTTGAAGAGATCGGGAGGGAAAGACTTTTGATAGGAAAAATATTGCGCTGGGCCATTGTTCTGGCGTTGCTCGTCATTCTCATTTCCGGAAGCGTCGCTTTTTACACAGTGTTTTTCGGAGGAAAAGATCTTGTGATCCCTCCGCTGAGGGAAATGTCTGTTCTTGATGCTGTTGAAAGCGCCGAGCGCATGGGGCTTGAGGTCAAAATCGAACAGATCGATTCTTCAGTGCCTGCCGGCACCGTATTGGCTCAATGGCCGGATCCCGGTACAAAAGTTCGCAGGGATAAAACGGTTATACTGAAAGTAAGCAAGGGGGGGAACAGACGCGCTCTCCCCGATTTACGCGGACTCGAACAGGGGCAGGCTCTCCGGATGATTGAAGAACAAGGGTTTGCCGCAGGCGATATTCTTCGGATCCATGACAATACTCGTCCTGCCGGAGCCGTTATTGCGCAGAATCCCGCCTCTCCGGCGATGATAGAGGGCGGAAGGAAGATCGAGTTGCTTGTCAGTTTGGGCCCGGTCCCGAAAGACGGACGTATTCCCGTTCCCGATATCGCGCAGCGCGATGAAAAAACGGCGAGAGAACTTCTTTCACAGAGCGGATTACGTGTTGGCGGCGTTGAGTATGTGAACACGCAGCATACGCCTGAAGGCATGGTCATGTCGACACGGCCGAAAGCGGGAGCTATGGTCCGCCAAGGCGAATCGATAGTGATTCAAGTCGCTTCCAGCAAGAGAAGAGGCCCTGAACCTACGCCTGAAGCACGCGCTGTTGCTCCTGCTACTCCCGCCGAGACGCCGTCCGCCTCCGATGCGGTCGTAGTGGAACAGCCGCAGACTCCTGTTCGTCAGGTCGGTCCGATAGGCCCAGTCCGGCCGCTGACCCCGGAACAACAGGAACTTGCAGGAGCCATAGGCCTTCCGCCAGGGCAGTCTCCTATACCTGCGACTCCGACTCCCGCAGCAGCCACTCCGCCTGTGTCCAGACCGGGTCCTGCGGCAACGGGAACCGCTCGAATCAGGTACCAGGTCCCCCCGTTAACAAAACCTCTTGCGCTCAAGATCGAGATGGTGGACGCCACAGGAACAAAAGCTTTGCTCGGCAGAGATGTGAAGGGCGGAGAATTTATCTCGCTGGATTCTCCTTTTGTCACGGAAGCGGTAGTTACGGTGTATCTCGGCGGCGAATTTGTTTGGCAGGAGCGATATAAATGAGCAGGCGAATTCTGTACGCTCCCTCTCTCCTTTCGGCGGACTTTCTCAATATGGAGAATTCGATACGCTCGCTGGAAGGCGAACACGATTGGCTTCACCTCGATGTTATGGACGGCTGCTTCGTCCCTAACATAACCTTTGGTCCGGGATTCGTCGGTGCGGTGCGTGAAAGATTTCCACGTGAAGTTTTGGATGTGCATCTAATGATAGATCATCCTGAAAGACTGATTGACGACTTCATTTCCGTAGGTCCCGACTATCTCACAGTCCATGCGGAAGCGGACCATCATATTCACAGAACATTGTCGAGGATACGGGAAAAGGGGGGCAAGGCCGGCGTATCGATCAATCCGGGTACATCGGAGCAACTCCTTCGTCCATTGCTTCCATTTGTGGATCTTGTGCTTGTCATGTCTGTAAATCCGGGATTCGGAGGCCAGTCATTTATCCAACCGATGATCGACAAAGTGACGATGCTCTCCAGATGGAGAACCGCAGGCCATTACTCCTTTTTAATCGAAATGGACGGCGGTATCGGGAAACACAATGCAGCGATGGTGGCTCAGGGCGGTACCGACGTTCTTGTTATGGGAAGCGCCGTCTTCGGCGCCCCTGAACCCGCCCGAACCCTGCGGGAAATTCGAACACTTGTTAAGGAGGCAACAGATCGTGCCTGAAGAAAGAGAAAACATGCTTCAAGAAGCGGGAAGAAAGATTCAAAGTAAAAGAGAAGAGTTGGGACTCACCCTTGAGGATGTCCATGAGGGAACAAAAATTCGAATCAACTTTTTGCAGGGGATCGAGCAAGGAGACTATTCGGGTTTTCCCGGTACTGTCTATGTGCGAGGCTTTATTCGAACGTATCTTCAATTTCTTGGGGCCGAAGAACTCTGGAGCGAGTTTCTCCCGATGCTTTCGGAAGGGATAGAGAGAAAGCGCCCCGAAGAGCAACCGGTCATAGGCACCTGCACTCCGCCGACAAAAGGCTTTAAACCCGCATCGCGATTCTGGATATTCGCTCTTCTTGTAATGATTGTCACAGGGTCAGGATGGTATGTCTGGTATTCATGGGAGCAGAGCGGAGTCTCTCTTTTCGCCCCGAACGGAGACCGGAGTTCGTATTCGGATGAGAAAACGACCGAGGAGGGAGGAAGGCTGCTCTCGGAAGGAAGAAACTCCGCGGAAACGGCGGAACTCGGCGATTCCGAATCGAGGTCTTCCGTAGCCGAAGGAACCGCTGAACAGACATCTGCCGCTTCCGAAGACATGCTTCGCCCTACGCTTGTTCCGCCTCCCACTGCTGCGGAACTTGTCGGATTTGCCGGAACGCCTGCTCCCTCACCAACCCCCGCCGCCGAGGAGAAGAAAGAGAATATGCTGGTCATCACTGCGAATGGAGATTGCTGGGTTCGTATCCGTCAAGGGACCAGAACGATTTTCGAACGGACGATGCGTTCCGGAGATACGGCTGACTTTAAAGTAACGCAAAGGCTTAACGTGACATTCGGTAGGGGAAGCGCGGTGAGGGTCTCTTGGAACGGGAAAGATATGGGGAGTCCCGGAAGAGGCGTTGAAAGAATTTACTACGATCCTGACGGATCTTCCGGAAGGTTCGAATAGTGAAGATCCACCTAATAAGTATGGGTTGCGCCAAGAACTCCGTGGACAGCGAAAAACTCCTCGGAGTTCTTCAGGCGCTTGGACTTCGGGTTGTACAGAGTATTGAAGAGGCTGATATGGCCATCGTCAACACATGCGGTTTTATCCAATCCGCAGTCGAAGAAAATATCAACGTTATCCTTGACTTGGAGTCGATGAAAGAAAAGGGCGCTCTGAAAAAGATCGCCGTTGTCGGATGCCTTGTCAATCGTTACGGAGACGAGATGAAAAAAGAACTCCCTTCTGTCGATCTATGGGCGAAGGCCGAGGAATGGGAGAAAGTCGCGGCTTATTTCGATCCGTCTATCATCGCCGCCCCCGGGAATGCAAGAGGTCGACTTCAGGAAACGCGTCGATGGTCCCGCTACTTAAAAGTTGGCGAGGGGTGCGACACCTTCTGTTCATATTGCACGATTCCATCCATTCGAGGTAGAGCACGCAGCGTTCCTCTCTCCGCTTTGCTTGAGGAAGCATTGTTTCTTGTCCGAAACGGGGCGAAGGAGCTATGTCTTGTCGGACAGGATCTCACAATTTATGGCAAAGATCTTTATGGAGAGCCACGACTTGACGAACTCCTTTCCTCTCTCGACAGGGAGTTGCCAAGCGATGTATGGATTCGGATGCTCTATCTGCATCCTTCCCGTATAGATGAGCGTTTTATCGATATGGTAGCTGGAAATGCTCGCATCCTTTCATATTTGGATATCCCAATACAGCATATAGACGATGATGTCCTGAAAATGATGAACCGCCCCGATAAAGAGGGACATATTCGTCGTATATTCGCCTATGCACGGAGCGTCGATCCGCTTTTCGCCTTGCGTACAACAATAATTACCGGATTTCCCGGAGAGACGGAAAAGCAGTTCGCCAAGGTACTCGATTTTCTGGAAGAAGCCGAGATAGATCGAGTCGGAGCATTTATTTACTCTCCTGAAGAAGGAACTCCGGCCGCTCGAATGGGCGGGCACATCGAGGAGTCCATTAAAAACAGCCGCTATAATCGTTTGATGACGTTGCAAGCGGAGATATCGAAAGAACGGCAGCGCCTTTTTCTAGGCCGAAAACTAAAGGTGCTCGTTGATGAGGTTGTTCGCGACGATGATTTCGCATGGTGCCGCTCTTACCGGGATGCTCCGGAGGTGGACGGTCTTGTTGGAGTATCCGGCGGTTCGATTCTTACGGAAGGTTCATTTGTGGAGGTAATAATAACAGATGCTGAAGAACATGATCTCTTTGCGGAAATACCCAGGAAATAAAGACTTCGCTTGGTGTGTCAGCACCCTCTGCGGCTTGGGATTCGTTTCGAACATGCCAGGAACGCTCGGTTCGGTGGCGGCTTTTTTTATCTATGTTTTTTTTCCGGTTCCGCTGTATATCATTATTTTGATAGCGCTCCTCGGTCTGTACACGTCTCAGATATATTCAAAAAGAATCGGCGAAGAAGACCCCAAAGAAGTAATCGTCGATGAAGTTGTCGGTGTCTGGCTGGCTATGTACGGATTGCCATCCGGTTTTTTTCTTCCGGCGCTGTTTCTTTTCCGGGTTGTCGATATCCTTAAACCTTTTCCGATAAATACAGCAGAGAAGCTCCCCGGGGGGTGGGGAATAATGGCTGATGATATTGTCGGAGGCATTATTGTAAATCTTATACTGATGCTGATTCGCTGGCTCTATCTCGGAGGAGGCTGGAATCTTTTCCTGTAGACCGACAAAACTGGTTGAAAAGAGGGGAAAACGTGAAACAGGCAATCCTAATAGCACTTGGGGATGAACTGCTTAGCGGGGCTCGCCGGGAAGGAAACTGCGGGTGGCTTGCGAACCGCCTAGCGCTTGCAGGTTGGAGAGTCCTTCGGATGGAGATAATTCCCGACGGTTTAGGAGTTCTGGAGGAAACACTTTCTCTTCATGTCGGGAAGGCCGATCTTGTTGTGGTTTCAGGAGGGCTTGGCCCGACGCATGACGACTGTACACGAACTGCTCTTGCACGGTTTTTGGGAGTTCCGCTTCAGATAGATCATGCAGCGTACGATACGATACTCTCTCGGTATCCTGCCGAATTAAAAACTACTCTGGAAATGTGTAGATCGTCGCAAGGTGCAATACCCGAAGGCACGTTTTCGATACACAATCCCCGAGGTTCGGCGCTCGGCATTTATTTCATCAAGGACACTACAAGAATCTTCGCGTTTCCAGGAGTTCCTGAAGAATTCAAAGCTATGGCGGAACAGGAGTTGGCTGCTGACCTTCTTCTGAACGACAGATGCATGCTCTCGGTGATCGTAGTCGGCTGGCCGGAAGTTTTATTGAAAGACAGAATAGGCCACATTACAGCGAATCCTTCGCTCAATATTTCTATTTTACCCTCGCCAGGGACAGTAGAAATTATACTCAGAGGTGCCCCTGCGGCGATTGATGAGGCTGCTCATAATCTGCGCGCACTTTTTCCGGGAGACTGCCTATCCGAAGGTTGCTTTTCCACGGCGCAGGATCTTCTTTTGACGGCGCGCAGAAAAGGATTAACTGTTGCATGCGCTGAATCATGCACCGGGGGTCTTGTTGGTGCTGCATTAACGGATATCCCCGGAAGTTCCGATGTTTTTTTGGGGAGCGCGGTGTGTTATAGCAATGCGGCAAAACAATCCGTTTTATCGGTTTCTGAAAATACTATCAAAGAATATGGCGCCGTAAGCGGGGAGTGCGCGCTGGAAATGGCTCGGGGTGCAAAAAATCAGTTCGGTTCGGACGTAGCTCTTGCAGTCACCGGAGTCGCGGGACCGGCAGGGGGGACCGATTCAAAACCCGTAGGGACGGTATGGTTTGCTCTCGCGGGCGCCCGTGCCGAACGCGCCTTTGTGTATAATTTCTCCGGAGACCGGAACCAGATTCGAATCCGGGCCACGCACACGGCTCTTGCGGCGCTCAGGAAGGCTATTCTGGAGATGAATGAAAATGGGTGATCTCATTCGTTCTTTTCTGTGCTTAGAACTGCCGGCCATGACACGGCAGGCTCTCGAGGATGAAACCTTCTTTCTCCGTACAACCTACCCAGCGTTTAAATGGGTATCTACCGATGCTCTTCATATTACATTGAAATTCTTTGGTGAGCAGGAAAGGGAGTTTCTCGACCTGTTTGCGGAATCTCTTGAAGAACGCTTGGAGGTGTTGCAACTAGAGGCTCTACGATTCTCTTGCGGCCCTTTAGGGGCTTTCCCCGATATGCGAAGAGTACAGACTCTGACGGTGGAAGTTCTCGGCGACCTTTTCCCGCTGCAAGCGCTTGCCGTTCTTGTTGAAGATGTTGCTGAAATGCATGGTATACCACGAGAAAAGCGTTTTTTTAAACCACACATAACTCTTGCCAGAACTCGTCGCCCTGAAACGGTTGATCAACAGATTGTTTTCCCGAAAAGAAAGATAGAGTGGAAGGCCGATACCGTCACGCTTATGAAAAGCACTTTAAAACCGACTGGTCCTGTCTATGCACCTATACGGAACTGGAGATTCCTGAAAAACGGTTAACATTTAACGGTTACTTAATTTATAACAGACTTACATTTTAAAAAGGAGGAATTTGATTGGCGAAAAAGAAAGGTCCGCAGACACGGGACGACGTTCTTGAAATGGCAATCGACGACATTCGCAGTAAATTCGGAGAAGGTTCGATAATGCGATTGGGTGAATCGTTTAAAGCGGCCGTCGAGGTTATTTCTACGGGAATTCTTCCATTGGATGTAGCTTTGGGAATTGGTGGTCTTCCCAAAGGACGCATCGTCGAAATTTTTGGGCCGGAGGGGTCCGGCAAGACTACGGTTGCGCTCCATGCCATTGCCGAAGCGCAAAAAGCGGGTGGCGTAGCTGCCTTCATTGACGCCGAACATGCTTTGGATCCACGTCTCGCACATAACCTCGGAGTTGATGTGCAGTCTCTCTATGTCGCACAACCGGATAGCGGAGAGCAAGCGCTTTATGTTTTGGATACTCTTGTGCGCAGCAGTGCTGTTGACATCGTTGTTGTCGACTCCGTCGCCGCGCTCACGCCGCAGGCGGAAATCGACGGGAAAATCGGGGATAGTCAGGTTGGGTTGCAGGCTCGTCTTATGTCGTATGCTTTGAGACGACTTACGTCTGCTATATCCAAGAGCAATTGTGTCGTGATTTTCATCAATCAGTTGCGTGCGAAGATAAGCACCGGATATTCTCAAGGACCTCAGGAGACCACAACAGGTGGTCGCGCCCTCAAATTTTACAGCTCTGTCCGAATCGAGGTGAAACGAGGAAAGGGAGTCACCAAAGGAGACGACACCATTGGACATGAACTTTGGATGAAGGTTGTCAAGAATAAGCAGGCTCCCCCCTTCAAAACAGGACATTGTACGCTTCTTTACGGCAAAGGGCTTCCCAAAGGAATGGCGATTCTCGATATGGCCATCGATCTGAACGTTGTTAAAAGAAAAGGTTCGTGGCTTGCTTATAAAGGGGAAACATTGGGGCAGGGAAAAGATACTGTGGCGCAATATATAGAAGAACACCCTGAATTGATGCAAGAGATTTCCGCCGAAGTCCTTGCCATCAGTTCCGAGGCGCTCTCCTTGGCGATCTCCGAGCATGAACCATCTGCTCCTCTTGAAGACGATGAGGATGCGGTACCTCCTCTCTCTTTGGAAGACGGAATTTTAGAGTTGGACGAAGATGAGGATGGCGGCGAAGAAGAAAAATAAAGAAAACATGGAGTGGTTCACGAAACAATCTAATGCGCTGTAATAGTCCATTTCAACGTTTACTTAAAACATTTTTATAGGTTTATCGTTTTGCTTTTGTGTCTTTCGGATTCCTCGTTTCATATTATAGGTAACATTGTGTCTGTGTTGACAGTTTTACCAGCGTGAGCTATTATATTCAGGCACTCTGGTTCAGGCCAAGTGTTACGGGAAATCAACAGAACCTTGACAGATTTATAAGAGCGAGAAGAAGAGGAAAAGAGGCGTTCCGAGCAATTAAACGAGAGTTTGATCCTGGCTCAGGACGAACGCTGGCGGCGTGCTTAACACATGCAAGTTGAACGGGCGATGTCGGAAGCTTGCTGAAGACATCGTTAGTAGCGGACGGGTGAGTAACGCATGAGGACCCGCCTTGCGGAGGGGGACAACAGTTGGAAACGGCTGCTAATACCCCGTATGCCGAGAGGTGAGAGGGATGGGAACATCCCGCC
>JAHDKT010000083.1 GCA_018436725.1 Synergistaceae bacterium | reverse complement strand
TCATCTCTCGAAAGCGGGATGGTCCTTCGCGAACATGGCGACCATGCTTCGGCTGAACCTCTTCACGTATCGAGTTTTGCTGGACTGGCTCAACGAACCGTTTGAAACGCCGCCCATTGTGCCTGATGTGGAGCAGTTGTCATTAGCGTTCTCGTAGTTGGACGGCCGATTAAATTTTCGAGGTTCGAGAGAGCAGGGTACCTGTTTCAAATCCGTCCGAAACAGCTTTGCAAACCCTTGGAAACTCAGAATGCTCTTTCGCGTTTTGAGCTATTTGGGACAGCGGTGATGAAATTTATATAAATCATTCACTATCGTCAGCGGCGAAGGCGAAGGCGCTTCTGCCGTGCTTTTTTGTTCGGTACATGGCGAGATCGGCTTTTTTCAGAAGCGTCTGGTCATCGTCGCCGTCATCCGGGAAGATGCTGATGCCGACCGATATCTGCAGGAGAATATCACGCGATCCGACGGTGAAGGGGATGTCGAATATCTCCATAAGGCGCTCCGCAACCCGCTCCACGTCGATACGCTCCCCCGCCTCGGGGAGAATCACGGTGAACTCGTCCCCGCCCAGGCGACAGACGGTGTCCATTTCACGGAAGACCTTCCGCAGCCGTTCCGAAGCTTCTTTCAGAAGATCGTCTCCGGCCTCGTGCCCGTAGGTGTCGTTCACCGTCTTGAAATTGTCCAGATCGATGAAGAGAAGCGCCACCTTGCGCCGCTTCCTTCGCGCCTGGGCAAGCGCCTGCGAAAACCTGTCCGAGAAGAGATAGCGATTCGGCAAGCCTGTAAGATAGTCGTGGGTAGCCTGGTAGCGAATCTGGTCCTCCAGCTCGCGCCGTTCGGTAACGTCGGAGTGGGTACCCGCAATCCGGAGCGGAAGCCCGCCCGCATCCTTGAGAACGACGCGTCCGCGTTCCAAAATCCATCTGTCCGTCCCGCTTCCGTCGGGAAGGCGGTATTCCACCCTGTACCCTTGAACCTCACCTGCGAGGCACTTGTTTTTCTTGTACCGCACCTTCTCCACGTCGTCCGGGTGGATGAGCGCCTCCCATGCCTCCATCGTCTTCATCGCCGGCGGACATGCGGCAACGTCGGCAGAGCATCCGAGGATCTCTCTGGAGAGCGGAGACAACTCGACGTCCCCCGAGGCCGTGTCCCACATCCATATCCCCTCGCCGACCCCTTCCAAGGCGTGCTTCAGCATCTTCTCGCTCGAACGAAGCTCCTCCTCGGCGCGCATCCTCTCGGCGATCTCCATCTTCATTTCGTCGTTCGCCTTCGCAAGATCCCTCGTTCTCGCCTCGACCTGCTCTTCGAGGAAAACGCGGTAGCGCTGCAGTTCGGCGCGGGAGTCCTCAAGCTGGTTCATCTTCGCAGAGAGTTCGCTGTTGAGGCGGCGAAGATCGCGGTACAGCTCGAAGCTCTCCAGGGCGCCCGCGCTCGCGGCGAGGGCGACGGAAAGAAGCGCGAGCGAGTAGTCGGCGACGTTCTCCCACCCTTCGTCGACGACGCCGAGGAGCATCCCGCGCGTCCTGGAGATCGTGGAGAGCACATGGAGCAGCAGCGGAGGCCGCCGTTCCCTGAGCCCCGTGAATACAGGCTTGCACCTCTTGATGGCCCAGGCGAACGTCCGGTCCTCGATGAGAGCGGCCGCACGCTTCTCCAATTCGGGAAGGGCGACCTGAGGCCAGCAGAAGGCCGGGTAGAACGACGAATCGCTCCCTACGAGATAGATGGCAGCCGATTTGAGAGGAACGAGCCCTCGTACTCTCTTGACCGTCTCGCGAAGAATGGGGAGAGGATCGTCGAGTTTGTTCATGCTCGTGTCGAAGTGACCCAACGAGGTTGCGGCATCGAGGGCTTCTATACCGAACATCTTCTCTTTCCAGAGGTATGCGTTCTGCTCCTCCAGGCGCTGGATACGTTCTTCCAGAAAGGAAATGCGGTTGCGTCGAAGCGCCATGCTACCCTCCGTTTCCGAGGAACGCGTTCGTGATATCCTCGATCTGACGGTTTCCCTGAAGAATCACGGGTTGGAAAACGGCGGGCGAAAGCCCGGTCTCCGACCAGATTTGCGGCGAGATAACCGGCATCACGGTCGAACCGCTCCCGTTGAACCCCGAAGCCATCGACAACGCATCCGCCGCCGCCAGAATCGCGGGCTCGAGAGGCGACGACGAAGAGAGCGGCGAATGATGAAAGCGCACGGCGTTTTCAAGGGGGGCGGGAATCTTCCATTCCCTGAGCAGCAACGCTCCAAGGTGCGCATGATCGAAACCTAAAATCTCCCTTTCGGCCTCGTAGAGAGGGATTTTCTCGGAAGAGGCCGTTTCGATCGCGTTCCTGGCGGAAAGAGGTATCTGGCGGAAAAGCACCAGCTTCCCCAGGTCATGCAGCAGTCCCGAGACGAAAAGCCGCTCCTCGGAGACGCCCACCTTCTCGGAAGCCATAAGGCGGGCGTACACCCCGCAGGAGACGGAGTGCCTCCAGAAGCTCTTCATATCCACATACTCGGAGGGGATATCGTTGAAATACTGAACGGCCGCCACGCCGAGGGCCAGCGTGGAGAGTTCTTTGGTGCCGATGATGGCTACGGCGCGCGTCACCGTCTCGATCTTCGATGGGAAGCCGTAGAACGCGCTGTTCACGAGTCTGAGCAGACGCGAGAGCAGGCTCGTATCCTTTCCCACTGCCTCCGCGATATGCGAGGCCGAGCTGCGGGTCGAATTGATCACATCCATGATCCTATAGTATACGTCGGGGAGAGAGGCGAGCCGCAGCTCTCTGGAGACGAGATCCGAAGGCGTTACGGACGGATCGGGAATGTTCGCGGACATCCGGAGCGGCGCGGCGCGGAACTGCTGCCCCTGCTGCACGCCGTCGCGCAGAAGAGCCGTCGTCAGACGCTCGCGAGCAACAGCCAGCAACTCCTTCATCGGCGAAGCCGAGGGAGCGGCGGGAAAGATATTCTGTAGAGAACGCTCCGTCTCCTCCGCTATTCCGGGAGGAATTTCCGGCGCGACATACCCGGCCGATTCGGCGGGTCCGGTCTCCTCCACGGCCGCTTCGACGACTCCCCAGACCTTCATCGTCTGGATGTGCTTCTCCGTGAGCACGACGCCCTTAGGAAGAAGAAAGCGGCCGTTGAACGCCATCAGATTCTTCTCCAGGATCATGCCCGCTTTCAACTGGTCAACGTGAAGCAGCCCCATAAGACCGCCTCCTTCTCTTCCCTCGACTGGACCGGACACATAATGCCGAGTGTACATTTTAACACGAAGAGGGCTCGAAAAAGAGAGAATCTCTTCATAGCCTCTTCCGGAGTTCCGCTCCGTGCTCCAGAGCCTCCTCTTTCGTAGAGAATCCCCGGAGGAGATGCTCCATACGAAGTTCGTACATCAAGATACCCACCTCCGGCCCCGAGGAGAGGGAGAACCGCTCCATCAGTTCGTCTCCGGAAGGGACGCACTCTTTCTCGTTCTCAAGACGCACCGCAAGCATCGCGAAACGCTCCCTGTTCGCTGTAATACGGCGACCGACGGCGGGGTCCGAAGAGACCGCGTCGCCGAGCGCGAAAAGAGAATCCCAAAAGGCGCAGCCGCGCTCAAGAAGCAACGATGCCATCTCCTGAAGCGTCAGCCTCGCCGCAGGCGCACCTCGCAAGCGAACAAGAAGCGCCGTCTCCGAACAGAGCGCCCCCGGCCATCTCCATTCGTTCAATACACGTAACACATCCGCCTCTCCATCCGGATCGGGGTACGCTCCATCCCTGTCGCAGGAGGCGAGGAGCGCCGTCCTGCGAAGAAGCGGCGCGTCTCCTCCGTCGAGCCTCCTCAAAGAAAGAAGCGGACGGAGCAGTCCTCCGCGATTCGCTCCCCTAAGAGACCGCAACATGTGCAGCAACCCGCAGGCCGCGAGAGAACGTACAAACACGCACGGATCGCCCGCGAGTCCGAGGCGCATCTCTCGGCCGACCCTTTCCGGCGCACAGCGCTCAAGAGAGGGGGCTGCGGAACGCACACCGGATGACGCGCTCCTGTGCACGGAGAATCCTGGCAGGGTCGAGGCGAAGCGAGCCAGACGAAGCGCCCGGAGAGGATCCTCGACAAGTCTGTCGGCGCTTCGTCCGTTGAAACGGAGGATGCGAAGACCGATATCCCGTCTGGAGCGGCGAGTCCCGACAAGCTCCCCGGTGGATCGCAGAGCGAGCGCATTCACCGTGAAGTCGCGCCGCGCAAGGTCTGCTTCAAGAGAGCCCCCGTCGAAGGAAGAGATCTCGCGACGGCCTCCTTCGCCGGGAACGAGGAAAACCGCCTTTCCCGGCGGTCCGACGATCTTTCCGCAGGGGAAAAGCGCCGCAAGATCGGAAAAGGAAGCCTCCGTAGCGATATCGGCGTCCTCCGAAGCGCGTCCGAGAAGAAGATCCCGGACTGCGCCGCCCACAAGCACGCTCTCGAACCCCGCGCGTTCAAGAATACGGAGCAGCTCCATGCTTCGCGCCGCTATCCGGTTCATCACGCCTTCGACGGTTCTTCCTCCAGCGGCTTGCCGTAGAGCATCGCCATTCCGTTCGACTTATGCTTGATCTTGTACCCTACGAAACCGTCGGCGAAGACCTTCGGGTGATAATCGTAGTTTCTGAGAAGTATCTCCTTGTGCCCGCGCGTCTTCACCGCGCCGGGCCTTCTGAGATTTTTGTAGAGAACGAAGCGGTGATGACCGCCGTACTTCTGCTTGAACTTGACTGCGGTGAAGCCGCACTTCAGCACGTTCGTCAGGCTGAAGATATTCTTCGGCGACACCGTGGTGTGCAGATGGTACCGGTTCGGATACATGAGACTTTCGGTAAAAAGATAGGTGAAGAACTGAATGCTGTTCCCTCTGAACGAGGATTCCGTGATGCAGAAGTCCATCACGGCGACGTTGTCCGCCTCGGCGGGGTCGATTCCGAGATCCTCGACCGCGTCCTCCACGTACTCCTTGACGTAGGATACCGCCCGTAGAGCGATCAACCTGCCCTGCGCGAAGACGCCGATCACGACCCCCTCTCCCATGATACTCTCGGCGATCGTGTTGTCCTCGGCGAAAAAGTCCGCGTCGCCTATCTCGTCCGAAATTCTCTTGTGGAAGGAGACGGCCTGTTCTATGTCGCTCTCTCCCAACCCTCGCATCGTGCAGAGAACGGGAGCGACGTACCCCACGCCTCTTTTCTGAAGAAAGAATTGCTGGACGCTGTATGCCATCGATTCACCGGCCCTTCCGTGTTTCGGATACACTTCATCGTTTGCCGTTTCGGTGTATATTATACAAAACGAATCGAGAGGAGAAAAGATGGTGAGCGAATCAATATTCACACAGTGCGGAAAATACAGCCGAAACGAAGTCGAAAACGCCCTCGCGTCGCTGCTGGAACGTTTCGGGGGGATGAAGAGCATCGTCTCCCGAGGAGACAATGTCCTGTTGAAGGCGAACATGCTCTCCGCCTCCGCGCCGGACGAGTGCGTCACAACGCACCCCGAAGTCGTTCGCGCCGCGGCGGTGCAGACGATCGAGGCAGGAGGCAAACCGTTCATCGCCGACAGCCCCGGGATAGACCGTTTCTCCGACGTCGCGCGGAAGACGGGGATGGAGGAGGTAGCACGCGAACTGAACATTCCGTGCGTCGAACTCGACGACCCGATTGCTCTGCCCGTCGCGGAGGGGAACGTCTTCCAGCGCGTCGAGGTGTCGCGGCGCGCCGTGGAAGCCGACAAAATCATCAACATCCCGAAGCTGAAAACCCACGCGCAGATGATGCTCACGCTGGGGGTCAAAAACCTCTTCGGCACGGTGGTCAGCCAGCGAAAGGCGCAGTGGCACTACAATGTCGGCCTCAGACGGGAGACGTTCGCCGATCTGCATCTGGACATCGCGCGAGGACTCGCTCCCTGCCTCACTATTCTCGACGGAATACGGGGGATGGAGGGACGCGGACCAAGCAACGGAAAGCCCAGAGACTTCGGCGTTCTTGCGGTCTCGTCGGACCCTCTCGACCTCGACTTTCGCGTCTGCACGCTGCTGGGAGCGCCGCTGGAGGAGTTCCCGCTCTACAGAGCGGCAGTCGGGCGGGGTCTCGTCGCGAAAGATGCGCGGTGGGACGCCGCCGGTCTGCCGGAAGGGACGATCATCCCCCCGATAGAGTTGCCCAAGCTCGACGCGCTCCACCTGCTCCCTCCCTTTCTTGATCGCTTCGGCAAGCGTTTTTTGGCGTCTCGGCCCGTTCAGGAGAAGAAAAAGTGCATCAGATGCGGTAAATGCATCGAGATCTGTCCCGCCGACGCGATGAAGCCGACGCGGGCGGGAGACATCGAGATCGACTACGACAAGTGCATTCGATGCTACTGCTGTCAGGAGGTCTGTCCCGCCGACGCCGTTCGCTTCTCGAAGGGGCTGCTGCTGCGCACCTTGGAGTGCATTCGCAGATAAAAACGCCGCACCGTAGTGAGAGGAGTATAATATAACCGAGTTCACTCCGGCAGAAAAGGAGATGATTCCATGAAAAAGATGCTGGCCGGCTCCTTCTTGGCGCTGATGCTCGGCGCCGCGTTTTTCCTGTTCTCCACTCCCCCCGGGAACGGCACGCTTCTCCGTCAGGAGAGCGCTCCCCCTTCGGCGGAGAAGGAGACGAAACCTGAACCGGCGATCCCCGAGGAGCAAAAAGCCCCCGACACGCTGGAGACGGTACCGCCCCCCACCGAGGCGCCGCCTCCGCCGCCTCCTCCTCCCGAGTCCTTCCTTTCCGTCCCGATCAGCATAACTGCGGAGGAGGCCGTCCGAATTCTGGAGGACGCACTCACCAACCCGCTCTACGACATAAAAGGACAGACGATCGACCAAAGCTACGGAGAGTCCGTCGCCGATCTGCTCCTCGAAAAGACGGGCAGGGTCAAGGTCTCCTTTGCGCAAAACAAGGCGAGTTTCTCCCTCCCCTTCCGTTTTTCTTCCATGGTCTCGTGGAAGGGCAGAATTCTTGGCATATCCTCCAGCACACGGAAGGAAATCTTCGGGGCGGGGACGCTGCACCTCGCGCTTGCGCCCTCGGTCGACAAAAACTGGAAGCTGCGTCTCAACGGCTCGGTCGGGCTGGAGTGGACGCGCTCCCCCTCCCTGAACGTCCTGGGGCAGGATATAGGCATCGCATCGCTGCTCACGGACCTCTTCAACAGACGTTCCGGCGATCTGCTCGCACGGGCGGAGGAGGAGATCAACCGTTCCGCACGGATCAAAGAGTACGCCCAGAAAGAGTGGGGCGAGTTGCACACGCCCATCCCCCTCGGCTCGTCTCCAGAACTCTGGCTCGCCGTCACGCCCCTCTCGGTCTCCATGCCTCCGTTTTCGGCGAAGGACGGACGCCTCACCGCTACCGCCGGGATCAAATGCATGCTTCGAATCACTGCGGAGAAGCCGGACCCTCTGAAAAAATCGGCGCTCCCCCCTCTCGCGCCGATGCCGCCGCACATGGAGCCGGGCATTCTGCTCAATGTGGAGAGCACGCTCTCCTATAAGGCTCTGGGGAAATACGTCAGTTCGATGGACTTCCCCGAGGTCGATATTCCGGGCGGGGGGCGCGTAAAGGTGAACGAGGTCTCCTTCTTCGGCAGCGGCGACAAACTCGTTGCCGCCGCCGACATCTCGGGAAAAGGTCCCGTGGGCGGCGCCATCGAGGGCAAGGTCTACATCATGGGACGCCCCGCCTATTCACGGGAGGAAGAAGTCATCCGCATGGAGGACGCCGATTTCGAGGAGCGAACGAACAGCGCCCTTGCAAAGGCCGCCGCGTGGCTCGCCCGCCCCGCACTGCTCCGCGAAATGACCGAACGGATGGTCTTCCCGCTGCAGGAGCTGCGGGAACAGACCTCGGCGTCCCTTGCCGAACTGTTGCGGGAACAGAAGATAGCGGAGGACGTCCTCATGGAGGGGGCGGTCTCCGCGCTCTCTCTCGAAACCCTCGCGGTAGGCGATGACGGGCTACGTCTCTCCCTGTCCCTCGGAGGAGCCGTTTCGCTGCGCTACGAAGACGAATCGCTGAAACGGAAGGAGAAAGAGGAGAAGAAAGGCGACAAAAAGAATTGACACAACGCCTCTCTCTTCATATACTCGAAAAGGTTTCAATACGATTCTTGAAAGTGAACCTCTATCATAGCAAAGGGAGATGAAAGTATGAAACGAATCGGTCTGTTGTGTGTTCTTGCTCTGCTCTGCGCACTGTTCGCCGACGCGGCGTCCGCCTCCGAAAAGGTGAGCGCTTACGCGACAACGGAAGAGCCCCTCGCCAAGGAGCTTTTCGACGCGTTCGAAAAGGAGACCGGAATCAAAGTCGACTGGGTCCGCCTCTCCTCCGGCGAGGCCGTAGCCCGTCTCGAGGCCGAAAAAGCAAACCCCAGAGCCTCCATCTGGGTCGGCGGCGTGGGAACCCTCCACATCGACGCCAAAAACAAGGGACTCACGGCGCCGTACAACTCCCGCGCAGCCTCCTCGATCCCCGACAAGTTCCGCGATCCCGAGCGCTTCTGGATCGGCCTCTACGTCGGCCCGATCGCCTTCGCCATGAACACCGACCGCGCGAAGGAACTCAACCTGACGCTACCCAATTCCTGGGCCGACATCGTGAAGCCCGAATACGAGAAGAAGGTTCGCGTAGCCAACCCCGGCACCTCCGGCACGGCGTACAACATGGTGACGACGATCATCCGCGTCTTCGGCAACGACGAGGACAAGGCTTTCGACTTCCTTAAGCGGCTCGACAAGAGCATCGACCAGTACACCCGCTCCGGCTCGGCCCCCGGCAAGAGCTGCGCGATCGGCGAGATCCCCGTCGCCATCGGCTACCTGCACGATCTGATCAAGCTCAAGGTCGAGAACGCGCCCATCGAGATCGC
>JAHDKT010000113.1 GCA_018436725.1 Synergistaceae bacterium | reverse complement strand
TGCCATCTCCGAGGGAATTCGGCCCGGTTCCGTCACCGGATAGCTCGACCCCGTGATCAGGACGGCCCGGCTTCGGTAGCTCCCGGCCGCGGATTCGTCGATGTTGCGGTAGAACATCCGGTGCATGGTCCGCGCGTCCTCCTCCGAGATGCTCGCGCTTTGAAGCAGCGAGAACATGAAGTCGTACGCCTCCGCGTGGCCGATGGCCTCGAACGAGTCACGAAGAGGCTTCCCCCCCGCAGTGAGCCCGTCCTCCAGCAGCACCTTGGTTTCGCTCTCCGTGAGGGTGTTCCCTTCGATGGCGTTACTCGACCAGGTCAGGCCGATGCGGTAGTACCCACGTATCTCGTCGAGCATCGCTCCCTCGAACGGACGCACCCCGTCGATCGCCGCTTTCAGTCGGTCAACTCTTTGGAAGATCGTCATTGCGCATGCCTCCTGTATTCTTTCAACAAATCACAACCCTGTTTCGGTCTATGAATACGAAGCGCTCCCCTACGCTTCCCCGACCCGTACCTTGATGCAGACCTTGCGGACCGTCGCCGGGACGAGGGCGCGCTTCTGCGGCATGTGGGCGTCCTCGGGGAAGACGATGGCGATGTCGCCCTTCTGCAGAAGGATGAAGTCGCACTCCTTCTCGAAGAAGGCCGCCTCCGTCTTGAGATCGTACTCGACGGCAGGGACTCCGGCGCGTTCAAGCGGCGCGTACCCCAGATACTCGAACCCCTCGGCGACGTAGTTCACGTCGGCGTACACCCGATGCGCCTCCAGCGTGCAGTCGTCGATGGTCTTGGTGACGTACTCCTGCACAAGGGCGAAGACGTCGTCTCCCTCTATGTCGTAGCGCCCCGGCTCCATCGCCGCGACGTCGTGCTCCTTCAGAAATTCGAGCGCCTTCCGGAAGCGCGCCCCCAACACATAATACCGTTCGCAAGCTGCCAGCGTGCCGATGATCATGCTCTTCCCCGCCTTTCATTTGAAGAAATCCTGCTTCCCGGATCTTCGAAACTGCCGGTTTCCAGCTCGCCGCGACGTGCTGCCTCCATAGCCGCGACGGTGACGTCGTTCGGGATATCGACTGAAAAAGGAAGCCCCCGGCGCAGAATCGTCTGCCTGTAGAAAAGACGAATCGCCTCACTCGTCGTCAAGCCGAGTGTTGCAAAGATCTTCTCGGCCTCCTTCTTATCCTCGGCCTCCAATCTGATATTTACGGTCGCATTCACCATACCGCTCACCTCCCGAACGAATTGTATTGCTTTTTGCGTTACATCTCAAGAGGGATTCCCGATACCGGCGTCCAGACACTCTCCTTTTTCTGATGATCGAATGAGAAGGCGGCAAAGAAAGGCGGAGTACCGCCGTACACGCCGTAACTGAGAAGAGCGCGCCTGAAAACAGCGACTGGACAAAAAACTTGACAATAAGACTTGAACGTATATATTGAATCGAGGACAACGACGCTCTCCGTTACGCTAAGATAAGTCCACATATGATGAAGAACAGGTCGGGATTACCGATGCTGGAAACGGGAAAAAAGGTATCGCCGGCGTTTGCGGGAACACTTCGTCGTCGGGGGAAAAGCCTCCTGGTCGGAAGAGGCGACGCTCCATGCTCGGCGCGATC
>JAHDKT010000026.1 GCA_018436725.1 Synergistaceae bacterium | reverse complement strand
GCGCTCAAGCGGGCCGACGTCGGCGTGGCCATGGGGATCAAAGGGACGGAGGCGACCAAGGAGGCGGCGGACATCGTGCTGGCGGACGACAACTTCATCTCCATCGAGCGCGCGGTGGAGGAGGGGCGCACCATCTACGACAATCTGCGGAAGGCCATTCTCTTCATCCTGCCGACGAACGGCGCCGAAGCGCTGGTCATTCTTGCAGCCGTGGTCTTCGGGCTGTCCCTTCCGCTGACGCCCGTGCAGATCCTCTGGGTCAACATGGTGACCGCCGTCACGCTCGCCCTCGCTCTTGCCTTCGAGCCGGCCGAGCCGGGAGTGATGCAGCGGCCTCCGCGCTCGCCCGACGCCCCGATTCTCGGCGGACTCTTCCTGTGGCGCATCGCGTTCGTCTCCGTGCTGATCGGCGGGGCGACCATCGCCGTCTTCCTTGTGGAGCGGCGGCTCGGCATGCCTCTGGAGACGGCGCGGACGCTCGCGGTCAACACGCTCGTTTGCGGACAGGCGTTCTATCTTTTCAACAGCCGGTATCTTCACGAGTCGAGTCTTGCGCCCGACAGGATTTTCGCAAACCGCGCCGCGTGGATGGCGGTCGGCGTGCTGGCCGTACTCCAGCTCGTCTTCGTCTACGCGCCGTTTATGCAGCTCTGGTTCGGCTCGGCGCCGCTGGAGCTTCGCCACTGGCTGATTCCCCTCTCTCTGGGCGCGGCGGTCTTCCTTGTCGTCGAGGGTGAAAAGAGCATAACGCGCCGTGCGCGCGCCGCGAACGGACGACGGAGCGGTGTGTAGCCTGAACAGGGGTTGGAAGAGATATCGAAGAAGCGGAGGTATAGAAATGAAAAAAAAGAAAATCGACTCCCCGGCGGGGGCTGGTTTCAACGCGCCACCGGGGAACGGAGAGAGGTGCGCGGCCGAGGAGATCCTTCAAATCGGCGATCCGCTTCCCTCCGCTCTGGACGGTTTCGACGCGATCGCCCGCAAGGCGGAGGGAAAGCGGATTGCGATCTTCCTTGATTACGACGGCACGCTCTCTCCCATCGTGGAGACTCCGGAGCAGGCGATTATGGGCACGGAAATGCGGGAAGCGGTCGTCGAACTCGCCGAATGCACTCCGCTCGGGATCATCAGCGGCCGTGATCTCGAAGATGTGCGCGACAAAGTGAAGATCGACGGCATCGTCTACGCCGGAAGCCACGGCTTCGACATCGCAGTCCCCGACGGAATGAAGTTTGAGAATACGGTCGGGGAGGAATACCTTCCTGCGCTCGACAGCGCGGAGAACGCTCTGTCGGAGAAGATCGGCGCCATTGAAGGGCTTCTTTTGGAGAGAAAAAAGTTCGCCATCGCCATTCACTACCGGCGGGTTGCTCCCGAGAACATCGAGCGGATAGAGGCAGCCGTCGACGAAGTGACTTCGGATCACCCCGACCTTCGAAAAGCGTACGGCAAAAAGATTTTCGAGCTTCAGCCGAAGATGGACTGGCACAAGGGGAAGGCGCTCTTCTCCCTGATGCGCACGTTGGAACTCGACCGGGAAGACGTGCTCCCCGTCTATATCGGAGACGACGTGACCGACGAGGACGCGTTCCGCGCGCTGAAGGGAAGAGGCGTCGGCATCGTGGTCCGGGAAGAAGCCTACGAGACCGCGGCTGCGTTCAGCCTGAAGGATCCCGATGAAGTCCGGGAGTTCCTTCTTCGTGTGATTCCGCTGTGCAGGAGGTCGTCATGAGTACGTGGGCGCTGGTTTACGAAGGATTCGATCCGGAGAGCGAGCGCCTGCGGGAAGCTCTCTGCACTCTCGGGAACGGCTATTTCGCGACCCGGGGCGCGGCGCCGGAGGCCGAGGCGGACGGCGTGCACTCTCCGGGGACCTATCTCGCGGGGGGGTACAATCGCCTGCGAACAAAGGTCGCCGACCGTATGGTGGAGAACGAGGACCTTGTGAACATGCCCAACTGGATGGTTCTCCGCTTTCGGCCCGAGGGCGGCGAATGGCTGAGTCCGGAAACCGCCGAGGTGCTCGCCTACCGGCAGGAGCTGGATATGGAAAAGGGAGTCCTCTCCCGAACGGTCGCGTTCAAGGACGTCGAGGGGAGGACGACTACGCTGATAGAGCGGCGCTTCGTTCATATGGGGAAGATGCACCTCGCCGGACTGGAGACGACCGTTGTTCCGGAGAACTGGAGCGGCCGCCTTCAGGTGCTTTCGAGTCTCGACGGAACGGTGATCAACTCCGGAGTCGAGCGCTACAAAAAGCTCGACGGCAAACACCTCTCGTTCATCCGGAGCGAATGTCTGGACGACGAGACCGTTCTTCTGCTCGTCGAGACCAACCAGTCGGAAATACGCGTCGCCGAGGCCGCCAGAACCCGCGTCTTCGCCGGGGACGAAGCGCTCGAAGTCGAACGGTCGACGGTCGGGCGTCCGGGATACATCGGGCAGGAATTCTTCCTCGACGTCTCGGAGAAAAAACCGGTACGGGTGGAAAAGATCGTCTCTCTCTTCTCCTCCAAGGATTTCGCCATCTCGGAACCGGCTCTCGACGCCGGGCAGGAGGTGAAAAACGCACCCGGTTTCGACGAGCTGCTGCACAGCCATCTGCTCCGCTGGAAACACCTGTGGGGGCGGTGCGACATCCGCCTCGAAAACAGCGACCGGTCCCAGATGATTCTGAGGCTGCACATCTTCCATCTGCTGCAGACGGTGTCGATGAACTCGATCGATCTCGACATCGGTGTTCCTGCGCGTGGGTGGCACGGCGAAGCCTACCGCGGACATATCTTCTGGGACGAGATTTTCATCTTCCCCTATCTCAATGCGCGAATACCGGTGCTCACGCGCTCGCTGCTTCTGTACCGCTACCGGAGGCTCGACAAGGCGCGCGCGGCGGCCCTGAACGAGGGGTTCGAAGGGGCGCTCTATCCATGGCAGAGCAGCAGCAACGGCCGCGAGGAGACGCAGCAGCTGCATCTGAATCCGAAGTCGGGGCGCTGGCTGCCCGACAATACCCATCTGCAGCGGCACGTGAACGCGGCTATCGCCTATAACGTCTGGCAGTACTACAACGCGAGCGGCGACATGCAGTTTCTGAACAGCTACGGCGCGGAGATGCTCCTTGAGATCGCACGTTTTCTGGCGGGTATCACGACCTTCAACGAAGAACTCGGACGCTACGAAATTCTGGGCGTCATGGGGCCGGATGAGTATCACGACGGTTATCCGAATTCCGAAGAGCCCGGACTGAACAACAACGCGTACACGAACGTGATGACCGTCTATGTCCTTCGGATCGCTTTGAAGGCGCTGGAGCTTCTCTCCTCCCGAAGAAGAGGAGAACTTTCGGATATCCTGGCCTTGGAGCAAGCGGAACTCGACCGGTGGCACGACATCATCGGGAAAATGCGCGTCGTCTTCCACGACGGAGATATCATCAGCCAGTTCGAGGGGTACGATTCCCTTGAAGAGCTGGACTGGGAGGCCTACAGGAAGAAGTACGACAACATCCAGCGGATGGACAGAATACTCGAAGCCGAAGGCGATACTCCGAACAAGTACAAACTCTCCAAGCAGGCGGATGTGCTGATGCTCTTCTACCTCTTTTCGACGGAGGAACTGAAGGAACTCCTCGGCGGGATGGGGTACGATTTCGACCCGGCGAGCATTCCCCGCAACGTCGAGTACTACCTGAAGAGAAGCTCTCACGGCTCCACGCTGAGCAACGTGATCCACTCGTGGGTGCTCTCGCGATCCGACCGCGCGCACTCGCTGGAACTCTTCCAGGAAGCCCTGGAGAGCGACGTCTCGGACATTCAGGGGGGCTCGACCGCCGAGGGTATCCATCTCGGCGCCATGGCGGGGACCGTGGACATCCTGCAGCGCTGCTACACGGGGCTGGAGTTCCGCGACGGAATGCTCTTTCTGAATCCGAAGATCCCCGACGATCTGCCCGCTCTCTCCATGAAGATACAGTACATGGGAAACTGGTTCGATATTTCCCTGACCGGGGAGCGCATGACTGTACACTGCGATCAGTGCGTGCCGGACGCGGCAAGGATCTCGTTCCGCGGCGACGTTCATCTGCTGCGACCGGGGGAAACGCTGATGTTCACTCTGCATGCGAAATCTTTAGGAGGCGATGCCAAGTGAAAAGAATCGTTGCGCTTACGTTGAATCCGGCGATCGACAAGAGTTCGAGCGTATCCCACGTCGTCGCCGAAAGGAAGCTCTACTGCGCCCGGCCCCGATTCGAGCCCGGGGGCGGCGGGGTGAACGTCGCCAGAGCCGTGAAGAAGCTCGGAGGGGAGTCGGTACTCCTCTATCCGGCGGGAGGCCTGACTGGTACCAGACTTCGAGAGCTTCTGGACGAAGAGGCGCTGCACCACCGTCCCTTCCCGATAAAGGGGGCTGTTCGTGAGAGTCTTGCAATCTTCGAGGAGGCCACCGGGCAGCAGTACCGCTTCGGAATGCCCGGCCCCGAACTCTCTCAAGACGAGTGGGAGGGCTTCCTTCGGGAGCTCTCCGGGATGGAACCTTTTCCCGATTATCTGGTAGCCAGCGGAAGCCTTCCTCCAGGCGTGCCCGCCGGCTTCTATGCGGAAGTGGTGCGCATAGGAAAGGAGCGGGGCGCCAGGACCATCGTCGATACCTCGGGGGAGGCGCTTGAAGAGGCGCTGAAAGAAGGAGTTTTCCTGATCAAGCCGAATATCCGCGAGTTCAGGGAGATGGTCGGAGAGGATGTCAAGGAGAAACAGCAGATCGCGGAAGCGGCCCGGAGGCTTGTCGAAAGCGGCCGGTGCGAGGCGTTGACGATCTCTCTCGGCGCTGCGGGGGCCTTGATGGTCTCGAAGGAGTTTTGCAGGCACATAGTACCGCCGACAGTGCCCATATCGAGCAAGGTGGGCGCCGGCGACAGCATGGTGGCCGGGATAGTCCTGAGCCTTGCGCGGGGCATGTCGCTTGAAGAATCCTGCCTCTTCGGGGTTGCGGCGGGCACTGCGGCCGTCATGACGCCGGGGAGCGAACTGTGCCGGAGAGAGGATGCCGAAAGGCTGTATCGGTCGATGACCTCTGAACAGTGAGGGCGAGTTCCGCGGATCGGCGGTGCTTGGTTCGATTGTGAACGTCTCTCGGATTTTCTTCGGAGAGAAGGAATGCAGCGGAGATGATATACGTACGGTCCTGTGAATGAGGAACTCGTGAATCGCGATGAAGAAGGAAGCCGCGTGAGCGGCTTCCTTCTTTGAAATACCGGTTCTCCGTGCCGCTACGGCTTGAGAACGACCTTCAGCCCTTCGCGACTTTCGATGAGGTCGAATCCCTCTTTCCACCCCTCGAGCGGGAGTTTGTGGGTGATGAGGGCGTCGAGCGGCATCTGCCCCTGTCCCATGATCACGAGGACCTTCTCCCAGATGTCCCATGAGTGGCTGAACGACCCCTGGAGGGTCACGCCCTTCGAGAGCAGCGGGTCGAGGCTGATGTCCACGGGCTTCGGGCCCCATGCCACCTTGTTGATGACGCCTGCGGGCATGACCAGCTCCATCGAGAGCTTCAGCGTCGCCGTCGGGCCCGCCGCGTCGATGACGGAGTCGAATCCGTACCCTCCGTTGAACTTCGCGGCCACGTTCTTGGGGTCCGAGGAGCCGTCGAGGAGGTGCGTCTCCGTCGCGCCGTACTGCTTCGCTATTTCAAGGCGCTTTTCGTCGCCCGGCGCGCCGAAGACGGCGATGTTGCTCGCGCCGGCGAGCTTCGCCATGTGGGCGCAGAGCAGCCCTATCGGTCCGGGGCCGAGAACGGCGACGGAGTCGCCCGCCTTGACGCCCGTCTTCGCGATCACCACGTTGTAGGCCACGCACACGGGCTCCGTGCAGGAGGCGTCGCGCAGCGAGACCGAATCGGGGACCGCGTGCAGTATCCGCTCCGGTACCCGGACGTACTCCGCGAACGCGCCGTCCACGCCGAAGCCGTATCCTTTGCGCTCGCGGCAGAAGCGGTAGTTGTTCGTCTTGCAGAGGACGCACTCGCCGCAGAAACGGGCGTGCGTCTCCGAGGTCACTCGGTCGCCGACCTTCCATTTCGTTACGTTCGCGCCTACCTTTTCGATGGTCCCCGAGAACTCGTGCCCGAGGATGAGGGGGACCGCCATGGGGTAGGAGACCTGGTTGTGGTACATGTGCGGGTCGCTTCCGCAGATGCCGATGTACGCGACCTTCACGAGCACGTCCGACGCCTCGATCTCCGGTACCGGGACGTCCCGTACTTCCGTGTTGCCGTCTTCTCTCTTGTATTTCACCACTGCGCGCATAGTCCGTTCTCCCTCCTCGCCGCCCGTGACAGCGGCGGCGTTTCGTCGTCTATTCCGCGGAGATGTTCTCTCCGTCCTCAAGAGCCGCCTGTTCGGCGTAGTACTGTTTGGTGCGTTTGATCCCCGTCCAGACGAGCCACGCGATGCAGAGCAGCAGGATGATTCCGATGGGGCGTTCGAGCAGCGGCATGATGGCGCCGCGGCTCTGCTGGAGCGCCCTGCGGAAGCTGGTGTCGGCCAGGGGGCCGAGGATCAGCCCCAGGACGAGCGGGGCCAGAGGGTAGTCCATCTGCCGCAGGATGTACCCCAGGACGCCGAAGGCGAGCATCAGGTAGACGTCGAAGATGCGGACGCCTCCCGCGTACGCGCCGATGACGGTCAGGGGGATGACGATGGGGAGCAGAATCTCCCGCTTGATCTTCAGAATGGCCACCATCGGTTTGGCGAGCGCGAGCCCCCAGAAGAGCATGGCGAGCGAGCCGAGGATGAGCATGGCCGCCACGAGGGGGAGAAAGCCGGGGTTTTCGAAGTTGAGCATGGGGCCGGGGCGGACGCCGTGAAGCCAGACGGCCGCGAGGAACATCGCCGAGGGGGGGCTTCCCGGAACGGCGAGGGTGAGCAGCGGTATCATCGCGCCGCCGATGACGGCGTTGTTCGCCACTTCGGAGCAGACCAGCCCCTCGTAGCTTCCCGTGCCGAATTTGTGCCCCTGTTTGGAGCGCCTCTTGCCGACGTCGTAGGAGAGCCAGCTCCCGATATCCTCGCCCGCACCGGGAATGGCGCCGATGACGACGCCGATGACGCCGGAGCGGATGGCCGAGGGGATGAGGGGGAGAAATTCGCGCAGCGGCGGAATGATCTTCCCGACCTTTCCGTCGATCTTGTACGCCACGTTCTCCTGGAGCACCGCGAGGAACTCCGAGATGCCGAAGACGCCGATGAGCGCCGGAATAAGCGGGATGCCGCCCTTGAGCTGGAGGAAGTCGAACGTCAGCCGGGGGTAGGCGAAGATCTGCTCCATCCCCACCATGGCGGCGGCGAAGCCGAGAAAGCCGACGATCCACCCTTTGAGCGGGTCCTTCCCGGCGGAGAGGGTGCCGCAGATCATGATGCCGAAGAGAGCCAGCAGGAAGAGTTCCCAGTGACCGAAGCGGAGCGCGATCTTGTAGACGAGCGGCGAGAGGAAGATCATCACTAGAATGCTGAAGATGGTGCCGACGAACGAGGCGATGAGCCCCGTTCCGATGGCGAGCCCCCCCTTTCCCCGCTTGGCCAGAGGGAAGCCGTCGAGGCACGTTGCCGCTGCCGAGGGCGTTCCGGGGATGTTGATCATGATCGCCGCGTTCAGCCCTCCTGAGACGGCGCCGACGTAGACCGCCAGCAGGAAGGCGACGGCGTTCTCCAGCGGCATGCCGTAGGAGAGGTTGATGAGCAGCGCAAGCGCCATTGTCGCGGTCAGGCCGGGGATTGCGCCCACGAGAAGGCCCAAGAGGCTGCCGCCGAAGATGAGGGCGAGAATGGTCGGGTTGATGAGCGCCCCCAGCAGCGAGCCTCCCACCTGGACGGCCTCGTCGGCCAGAAGATGCAGTATTTCCATCTGTCCGTCCCTCCTTTACGGCATCGGGATCCGGAAGAGATCCCGAAATGCGAATGTGATGACGTAGGCCGCCAGAAAAGAGAGCAGCAGTATCCAGTGCGGCTTCATCGCCTTGAGGTAGATGAAGGTGACCAGAAGGTACCCCGCCGTGGCCCACAGAAAGGGGATATGGCCGACCGCAGTCACGTACGCGACGATGAAGAGAAGGAGAACGATCGCTTTGCGGACCCTCGGCGACATCGCGAACGCATGAAGGTTCTCCCTTCCGAGGACGTGCGAGGCCTGTTCCCACCCTCCTCGTTTCGCGGCGGAGCGGAGAAGGAGAAGCCCGAGGAGGATGAAGACCGCTCCGAGAATCAGAGGGAAGAGCCCGGGTGAAACGAGAAGGGAGTTGTTGAACACGCGCATCCTCAGGGCGGCGATGGAAAACGCCGCCCCGAAGAGCGCCAGGCAAACGGCCGTGATGAAATCGGCCCCGGATCCCTTGTAGACTTTTCGCGACATGCTACTTCGTCAGCTTCTTCTTCTCGGTCTCCCAGTTCCAGTCGGCCAGCTTGGGAATGCCGAAGACCTCGGGCGACTTCTCGGTCATTCCCGAATTGTGCAGCACCCAGGCGTATCCGGAGATCTGGAGCGAAATGAAACGGTCCGCGTCTTCGCCGGTGAGGCCGACGATGTTGAGCCCCTTCTTCTTCGTGTACTCCTCGATCTCGGGCTGCTTGATCGCCCAGAGGAAGGCCTCGGTGATCTTGTCCTTGATCTCCTGCGGGGCGTCGCGGCGCATGCAGATGGGCCATGTCTCGCCGAGGTCGGGGATCTTTTCGCTGCCGGGGAGCACCTTGACGATCGGGTCGATGGTGATCGTGTCGGTGATCTTCATCGGCTCTTTCGTCATCACGACGACCGCCTTGATGGTTCCGGCCTGCGCCATGTCGATGGCGGAGGAGAAGGTCACGATGCCCGCCTCGATCTCGCCTGCGAGGACCGCGGTGGCGATACTCCGGTCGCCGTCGAAGGTGACGTAGTTGATCTCTTTGATGCCCGCAACTTCAGCGATCGCCTGCATGATCACGTGGGGGCCGTTGCCGAAGCCGGAAGCGCCCATGTTGATCTTTCCGGCCTTCAGCGCGTCGATGACGTCCTGGAAGGTCTTCAGCTCGCCGTTCGCGGAAACGAGGATGGCCGCGGGGCCCTGGAACGGATGCCAGGAGGTCCACTCCTCCCACCCGGAGTTGGAGGTCTCTTTCACCTTGAAACCGCCGAAGCAGCCCGAACCGGTGGCGAACATCGTGTAGCCGTCGGCGGGAAGGCCGAGGACGTGCTCCGCCGCGACCGCGCTCGCCGCGCCGGGCATGTTGGCGACGTTGATCGTTTCGTTCAGATATTTGGACATAAGCGCGACCACGGGACGAACGGAGGTGTCCGTTCCGCCGCCCGCGCCGAAGCCGACGATGACCGTAGGCGTTCCCTTTTCCCATACTTTCCCCGAGGCGACAGCGCCGCCCGCGACGACGAAGACGATGACAAGTGCGATTGCAACCATTGAAACGAACTTCTTCACAACGACCACTCCTTTTGATATGCAAGGCTGTACTGCTCGTGTTCCGGAAGCTTTTCGAACGGTGCGCGACTGGCTTGTCACGGTTTTCCCTCCGCATCCCCCCTTGACCGGTCCGTCCGCGTGCGCGGGCGGCTTATTTTTTCAGCGAGAGGCTGTTCAGTTTCTCGTAGAAGAGACCGAGCGCACCGTGGTCCAGCGTCTCGTGCCCCTCTCCGGCGAGGTTTTGGAACATCTCCATAAGCTGGGCCGCGAGCGGCATCGACATGTGCAGCGAACGGCTGGTCTCCAGGACGTTGGTGAGGTCCTTGATGTGCAGGTTGATGCGGAAGCCCGGATTGTAGCGCCCTTCGAACATCCGGGGCGCCTTGTCCTCCATGCACTGGCTGCCGGCGAGGCCGCCGCGGATGGCCTGGAAGACCTTCTCCGGGTCCACTCCCGCCTTCTTCGCGAAGGCCATGCCCTCGGCCACCGCCGCGATGTTGATCGCCACGATGGTCTGGTTGACGAGTTTCGTCGTCTGTCCCGCGCCGAGTTCGCCGACGAGCGTGCTCTTGCCCATCAGGGCGAGGATATCCTTCACCTTCTCGTAAGAGGCCTCGGAGCCGCCCACCATGATGGCCAGGGTTCCCTTCTCGGCCTTCTCCTGCCCTCCGCTGACTGGAGCGTCGAGCATCTCCGCGCCCTTTTCGGCGAGCATCGCTCCCAGTTCGCGGCTCGCCAGCGGGGCGATGGAGCTCATGTCGACGACGATCTGCCCCCTCTTCGTTCCTTCCAGAATGCCGTTCTTGCCGCAGACGACCTCGCGGACGTGCGGGGAGTTCGGCAGCATGGTGACGACGATGTCCGACTTTTCCGCGACGTCCTTCGGGGACGTTCCCTTCGTCGCGCCGGCCGCGACGACTTCATCCACCGCGGCGGAGACCACGTCGTAGACGACGAGCGACAGCCCTCCGGCCAGAAGATTTTTCGCCATGGGCTTCCCCATGATGCCGAGCCCGATGAATCCGATTGTGCTCATACGATCGCCTCCCTGTATGAATATCGTTTACTTTTGAAGCAGCGTTTCCGCCGCCTTCGCGACGGCCTCTTTGGTCAGTCCGTAGCACTCGAGCAGCTCTTCGTAGCAGACGGCCGACTGGCCGTACCGGTCCTGGATGCCCACCATCTTCATCGGCAGGGGCGTCTCGCAGAGGGCCTCCGCAACCGCCGATCCCAGTCCGCCGTAGATGGTGTGCTCCTCGCAGGAGACGATCCCCCGGACGTTTCCGAGAGCTTCCCGCAGCGACTTCCCGCAGAGGGGCTTGATCGTTCCGAGATGGACGACGCGGGCCGAGATTCCCTGCTGTTCGAGGAGCGCCGCCGCGTCGAGGGCTATGGAAGTCATCGTCCCCGTGCCGACGAGGGCGACGTCGTTCCCCTCTTTGACCACGATCGGTTTGCCGATCTCGAAGGGCGTCTGATCGTCGAAGAGCACCGGCAGGTCGTTGCGGTTCAGGCGGATGTAGACCGGACCGTCGACGGCCGCCGCGGCGCGCACGGCCCACTTGGTCTCGATGCCGTCCGCGGGGCAGAGGACCGTCATGTGCGGAAGGACGCGCATCGTGGCGAGGTCCTCGAACGACTGGTGCGTCGCGCCGTCGCCGAAGTCCGAGAGACCGCAGCTCGAACCGACGATCTTCACGTTGAGGTTCGGCAGGCAGACGCTCTGGCGTATCTGGTCGAACGGGCGCCCTGTGGCGAAGACGGAGAAGGAGTGCGCGAAGGGTATCTTTCCGCTGAGCGCCAGCCCCGCGGCCACGGAGATCATGTTCTGTTCGCCGATCCCCATCTCGAAGTAGCGCTCCGGGTGATTCTTTTCGATGACGACCGACTGCGTGGAGCCGCAGAGGTCCGCGTCGAGCGCGACGACGTTTTTATTCTCTCCCGCGAGAGCGAGCAGCGCTTCACCGTAGGCTGTGCGTAGATTCATCAACATGCTCTTCTCCCCCTCACATCGCCATGATCTCGCGGCGGGCGGCTTCCTGCTGTTCTTTCGTCAGCAGGTTGTTGTGGTAGGCGGGCGTGTTCTCGGCGAAGGAGACGCCCTTTCCCTTGACCGTCCTTGCGATGATGGCGGACGGTGTTCCTCCGACCTCGGACGCGTCGTCGAGCGCCTGGAGAATCTGCGCCATGTCGTGTCCGTCGATCTCGAAGGTCTTCCATCCGAAGGCGTCGAACTTGCCGCGGATGTTGCCCAGGTTGTAGCGGTCGCACGTGCGCCCCACCGCCTGGATTCCGTTCATGTCGACGATGGCCGTCAGGTTGTCCAGCTTGAACGCCGAGGCCGCGGTCGCCGCCTCCCAGACCTGCCCCTCGGCGAGTTCTCCGTCTCCGAGGACGACCCATGTACGGTAGTTCAGTTTGTCGAGTCTTCCGGCGAGCGCCATGCCCACGCCTATGGAGAGCCCCTGTCCGAGCGAGCCGGTGTTCGCCTCCACGCCGGGGGTCTCGCGCTCGGGGTGTCCCTGGAGGATGCAGCCGAGGGTCTTCGTCTTCAGCAGGGTCTCCTTCGGGAAGTATCCCGCCTCCGCGAGCGCCGCGTACTGAGCGAGGACCGAGTGCCCCTTGCTCATGATGAAACGGTCGCGGTCCGGCATGAAGCGGTTCTTCGGGTCGTGCCGCATCTTGTGGAAGTAAAGCGCCGCGACGATGTCGGCGCACGACATGGAGCCGCCGAGATGCCCGCGCTTGTCCACGCCGAGCGCGTCGACGACGCCCAGACGGACGGCGCGCGCCTTTTCTTTCATTGCCGATACAATCTCCTGATTCATGATTCACCTCCGGGTAATTTAAAAACTGTTCATTGGGGTATCGTTGTGTGGATTCAAGCTCCAAGGTGATCTTCACAGCATTTTTCGCCATGAACCCGACGATGAAGCGTCCTGACGAAGAACATTTAAAGAACCGATGGAACTTTCTTTTCAGAGCTATCGCAGACCTCGCCGCATTTCGGCTTCCAGAAGCTCCCTGTTCGTTTATGAAATGTAGCCGAATACTCTCGGAAGGAAAAGGATAATCTCCGGGATATAGGTGATGATCATCAAGACAACGATCTGCATGGCGACGAACGGGACCGCCGCACGTGCGATCTTTTCGAACCGTACCTTCGCTATGGGAGCGGCGGTATAGAGGCAGACGCCCAGCGGAGGCGTATTAAGACCTATATTCAGGTTGACCAGCATGACCAGGGCGAAGTGCAGCGGATGAACGCCAAGTCTGGTCGCTACGGGGAGCAGAATCGGAGCAAGCAGAATGACGCTGACGCCCGTTTCCATGATCATGCCGACGAACAGCAAAAGCAGATTGACAAGCAGCAGAAAGACGTACTTGTTTTCCGTCAGGGAGAGGATGGAGTGGGCGATGTGCGCGGGAATCCTCTCGAGCGTCAGCATCGTCGCGAAGACCGTTGCGACGGAGATGATGAACAGAATCACCGAGGATGTGATGGCCGAGGCCTTGAGGCTTTCGAAGATCTCCTTCCAGCCGAGCGTCTTGAAGATGAACACCCCGACGAAGAGGGCGTACGCGCAGGCGACTGCGGCGGCCTCGGTAGGAGTGAACTGGCCGCTGAAAATTCCGCCCACGAGGATGACGGGCGCAAGCAGCGCGAGCAGAGACTTCTTCGTGGTGCGCCAGGCTTCTCCTTTCGCCAGACGCTCCTTTCTCCGAGGGTGATGATCCCTGAACGCGAAGAAGAGCGCTATGATCATAAGGCCCAAGGCGATAGAGATGCCGGGGGCGAAGCCCGCCATAAAGAGCGCCCCGACCGATTCCATTGTCACGGTGCTGTAGACGACCATGTTGATGCTCGGGGGAATAATCGGCCCGATAATCGAGGATGTGACGGTGACCGCGGCCGCATACTCGGACGTGTAGCCTTCTTCTTTCATCGCCGGAATCAGGATGGAGCCGATCGCTGCGGTATCGGCGACCGCCGCTCCTGTAAGCCCGGCGAAGAAGACGCTTGTAACGATATTGACCTGCGCCAGCGCCCCCGGAATCCAGCCGACGAGCATCTTGGCGAAGTTCACCAGGTCCTCCGTAATTTTCGTCCTGTTCATGAGTTCGCCCGCGAAGACGAAAAACGGAATGGCCAGCAGTACGAAGTTGTCGACACCTGAATAAAGTCGTTGCCCAAGGATCATGATCGGCACGCTGCCGACGAATAAAAAGTAGTACAGCGCCGTCAAACCCAGGACGAAGGCGATCGGGACACCGATGGCTATGCTGCCGATGAAGATCAGGATCAGTGTAGTCATTGCATCACTCCCGTTCCAGGGTTGACCCTCAGCTGCTCAGGATGAAATCCTGAGGATCCTCGGCCTTGAATGCACCGAGAAGAAAATAGACCATATGAATGAACATGAACAGAAAACCGACCGGAAGATTCAGCTTTACGTACATCATAGGCAGTTTGATGATATCGCCGTACTGTTTCGCCGATTGGAGCGCCGTTGCAAGACTTGTCCTGAAACCGTAATAAATGAAGACCATGATCGCGATATCGATGAGAATGACGGCTATTCTGCACCATGTTCTCGGGACGGCGCGAATGACCAGAGCGACGCCGACATGCTGTTGACGCTTCAGTGCGAGGCTCGCTCCGATATAGGTGATTCCCACCAGGAGCCATCTCGAGATCTCCTCGCTCCAGGAAAACGTAGAGCCGATGACCCTCATGATCACTCCGAGGAAGACGACGCAAAAAACTGCGGCGATATACAAAACAGTAATGTATATGCTCGCTTGTTCGACAACGTCGCTTATCTTCCCGGCAAGCTTGAATGGCGTATCCAATACACTCATTTTCCCCTCCACAGTGTCCGATCGAAGTGCAGGCTTCCTTCGAGGAAGCCTGCACGCGAACTTCGTCGAATATGTCTATCTGTATCCCAGGGCGGCTTCAGCCTCTTCGACAGCTTTGTAGAAGTTCTCTACATACGACGCGCCGATCTCGGCTTTCAGCCAGTCGGCCACAGGAACGACAGCGGCCTTGAACTTGGCCATCTCCTCGGGAGTCGGAGAGTAAATCTCCATGTGCTTTTCAAGAATAGCGAAATCGGTCACCAGAGATCCCAGCGATTCCGACGCTCTCCCCGCCGTTTGCCCCTGGTAGGCGGCAGCGCGGATTATCTGCTGGTATGCCTTCGGAAGGTTGTTGAAGAAGTCGGCGTTGATGATCAGCATGTCCTCGCTCCACGTGTGGCCGTCGAGCGTCATATACTGCTGTACCTCGTACCATTTGTTCGCCGCGATGTTCCAGATAGGGTTCTCCTGTCCGTCCACGACCTTGGTCTGACAAGCGGTGTAAATTTCGCCGTGGGCAAGCGGCGTCGCGCTCGCTCCCATCGCCTCGAGCGTTTTCACGTAGATCGGGGAGGGCATGACGCGGAATTTCAGTCCGACCATATCCTTGGGTTCGCGGATGGGGCGTTTCGAGTTGGTGAAATGCCTTGTGCCGTTCTGTCCCATTGCGAGCACCTTGATGCCGGTTTTTTCTTCGATCTCGGCGGTCATCTTCTTCCAGAAGTCGCTGTTGTCGAAAATCCACCATGCTATTTCATCCGACTGGAAGGCGTAGGGAAGGTTGATGACCTGCACGGGCGGATAGACTCCCGCCAAGGCGCCGGTCTGAATTCCCATTTCGAGGGTTCCGGTCTGGACCATCTCGATGACTTCCTTGCTCTGTCCCATCGATGTAGCGGGGAAGAGTTCGACATACATGGCGCCGTTGGAGCGCGATTCCACGATGCTCTTGAAGATGAGCGCGAACGCGTGTTCTCCCAGGGGCTTGATGCCGCTCGCGGGCCAGTTCGCCGCGTCGGTGTAGGCGAGCTTGAGCACGAATTCCGCATTCTTCTTCTTCTCGGCTTCCAGTTTCACGTCGTCCTGCGCCGAGGCCCGTTCCGCCGTCCGGCAGAGGGTGAAAACCATGGTCGCAATAAAAAGGATGGACAACAGTGCCGCCGCTTTTGCCAACTTCTTTCTCCGTACGTTCATTTTTTTACCTCCTCTTGTTTTTATTCCGGGATGAGAATCACCTTGATCAGATCCCCCGGAGAATCTGCGAGTTGCGCAAACCACCGCGCCCCTTCCGACATCTTCGCATGCAGGCTGATGATCGGATCGAAGGAAATTCCACCGTCGCCCACCATTTCAAGAACCTCTCCGAACTCTTCATGAGAGTAGATATAAGTGCCGCGAATATGCAGCTCCCTGGTGACGATCTCCTGCATGGGCACTTCGACGAACTTCGCCGAGTTCCCGATCCAGACGGCGGTTCCGCCGGTGCGCAGCAGCTCGATGCTCTGCTTCGCGCTCGGCGTCACGCCGACCGCTTCGATTGCGACGTCGACTCCCTTGTTGTCCGTCGAATCCATCACGATCCTGCGAATGTCCATGGACTTGGGATTAAGCACGACATCCGCGCCCATTTTTTTAGCGACTTCAAGGCGCGCGTCGCTGAGATCGGAGACGTAGACGCGCTTCGCCCCTTTCAGGCGAACTATCGCGGTTACAAGCTGCCCTATTGTGCCCGCTCCGATGACCAGGACGTGCTTCCCGGAAAGATCCCCCGCGTTCTTCACACCTCGGTAGGCGACGGCAGCCGCTTCGATCATGGCGCCCGAGGAGAAGTCAACCGAGTCGGGGAGGCGATAGACCAGGTGCTCCGGAACGACGATGTATTCGGCCATGGCTCCGTTGCAGTCCATCGCGCCGTAGAAGCGCTTGTTGCCGCACAGGTTCGTCAGGCCCTCCTTGCAGAATTCGCAGGTTCCGCAGAACTGCGCGGGTTGCACCGTGACTCTGTCGCCGACTTGCCAGCGGGTCGCTTCTTCGCCGACCTGGTCCACAACTCCCGAAAATTCATGCCCCATGATCATCGGAGGTGTGCGTCGCCCGGTCAGTCCGAGGTAGCCGTGGACGTCGGACCCGCAGATCCCCACTGCCTTGACCGCGATTCTCACGTCTTTTCGCCCAAGAATCGCATCCTCAGCGTCTTCCCAGAGCAGCTCCTTGGGGCCGTGATAGACCAGGCCTTTCATCTCTTTATCGCTCTTTTCGCAGACAGGAGAGCGGTTTCGTTGCTCCCTGGGTTATCGAATTTCGTCGTGTGCAAGGGTACCCCTCCCGGTAGATTATTGGTATTCAATCTCTTTTCCTGTTGCGAACGGATCGGAATGATATCGTCTTCTCGGCGTTTTTTATTGCTCTGTTGTTCGGCTCCGTCTCCGTTTGCCGGAGGAGAAAAGCCTTGAAGATGCGTCTCCCGGACGATGCTTTCGAGATACTGGCGGGTATTGTACAGGTGCGCCCGCATCTCTTTCTCCGCGAGCTTCGCGTTGTGGTCGATCACGGCCTTCGCGATGGCGATGTGGCTTTGGGCGACCGGTTTTTTTCGGGTGGAGATGAGCGAGGTGACGATCTGTTGTTTATAGAAGAAGTTGTGGAGCGAGCGCATCGTCTCGATGCAGAGGGGGTTGCCGGCGATCTCCGCGAGGAAGGCGTGGAAGGCGATGTCCGTCTCGGCGAATCCCGAGGGGGTGAGCGTGTCGTCGTTGACGGCTCCTGCGAGTTCGAGGAGCGTGTCCGACTGCGCGGGGGCGATGCGTTCGGCGGCGAGATAGGTTGTGGACGGTTCGAGGCAGATGCGGAATTCGACGATGTTGAACAGCTCGCGGGCGGTGCGGCTGTCGGGGATGTGCCTCGAGAGGACGTTGTATTCGAGTTCGGAGGGGCTGGCGACCACCGTGCCGTGCCCCGGGATCACCTTCAGGAGATTCGAGGCCTTCAGCAGGTTGAGCGCCTCTCGTACGGTGGAGCGCCCGGCGTTGAAGAGCGAGGCAAGCTCCATCTCCGTGGGGAATTTGTCGCCCGGCTTCCAGTGTCCCTCCCGGATCAGTTCGTGGAGCTTTTCATGGATCATGTCGCTACGGTTCTTCCGTTGGAACGGCGTAATAGGTTCCACAGGGGAGCACTCTCCTTGAAAAAATTGTCTTCACGGACGTGTTCTTTATCCTATGTCTGTTGTCTGACAACGTTAGCACAAGAAGATGGCAGCGTCAAACTTATTCTCTTTTTCACAAAAGAGGATGATGAAGGATTTCCGGGCGGGTCTTTTTTCCGCGTCGTGCGTCGAGAGAGGCGTTCGCCGGCGTTCCTCGCGGCGAAGGAGCGTTCGTGGAGGGGTGCGCGAGAGTTTTTTTACGCGTTCAGAAGAGAATGCATCTTTTCGGCGGTCTCGGTCCCGGGCAGGGGCGTATGGGCAATCAGCTTCAGTCCCGAACCGTCCGCGACGTCGAAGAGGCTTACCTCGAAATCCAGAAATCCCGCAGCGGGATGGTCCAATCTTTTCAGCATTTCGGCGTCTCCTTGAATTTCGTGCAGCGGCCACCACAGGGCGAACTCCTCGCTCTGTTCTTTCAGCTCGCCGACGAACCGGACAAGCCACGGGTCGTCGACGAGCTTTCCGCAGGTTGCGCGAAATCTGCCCAGCAACGCCTTGGCGTTCGCTTCCCAGTCGACGAGCAGCTTCTTGTACAGAGGTTCCGTAAACACCGCCCAGACGACGTTGCGCATTCGGGCGTTCATTCTGGCGAAGTCGCCGAAGAGGGCGCACGCCTCCTTGTTCCAGGCGAGGACGTTCCAGCACTGGTCGACGACGAGCGAAGGGCAGAGGCGCAGGCTGTCCAGAACATGTTGCAGCGCCGGGCTCACAGACCCGGCGTATTCCGGCATGTCCGTCGGGACGGCCTGATTCGCCAGATGGTAGAGGTGGAGGCGTTCCTGCCTGTCGAGCAGGAGGACCCTGGACAGGCTCTCCAGCACCTGGGCCGAAACGCGGATGGGGCGCCCCTGTTCGAGCCATGTGTACCAGGTGAGGCCGATGCCCGCAAGCTGGGCGACCTCTTCTCGCCGCAGCCCCGGGGTGCGGCGGCGCTGCCCCGCCGGAAGTCCGGCCTGAGACGGCATGAGACGCGCCCTCCGCGTCTTCAGAAAGTCGGAGAGTTCTTGGTAGCGGTGTTCCTCGGTATTCACACGGGGGCCCTCCCTGCCTGTTGGAATTTATACCAGTATAATCCGGCTCCTGTTCACATGATACACTGCGCGGTACCATAATGCCACACAGGAAATCACGCTACAAGAAGAAAGTCATGGAGGGGAATGCAGATGCAATTTTTGTGGACGACAGTGTATGTGAAGGATTTGGACGAGTCGATCGCCTTTTACTCGGACCTTGCGGAGCTGAAGATGCTGCGCCGCTTTCCTGCGGGGCCGGGGGTGGAAATAGCGTTTCTGGGCAACGGCGCGGAGAACGAAACGATGGTCGAGCTTCTGTCGGATGCGGACAGGAAGGACGTCGCTTTCGGCGAGCATATCTCCGTCGGCTTTGCCGTCGAGTCCGCCGACGCGATGCTGGGGAGGGTGAAGGAGAAGGACATCCCTGTGCATACGGGGCCGTTCGAGACGCCCGCTTTCAAGTTTTTCTGCATCAAGGATCCCAACGGATTGAACGTGCAGTTTTTCGAGCGGAAGAAGTAGTCCCGCGACGGGGCAAGCGATCGGGGAGCGCGAGCCCCTTCGGTCGCGTCTGCGGGAAGCGTGGCGTCTCGGGAGGCAAAAACGGCGACGGAGGGAGCGGCGAACAGTGTTCGCGCCGTCCCCTCCGTTTTTCGACGGGCGCTGATCAGACCCGCTCTTTCACTCTATAGACGAAGTCTTTCAGCGCCGCTCCCGCCGGTACCATCGGAAGGACCAGCTCCTCCTTCGGAATGCGGCAGTCCAGAAGGCCGGGACCCGGCGTGTGCAGCAGGTTGTCGAGCGCGTCGTCCAGCTCGTCGAGGGCGGAGCAGGTGCGCGCATGGACGCCGAATCCTCTGGCGATGGTTGGGAAGTGGCATGTGGACGAGGGGTTGACCGCGAAGTAACGTCCGTTGCAGTAAAAATCCTGAAGCTGCCGCACCATGCCCAGGCTGTCGTTGTTTAAAATGAAGATCTTCACCGGGATTTGGTATCGTGCGCAAGTCTCGAGTTCCTGGACGTTCATCATGAAGCCGCCGTCGCCCGCGAAGCAGAGCACGGGCGTTTTGCCGTGCGCGAGGGAGGCGCCCATCGCCGCCGGAAGCGCGTACCCCATCGTTCCCAGTCCGCCCGTGGTCAGAAACGTCCTCGGGTAGTGCGCCTTCCAGAAGAGGGCGGCCCACATCTGATGCTGCCCCACGTCCACCGCGGCGGTCCAGTGATTGCCGAGCCTTTGCTGAAGCGTTCCGAAGATAGCGGAGGGAAGAAAGTCCGTCTCGTCGGGGTCCGCAAGGGGGTAGTCACCCTTCATTTTTTGCGTTGCCGCAGCCCATTCGCTCGTCTCCCTTTCCGTCAGCGTTTCCGCAAGACCCGCAAGGATCGCCCCCGCTTCCCCGACGAGCGGTACGGCGCACCGCACGATCTTGTCGATCTCGGCGTCGTCGATGTCGATGTGGATGACGGCGGCGTTCTTCGCGAACTCGGCCGCCTTGCCGGTGGTTCTGTCGCTGAAGCGCGTGCCGACGCCCAGAATCACGTCGGCTTCGGAGAGCGCGAGATTGGCGGCGGGGGTTCCGTGCATCCCCGCCATGCCGAGGGAGAGCGCATGCGACTCCGGGAACGCGCCCTTGCCCATCAGCGTGGTCGCGACGGGGCTCTGAAGTCTTTCGGCCAGGCGAAGGAGCTGCTGCGCCGCGCCTCCTGCGATGACGCCGCCTCCAGCGAGGATGACCGGCCGCTCGGCGGTTTCGAGCAGACGGGCGGCCTTGGCCATCCGTGAGCCGTTCTCCTCGTTGCGCGCTCGATGACGCGCGAAGAGCACTCTCTCGGGCCGGATGTACTCCCCCCCGCTTCGCTGAATATCGACGGGAAGCTCTACGACGACCGGCCCGGGGCGTCCCGACGCCGCTATTTCAAAGGCGCTCCGTATGACGGATGGGATGTCGTCCGGCGAGCGGACCAGGAAGCAGTGCTTCACGTGCGACAGGCTGTCGCCGAACGTGTCGGCCTCCTGGAACGCATCCGTGCCCAGAAGCGCGGTCGCCACCTGCCCGGTGATCGCCACCATGGGTACGGAGTCGAAATGCGCCGTGGCCAGTCCGGTGAGGATATTGGTGAATCCGGGGCCGGAGGTGCAGATGCACACGCCCGGTTCGCCGCTCGCCCGCGCATAGCCGTCGGCGGCGTGCGCGGCGGCCTGCTCGTGACGTACCAGGATATGGGAGAAGGGAGCTTCGCGGAGCGCGTCGTACAGCGGAAGTACCGCTCCTCCCGGTATTCCGAACACGCACCGGACTCCCTCCAGTGCAAGAGCTTCCACAGCCATCTGCGCGCCAGTCATCTTCATCGTTCCCGCTCCCTTCTCCGTGCCGGTTCAGCTCGTGGGCGCCGACTTGGCGTCCATCCAGGGCATCATCGCGCGAAGCTCCTTGCCGACGGCTTCGATCGAATGCGCCTGCTCCCGCTCCATCCACTTCTTCATGCGAGGACGGCCGCACTGATTTTCAAGAATCCAGTCCTTCGCGAACGAGCCGTCGCGGACGTCGGCGAGCAGCTCCTTCATCGTCTGGCGAACCCTCTCGTCGATGACCTTCTTCCCCGCCGTCAGGTCCCCGTACTTCGCGGTGTCGCTGACGGAGTAGCGCATCCAGCCGATGCCGCCCTCGTAGATCATATCCACGATGAGCTTCATCTCGTTGAGGCACTCGAAGTAGGCGATCTCCGGCTGATATCCGGCCTCGACGAGCGTGTCGTACCCCGCCTTCACCAGCTCGGTGATGCCGCCGCAGAGAACCGCCTGCTCGCCGAAGAGGTCGGTCTCGGTCTCCTCTTTGAAGGTGGTGGAGAGGATGCCCGCGCGTCCTCCGCCGATGGCGCACGCGTAGGCGAGCCCGATCTCCCGCGCCTGTCCGGAGGCGTCCTGCTGGACGGCGAGCAGACACGGCACGCCCCGTCCCTCGGCGTACATGCGCCGGACGAGGTGGCCGGGGCCCTTGGGCGCGACCATGAAGATGTCGTTGTCCTTCGAGGGTTCGACCTGGTTGAAATGGATGGAGAAGCCGTGCGCGAAGGCCAGCGCCGCGCCCTTTTTCAGATTCGGAGCGACCTGAGTACGATAGATGTTCCCCTGCACATGATCGGGCATGAGGAACATGACGATGTCGGCGCGCTTCGTCGCCTCGGCGACGGCGTACACGTCGAAGCCGTCCGCCTCGGCGGTCGCTTTCGACCTGCTGCCCTCGTGAAGGCCTACTACGACGGAGATCCCGCTGTCGCGCAGATTTTGAGAGTGCGCGTGTCCCTGGCTTCCGTAGCCGAGTACGGCGACGGTCTTTCCTTCGAGAAGCTTCATATTCGCGTCCTTGTCGTAGAGTGCCTTTGCCATTTCGTTCCAACCCCTTTTTCAGAATATAGTCTATGCCTCAAGGGCCTTGCGGCCTCTTTCCGCCGTTCGTGGGCCTCGACCGCGCATAAAAAAACCGGGACCCCCGCTGCTGCGGGGATCCCGGTCGAGGACTCTTCGTCGGTCTATACGACGAGAAGCACTCCGGGAGAATCCCCGCAGCGACCGAGAAGTACTACTACAAGAACAAGAACGGTACGCAACACTTCGGCTGCCTTCTTCACGGGAATCCCTCCTTTGCTTTCGCGTCGTGTGTGTAAATTGGCGGTAATCTTACAGGGCCATTTCGGGATTGTCAAGAGCGCTGTAATGAATCTTTTAGGATGACATTTTTCTGTTTATTGACATAATAAAGCTACGTAAAGACGAAAGGCGCACGCCGCGTCGATAGCGGTCCGGCAAGCTCGTTCGATGTTCAGCGTGATGGCGTCGATGTGCGTGAAGCTCTTCAGCTCCGGGTCGGCGGTATATTCTTCCTTCATCCGGCGCAGCGTCCGCTCGATGATGGAGGCCTTGTTCCTGCACACATCGTCAACCGTAGGCATCGACGACCTCCTTTCTGTCCTCGCAAAAGCGAAGGTACATGGGGCGCAGTGCCGTCGTCTTCCCTTCCCGGACGAAAAGACGCATCCCGCCCAGCGCTTCGTTCGCGTAGACAAGGTCCATTCCGTCGACGAGCCCGGCGTCGATAACGTACCCCGTTTCGAACGACGGTTCCGCGGTGAATTCCGCGAGTTCAAGGGAAGACCTCTCCCGGGGCGGGAAGAACGCCGATGTCGACATCGCTGTCGGGGCTCATCGTCCCCCGAGCGGTGCTACCGAGCAGATAGACCGACGCGCTCGTCGCATCCACAACGCTCCGCTATCAACCGGACCGTCTTTTCGGGGAGCGAGCGCCCTGTACCTTTCTCCGCCGGAGAAAGAGTTGTAAAAAAGTCCGTCATACCGCTTCCCCCTTTCGTTTCAACAACATTGTAACGCATCGGCCCGCACAAAATCGAGGGGAGAGATTCGCGGTTCGCATCCAAAGATACACTCCCTGGAAAAGGAGGATGCATAATCGAAAAATGCACGGTGGAAAATCGTTGACCGATAGCAGGGGAAAAGCTATAATATCTTATATAATCAGACATCGTCTCACTAAGTAAGACAGGAGGCAGTCATGGACCCTTCAAGGTATTTGAATCAATCGATTCTGCGCTCTCTCGGAATATTGGAGGCTTTCGCCGAAGCGCGTCCTGCGCTGGCTATTCCCGAAATAGCTCGAAGAGTGGGGCTTCATCGAAGTACCGTGCATCGTCTGGTTGTTACTCTTGAGAGCGCCGGTTGGCTCCGAAAGCTCCCAGGAACCGAGAAGTATACTCTTGGCATCAAGGTCTTGACGCTCGGCCGTATTGCCGACCAGGAGCTTTCGTCGTGCGCCGCGCTTCGTCCGTTGCTTGAAGAACTGGCGCAAAGAACGGGAGAGACGGCCATTCTCTCCATGTCCGACGATATCGCCGCGGTCTGCGTGGATAAGATCGAGTCGTCGCAGCGTTTGAAAATCTCCTCCGAGATAGGGCAGCACTTTCCGCTCTACGCAGGCGCCACAGGTTTCGCCGTGCTCATCGGTATGCCCGAGGAAAGCGTCCGCGCCTTCATCGCAAAAAACCCTCTTCAGCCGTTTACCACGGCAACGGAAACCGATCCGGAGAAAATCCTTGAAAGATATTTTTTTCTGCGCAGAAAAGGGTACGTCGTGTCCACCGGCGCAGTCGACCCCGGAGTCACCGGGATCGCGGCGCCTCTCTTCTTCCCGAATGAAAACTCCTACGGGAGCGTGGGAATTGCGATGCCCGAACACCGGGCGAAGGGAGAAGAGCTTGCGCGGATGATACAGGCCGTTCTTGAAACTGCTGAGAGCATGAGAAAAAAGATTGGTTTTATGGACCGACAAAGCGGTGAATCGGTATGAGTCGAGCCGATACAGTCCTGCGCAACGGGCGTTTTTTCTCCTCCGGATGTCTCTCGGACGGAGGTGTGGCGATCCGGGACGGGCGTATCGTCTGTTTGGGGGGCAATGCGTATCTTCCGGACGGAGCGGAAGAGATCGACCTCAACGGCCTGACCCTGCTTCCTGGAGGCGTCGACACGCATGTGCACGTTCGCGACCCCGGCAGGCGCGATCGGGGAACGTTCGCGAGCGAGACGCTTGCCGCCGCCGCAGGAGGAATCACTACGATTTTCGAGATGCCTATCTCAAGCCCGCCGCAGTATTCGGCGGAGATAGTGCGCGATCGAGTGCGCTGCGCTTCCGCGCAGTCCGTCGTCGATTTCGCCTTCTACGGCGCCGCAGGGAACAGGCTCGACCAGATCCCCTCGCTGGCCGATGCCGGCATCGTCGCCTTCAAGACATTTCTTTTCAAGCCTCCCCGAGGCCGGGAGGAGGAGTTCATCGGCACGTGCATGGAGGACGACGGCAATCTCCTGGAGGGCCTCGCCGCGATTGCGCGCACCGGGAAGATATGCGCCGTGCACGCCGAGAACGACTCCATCGTTCAGATGCTGACGAAGAGGCTGCGAGCCGACGGCGCTGTGGATTTCCTTTCGCACGGAGCGTCGCGTCCTCCCGTCTCCGAGGTTGCAGCCGTGGAAAAGGTCATTTTGTACGCCCGTTCGACAGGCGCCCGAATAAGCGTCTGTCATGTTTCCACGCCGGAGGCCATGGAGCGCATACGAAGCGCGAAGAGGGAGGGGTATCCCGTTTTCGCCGAAACCTGCCCCCAGTATCTCTTCTGCGACGAGGAGAGCGTCGCTCCTCTCGGTCCTTTCGCCAAGTTCAATCCCCCCATCAGAAACAGGGAAACCAAAGAACGTCTCTGGGATTTCGTCAGGGATGGAACGGTCGACTTTATCGGAAGCGACCACGGGCCGTTTCTGATCTCCGAAAAAGAGCCCGGCGTGCAGGATATTTTTACCGCTCCCGCAGGATCCGTCGGCTTCGAGGAACGCCTTCCGCTGCTGATCACCGCCGTCAGGGAGGGGATGCTCTCTCTGGAGAGAATGGTGGAGCTGCACTCGCTGAACGCAGCCAGGATTTTTGGTATCCATCCGAAAAAAGGAGCGCTCGCGATCGGGGCGGATGCCGATCTTGTCGCGCTCGACCCGGATGCATCTTTCCAGGTCGAGCGCAGCTGTATGAAGACTGCCGGCAGAGAAATCGCGCGTCTTTACGAGGGGCGGAGGCTTTTCGGAAGGGCGGAGATGACGCTGGTAAGGGGACGTATCGTGTATTCCCGAAGGAGCGAACCCGTTCCTCGCTTCGGGTGGGGGGAAAACGTGTTTTCTTGATCGGTTGTGTCGTTTGCGAGCGGATGGGCGTTTTTCCAGCGCGGACGGAGGAGCGAAGAAGGAACTTGAGCGTTTTTTGGGAGAGATCGCGCAGGAGCGTTCAGAACGAGGTGTATTCAGTCGAAGGAGGTTTTTTGCGGTGAAAGCTGATCTTGTGATTCGAAACGGACAGGTGTACGTCGACGGAGAGTTTTTTCACGGCGGGGTAGCGGTTCATGACGGTAAAACGGTCGCCGTTTGCAGCGACGAGTACCTTCCCGAAGCGGAAAACGTGCTCGACGCGGGAGGGAAGCCTGTGCTTCCGGGCGTCGTGGATACGCACGTGCATGTCCGCGACCCCGGGCACAGGGAACGCGGCACTTTCGTCACCGAGACGAAGGCCGCTGCGGCGGGAGGCGTGACGTGCTTCCTGGAGCATCCTATCTCATCTCCCCCTCCCTATTCCCCCGAGATTCTGAGGAACCGGGTGAAGGTGGCCGAACCGCAGGCGCTTGTCGACTATGCGTTTTTCGGGGCCGCCGGCGCCGAGTTCCCCGAAGAAGTGGAAAAGGTTGCCAAGGAGGGGATCGTCGCGTTCAAAACATTCCTCCACGAGCCTCCGGAGGGGCGGGACGAGGAGTTCCGTGGGCTCACGATGGCAAACGACGGCGAGATGCTGGACGGTTTCCGCGCGGTCGCCAGAACCGGGCTTATTCTCACCGTCCACGCGGAAAACAACGACATCATTCAGCGGTTGATACGGCAGTTCAGGGCCGAGGGGAAGACGAGCTTCGAGTATCACTACAAATCCCGTCCCCCGATCACCGAGATCGAGACCGTGGCGAAGCTCATCCTCTTCGCGAAGGAGACCGGAACGCGGGTGAGCTTCGCGCATATCTCCACCCCCGAGGCCGCGGAGCTGGTGAAGAGGGCGAAACTCGACGGGATGGACGTCTATCTCGAGACCTGCCCGCACTACCTCTTTCTCACGGAAGAAGCCATCGACAAATACGGCCCGTACGCCAAGGGGAATCCCCCGCTTCGCAGTCGGGAGTCCATGGAAAAACTCTGGAAGTACGTCGTGGACGGCTCGGTCGATTTCATCGGCAGCGACCACGGTCCCTTCCTGGTCTCCGAGAAGGAGAAGGGAATGAAGGATATCTTCACCGCCGCGGCGGGGCCCGCGTGCATCGAGATGACGCTTCCGCTGATGCTCACCGCGGTGCGCGACGGGAAGCTCTCCATGCGGCGCATGGTCCAGCTTCTCTGCGAGAATCCGGCGAGGATCTTCGGCCTGTGGCCGCGCAAAGGCGCGATCCGCACGGGCGGAGACGCCGACTTCGTCATCGTCGACATGGAGAACGAGTACACGGTGAACAACAAGGAGTTCGTCACGCATTCACGGGACACCTCCCCCATGTACAACGGATTCCGGCTGGTTGGCAGACCCGTCCACACGATCGTTCGCGGCAGGATCGTCATGAGGGACCGGAAGATCGACGATTCGGCCGAGGGGTGGGGCAAGGTGATGCGCCCCGAGTGGAAGTAGGCGCGTTATGGCGAAACCACGAATACTGGTGATCAATCCGAACAGCAGCCTGGAAATGACGGAAGCGATTCACAGGAACGCGTGCGCTTTCGCGGGCGGCGATATGGACATCGTCACCGTCCCGACGCCGGGGACGTCGCCGTTCATCGCCACCTACGAGGATCATGCGCTTGCCGCGCCCGGGATGATCGCGCTGCTCCGCGAAAACCAGGATGCTTTCGACGCGTTTGTCATCGCCTGTCACGGAGATCCCAACATCGACCTGATGAAGGAGATCACGACGAAGCCCGTCGTCGGCATAGCCGAGGCTTCGATGAAGATGGCAACCATGCTGGGACACAGCTTCTCCGTGATCGCTCCCGTCGAGCGCACAGTGCCCAACAAGAAGGCGTTGATAGACAAGTACGGTCTCTCCAGAGACATGGCCTCCGTTCGACCTGCGAGCATCGAAAAGGAGCCGGACGAAGCGGGCAGGCTGATCGCTGCGGGGAGGCGGGCCGTGGAGGATGACATGGCGGAGGTCCTGGTACTTGGATGCGCCGGTTTCGCGGGGCTCGACAAGCGTATGGAGCGCGAGCTGGGCGTCCCGGTCCTGGATGGAGTGATTTGCGCGTTGATCATCGCCTCGGGGCTGGTGAAGTACGGCGTCTCGATAAGCAAAAGGAGACGGTACGACGATACGTTCGGAAAAAGATAACGCACGTGGCGCGCGAAGGGAGGGCGATGTAGGGAAAATTCGAGATCTTTCAGGTGTTCGGCAACGTACCGCAATCAAAAAGGAGGCGACATAGATATGAAAAAGATGCGATTTTTGCGGGTTTCCATCTTTCTTGCAGCATTGTGCGTTTTGTTTTCCGAGGCGGCTTTCGCAAGGGAGTTCGTAATGGGGCATACCGGACAGCCTCTGGTGACCTTCGCGCAGGCTGGAGAAAAGTTTGCGGAGTTCCTGGAAAAGCATTCGAACGGAACGATGAAGGTTCAGGTCATGGGGGCCGGAGCCCTCGGAAACAACCGTGAAGGCATAGAGCAGATCCAGCAGGGGGTCACCGATTTCTGGATCATATCGACTGGACTTCTCGCACCCTTCACGAAAGCCGTTACGGTGTTCGACATCCCGTACCTCTTCAAGAGCGAAAAAGCCGGGCTCGATTTCGTCAACAGCGAACTCGCGATGGAAGTGGTCAAACCTCTCGAAGAAAAGGGGATACAGCCTCTTGGGTTCTTCATCATGGGGTGGCGCCACACGCACAGCAATATCGCCATCCGTTCCCCCGAAGATCTGAAGGGCGTTAAAATCCGAACCGAACCCGCTCCTATCCGTATGGCTATATTCAAGGCCATGGGAGCCAATCCCATCCCGATGGACTTCGGCGAAGTCTTCACCTCGTTGCAGCAGGGTGTGATCGACGCGGGCGAAAACACATTCGAGAACATCAAATCGCAGGGGTTCCATACAGTACAGAAATACATCACCACGGACGGACATATTCTCGACCCGATGCTCATAGTCATGTCCAAGAAATCGTGGGATGCTCTTTCGGCCGATGAAAAGGCTGTTCTCCTAAAGGCTGTCGACGAAACCTGTCGCTGGGAGCAGGACAACGTGCTCGCCAACAACAAGAAGATACTCGACGAATTCAAGGCCGCCGGCGCTCCCGAGATAATCGAACTCACCGCCGAACAGAGAAAGGGTTTCCGCGAGGCCACGAAGTCTGTTCTTGAAGATCACAAAGCCGACATCGACATGGCGATGTACGAGCGCATCATGAAGTTCCAGGAGGCGTATCCGGAAGAGGCTCCCAACAGTTAAGAACATCTTTGCCGGGAGGGGGCGTTCTCCCTCCCGGCCTGGTACGGAGGTGCGTTGTCGTGAGCATTGTGCGTATTGTGGACCGTTATTTCGAGGAAGCGCTCGTCATCCTCCTTTTCTCCGCGATTCTCCTGATAGGTATGGAGCAGGTATTCTCACGCTACATCCTCCGCTCCGTCCATTCTTGGTCCGAGGAGATGATGCGCATTCTTTTCGTGGCTCTCAGCCTCGTCAGCTTCTCTTTATGCGCGAAACGGCGTCAGCATGTCAAGGTCGAGGCGCTTCACGCCCTTCTTCCTTCCGGATTGAGAAGAGTTCTCTCCTTTTTCGCCGCCGCAGCCTTTTTGGCATTCATTCTGCTCGTCGTCAAATACTCTTTCGATATTACGCGCCTTCAGTTCGAGAGCGCGCAGACAACTGCGGCGATGGGGATGCCGACATGGACGTATTTCGCCTTGGGGCCGGCGATCTTTCTCCTGATGGCTTTCCGCGTCGTCCAGAAGGAACTGCTTCCGCTATTGCTAGGTAAGAACGCGCCTGAAGGGGAAAATCTATTATGAAGGTGGTGGCGCTATGTTGATCGCCGTGTTCGGCGGAATGTTCCTGGCGCTTCTTCTGAGTATTCCTATAGCTGCGTCCATCGGTTTCAGCTGCCTTGCCTTCGTTCCCTGGATACCAGGCGGGCTTGATCGGGTCATGTTTTTCGTCGGTCAGAGAATGGTGGTGACGGCGGACTCGTTCACGCTGCTCGCCCTGCCATTCTTCATTCTGGCGGGCACGCTCATGTCGCATGGAGGAATCGCGAAAAAACTGACCGATCTCGCCGAGGCAATCGCGGGCGACTTTCCCGGAGGTCTGGGGATCGCGGCCATAGTTGCCTGCGTCTTCTTCGGCGCCGTTTCCGGTTCGGGACCGGCGACCGTCGCCGCGATAGGAACGCTGATTCTTCCCGCGATGATATCCAGAGGTTACGGCGTAGGTTTTTCGGGCGGACTCCTCGCCTGTGCCGGAGGCATCGGCGTGCTTATCCCCCCGAGCGTTCCTATGATCGTCTACGGAGTGAACAGCGGCGTCTCCATCACGGATCTTTTCATCGCCGGGCTGTTTCCGGGAATTCTTGTCGGTATATTCCTTATGATCCCGGTTGTTTACATCTCCAGAAAACGAGGGTACGCAGGGATGCCTCGGGCCGGGGGAGCGAGCTGGATACTCGGACGGATATGGCACGCGAAGTCCGCTCTGCTGATGCCCATGATTATCCTCGGCGGAATTTACACTGGAATTTTTACGCCGACCGAGGCCGGTATCGTCGCGGTCGCCTACGCCATAGTGCTTGGCTTTGCCACGGGCGGGCTTTCTTTTAAAGGACTCTGCACAGCGATGATCGAGGCGGCGGTCATCACGGGATCGTGCATCTTCCTTATGGGCGCGGCGAGCGCGTTCGCACGCCTTCTCCATATGAAGGATGTTCCCAACCTCATCTCGACTCTGATTTTTTCGCTGACGACGGACAAGTACCTGATCCTGCTGCTGTTCAACGTCGTTTTCCTGATCGGGGGAATGTTCATCGACACGCTCTCCAATATTCTTATCTTCTGTCCGATTTTCCTTCCTCTGGCGCTGAAGATCGGAGTCGATCCGATCCATTTCGGAACCTTCGTCGTGGCTAATCTCGCCCTCGGAATGGCCACGCCCCCCATGGGCGTCGATCTTTTCGTCGCGTCGAACATCTGCAAGACGCCTTTCGAAAAAGTCCTGAGGGGGTCGCTGCCGTTTGTCCTCTGGAACCTGGCCGCTGTGTTGCTGATCACCTACGTGCCGATGCTGTCCCTCTGGCCGCTGCACTTTTTGAGATAAGGGCGCGGACGGTGCGGCAGGGTTCTTCACGGAAACGGCTTTTTGAAGTACCATATAAGAAATATCATGCATTCTAAAGGAGAGATCGGGTATGAATACGGTACGAGGAATTTTCGCCCCCATAGCCACGGCGTTCGACGCGTCGGGAGAAGTGAACTACGACATCTTCGCGGAGAACGTGCGCGCTTTCGGCGCGACGAAGCTTGCGGGGCTCGTGGTTCTGGGGAGCAACGGCGAGTTTACGCTGCTTGCGCACGATGAGAAGGTGAAGCTGGTGGAGACGGCCCGAAAGCACCTCCCCTCGGGCAAGAAGATCATCGCCGGTACCGGGTGCGAGTCGCTGAAGGAGACCGTCGAGCTGACGAAGCGATGCGCGGCCGCCGGCGCGGAGGTGGCGCTGGTCGTCACCCCGAACTACTATAAAAAGGACATGAACGATGCGGCTCTGGAGAAGTTCTACACGATGCTCGCCGACGCCTCTCCGATCCCCGTCATGATCTACAACATGCCCGGCAACTCCGGCGTGAACGTCCCCTCGGCGCTGACGCTGAAGCTCTCCGCCCATCCGAACATCACCGGCATCAAGGACAGCGGCGGCAACATCGTGCAGATATCCGAGGTGCTGGCCAAGGCGCCTGCGGACTTCTCGGTCTTCGCCGGTTCGGGGAGCTATCTTCTGGCGACGCTCGTGCTCGGCGGCGTCGGGGGCACGCTCGCCGTGGCCAACGTCGTTCCCGACTACTGCGCCGAGATCCAGGAACGCTTCGAGAAGGGCGACCTCGAGGGAGCGAGGAAGATGCAGCTCGCTCTGCTGCCGCTGAACGCCGCCGTCACCAGCAGGTTCGCCATCGGAGGAATGAAGGCCGCGATGGACATGGTCGGGTACAAGGGCGGACTGCCGCGCCTGCCGATCCTCCCCGCGAGCGAAGAGACGAAGAAGGAGATCGCCCGGATACTGAAGGAGCTGGGCGTTCCCGCGGCGTAGCGTCATGATCGTCTCCGGAGAGCGTTTTCTCGCCGACCTCGAAGCGCTCGGGCGCATAGGGTGGGTCGAGGGGGAGGGGATGCGTCGTCCCGCCTATTCTCCTTCCTACGACGAGGCGCGGAGTTTCGTCGAGGCGAAGATGAAGGAGGCCGGGCTCGCAGTCAGGGTGGACGGCGTGGGGAACCTCTTCGGCAGGCTGGAGGGGAGCGATCCTTCGCTGCCGGCGATCATGTCCGGTTCCCATCTCGACGCGGTGCCCGGAGGCGGGAAGTACGACGGGCCTCTCGGGGTGATGGCGGCGCTGGAAACGGCTCGCTCCGTCGCGGAGCGGGGCATCCCGCTGCGCCACCCCTTCGAAGTGGTCGGTTTTACCGCCGAGGAGGGCGGCGAAATGGGGGGGACTTTCGGAAGCCGTGCGCTTGCCGGGCTGCTCGAAGAGCCGCTGCCGGAGGAAAAGCTGGCTGCCATCGGGCTTACCCCCGAAATGGTCCGTTCGTCGAGGGCGAACCCATCGAAGATCGCCTGCTACCTGGAGCTGCACATCGAGCAGGGGCCGTTCCTTGAGCGCCGTGGAATCTCCATAGGCATTCCGACGGGTATCGTCGGGATCAGCCGGTATTCCGTGCGCCTCGCGGGCGAGGCGAACCACGCCGGGACCACCCCGATGAAGGAGCGCAGGGACGCGATGCGCGAAGCGGCGGAGCTGCTGAGCGAATGGTTCGCCTGGACGGACTCGAGAGATGATCTTGTCTGCAATGTCGGAGTGTTCTCGCTCCGTCCGGGAGCTGCGGCGATCGTGCCGGACCGGGCGGAGTTCACGTTGGAGATCCGTTCGCTGAAGGATTCCGTTATGGACGAGGCTGCGGGCGTCTTCCGGGCCTTTCTGGGGAAGAGAACGCGCGCGGCGGTCTCGATGGAGCCTCTCGTATGGAAGGGCGCGGTGGATCTTTCGCCGATGCTCCAGGACGCGGCCGAGAAGGCCTGCGGAGAGATGGGCGCCTCCTGCGTGCGCATGCCGAGCGGCGCGTCGCACGACGCCAACCCGATGGCCCGCATCACGCCGACCGGGATGCTCTTCGTTCCCAGCATGGGCGGCATCAGCCACGCGAAGGGAGAGAAGACCGCGCCGGACGATCTTGTACGCGGAGCGGAAGCGCTTGCCAGAACCGTCTTGGAAGCGGATAGACGCCTGTAGCGCGGCAACGTTTCAACACACGGGAGAGGCGTGCTCCGCGTCGCCCCTTCGGGGAGAGTGAAATAAAATACTTTTTTCCCCCTTCTCCAAAAACGAGGTCCTCCGTGTACAATAGTCGTCGGAGGACCTCTGCTCCGATATCAAGGAAGGGAAGGGATAGTGTGGAAAAGTTTCAGGTCATGGCCGGCCTCGTAGGGGTTATCGCCCTCGTCGCGGTCGGTTTCGTGCTTAACTTCGCACAGGATGTATTCATCCCTCTTATCATCGCATGGCTTCTTTCGTATATTTTCGGTCCGGTCGTCCGGTTTCTCGCGAAACGCCGCGTCCCCGTCGGGCTTGCGGTGGTTTTCGTTCTTGCCATCTTTTTCGGCCTCTGCTTTCTCGGCGCGCTCTTTTTGAACACCCGGATCGCCTCTTTCGCGGCAGCCTTCCCCAAGTACTATTCGCGGCTGATGGAGATAGGCAAATCGCTCACGACGAATCTCGATCTTCCCCCGGACTTCTGGACGTCGATCAACTGGGGGTTCACCATCAGAGGGTATCTTCTCGACCTCTCCGGTTCTTTCGTCACCATCATCTCGAAACTCGTCATGGTCATCGTCTTCCTCGTCTTCATGCTTCTCGGTTCCCCGTATTTCGAATACAAAGTCAAAAAAGCCTTCGTCACGCAGCACGGCGCCGAGCGGGCGCGAAAAATACTGAGCACCATCTCGTGGCAGATAGGGCGCTACCTGAGCGCGTTGTCGCTCATCAGCGCGGTGACGGGCTTCGTCGTCTGGATGGCTCTCGAATACCTGCAGGTGGACTTCGCGGTGACGTGGGGGGTGCTCGCGTTCATCCTCAACTTCATCCCCACGATCGGCTCCATCGTCGCGTCCATCCCCCCGATTCTGGTGGCGGTGGTTCAGTTTTACCCGGGTCTGACCGCGCCTCTGATCACCGCGCTCACGCTGCTCACCATCCAGGTGGTCATCGGCAACTTCATCACGCCGAAGGTCATGGGAGACCGGCTCAACCTCAGCCCCGTGGTGGTGCTGATCTCGCTGCTCTTCTGGGGACTCATCTGGGGAGTGGTGGGCGCGCTCATCTCGGTGATCATCGCGGCCATCATCAAGATCGTCTGCGAGAACTTCCCGATGCTCAACGTGATCAGCGTCATGATGGGCTCCGGAAAAGTCTACCAGAAGGAGTTCGAGGAGAAGCAGTAGCCACGCGTGACAGCGCCGCATGCGAGGAGCTTCCCGGGCCGGGTCAGCGCGCTCCGGAAAGCTCCTCTTCGTATGCCTCCCGGAGCGCGGCGAGAGGGATGTCGCTCCTGAGACGGCAGCGCCCGCCGGATCTCGGGACCACAAGGCGGGGAGCGCCTCCGGAGAACTTCTTGTCCCGTGCGAGGAAAGGGGCGATCTCGTCCCACGGCATGTCGGGGCGGCGCGGAATTTTAAACCCGTCGAGCAGTCTCCCCAAACGTTCGAACTCCTCCTCCCTCAGTTCCCCGAGGCGGAGAGCCAGCCTCCCGACAACCATCATCCCCGCGCCGACGCCGTCGCCGTGCCGCCACCGGTATCCGGACGCCGCTTCAAGCGCGTGCCCGACGGTATGCCCCAGGTTCAGCCGCGCCCGCGCTCCGGTGTGCTCGTGTTCGTCCTCCGCGACCACGTCGAGCTTCATCCGCGAGCACTCGGCGACAAGCGTCCTCAGGACGGGGAGCGATCGCCGAAGAACGGCGCGCGCATTCTCCTCGAGCCATCCGAAGAACGCCCACTCCTCCCCCGCGCCGTACTTCACCGCTTCCGCCGCGCCCTGTCGGAAATCATCGTCGCTCTGCGACCGGAGACACTCCACGTCGGAGAATACCCACTCGGCGGGGTGAAATGCGCCGACGAGGTTTTTCCCCTCCTGCAGGTTCACTCCGGTCTTCCCGCCGATGGCGCTGTCAACCTGGGCGAGCAGGGTTGTGGGGCAGTGGATCAGACGGACGCCGCGCATCCATGTGGCGGCGGCGAACCCCGCCGTATCGCCCACCACGCCTCCTCCGAGAGCGAGCAGCGTGCCGGATCGGTCGACGCCTGCTGCGGCGAGCGCGGCGTAGATCTTCGAGAGGTTTTCCATACTTTTCCCCTCCTCGCCGCGCGGGAGCGTGAAAAGAGCGCGTTTCCCCTCCAGAAACTCCCCGAAGAGCGGCCCGGTGATCTCGTCGGCCACGACGAACGGGCGCTCTTCGACTCCTGTAAAGCGGGTCACGCGAGAAAGCAGTCCCTCGCCGACCACCACGTTCGTCGGATACTCTCCCCGCCGAATGAGGAGCGATTCGGGCGCATCCTCCGCGGAAGGGAGCGTCATCTGGCGATCGGCATGCGCCATGACGGTTCCTCCTCCCGGAGCGCGCGGAGCACTTTCGACGCTCTTGTCATCAGGTGCGCGAAGTCGTCCAGGGTCAGCGACTGCGGCCCGTCGCACAACGCCTCTTCAGGGGCGCAGTGCACCTCGACGACGAGTCCGTCGGCGCCGGCGGCGAGCGCTGCGAGGCTCATCGGCGCCACCAGGTCGCGCCTTCCCGTAGCGTGGCTCGGGTCCACGACGACGGGCAGGTGCGTCATGGACTTGAGCAGCGGGATGACGCTCAGGTCGAGTGTGTTGCGCGTGTTCTTGTCGAAGCTGCGGATTCCGCGCTCGCAGAGGATCACGCGCTCGTTCCCTCCGGCGAGGATGTACTCCGCAGCCTGAAGCCACTCCTCGACGGTGGCGCACATCCCGCGTTTCAGCAGCACCGGCCTGTCGATGCCGCCGAGCGTCCTGAGCAGGGCGAAGTTCTGCATGTTCCGGGCGCCCACCTGGAGAATGTCGATGTGCGGCGCCACCCACTCCGCCTCCTCCGGGGACATTACCTCGGTGACAACGGGCAGCCCGCTGGATGCGCGAGCCTCCTTCAGCAGGGCGATTCCCTCGCTCCCCAACCCCTGGAAGGCGTAGGGGTGAGAGCGCGGCTTGAACGCTCCGCCCCGGAGAACATGCGCCCCCGCCCGTCCCACGCCTATGGCGGTCGTCATGAGCTGCTCCCTGTTCTCCACCGCGCAGGGGCCCGCCATGACCAGCGGTTCGCCATCGCCGATCCGGAGACCGGGGACCAGCTCCATAGGGCGCGCCTCCCCGCCTATCTCCCTGCTGGCGAGGGGGTGGCAGCACGTCGTCACATTCACGCTGCGAACACCGGGAAGCGCCCGGTAGTCGGAAGAGTCCTCCCTGCGGGCGATGTCGGACGACATGACAAAGGAGCGCCCCCTCCCCGGAGTAATCCGGAAGCTCCGTCCACCGCGCGCCAGCGATTCGCATACCCTGTCGAGATCCCGCCGCGAACTGCTCTCGGTCATTTCGACCACCATCATGATTTCTTCCCCCTTTTCGGATGAATGCACCCTTGAAAAAAAACGCCGGAACCGGGTGTAGAAACCCGGTTCCGGCGTTTGTCCCTTTCTCTGTATCCGTCTCGTCCTATCGGTGCGCTGCTCCCGGAGAGGCCGGATATGAAGAAGCCGAAGACGGATCTCTACGCGAAGACCGGCCGGTGGCGTAATAAAGCCACAGGCCGCTGGTAAACGCGAACGCGAACACTCCGTCCGCGCCGAGGGTATTCAGGCGTGCCGTTCTCTTCGTCATGGCGACCGTCTCCTTTCTTCGAAGATTTTTCCGCAGAGCGGTATTGATGAACTATTTTAGGGATGCATCGTGATTTGTCAAGGGGCAAATGAGGTGGGGAAAAAAAATCGCACTTCGCCGAGGCTTCCGAGGAGAAGCGCGAGGAGAGCTTCTTCCGCGGAGGGTGAGGACGCCGCCGTCGAACTCAAGGAAAAATGTCGGGGTAATTGACTGAATAGACTGTCTTATGCTATACTCTAATCAGGACCTTCCGGCGCTGACTGGACCAAGGATGCGGATGCCCGAAAAAGGGCGTGAAGGAGGGGTTGGAGATGAAAAAAGTGGTTGTACCCATCGACGGAAGCGAGACCAGCAAGGGTGTCGTGGATTACGCCATCTACTACGCGAACAGAGAGCAGGAAGCGGACATGCTCTTTCTTCATGTGATCACCGTCCTGGAACACGAACCCGTTTTCTACGGCGAAGGAGAGGTTGTGCTCCCTCCGTCGGACGAAAAGGTTACGGCGGAATTTACGAAATTCATCGAAGATCGGATGGAAGCGGTGGGAAAGCGGATCCCGAGGATGTCCGTCTCGGTGCGCTCGGGTAAGGTCTATGATCGGATCGTGCGTTTTGCCGAGGAACAGGACGCGGATATGATCATGATCGGTCACAGAGGGTTGAGTCCGATGCAGCGCTTCTTCCTCGGGAGCGTAGCCGCCAAGGTGGTGGCGCAGGCGCCGTGCAGCGTCTATGTCCATCGCCCGAAGGAGCGGCGGAGCGAGGTGTAAGGAGCAGGAAAAGATGCGCGGTGACAGGCGAGCCGGAGCGGATCGCTGACGTACCGGCGCGGAGAGAATAACGCTACGGGCGGGGGGAGAAGATGCCCCTCCGCCCGTAGCGTGGTATTGTAGGGAGGAGAATACGGAGAAGAAGGGGGAGGATGGAATGAAAGCGCTTGCCGGTTATGCGGGTTCGGTGCTTCGCGTCGATCTCTCCGCGGGAGCGATCTCGACGGAGCGGCTGAATGAAAAATGGATACGCCCTTTCATCGGGGGAACGGGGTACGCAGCTCGTATTCTGTACGGCGAAATGGCGGCGGGGACGGATCCGCTCGGTCCGGACGCTCTTTTCGTGCTGGCGACGGGGCCTCTGACGGACAATCTCGTTCCGGGCGGAGGAAGTCTCTCCGTCTGCTGCAAGTCGCCCCTCACCGGCGCGTGGGGCGAGGCCAGGGTAGGATGCGACATGGGAGGAACCTTGAAAAAGGCGGGATACGACTTCGTAGTCCTCTCGGGAAGGGCGGAGCGCCCGGTGCATCTGGTGATCACCGACGGCGCGGCGGAACTGCGCGACGCGCAGCATCTCCGGGGGAGGACGGTGCTGGAGAAGGACGCGCTGCTGAAAGAGGACGGTTTTGCGGAGTACGATACGCTTGTCGTCGGCCCTGCGGGGGAGCGGCTCGTCCTTTTCGCCTCGGTGATGGTGGGGCACAGAGCCGCCGGGCGTATCGGGTGCGGCGCCGTCCTCGGATCCAAGAACCTGTTCGCGGTCTCCGTGAAGGGGAGCGGGAAGGTGCTTCCCGCCGACCCCGACGGGTATATGAAGGCCGTCCGCGAGGCGCACCGCATCGTCAAGGAACATCCCAACACCTTCGGCTTCACCGCGCTCGGCACGATGGGGGGGTACGAGAGCAGCGACGCGATGGGCGACCTCCCTACGAAGAACTGGCAGTCGAACTCGTGGGGGAAGGGAGAGCGGATCGCCGCGCACTTCGTGGAGGAGAACTTCACCGGGGGAAAGGGGTGCTACAAGGGGTGTCCGATGAAGTGCGGCAGAAAAGTGCATGTGAAGGGGGGAGAGTGGAAGACGCCCGAACATGACGGGGGCGAGTACGAAACCATCGGCTCGTTCACCGCGTACATGCTCAACGAGGATGTCGACTGCGCCGTCCACTGCGGCTATCTGTGCAACGAATTCGGAATCGACACGATCTCGACGGGAGGCGTCATCGGCTTCCTGATGGAGTGCGCCGAGAAGGGGCTGCTCTCCGAAGAGACGACACGGGGGCTCGATCTTTCCTGGGGGAACGCCTCGGTGCTTCCACGACTCGTGCGGATGATCGCGCTCCGGGAAGGGGTCGGGGACATCCTCGCCGACGGAGTCCGCCGCGCCGCGGAGCGTATCGGAGGAGGTTCGGAGGCCTTCGCCGTCCACGTCAAGGGGCTCGAAGGACCGTGCCACGATCCGAGGGCGGGAAAAACGCTCGCAGTGAGCTACGGGACAGGAAACCGGGGTATGTGTCATATCCACCCGCTCGAGACCGTAGCGTACGACGCCTCGAAGTTCGATTTCGGGCTGCGTTCGTTCGGCCTTCCGGATCCGGAGGGGTTCCACCGTTGGGAAGAGCGGGGGAAAGGGGAGGCGCTGCGGATCCTGCAAGACGCGGGAACGCTCCCGGAGATTCTCGGAACATGCAAGTTCTACATGTACGTCGGCATCACGCCACGCGAGTACGCGGCAATGCTCTCGCCGCTTCTGGGCCGGGAGATTTCCGGCGAGGAGCTGATGGAAGCCGCGGAGCGGACGACGAACCTTCAGCGCCTCTTCAACTGCCGCGAGGGGTTCTCCAGAGAGGACGACATGCTCCCCGAACGGGTCCGGTCGCTTCCCGTCTCCGGCGCCTATGCGGAAAGCCCGGAGTGCGCCGTGCGGGACTACGAAGGGATGCTCGACGACTATTACGACGCTCGGGGGTGGAACGGAACGAGCGGCGCGCCGAAGGAGGAGACGCTCGTTCGCCTCGGACTTGCGTAGCGGCCTCTCCTTCGAAATGCATTGTACATCGTATATTCCCCTCCGGGAACGAGGCGACAAGGAGGAGCAAAGATGGTACAATATGGTAACAAATTGAAGGAAGGGCTCTCCGAAGAGACCCCACATATTCCGAGAACGGGAGTTGATGTCCAATGACGACGGAAAACGCCGTGACGGTTTCAGGGACGCTCCATCTGATCCATGGCGGCGCATCGAACGCCGGCAAACCGAAAAAATACCTGCATTTTTCGGTCCGCCAGGAGACGCCGGGGACGGACGGGAGCGTCCGGAAGGATTTTCTTCTCGCCAGAGTGTACGACCCGAAGCTTCAGGATTCCTTCAGGGAGCTGGAGGAGGGCGCGAAGGTGCGGATTCGCGGAGATGTGCGTTCCTCTCTCGGAAGCGGCGAGATGTATATAAACGTTCAGGAGATTGAAAAGCTGGCGTAAAGCTGCTCTTCCGGAGTGAACGAGGACGTTCCCCTACCGGGGACGCCTCTTTCACGTATTGTTTCAGGGCTTGGTGTCGATTCTTCGACCGTCGATACCTTTTATTGCTTTTGTGCCGAACACGGCGGTTTTCCTCACTTTTCGTTCATCGCGCGGAACCGCTCCGTGTTATATTGTCCTCGTTTTCCAAGCCCGCACGCTTTGGCGCCTCGCCTTTTGTCGAATATGCAGGGGTATCCCCCTCATCGAAGCGTTCACCCCCGCAAGGGGGTTTTTGTCCATTTCATTCTACATCACAGGAGGTCGATTCAATGGTAGGGAATACCGGCGGGATGACTACCGTCCGGGTCCTGGAGCGTTTGAACATTTCCGTTCTCTTCGGCATACCGGGCATTCATAACTTGGCCGTCTACGACGGTCTCGCGCACAGCTCCATCCGGCATATCGCCACGCGGCACGAACAGGGGGCCGGATTCATGGCCTACGGATGGGGAAAGGCCACCGGCGACCCCGGAACGGCCCTCGTCATCACGGGGCCGGGGCTGACGAACATTCTCACCCCCATGGGACAGGCGTTCCACGACTCCGTCCCGATGGTGGTCATCTCCACGCAGATCCCCTCGCGCTACCTCTCCGCCCGTTCAGGGTATCTTCACGAACTCAGGGATTCCACAACGATGTCGTCCTCGGTGACGAAGGGAAGCTTCAGGGCGTCCTCCCCCTCGGAGATCGCGCCGCTTCTCGACCATGCGTACCGGCTGGCCTCGGCGGGCAGACCGGGGCCGGTCCACGTGGAAATTCCGCTCGACTACCTCTCCCAACCGTGTCCCCTGCCGGAACCGGCGCTCCGCGGCGATCGTCCGCCCCCCATCTCGGGCGAGCACGTCGCCGAGGCGATCCGCGCGCTCGACGGGGCCGAGTTTCCCGTCATTCTCGCGGGCGGCGGCGCGTCGGACTGCGGCGATGCGGTCCGCGGAACGGCCGAGGCGTTGAATGCTCCCGTTCTGCTCACCTGCGCCGGGAAAGGCGTTCTCTCCGAAGAGCATCCGCTCTGTCTCGGCGCCCGTCTTCACTTCCCCGCCGCCAGAGAGCTTCTCGCGAGGGCGGATTGCCTTCTCGCCCTCGGAACCGAAATCTCCCCGACGGATCTCTGGCTGGAGGAGTTCGAGTTCTGCGGAACGGTGATCTCCGCGGATGTGGACGAGGCGCATCGCTCCTCGCGCAAGGGCGTCTTTCTGCACGGAACGTGCGAAGCGGTGCTTCCGCTCCTGCTGGCGGGGGTTCGCAAGAGAAGCGCACCGCAGCGGACCGGGAAGGACGAAATTCATGCCCGGTGCGCTGCGGATCTCGGCATGGTTCTTGGTCTCGCCGATGAGTTGCCTCTGCTCCGCGAGACGACGAAGGCGCTGCGGAAGGCGTTGGGGGACGATGGAACGCTCTGGGCGGATATGACGACGCCCTCCTACTATGCGATCAGCGAGTACCCCGCCGCGCTCCCCCGCCGCTTTCTCCACCCGGTGGGCTTCGGCACGCTCGGCGCGGCGCTGCCCGCCGCGCTTGCCACGAAATGCGCTTTTCCGGAACGTCGGGTGGCGGCGCTCGCAGGCGACGGGGGGTTCCAGTTCACGCTTCCCGAACTCGCCGTGGGCGTCCAGGAGCGCATCCCGCTTCCCGTGGTGTTGTGGAACGACGGAGGGTTCGGTGAAATCCGGCGCTGCCAGCATGCGAAGGGAGGGCCGCGGATCGCGGTGGATCACTGGAACCCCGACTTCCGCGCGCTGGCGGCTTCCTACGGAATTCCGTACTTCGCCCCCGGCCGGGGCGCTCTCGAAGATGCTCTCGAAGAGGCCTTCGCCGAGCCCGTCCCGTCGTTGATCGAAGTCCGCAACGGAAAGGAGTTCCACAGATGATCGCGGGAGTTCGCAAGGCAGTCGCGACGGCGACTCCCTATGTTCCCGGGAAGACCGTCGAGGAAGTGCGGCGGGAGCTGGGGCTCGAAAAGATCGTGAAGCTCGGCTCGAACGAGAACCCGTACGGTCCCTTCCCCGCCGCACGCAGGGCGATGACGGAGGAGATAGGAAAGCTCAACGCCTACCCGGACGTCTCCTTCAGGGAGATCAAGGGGCTCATCGGCGAGCGATTCGGGCTCGGCCCGGAGTGGGTGGCCATCTCCCACGGCGCCGAGGGAATGCTCCAGACGCTGGGCAAGGTCTTCCTCGATCCGGGCGACGAGGTCGTGCTCTCCCGCGCCACCTACGGGCTCTACAGGGAGATTTCGCTCGTCATGGGGGCGACGCCGAAGGAGATCATGCTCAAGGAGGATCTCTCCGTCAACCTCCGCGAGATGGAGCGCGCCCTCACCGGGAGAACCAAGCTGATCTGGCTTGCCAACCCGAACAACCCCACAGGCCTGCTGCTTCCCAAAAAGAGCGTGGAGACTCTGATAAAGCGCCTGCCGCGCGGGGTCTGGCTCGTGCTCGACGAGGCGTACGCCGAGTTTGCTTCGCCGGAAGAGCTGCCGTCGGTCGCGAAGCTTCTGGAGGCGGAATGCAACCTGATCGTCGTGCGGACCTTCTCGAAGGCGTGGGGGCTTGCGGGTGCGCGCATCGGGTATGCTCTGGCCCGTCCGGAGATGGTGCGAACCATCGATACGGTGAGCGAGCCGTTCAACGCCAACAGAGTCGCCATCGCGGGGGCGTCGGCATCTCTGAAGGGGGACGAGGCGCCGTTCAACGAGGCGATCGCGGCGACGGTGCGGGAGCGGGAGCGTGTGACGAAGGCCCTTCTCGGAATGGGGGGCAAGGCGCTTCAGTCGCACGCCAACTTCATCTTCGTTACATTCCAGGCCGACGCGGACGAAGTTTTCGGAAAGCTGCTCCGAAGAGGCGTCATCGTACGGCCCTGCGGCGGCTGGGGGTTCGGCTCTTCGCTCAGAGTGACCGTCGGTACGCCGGAGCAGAACGACTTTTTCCTGGCGGCGCTGCGCGGCGTCCTTTCGGGATACGGGGAGGGCGAAGCATGAACGCGGATCGAATCGCCTCGGGAGACGGCGTCGTCTTCACGGAGGTGAGCAAAATCTACCCCGACGGAACGAAAGCGGTGGACGCTTTGAACCTCGATATCCGCCGGGGAGAGCTGATCAGCCTCATCGGTCCGTCGGGGTGCGGCAAGACGACCACGCTCAAGATGATCAACCGCCTCGAAGAGCCCACATCCGGGGACATTCTCGTCGGCGGAGAGGACATCGGAGTGTGCGATCCCGTCGCGCTGCGGCGCCGTATCGGCTACGTGGTCCAGGAGATCGCACTCTTCCCGCACCTCACCGTCGCGGAGAACATCAACGTCGTCCCGGCGCTGCTCGGGTGGTCCGCAGCGAAGATGCGGTCGCGGGCGGACGAACTGCTCGACATGGCGGGGCTCTCCCCCGTACGTTATCGCTACCGCCTCCCCGAGCAGCTCAGCGGCGGGCAGAAACAGCGTATCGGCGTTCTCCGAGCACTTGCGGCGGACCCGCAGGTCATCCTGATGGACGAGCCGTTCGGCGCGCTCGATCCGATCAGCCGGGAAACGTTGCAGAACGAACTCGTCTCGCTGCAGAAAAATCTCCGAAAGACCATCGTCTTCGTCACGCACGACATGGACGAGGCCATCCGTATTTCCGACCGCGTCGCCATTCTGAGGAACGGCAGGGTGGAGCAGATAGGAACGCCCGAGGAGATTCAGACCTCGCCGAAGAACGACTTCATCCGAAACTTCATCGGCGAGGACAGACTCTCCCAGATGTCGCCCGACGATCCGGTCGGCGTGCTGCTGGAGGAGCCGTGGGCCAGAGCGCTCCCCTCCGAGAGCGCCGCGTCGGTTCTCGAACGGATGGAGGAGAACGACCGCGAGTTTATACACGTTGTCGAACCGAAGAGCGGCGTATGGCTCGGCGCGGCCTTGCTCGGGCGAGTGCGGCGCGCTGCGGTGGCGGGTAAGGGCGTCGTCGAAAGTCTCTCCCGCGACAGGAAGCTCTACCTCGACGACGCGGTGCTCCGCGACGTAGCGGAGATGCTCGCCGACAAGGATATCTCCATCCCCGTGCTCGACGCGAACGACCGCCTGCTGGGCGTCGTCACCTCTGCGGGGCTCTCCCGCCTTGCGATGAACCGCCTCCGAGGAAACCGGCAGGTCCGCGCGGTCGAAGAAAAGAAGGAGGGAGCGCGATGAATCAGAGGAGCTTGATCGACCTGTTCATTACCTTCGTCGGAAGGAACTGGCAACGGATACTCCGGCTGACCGGGGAACACCTGCTGATCTCTCTGATCGCCGTGGGTATCACAGTGGCCGTCTGCGTTCCTCTGGGGATCTACCTCACGCGGAACGAACGCGCCGCCCCGTACGTCATCGGTCTGGCGAACGTCTTTCAGACGGTGCCGAGCCTCGCGCTGCTGGGTTTTCTGATCTTCGTCTTCGGCATAGGGAACGACAACGCGATCTGCGCGCTCTTCCTCTACGCCATGCTCCCCGTGCTTCAGAACACCTACACCGGCATCCGGAGCGTTCCGAAGTCGTACGTGCAGGCGGCGCGCGGAATGGAAATGACCGACTACCAGATCCTCGTCAAGGTACAGCTTCCGCTCGCTCTTCCGGTCCTCGTCGCCGGCGTCCGGGTGGCCATGGTCTGGACCATCGGGACGGCGACGCTTGCCTCCGCCATCGGCGGCGGCGGACTCGGACGGCTCATCTTCTCCGGTCTCTCTTCCATACGGAACGAGATCATCCTCGCCGGGGCCATCCCCGCGACGCTGCTCGCCCTCGCCGCGGACTGGCTGCTGAAGCGCGCGCAGGAATACTTCAACCCCTCCGCGCGGGCGAAGCGGCTGGCGAGACGACACGGTGAACCAGCCCGTCCCTGAGAAACCGGATCCAACTCCGCGGTGTGAGGCTTCATGCCCGCCCCGCAAAATGCATCATACATTCTATATTATAAGGAGAGTGCTCTCATGAAGAAAATACTCGCATTCGTTCTCTCGCTCGCTCTGACGACAGGGCTGCTTGTTCCCGCAGCGTCCGCCGACGATCCGATGAAGTATGAGGGGCGGCTGCGTATCGCCTCGCAGAACGTCAACGAGACGATCATCCTCGCCTGGATGGCGAAACTCCTCGTCGAGGAGCACACCGGCCTGCGCACGACGCTGAACACGGAATTCGCCGGGTCTGCCGTCCTCCATCAAGCGATGGCCGCCGGGGAAATCGATCTCTATCCGTCATGGACGGGGACGCAGCTCACAGGCATCCTGCGCTACGAAGGGGAATCGAAACCCTCCGACGAGACGTTCAGGATGGTAAAGGAGGGTTTCGAGAAGCACTTCGGCATGACCTGGACGCGCCCGGTGGGATTCAACAACACGTACATCATGGCGGTGCGTCCCGAGACGGCGGAGAAATACACTCTGAAGAAAGCGTCCGACCTGGCCGCTCACGCGCCCGGCTGGAAGCTCGGCGGAGACGAGAACTTCGACACCAGACTCGACGCCTATCCCGGCTGGTCGGAACGGTACGGCATCACCTTCCGTGACGTCCTGCCGATGCAGTACGCCATGATGTACATGGCGCTGATGCAAGGAGAAGTCGAGGTCATCGCAGCCTACTCGACCGACTCGCGGATAGGGAAATTCAACCTCGTGCTTCTTGAGGACGACAAGGAGTTCTTCCCGGACTACAGCGCCGCGTTCGTGCTGCCTCTTGCTCTTGCGGAGAAGTACCCCGGCCTTGTCGGTGTCGTTGAAAAGCTGAGCGGACGGATCGACGAGCAGGCGATGGCCTCGATGAACCTGGCATTCGACGAAGGGGAGGACCCTGCGGACATCGCGGGCGCGTTCCTCCGCGAAAAAGGGCTGGTCAAGTAGAAAAAAAATTTGCGAAAAAAGGTAAAAAGTGGTATCTTCATCATCTACCCTAATGGGTGGGGATATTGTACTTAAGGAGTTGAATTGTAGTTGAACTGTGAAAATTCCGTTGTGGTTACCGGAGCGATTCATCTGCCCAAAGGCGATATGGTCGGGCGAAATCGGCACGGAACCTACCTCAAATTCGCCGTGAAGCAGATGACCGTCGGATATGACGGTGTGGAGCGGCCCAGCTTCCTTCCGGTGCGCGTCTTCGACACGGCGCTTCAGGAGTGGCTCAGGGCCAAGGGGCACGGCGATACCGTCCGGGTGTCCGGGACGCTTCGCTCGTCGACGGGGAGCGGCGAAATGTTCATTCTTGCCGACTCTCTTGAGAACGCGGCGATATAGATAGATTTCGCTAAGACTGCGAGGAGCCAAACGACAAAGACACCTTCTTTTCTGGAAGGTGTCTTTGTCGTAGAGTATGAAAAGGTACCTTGGAGCGAAGAACGGATTGCCGGGCGCTTGGAGGCGTACGCCGATGGACGTGCGAAATCCGTCGGCAAAGGTTTCGCCGGAGCGTGGGCAAGTAGTCCCGCGCTAATCCTCCACCCGGTTGCGCCCCTTGCTTTTCGCGCGGTAGAGCGCTTCGTCCGCGCGGGCAAGGGGTGCGTCGATGCTTTCATCCTCCGGAAGAACCGCCGCGACACCGACGCTCGCGGTGAACCTGATCGTTCCCGACGAGGTTTCCACGTGCAGCTCCTCGAACTTTCTTCGAAGGCGTTCGGCGAGCACGAGCGCCGCCGAAGGAGTGGTCTCCGGGAGAAGCAGCCCGAACTCCTCTCCTCCGAGGCGCCCGGCGAAATCGGCCTGTCGGAGCGTTGCCCCGAGGACGTTCGCAAATGCTTTCAGTACCCTGTCGCCTGCGGCGTGTCCGTTGCGATCGTTCACCAGCTTGAAGTGATCGATGTCGATCATCATCAGCGCGCATTTTGTGCGGAAGCGCCGGACTCTCGCCAGTTCGTTCTCCAAACGATCGATGAAGGCCCGCCTGTTCGGCAGGCCGGTAAGGTGATCTCTGGCCGCCTGCACTCGAAGTTTCTCCTCGCTCTCCCTGAGTGCGTTCTCGATTCGGCGTCGCTGCTCGACCTCGGTATGCAGCCCCTCGATCGTCCCGTGCAGCCGTGCGGCCATGTGATTAAAGGCGTTCGCGAGTTCCCGCACCTCCATGATCATGCTGTCCACTTCGATTCCGACCGGTAGCTTCCCCTTCGCAAGGGCTCCCGTGGCCTCGTTCAACCGCAGAATAGGCTTTGTAAGCCACCGGGCCGCGAACGTCGCCAGCAGTACCGAGGCCGACAGAACCAGCAGGATGAAGAAGTTCGTTATCCTGTTGCCATCCTCCAGCATCCCGGTAAAGTCGCTCTGCGGTACGATGACCGCCGCCAGCCAGTCGATGCCGTACGAATCCCGAAGCGGGCTTATCTGGAAAAGGTAGTTCTCCCCGTTCTTGGAGAAAGTGGTGTGCAACGGCTTTTGGAAAGTTTCGCCGTTTCCGTGCAGTACGGCGAACTGTTCTCCGGCAAGTCCGATAAGGGGGTGCTCGCTCTCCTGTATGCCGAGGCGCCTCGCCGCGGCCTCTCCCTCGGGCGGACGAAGCGCCGGGGTCCCCGTCGATGCGGCGACCAGCAAACCGGAGCGCTCCATGACGAAAGCGATCCCCGTTTCGGCTATGCTCAGACTCCGCAGAAACTGCTCGATCCTGGAGAGAAAGATGTCCACGGAGACCACGCCCAGCAAACCGCCGTCCTCTCCGTAGACGGGACGGCTCGCCGCGAGGGCCATGTCCTGCCCCGTAAAGAGGATATAGATATCGCTCCAGACGCTTCCGCCCTTCTCTGCGGCGCGCGAGTACCAGCTTCGGGCGCGGGCGTCGAACGAGGGGATGGTGTTCGTCATCGTCGTTTTTCGGCCCTCTTCGTCGACTCGGTACTTGAAGAAAGGGCCCGCTTTGTTCCCTTCGGTGAAAATGACGTAGAGCGAGTCTCCTTCGGCTTCTCTCCCGCTGTTTACGATGCCTCCGGAGGAATTGCCGAAATAGATGCTCGAAACGGTTGTGTAGATCCCGATCTGGCGCCAGAAGCGGCGTTCCAGAGGCCCCGGATCGTCGGGGGAGAAGCGCCCCTCTTCCATCGCCGTCGCGTTCAGTTCGTTGATTCGGTGCGGCGTATCCAAGTAAGCGCGAATATGCTCGACGATGCGTGCGGAGATCTCCTGCAACAGCAAGCGCCCCATCTCGTACACCGTTTTATGGCTGTGCCGTTGAGCGATATACCCGACGAGCCCCGTACTCGTCAGAATAACGAGCACGAGTACCGCTGTCAGGAAAGTTTTCAGGGGGATTCCACGACGGTGTTTTCTCATAAGGACCATCCTCTCGTCGCTCCGCTCTTGTCTGTTAATGTCATCTCTCGGACTCCGTGTCGCATCATAATTTTATACTACGACACGGCTTTTTTCATTATAGGCTCTTCCCATCGCTTCTTGTACGGAATGTCGTAAAGGAGAGGAAGATGCGCCGCTCTTTCCCGCTTTGTGGTATTCTTTTCGGCGAGGATCTATCGATTATGGAGGGATGGACAATGGCAGCACCTCAACGAGAGAGTTTGCCCGCGGGAGAGTCGTACGTGTGCGGCGCGATGAGCGGCCGGGAGGCGTTGCACGCGCTCGCCTGCATCGCGCACCTGATCCGGGAGATCTTCCCGGGGGATATGAGCTTCGCCGTCGTCGAAGGCGACGAGTACCTCGTCTATATGCCGGGAAAGACGATCGACATCAAAAAGAAGCCCGGCGACAAGCTCACCGAAGGATCGGCTGGCCACCGGTGCATGATGGAAAAACGCAAGATCGCGAAGGAGTTCAAGAAGGAGGAGTCGCCGTTCGGCTTCCCGTACGTCGCGACCTCCGTCCCGATCTTCGACGCTTCCGGAAAGGCCGTCGGCTGCGTCATCACGGCGGAGAACACCACGAGGCAGGAGACGATGAGGGAGACGGCGGAACTGCTGCGGGCCTCCACCGGCCAGATCGCGGACTCGCTCCAAACGATGACCGGTCAGATGGAGGAGATGCGCGCCGCCGGCGAGACGCTGAACGCGATCACCGCACGGGCCGTGAGCAAGGTGGAGAGCACCGAGCAGGTGTTCGGCGTCATCGAGGGCGTGGCGAAGCAGACGAATATGCTCGGCCTCAACGCCTCCATCGAGGCCTCGCGCCTCGGAGACCAGGGCAAGGGATTCGGCGTGGTGGCGCAGGAGGTGCGGAAGCTCGCGGTTCGTTCTTCCGAATCGGCGGGGCGGATCAAGGAGATTCTGGAGTACTTCAAGAACTCGACGATCGAGATCGACGACAGTACCGACACGCTGCTGAAGATCATCAAGGAGCAGTCCAGGATCATCGAGAGCATCGCCGCGTCAAGCGAGGAGATGGCGTCCGTCTCCGCGATGCTGGAGAAGCTCTCCTCCGGATTCGTTCAGGGGGGCTGAACACTTTTGCGTGCCGCTGAAAACGAGTCGTGCCGTTTGGTAACGCCCTTTCCGGAAAAAGCGACTCTTCCGGAAAGCGAACTCCTTCCAGGGAGGAATACGTGTGGAGACTCTTCGTACCTATAAACTCTTTTTTCTGTGTCTCGGACTCGCCCTTATCCCAGCGCTGATCCCCGAGACAGCTCCGTACGCCGTGGGGACGGCGCTCGTCCTCGGGGCGGTCGTGAGCAATCTCGCCCCCGACGCGGCGCCTCCGGGGCTCGGGAAGATGCGGAAACTCGCGCTGAATACAGCGGTAGTTCTCTTCGGCTTCGGACTGAACATCCGGCATGTCGTCGCGGTGGGGGGGCAGGGCTTCTGGCAGACCGCCGTAAGCCTCGTAGTCATCATCTCGCTCGGCTACTTTTTGCTCCGCTGCTTCCGGGCGGAGGCGGCTACGCTCAAGCTGATCACCTTCGGTACCTCCATCTGCGGAGGGAGCGCCATCGCAGCGGTCTCGTCGGTGATGAAGGTCCGCGACGAGGACATCGGCGTCGCCATGGGCGTCGTCTTTCTGCTGAACGCCGTGGCGCTCGTCGCCTTTCCGCTGCTCTCGTCCCTGCTGCCGCTCTCCCCCGAACAGTACGGCGTCTGGTGCGCGCTGAGCATCCACGACACCAGCTCGGTCGTGGGTGCGGCCGCGGTGCTTGGAGACGCCTCGCTGCGCACGGCGACCATCATGAAGCTCACCCGTACACTCTGGATCACGCCGATCGTCTTCCTGATCTCGCTGCGCCAGGGGGAGAAGGGGAAACTCTCGGTACCGCTCTTCATCGTCCTCTTTTTGCTGGCATCGATGACGGCGTCGGTCCTCCCCTTCGCTCCGCTCTTCAAGTCGCTTGCATCCGCCGGGAAGGTGCTGATGGCGGTCGCGCTTTACATAGTCGGCTTCGGCCTCCACCGAGACGTCCTGAAGAAGGTGGGCGCGCAGGGGATGCTCTTCGGCGCGCTGCTTTGGGCCGCCTCCATCGTCACAGGGTATCTCCTCGCTTCGATGAGCTGATGGCCGAAACAGAAGAGGAACTCCATAGAGGCTTGAGAAAGTTTTCATCGAGTTCCCGAAGTTGTGTAGAGGGGGGAATCGAATGGACATGTCGACGGAAATGCCGCGTTATGAACGTTTTTTTTCAAAATATGCAATCGGTGATGACAGGCGTAAACGAGAGATTCTGATTGTCGACGACGAACCCGTCAATCTCTCGATCCTCTCGAAAGTGCTGACGCCGTTTTTCGTTGTGAGAGTCTGCAAGAGCGGAGAAGACGCGCTGCGGAACGCCAGTATCGCTCCGTATCCGGATTTGGTCCTCCTGGATATTATGATGCCCGGCATGGACGGGTACGAGGTTCTCTCTAAAATGCGGGAGAACCGGGATACGCGGGATATTCCCGTCGTCTTTCTCTCTTCCTTGAACAGCGACGTCGACGAAGAAAAAGGCCTGCTTCTGGGCGCGGTCGATTATATAACGAAACCGTTCAAACCGATCGTCGTGCTGGCCAGGGTTCGGGCGCAGTTGGAGTTCAAAGAGGCGCGCGAGCTTCTGAAAAATCAAAACGAGTGGCTCGAAGCCGAGGTCGATCGCCGATTGAGGGAAAACCAGCTTATTCAAGACATCAGCCTCATCGTGATTGCTCAACTGGTGGAAACCAGAGATACGGAAACGGCCAATCATATCGTTCGCACTCGATCCTATGTCGAGTTGCTGGCGCGCAGGCTGATGTCCGCGGAGCGGTTTCCGGACGGAACGAAAGACGGGATCGATGTTCTCGTAAAGGCTTCTCCGTTGCATGATATAGGAAAGATAGGAATCCCGGATTCGATTCTCCTCAAGCCGGGGTCTTTGACGCCCGAGGAGTTCGAGATCATGAAAACACATACGGATATCGGTGGAAACGCCATTCGCAACGCGATCGACAAAGCTCTGCTTGCCCGGAGCGGAGGGTTTTCCGATGTGAAACCGATGTCGCTCCGCATTCTTGAAGAGGCGGAAACGATAGCCCGGTTCCACCATGAACGATGGGACGGAACGGGATACCCGGATGGTCTGAAAGGGGAGGAGATCCCCCTGTCGGCCCGAATCATGGCGTTGGCGGACGTTTTCGACGCGCTGACCAGCGATCGTCCGTATAAATCGGCCTGGAGCGCGGTCGAGGCGAACGCGTACATCATGGAACAGCGGGGATCGCAGTTCGATCCGGATGTGGTCGACGCGTTCGAATCGGAGCTTGGAGAATTCGCCGAGATACATCGAGCCCTGGCGGACGACTGACCGGAGCCGTAGAATGAGCGCCGTGGACGAAAGGGCCGATCTTTTCTCGCAACTTGAGCGGCGGAACAACATGCTCGCCATGGCGTGCCGTCTCGCCAAGACGGGGTGGTGGCGCGCCGATGTCGGGACGGGGCGGATCGAATTGAGCGAGGAAGCCGCGAACATTTGGGATATGGAGCCGAATCGCGAAGTATCCGCGGACGACTATGCGGCGTTTTACCAAGGAGAATGCCGAAAGAAAATGGAGGAGGCCTTCCGGACGGCTGTCGAGGACGCCCGCCCTTTCGCGGTGGAATGCGAGATCATCACGGCGCGCGGTGCTTCGAAGTGGCTCAGGACCGCGGGGTTTCCCGTAACGGAGAACGGACGCGTCGTTCGAATCGAGGGGGCGATTCAGGATATCGCCGATCTTCGGGGAGCGATGGTTCGCGGCGAGGAGCGGGACGACCTCTTCGAATCGCTCTTTCAGGCTATACCGGACCTTTTTTTTCTCTTCGACGACAAGGGAACGATACTGGATTTTCGAGCGATGCGATCCTCCTCCCTGTATGTGCCTCCGGAAGTCTTTTTAAATAAGCGCGTCCTCGAAGTGCTTCCGTCCGACGTCGCCGATATGTTTCTTCGCAATATGCGAAGCAGCATTGAAACGGGAGCGTTGAGCTGCTTCGAGTACCGTCTTCCGTTTCCCGACGGGCAAAGGTGCTACGAATGCCGTCTTAGTCCGACCAAGGTGGGAACGAAGTGCATCGCTCTCATCCGGGATATCACGGAGGAAAAACGCGCCTTGGAGGCGCTTGCCGCCGGCGAGAGACGATTTCGCAACCTTCTGGAAAACGCCCCTTTCCCGATCGTCGTCACAGGAGCCGGCGACGGGCTGTTGCGCTACGTCAATCAACGGGCGATAGCCCTGTTCGGCGTCGTGGCCGAGCGGGACGGTGGCGTTTCCGAGAAGAGCTTGTACCAGTACGAGGTCGAATGGAAGCGCATACGGGATCTTTTGATCGAGGAAGGCGTCGTCCATGACCGAGAGATGAAGATAGTCGGTTGGAACGGCGTCGACTATGATGTCCTCTTGTCGGGGAGAATGGTGGAGTTCGAAGGCGAACCGGCCGTCATGATCGCCGCAAACGATATTTCGCCGCTTAAGAAAGCCGAGGCGGCGTTGCGGCAGGAGCGACGATCGCTCCGCGAGCGAGTCAAAGAATGGCAGTGCATGAACGAGATTTTTCGTATTTCGGACGATATCGATACATCTCTCGACGAGTTGATGCAGCGCATCGCGCTTATCGTGCGCGACGGTTTTCAGTACCCCGAAATCACCTGGGTCCGGATCGAGTTTTCAGGGAGAGAGTACAGCGCGCCCACGTTCGTCGAGACGCCGTGGATGTTGACGACGGAAGGAGTCACGGAACGAAGCGGCGTCGTCCGTCTGACGGTGGCGTACGCGGTGGAACCGCCTATGGACGGGGAAGACCCGTTTCTTCAGGAAGAACGCGTGCTTGCGAAGTCGATCGTGCATCGTCTGACGGATGTCGTGAACCGTCGGAAAAACGCGGAAGTGCTGCGTGAACAGGAGGAGCTGCTGCAACTCATGTTCGCGCGGATTACGGATTCGATCGTTCTTTTGGAGCCTGCCGGCGGCGCTTTCGTCTACTTCAACACCGTCGCTTACGAACGTTTGGGGTATTCGCGGGAGGAATTCTCCCGGCTGTCCGTGTTCGACGTTCAATACGATCAGAGCCGCGGCGATGTGGAGCGCAATCTCGAACGCATTCTGGCGGGGACCCTGACCGAGTTCGAAGTCCGGCATCGGTGCAGGAACGGAGACGTTCGTGATTCGGTCGTCAAAGCCTCTCTTTTGGATTACGGAGGCGCCCGCTTTATTTGCGTCATCTGGCGCGACGTCACGGAGCAGAAAATCAGAGAGCGGGAGCAACGGAGAGTCAATGATCGACTGCATCTGCACGCCGGACTGCTCAACAGGATTGAAACTTTGGAATCCGGGTACGACGGAGAAGTCGCCCTCTTCTCCAAGGAGATTACCGAACTGCTGGGGGAAAGCCTGGATATCGCGCGGGTCTCCGTATGGATTTTCAGCGACGATGGATGCCTTCTCGAGTGCGTCGATCTTTACGAGCGGGAGTTCGGGCGCCATTCCAAAGGGGCGACGCTCGAAGAGAGACTGTTTCGTGACGAATTCCAGCATGTGAAGAACAATCGATACGTGGATGCGAACGACGCGGTAAACGATCCCCGGACGAAAGGGTACGTCGAAGGGTATCTGAAGCCTCTGGGGATCGTCTCCATGCTCGACTGCGTCATCAGTTTCGGGGGCCGATGTCTCGGGATCATGTGCTTCGAACATACGGGGCGCCCGCATAACTGGGAGCGCGACGAGATCGTTTTCTGCTGCCAGGTCGCGGACAGATTCGGCATGGTCTTTCTCAACCGGGATCGGCTGGAGGCTCTCCGGGCGCTGCGCCGAAGCGAGAGCATTCTGAAGCGCGCCCAGGAGGTTTCGAAAACGGGCCATTGGTATATGGATATCCGCGGAACGGAACTCGTATGGTCCGACGAGACCTACCGTATATTCGCCATAGAGCCGGGAACGCCCCTTACGCTGGAGATGTTTCTCGACCGTCTTCACCCCGAAGACCGCGAAGAGGTCGAAGACGCCTGGGCGGCCGCGCTCGAAGGGACGCCTTTCGCTCTCAGACATCGTATCCTGGCCGGAGAGGAAGTTCGTTGGGTCGAGGTGCGGGCGGAGTTCGAAGTCGATGAAAAGGGGGTTCCCTTGGCCGGACTCGGCGTCGTCAGGGATATCACCGAACAGGTGTATGCAGTGCGGGAGCTGGATCGCTACCGTATGCATCTGGAGGAAATGGTGGAATCGCGAACGGCGGCGCTGAACGCCGCCAAGGCCCAGGCCGAGAGCGCGAATCAGGCGAAGAGCGCGTTTTTGTCCAATATGAGCCACGAAATTCGGACCCCGCTGAACGCGATCATCGGCTATGCGCACCTTATACGGCGGGATCCTCTGACGTCGCGGCAGCTCGATCAGCTGGAAAAATTAACGGATTCGGCGCGCCACCTGTTGAACATCATCAACGATATCCTGGATTTCTCAAAGATCGAAGCGAACAGAATAGAGCTTGAGAATCAGGACTTCGAATTGGCCCGAGTGGTCGACCATGTATGCAATATCGTCGCAAGCTCCGCCGCAGCGAAAAAATTGGCTTTGCGCGTGCATCTGGACCATGCTCCGTTGGTGCTCCGAGGCGACGGAGTCAGGCTCGGACAGATCTTGCTGAATCTCGTCGGGAACGCCGTCAAGTTCTGCGAACGGGGAGAGGTGCTTATCTCCGCTCGAACCCTCGAACAGAAAGAGAATCAGGCGCTCCTGCGGTTCGAAGTGCGCGATACCGGCATCGGAATGACGGAAGAGCAGGTGAAGCGCCTCTTCTCGGATTTCATGCAGGGCGACGTCTCCATGACGCGACGTTTCGGCGGGACCGGCCTGGGACTGGCCATCAGCAAGCGCCTGACCGAACTGCTGGGAGGGCGCATCGGCGTCGAGAGCGAGATGCATCGTGGAAGTCTGTTCTGGTTGGAAATTCCCTTCGAGATATCCGCAACGCTTCCTAAAAACGCCGAACATGTTCTTTCGTTTATGGGGAAGCGCGCCTTGATCATCGACGACTTGCCGGCGGACCGGGAGATATTGTCGGACATGTTGTCGGAGTTCGGGCTTCGCCCCGATTCCGCCCCATCCGCAGCGGACGCTCTGGAAATGCTCTCAAGGGCGGATCGGGCGGACGATCCGTACGAACTCCTGTTCGTCGACTTCAAATTGCCGGATATGGACGGCGTCGACGCGATTCTATTGGTTCAATCGCTTAAGTTGAGGAAGTTGCCTTGCGTGCTGATGGTCACTGCGTACGGGCATCTTCTCCCCCGGGAGGAGATGGAGCGCCTGGGGAATGTTCGGATTCTGACCAAACCGGTGACGCCTTCCACCCTTCACGACGCGCTTGCCGATCAATGTTCGCCGGGAGGAGAGGATGCCGCGGCCGACGAAGGAGATCTCGCGGAGGCGTTGAAAAAACGCCGGGGGGCGCATATCCTCGTCGTGGAGGATAACGAGATCAACCAGGATGTCACCTGTCGACTGGTGGAATCCGTAGGAATGCTGACGAGCGTCGCCGAAAACGGTCGAAAAGCCGTGGATATGGTTCGGGAGCAAACGTTCGACCTCATCCTCATGGATGTACAGATGCCGGTGATGGACGGACTGCAGGCGACGCTTGCGATTCGCGGGCTTCCGGAGCGGGCGGCTCTCCCGATTCTGGCGATGACCGCCAACGCCTTCGAGGAAGACCGTCGGCGATGTATGGAGGCGGGAATGGATGGTCATGTTCCGAAGCCCGTGGAGCCGGAACAGCTTTTTAAAGCCCTTGTACAATGGCTTCCGGAACGTCCGACCGGAGGAGCTGATGAGGAAATTTTCGTACCCCTCGACCCCGAAGCGGCGAGCGAGGAGGATTTTGCGGCGCTCGACGCGGTCCGCGCCGTCGAGGGACTGGACGTCGGCGCCGGAATCCGTATGGTGCAAGGAGACGTGGCGCGCTACCTTCGCCTGCTCGATCAGTTCGTTCGAAAGCACGGAGAGGACGCGGACAGTATTGCCGGGTATCTCGCGTCGGGAGCCTTCGACGCGGTCAAGCATACGGCGCACTCCCTCAAAGGAGTTGCGGGGGTGTTGGGCGCTTTTCGGATCCGGAAACTGGCCGCGGCGCTGGAGAGCGGGGCGTTCGAAGGAGCCTCCGCCGATTCGTTGCGCCGCGGCCTGGAAGAACTGGCTCCGGAGTTGCATGCCTTCGCGGACGAGGTACGGCGCGCCTCCTCCGCGCGGCGATCTCCGATAGACGCTTCGGAAGAGGAAGCCGACCCGGTCCGCGCGGCGGCGGTCGCGGATCGTCTGGCGTCTCTGCTCGAGAAGAACGACGCATTGGCGGCGGAACTTTGGGAGTCGGAACGAGGCTGTCTGTACGAGCTGCTTGGAGAATCGGCGAAGCTCATGGAGGAGCAAATCCGGGATTACGACTTCGCGGACGCGCTGAAGACGCTGCGCGACGCGCTGCGATAACGGACGGCGGTTCGAAGCAAGGTCAAGGCTGCGTACAGGTTCGCCGTGCGTAGCGCTCTTGCAAAGCGCGAAAAGCGCGTCGTTGCTGGAATCCGATTCTCGAAGCCCGAGAAGTCGAGCGCTTAGCGTTCCAGGGCTCTCCGTAGTCTGGCGACTCCTTCGTGCAGCAGTTCGGGAGGAAGGTGCGCATACCCCAGAATGGCGCGGCCAAGGTGCTTCCCTTTGATAATCGCATGTTCCTCGACCGGAACGACGGCGACGCGGGCTCTTCGAAGCCGTTCCAATGTCTCCGGGGAAAAGACGACCTCCTCGAACTCCGCGACGAGATGCATTCCGGCGGTTTCGCCGAAGATACGGACGGAACCGGCGAAAGCGCGTTTCAAGAGATCGATCAGCAGATCGCGCCGTTTTCGATAGATCTTTTTCATCCGAAGTATATGCCGTTCCAGCTCGCCGCTTTCGATAAAGCGCGCCAGCGCGAGCTGGTAGAGGGAGTTCGAGTGGTGGTCTCCGAGCCGTTTCCACTCCCGGCACCGATCGACCAGCGAGTATGGCAGCACGAGGTAGCCGAGCCTGACCGAGGGAAAGAGGATTTTACTGAAGGTCCCGACATAGACGACTCTCTCGCGGTCCAGCTCGTGCAGCGAACGTACCGGATGGCCGGAGTACACGAATTCGCTGTCGTAGTCGTCTTCGACGATGTAGGAATCCCGTTGCTGCGCGTACTGGACCAGCGCAACTCTTCGCTGTATGGAAAGCGAACCCCCTAAAGGAAACTGATGCGACGGAGTGACGAAAATACACGACGGACGCTTGTCCTCCGGAAGCAGATCGGTTCGGATGCCTTCGCAGTCGACCGGGATGGGAACGATGTGCTGCGAGTGGTACGAAAAAATCCGCCGGACGTTGTCGTTCGAAGGATCCTCGATGAACACTTCGCTCCCCGGGGAGAGGAAGGTTTTCGCGAGCAGCGTCAACCCCTGTTTCGTCCCCGAAGTGACAAGCACCCGGTCCGGGTGACAGCGAATTCCGCGCGTTCGTTGCAGATAGCTCGCAAGGAGCGCGCGCAACTCGCGTCTTCCCCGGGGATCGTCGTACCCGAACGCTTCAAGCGGCGCCTCCCGAAAAGCCGTGTTCGCCGCCCGGAGCCAGCCGTTGCGGGGGATGAGATCAAGAGCCGGGACGCCGCTGTCGAAGCTGACGACGCCTTCGAGAGCGCCGCTTTCTTCCTCGTCGTCTCTCATCCGCGCGGCGCCCGCCGTTTCTTCGGAGAGTTCCGTCCGCGCCGCTCCCTCCTTCACATACACCCCCGATGCGGGGACGTTTGTAACGCACCCCTCGGAAGCCAGCATTTCGTACGCGGCGAGCACGGTGTTCCTTGAGACGTTCAGCATGTGCGACAGTTCCCGCGTCGAGGGAAGCTTTTCGTCCGCCGCCATCTCGCCATCCAGAATCTTCACCCGGAACTGTTCAAAAATCTGCTGTGCAAGGGAACCTTTTCGGTCCTTTTGAATCTCAAGGAAGCGCATTGTCCGTCCACCCTCCTTATCGCGCATACCGGCTCAATGAAAAAGAAAAAAAGTGGATCTTTAATGAACCGGTTTTTTGTGCTTTAGTATACCTGTATCGAGCATAGAAAAAAAGGGAGGTATGGCGTTCCATGAAATTCAAGGATTCGTTCCACCCTTACGCGATGGCGACGATTTTTTTCTGGTCTTTGGCCTATGTGCTCACGCGTCTGGCGCTTCGTCATTTTTCCGTGTTTTCTCTCGGGTTTTTGCGCTATTTCACGGCTTCATGCGCCTTGCTGCCGATGGGGATCGCCGCCGGAATCAAGCCGCCGAAACGCGGAGACCTGAAATGGTTCGTCGCTGCCGGAACGACCGGTTTCTTCCTGTACATGGTGTCGTTCAACTCGGGGTGCAGAACAGTGAGCGCTTCTACCAGCAGCGTCGTGATCGCAACCGTTCCGGTGATGACGGCGCTCTTCGCCCGGCTCTTCTACGGGGAACGGTTGTACGCGCTCCAGTGGGCGGCCATTGCGGTCGAATTCGCGGGGATCCTCGTCCTTACACTGATGGGGGGCACGTTCACAGTGAACAGCGGCGTGCTCTGGCTTCTCCTCGCGGCCCTTTCGCTCAGCGCGTACAATCTGTTGCAGCGAAAGCTTACGAAGACTTACTCGGCGCTCCAGTCATCCATGTACGGAATCTTCGCCGGAACGCTGATGCTCGCGGTGTTTTTGCCGGTTTCGGTCGTGGAGGTGAAAAACGCGCCGGCGGCGCACCTTTCCTATGTTCTGATGCTCGGCGTTTTTTCGAGCGCGCTCGCGTATGTTTCGTGGGCCAAGGCGTTCTCGAAAGCGGAGCGAACATCGTACGTCAGCAACTACATGTTCGTCACGCCGTTCCTGACGACGCTGCTGGGTTTTCTTCTCACCAACGAACTGCCGGACGCGCCGACGCTGATCGGGGGAGCGGTCATCCTGTCCGGAGTCGCGCTCTTCACCTTCGGCGGCGTGAAGAAAGAATTCCTCTCCGCCGCCGAAAGCGGCCCTGTTTCGTAACGAACTCTTTTCGGCTACTCCGTCGGGGGCGGCGTCCATCGGACGACGCTTTTCGACGGATCGAGGAGATCGGGGAGCGAGATGATCCGCCCGTCCGGACGGCGGAAGTCGCCTTCTCCCGGGACGGGGGCGTCGCCCATCAGGATGGCGGTGACGCCCGCCCGATGCGCTCCGAGTATGTCGACCTCCGGCGTGTCGCCCGTCATCACCACGCGCTGCGGGGGAGCGTCCACCGAGTGCAGCGCCTCGCGGAACATCGGCGCGAACGGCTTGCCCACCACTGCGGGTTCCTGCCCGGAGCCCACGCGAAGCGCCTCGACGAGCGCCCCGACGGCCATCACGGGCCCGTCGGGAGAGGGGAATGTGCTGTCGATGTTCGTCGCGACGAAGCGGGCTCCCTTTCTGATGGCGGACGCCGCCCTGCGAATCGTCGAGAGGGTAGCCGCGTCGTCCCAGCCGACGACGACCGCCTCGCAGTCGGCCTCGTTCGCGGAAAGGATCCCGGCAAGTTCCACTTCCTTATGGAGCCCCTGTTCGCCGATGACCCACGCCCGCTCGATACCCTCCCCGGCGAGGTACTTCGCGGTGGCCGACCCGGCGGTGACGATCTCGTCCATCTCGGCCGCGATGCCGTGCCCTCGCAGCCGGTCGGCGATGCGCACCCTCGTGGTGGGGTTGTTGGTCAGGAAGCGGATCGTCTTCCCCATGCTCCGCAGGGCGTCGAGCACCGTCGCCGCTCCGGGCGTCGTCTCTCCGCCGATGTAGATCACTCCGTCGAGGTCGAAGAAAAAAACGTCGAACATATCGGCGATCATGAACATCCTCCTTTTCCCTCGGAGATCGCCCGGAACTCCTCCTCGCATCCGAGCAGAACCTCCACAAGCTCCGGATCGAAGTGACGCCCCGACTCCGAGACGATGATCTCCATAGCCTTACCGTGCGGGAACGCCTTCTTGTAGGGGCGCTCCGAGACGAGGGCGTCGTAGACGTCGGCGACGGCCATGATCCGCCCCGCGTAGGGGATCTCCTCTCCCTTCAAGCCGTACGGGTACCCGGAACCGTCCCACTTTTCGTGGTGGTACTGGATGATCTCCCGCGCGTACTTGAGGAACGGGGCCTCTCCGATCGTCTTCTCCGCCTTTCCTATCGCGTAGGCGCCGATGATCGGGTGCGTCCGCACGGTGTCGAACTCCTCCGGGGTCAGCGGGCCTGGCTTCAGGAGGATTCTGTCCGGTATGCCGACCTTTCCGATGTCGTGGAGCACCGCCGAGCGGGCGATCAGCCCGAATTGCTCCTGCGGGTAGTGTTTCTCGGCCTCCGAACGCTCCAGGAGAAGGCGAACGTAGGATTTCGTCCGCTCTATATGCTCTCCCGTGCCGCCGTCGCGGAACTCCGCGAGAACGGCCATGCTGATGATGATGGCCTCCTGATGCCGTTCAAGCTCGCGGGCCTTCTCCGCGAGCAGGGCCGTCGAGCGGATTCGTTCCGAAATGTCGCTGATGAAGAACGCCCGGCTGATTTCTCCGCCGGAGATATTGAGCAGCTTCGTCGAGACGGAAACGTCGACGGGGGCGCCGTCCTTCCGGACGCACTTCGTCTCGAAGGAGTGTTCGTCGGCCTTCTCGTCCGCCTTGTTCTTCAGATACGTCGTCACCTCGTCCGCAGCGTCGGGATGGACGAGATTCCTCCAGGAGATCTTCTCAAGCTCCTCGCGGCTGTAGCCGAAGAGTTCGCACAGATGCTCGTTGACCTTCACCCGGCCGCTCGGCTGCTCCAGTATGGCGAACCCCACGCTGTGCTGTTCGAAAAATGCGCGGAAGCGCTTCTCGCTCCGAGTCAGCAGATAGAAAGCGCCCGACTGAAGGAGGAGCGCGACGGCAAGTCCGGCCGCGATGATGCGGTTCCTCCGGTGTACCTCTTCTTCGGCGCGTATTCTGTCCGTCGTGTCGATGATCATGGAGAAGAAGATATCTCTCCCTTCGATGGAAACCGGGTAAGTGTAGACTTCGACGTCTCGAAGCGTACCGTCCGCCGTGCGGTTGCGGGTGGAGAAGTGATTGGAGTGCATCGTTCCCGCTCGTCGAAGCTGCGTTCTCAGTTCGTCGGGAGACATCGCCGCTTCTATCCGTTGGAGGTGCATTCCGCGCAGCGCGCCGTAGCCGTAGAAACTGTGGGCCGCCGGATTGCCGTCGAGCACGACGCCGGTCTCGGGGTCCACAAGCAGCATCGGGGCGCTGTGCGCCATGAAGAGTTCGTACCCGAAGAAGCTGCTTTCGGCGATGCCCTTCCACTCCTCGGGGAGCGGAGGGAGCTTCCGGTTGACGAGCAGCGACCGCGGGGGGAGCGGCGATTCGGAGATGCCGAAGCGTTCAAGCTGCGAAGCGTTGAAGACGTAGCGATTGGGGCTTTCGATGAGTATGGGGAGATCGTCCGCCTTCGCTCCGCCGAGAATCTTCAGCGCGAGCGCCGCGGCCTCCTGCCCCTGCGAGTAGCCGTGGACCACCTTGCCCCCGACGATGCCGTGGGCGAGCAGAAAGTCCCAGCATCCGAAGACCGGGGCCGCGGTCGCGGCCGTAACGAAGCGCACGCTCTCCTTCACGGAAAAAACCCTTCTCTCCGGGGTGAGCAGATACGACAGGTAGAGGACGATATCGTCGGCGGTCAGTTGCTTTAGACGGTCCGAAAGCTCCTCCGGCTCCATCTCGTTGAAATGGAGGAACTCCGCTTCGCCGGCGAAGCGTGACTCGACGCTCCGTAGCAGCTCCAGATTGCGACGACCGGTCATCGTAGAATCGGAGACCACGGCGACATGCTTCGCGGACGGGCGCAGTTTCAGGGCGATGTCAAGCGTCTCCCGCAGCGAGATGCTCTCGTTGACGCCGGTGATGTCGCTTCGTCCGGCGATCTGTTCGGAGGTGAAGTCGTTGATGCCGCAAAAGACCGTCGGAACGTCGCCGAAAAGTGCCGGCCCTTCGTCGAGGAAAAAACGGAACGCGTTGTCGTCCGTGCAGATAACGACGTCGAAGACGATCCCCTTCTCCGTATAACGCAGCCGGAGCAGCTCGCGCATCGTTTCGGAGTGGCGTTTTCCCGGATTTCTCGTTGTGTCCAGATATTCGACGTACAGATCGACGTCGTCCCGTCCCGAGGCGTCGAGTTCGTCGACGATACCGGCGTGGACGGAGTCGCCCCACTCGTACCCCTGGTGATACGAGTGAAGCAACAACACTTTTCTGTTCGCGGAGGCGATGGCGGCGGAGGGGGGGAAGAACGCCGTGGAGAGCAGAAACGCCGCGACAAGAAGAAGCGCTACCCGGACGGAAGGCCGCAGTGTACTCGATATGATGGAAGGGCGCGGCATATTCTTCACCATCCTTGCGGAGAGTCTGCGAACCCTGTGGAACATCCTCTATTCCGCCACAGAGAAGATACATATGTATTGTATCATTTTTTCACTCTCGTCCTCGTTCCGATGGTTTATAATTCCTTCGGGGAACATACATCTTGAAGCGGCCGCCGGCTACGGCGGCGCATGGGAGGAATGGAAATGAGAAACGCGGTTGCCTCCATGGAGGCCTACTACGAGCGGGGAATGGGCTTTCTCTTCCGCTTGATCGACGAGTGTCCCGATGAACTCTGGGGGAAGAAGGGCGGCGGCTTCTTCTATTGGCAGCAGATATACCATGCCTTCTTCTGTATCGACTACTTTCTGGCCCCTGCCGGAGGAGAACTTCCGGAAAAGCCGTACGGCAGGGCGGTAGCGATGTTCAGCGAGACGCTCGATACCGTTCCGTCGAAGGACGAAATAAGGGAGTACGGCAAGGCGATGAAGGCGAAGGCGGACGCATGGATCGCCGCGCTCGACGACGGCGCGCTCGGCGACAGGCACGACGGCATGTCCGAGCGGCGGAAGACCGAGGTGACCAATGCGGGTGTCCTGACCTCGTTGTGCGGCCACAACATGTACCACGTCGGCTGTCTCGACTCGGTGCTTCGGGAGAACGGACTGAAGGGCGTCTATTAAGAGGGCGGCGCGGAAAGTCGCGGCGTCGGCCGTTGCGAGGCGGACTTTTTTCCGCGCGGAGGACCGAGCCTTCCCGGCTTCGTCCTCCGCGTCATCTTCTTGATTCGGGAGTGAACTACGGATGCGAAGGATTTCATTTCGGAGAACGACGGGGTGTCTCGTCCTCGTGATCGCCGTGTTCGCCGCGGTTGCGGCGGGGGTAGGCATGTTCGGTTCGGGCGGCCCGGGGCCGTGGGAGCACGTTTCGGTCCGCGGCGAGACCGTGCGGATTTTCGGGCGCGGCGTGTACCAACACATGTCGGAGGACGTCGCTCCTCAGGGGATCGCCCAGGACGTCGTGACGTTCTTCATCGCCGTTCCGCTGCTTCTTCGGGCGTACCTGAGGGCGGGCGACGGTTCGGCGGGACGCAAGCTCTTTCTCGCCGGAACGCTGCTCTACTTTCTGGTGACCTACACGTTTTACCTCGCCATGGGAACGTACAGCGCGCTTTTCCCGGTCTACGTCCTGCTCGCCGGAACGAGCGCCTTCGCCTTCGGACTCGCGCTCGCCGACCTCTCCTTCGACGAGGTACGCACGGCGTACGCTGGGGAGAAAATCCACAAGGTGAGCGGCGTTTTCCTCCTGTTCTCCTCCTGCTCAGTCATCGCGCTCTGGCTCGGCGTGATCGTCCCGCCGCTTCTCGACGGATCGGTGATTCCGAAGGCCGTGGAGCACTACACCACCCTGATCGTACAGGGGTTCGACCTGGCCTTTCTGCTGCCGCTTTCGCTGGTGGCGGGGGTGCAGCTCATCAGGCGTGTTCCGTTCGGCCTGCTGCTCGGGGCGGTCTATCTCGTCTTCCTCTCGTTCCTGATGACGGCGCTCACGGCCAAGGTGCTCGCCATGGCCTTCCTCGGGCAGAACGTCGTCCCCGTGATCTTTCTGATTCCGAGCCAGGCGGCGGTCACGGTGGTCTGCGCGTACCTGCTGTTGCGGGCGTTCGGGGGGAAACGATAGGGAACGGCGGGGGGGGCAAGCCAGACCAGCGCAAACGCATCGCGCTAAAGAGAAAAGCTGTAGAATATAGTTGGCGTTCCACGAAAATTTCAAACGTTTGTTTTGGAAGCTCCTCTTCGAGGATTGTTCCTTTTTCAGGAGATTGGTCGCCATATAATGAATAGTCGATATATTCAGTCTTAAACAGCTTCGGTCACAGGTATTCTTCGCTCTGTGATCCTTGTGGTTATGCGACGCACCCTCTCGGAATATACGTCGAACACCCTCTAAAGACTGTTCTCTATTTCTCATTCCCAACGGGAGCGGCTCTCCATACCGATCTTTTCCGCATCCATGTTCAAAGTGCTCGGATAATAGGGCCGTTCTTCGCTAGACTCTCGCCCGCTAACCTTGGCGCATCGATACAACCATCGTGACGCTCTTCAACTCCGGCCACTCATTCAATTCATCGATAATCCAGAGTGCGGGGACGGAGTAGATTTATCCGCCCGTGTCCTTTTTCCACAGTCTTGTATTTCCGTATGGAACACTCCTCGGAATCGATCCCGCTCTTCCCACTCGAAAAGGTATTTCATCATGCCCAGCGCGCTTCGAGAAGGCGAAGAAATTCGCAGATGACGGTTTCATCGGCGGCGAATTCGTTTCCGAGGTCGATGAGTACGAAGTGGCTCATAGATTCCTTAAATTCATCCCATGTACACGGTATTGTTTTTTCATACGGTGTTATGAGTTGTGCGTGTAATGTATGTATTGCATATTTTTTTGGACGTTTTGCAATTCATTTTCAGGGAGAGTTGCTTTAGTATCTTCGAGAAGCTTTTTCTCAATACTGTTCGTTGAAGAAGGTGGACTGCTTGAAAGAAGTGAAAGTGTTGTCGCCGACAGGAATTCTTGGGTACGGTTTCCCGGAAGAATCTTTCCTCATCGGGCTTGCGAAAAATCCCGACTGGATTGCCGTCGACGCAGGCTCCACGGATCCGGGCCCCTATTATTTGGGAAGCGGGAAATCGTTTACCACGGAAAATGCCGTAAAACGTGACCTGACGTTGCTTATGAGAGCCGCATGCGAACGCGATATTCCCCTTGTCATCGGTTCTGCGGGTGGTTCCGGAGCGTTGTCTCATCTTGAAAGAGACAAGAAGATTGTTTTCGAGATAGCGAACGAGTTCGGTCTTTCCTTTTCATTTGCCACGATCTCCGCGGAACTGGAGAGAGAATTCGTAGTTTCCGAGTTCAAGAACGGCAAAATTTCTTCATTGCTTCCCGCTCCCGAGATTGTGGAGGCGGATATTCGCAACAGCGCGCATATCGTAGGGCAGATGGGAGTCGAACCGATCATCGATGCGCTCGATGGCGGCGCTCAGATCGTTTTATGCGGAAGATGCTATGATCCGGCCGTCTTCGCAGCTCCGGCGATACGTTTGGGATACTCCAAAGCGCTGGCGATCCACTTGGGAAAAATACTGGAGTGCGGGTGTATCGCTTCCGTCCCCGGGAGCGGCTCCGACTGCATCATGGGGTATTTGCGAGACGATTCATTCAGTGTGGAGCCGCTGAATCCCTTGCGACGATGTACTGTGACTTCCGTGGCGGCGCATACGTTGTATGAGAAGTCAAACCCTTGTTTTTTGCCGGGGCCGGGCGGCGCGCTGAATTTGTCGGAAACATCTTTTTGTCAGGAAAGCGAGAGAAGGGTCAAGGTCGCCGGCAGTAGCTTCGTAGATTCCGGCAAAAAAACTGTGAAATTGGAGGGAACCCGTTTTGCAGGGTATCGAACCATATCCATCGCCGGGAATCGCGACAGAATCTTTATCTCTCAAGTCGAAAGCATACTTGAAGACGTTAAGCGGCAGGTGGCCGAAAATTTCAGACGTTCTCTTTTTCCGTACACGTTGGACTTTATCGTCTACGGAAAAAACGGCGTGATGGGAGATCTTGAGCGGTGTCAACATACCGAGGGGCATGAGATTTGTATTGTGATCGATGCTGTCGCTTCGAAGCAGGAAGAAGCGAATACCATCTGTTCAGTGGCTCGCTCGATTCTGCTTCATGCCGGATACCCCGGGCGTGTGGCGACGGCGGGCAATCTGGCCTTTCCATATTCTCCGTCGGATGTAGCTATGGGTGAAGTCTACGTCTTCTCGATCTACCATTTGTTGGAGGTCGACGAAACGTCGGAACTCTTCCCGGTAACGTACTACAACATAGTCGGGGGGCAAGTGCGATGAAGGTACGGTTGCTTGATGTGGCCGAAGTGATTCGGTCCAAAAACGCGGGCCCCTATGAACTGACGCTGGATATCATATTCAAAGAGCGAGAGATGTTTGAACGGATCGTCGCGTCCGGCCGTATCGATGCGGAGCTGATTGCGAGGCTCTATTGCATTCAACCGGAGAATGTGCTCTGCGTTGTGAGCTATGCGCCCGCGCATGCTATCAAAGCTACCATAAAGAGGCCCGTTTGTTCCGGGAACTTCGAAGACAGAGATGTCTACGGGGCGCAACAACATGCTCCTCTGATGGATCTGGAAGTGGATTTGCTCTAACGAAAGAATGATCGACAGGAGGAAGAAAAATGGATCTTCAAACGCTGTTCGAAAATATAGACGAAGAGTGGCTCCGAAAGACGCGGCGAACGCTTCATATGTACCCGGAGACGGGATTCGATCTGCCGAGAACAGTCGAGCTGGTCACCTCGCAACTTCGCGATATGGGGATTCCCTACACGGAAAAATACGGTCGAAGCAGCGTCGTAGCTACCATCAACGGGCACAAAAGAGGTTTTACTATCGGCATCCGGGCCGATATGGATGCGCTTCCCGTACAAGAAGCCGGTGAAACATCCTACTACAAGTCCAGATACGACGGAAAAATGCATGCCTGCGGACATGACGCGCATACCGCCATTTTGCTCGGCGTTGCAAAACTGCTGGACCGGATAAAGGAAGATCTGAATTGTCGCGTCGTGTTGCTCTTCCAGCCCAGCGAAGAGGGGATTGCCAGCGGGGCGAAGTCGATGGTCGAGGACGGGGTGATGGACGATATCGACATCATCATCGGATGCCATATGGACAACGCCTACGATGTCGGGACGGTCGGCTTTCTCCCCGGAGCGGCGATGGCGTCCTGTCACGACTTCCGCATCGAATTGCGCGGAAAAAGCGGACATGCGGTTTTTCCGCATACGGCAGTCGACGCGATCACGATGGGAATGCGTATTTATACGGCGTTGGAACTCATGATGAATCGTGAAATCGATCCCTTCGCTCTCAGAGTGATGAATATAGGCTCGTTTCATGCGGGGACCGCGAAAAATGTGGTTGCCGATCACTGCGGGATGGAGGGAACCGTCAGGACGCATTCGGAGGAAGTGGCGAAATTCATCATGCGGAGGGCGGATGAGATCGTTCATTCGATATCTCGGGAGATGGGCGGGGAAGGGTGTCTTACCGTTGAAAAATACCTGCCGGCGGTGGTGAACGATCCGTTTATTACATCGAGATTGATGGCGTCCGCAGAAAAAACGGTAGGCAAAGAGAACGTCGTCGTCATGGAGAAGCCCAAGATGAGTTCGGAGGACTTTGCCTTCTATCAGACTCGAAAACCGGGGGTTTTTTTCCGGATAGGCAGTCGAAACGAAGCGAAGGGAATTGTGAGCATGCCGCACCGGAACGACTGGGACATTGACGAAGACGCGTTGTCGATAGCCGTTCGGGTTTTTGTTCAGTTTGTCGCGGACAGTATGAATGGGTTGTGAGGAAACGACGATGCATTTCGGCACGATCATCAGAAACGGCAGGGTAGTGGATGGTTCAGGGACGCCTTGGTATATGGCGGATGTTGCGATTACCGGCGATAGCATCGCCGAGATCGGCAAGTTTAAGGGGTGCCGAGCCGATATCGAAATCGACGCGGCGGGGAAAGTTGTTTGCCCCGGTTTCATCGATACGCATACCCATTACGATCTTGTCCCCTTTGAATTTGCAGGTTTTGTCAATCGCCTAGTAGAAGACAAGCTGTTGCAGGGAGTGACGACCGTCATTACCGGGTGCTGCGGCAACTCCATGGCCCCCATTGCCGAAGCGAACAAAGCCGCCTGGTTGAAACGAAGGACCTCGCGCAACATAGAACGTCATGAAGACGCGCACTGGAACAGCTTCGGCGAGTATTTGTCCGAATTGGAAAAATGTCCGCTCGGCACGAACTTCGCCTCCTATGTGGGGCACACGACGCTTCGCTTCAACGCTCTTGGTCTCTCGGATGCGCAACCGACCGAAGACGACATGGCGTCGATGAAGGAGATGTTGCGCCAAGCGTTGGAAGAAGGGGCCGTAGGACTGAGCGCTGGTTTGATCTATGCGCCGGCCATTTTCTCGAACAACGATGAAATTGTGGAGTTGGCTTCGGTATTGGCGGAATTCAACGCCCCCTTCGCCTGTCATCTGCGGAATGAGACCTCCGGGTGGCTCGACGCTGTTCGGGACGTCATCGAAGTCGCGGAAAAAAATCGCATTCCAGGCCAAATTCATCATGTCAAAGTGATGCATCAGAAAAATTCAAAGAACTTGATAAGCGATTTTATCGCGCTTGTAGAGCAGGCTCGTGGGAGAGGCGTCGATATCACGTGCGATTTTTATCCCTACAATGCCTGCTGCATGGGATTGGAGGCTCTTCTGTTGCCTGCATGGGTTCGCGAGGGCGATGAACGCGCTATGATCGAACGTCTGCGAAACGCTTCTCTTCACGAAAAAATAACCGAGGGTATCTATGCGCATAGGAATTACTCGACGGAAGAGGCGATGTACGAGGGGTGTGGAAAAGCGATGCTTGTCATCGCGAAAAACAACGAACAGCATGTGGGCAAGACATTGTTGGAAATCGGCAGAGAACTGAATATATCTCCTCTTGACGCGGGAATAAAGCTCATGATCGATTCCGATATTACCGCCATGGCCGTTGATTTTGCGATGTCGGAAGAGGATATGGAAACTCTTGTGCAATGGCCTTTGGTCATGATCGGTTCCGATTCGGTACCCGTCAAACTCGGTTGGAGCGCTCATCCGCGCAACAGCGGTACTTTCCCTCGTATTATCAGGGAATATGTGCGGGATAGAGGCGTGCTCACTCTGGAGGCCGCTATCCAAAAAATGACGGGTTTTCCCGCCACTCGTTTCGCTTTTTACGATAGAGGTTTTTTAAAAAAAGGATTCAAGGCAGATATCGCAATCTATGACGAGGGGTTTTTTTGCGATAAGGCCACTTATCTGGAACCTTTGCTATCCCCTCAAGGTATGGAGTATGTACTTGTCAATGGAAAAATCGCAGTGGAGCATGGTCGCGTGACCGGCGTCGCCGGAGGGCGGGTGATACGTCGGGGAGATGTGGGGAATCGGGATGTTGAGAAAAAAACGAAACACAAAAATGAGGAGGTGTAATAAATGGAAACCGAGAAGAAAACGTTTGGTTTTAAAATGCCCCATGCCTATGTTCTTATTGTGTGTCTGATTTTGATTGCCGGTATATTGAGTTACATTCTCCCAGCCGGAATGTATGAAAAGGTAGTCGTTGACGGCAGGAAAGTGGTGGATCCGAACTCGTTTCATACTGTTCCGAATACGCCCGTTAATCTGTGGAATATGCTGCTCGCTATCCCTCAGGGGCTCATTAAACAAGCCGGTATTATTTTTATGATCGTTGTCATCGCCGGCTCTGTGGAGATCATCAATAAGACGGGAGCGCTTGAAGCCTCCATCGGCCGTTTAGCTCATGCCTTCCGGAATCGACCGTTCATCGTTATTCCGCTGCTGTTGCTCTGTTTCGTAATACTGGGAGCCCTCAATGTCAGCAATGCCATCGTGGCTTTTATCCCGTTGGGATTATTGATTGCGTTTAACTTGGGCGCCGATGCTCTCGTCGGTGTCTCTCTTGTCGGTATGGGAATGAACCTGGGGTTTACCGGCGGCGCGTTCGTCGCTCCTACTACGGGTATAGCACAGGCGATCATAGGATTGCCCATGTTTTCCGGCTGGGAATTTCGTTTGATCGTGACCGCGGTGCTTTGGGCGGCGGGTTCCATCTTTCTCACTCTCTATGTGAAACGCCTTCAGCGAGATCCGACCGCAAGCGTTGTGTACGGCGTCGAAGGAGTCGTCACGCAAGCGGGAGACGTGCGGATCTTCGAACTCACTTCCCGTAGGCGGATGGTTCTGCTGGCTTTTCTTATCGGGTTCGGGTTCGTTGTCTACGGCGCCGTGGAGTCTTGGAGCGCAAACGATGCTATTCCGGCGGTTTTCCTTGCTACCGGTTTGGCGTGCGGTTTTATCTACGGTTTTAGCCCGAGCGAAATCGCGAAAATTTTCGTCAAAGGGTGTGAGAAAATCACCTTCGGCGCTCTTATCGTGGGCATTTCCGCAGGAATCGGCGTTGTGCTGGCAAACGGAAACATCATAGATACCATAGTTCATGGTCTCGCCGGCTTAATGACAGGTTTGCCGAAAGTCGTGGCCGCCCAGGTTATGTATGTTGTCAATATCATTATCAATACTTTCATTACCTCGGGATCCGGACAGGCCGCTACCGTCATCCCGATCCTCTCGCCCGTGGGCGATGTGCTTGGACTCACGCAACAGACGGTGGTTCTGGCATTTCAGTTCGGAGACGGTTTCACGAATCAGATTCTTCCCATGTCCTCCGTTCTGATGGCGGGGCTGGCCTTTGGCGGCATTCCCTTCGGTAAGTGGTTGCAGTATATTTGGAAATGGCTGCTTCTGAATCTAGTCATCGGCGCCGTTTTCCTTGCAATCGCAACGGTGATGAATATCGGCCCGTTTTAAAAACGGCGTCGCGGCGTGCGATGGAATAGAAAGAGGGAGTTGGCGTGATTAAGAGATCGCTCTATGAAAGGGTTCTGTTCGAAACTATTTGCCGGGGCTCCACAGTGTTATCGGAGGATGTCTGCGAAGCGTTCGCCGCGGCGATCGATCGAGAGGTCTTTCCGGTCGCGAAAACGGGACTGGAGAAAACCCTCGAAAGTATACGACTTTCGGCGATCAACTCGACTCCCGCCTGTCCGGATACGGGGTGGCCCATCTTTTATTTCAAAGTGGGAGACGAGTGTGCGTTCGAAGGAGGTTTCACGGGTCTTGAGGATGCCGCGCGAAGCGCAGTGCGCAACGCGACGCGCAAGGGGTACCTTCGCTCTACGATGAAGCATCCTCTTACCGGAGCCGATCCCGGCGACAACGTGGGAATGAACATCCCGGATTTCACGTATCGTTTTGTACCCGGGGAGAATTTGGAAATTACTTATGTCGCAAAAGGTGGGGGGTCGGAGTGTTTCGGCGGCACAAGGCATCGTGTCGTGGCGTTTGCGGATGGTATCTCCGGAATAGAAAAGTTCGTGATCGACAGCTTCGTCGACTCGACCCGTGCCGGAGCCATATGTCCGCCGTCGATTCTGGGTATCGGTATCGGAGGAACCGCGAATATCGCGGCGAATCTCGCAAAAGAAGCCGCATGTCTGCGAACGATAGGTTCTCGGCATCCGGAGCCTATGATTGCGAAAATTGAACAAGATTTGTATGTCGCCCTCAATAGTCTCGGGGTAGGAATCATGGGGGCGGGCGGGAGCACTTCGGTTTTCGCGGTCAACATCGAATATGCTTACACTCACATCGCCGGCGTCGTCGTCGCGACAAGCAGCAATTGTATGATTGCACGTCGTGCGAGCAGCCGCATACTGGGAGATTCCTCGGTCCAGCCGATGCAACAGCCTGATTGGTTCGAGGGGAGGTAGGGCGTGGTGGCGGAATACACATTGAGCGCGCCTCTTCGCGACGAAGATGTGGAACAGCTTGAAATCGGGGACAGCGTCTACCTTAGCGGCGCCGCGTTCACCTGTCGCTCCCGGCTTCATAGATATGTCTTCGACGAAGATCATGAACTCCCTTTTTCGACGAACGTCAGAAATATGCTGATTCATACCGGCCCGATCGTGATCCTTAAGGACGGTCAGTGGAAGTTGGTCTCCTTTATGCCTACGTCGAGCATCCGTTTTGAAAAATGGGGAGCGCGTTCCGTGGAGGAATGGGGGCTCAAATTGATATGCGGGAAAACGACTATGGGAAGCCGCACGATCGAGATGATGAAACAAAAACGTTGCGTTCATGTTTCTCCCCGCTCGGTAAGTCCGAATCTATGGGTCGATGCGATTCGTATCGAGGGAGTTCATCTTTTCGATGAGTTGGGAAGCATCGAGGCGGCATGGCACTTACGGCTCGACAGGTTGGGGCCGTTTGTCGTCGATATCGACTGCCATGGGCGCAATTTATTCGATGGAATCAATCGTTCGGTGGACGAAAATAGAAAAAAGGCGCTTGCTGAGTTAGGAATATCGAGTTGTTTTGGTTACACAAAATTATACTAGAAGAAGAATAGAATTGCGAAATTGTAATAGTGAGACTGCATGAGTACTTAGGGAATGTGCGCAGTCTATGGTAAAGAAAGATAAAAGGAAGGAGCGGTTTTTTGAGCGCTCCTTCCTTGGTTAATGAGCCGTTTTTTTGATATTAGGAAACTGGGTAAAAATATTTATCTTTGTTTGCAAATTCTTTTCAGCATTTCTCTCGCTTGTAGAGTTCGTGACGGCGCTCTACAGGCTACCGAGTGAGACGATGAAGAACCTTGACTTCGAGGGGCGGGTAGCTTTAGTATGGAATCGGCTTCGATCTCTGATTGCCGTACTTCGCCGGATCGAAGCGGAACAAGTATGATGTCGAGGTGAGGTCGATGGAAGGGCGAGAAATTACACTTGACTATTTTAAGAGTTCTTCGCGCTTTTATCATATTTACAAATTAAACAGCAGCATCGTTGCGGAATCTCCGCATCATCATGATTATTTCCAAATTTGTTTCGTAACGTGCGGCGATATAGTGCATCAACAGGGAGAAAAAGAGGTTACTCTGGTAAAAGGCGACGCCTTCATTATCCCTCCTGTATTTACTCATAGCATCGTCTCCAGAAATGAAAGAACGGAGTTCTTTTCTCTTTCTTTTCAGGAACAGGTTTTTTATCCGGGGTTTTTTTCCTCGGACGCCTATAAATTTTTAATGGCGCTTCAGATTAATTCATTCTTGGGTAAGAAGCTGGATATTCGATTGAAGATTCGTTTGAATGGTGCGGAAGAAGTCCTTCTGGAGTCTTTGCTGGACTGTTTATTGCGTGAATGTACTTTGGATCCGGCAAGAGATGCCACAATGGCAAGCCATCTTATCGCATCCATCCTGGTGCTGTTGTCGAGAAACTACTTCGCGGAACCCGACGGAGAAAAACAACTCAGAGGAATCAACGAGTATCACGATTCAATACGAGCCTGTATAAAACATATTGATATGAACTATATGAAGCCATTGACGTTGATTGATCTTGCTAGAAAATTCATGCTCTCTCGCTCCACCTTCTGCTTTCTATTTCCGCAAATCGCCGGTGTTCCTTTAAAGCGGTATATCAACAAAAAACGTATAGAGCAGGCGGTGTCCCTCTTGTTGGTCGAGTCGCTCCCCCTTCACGAAATTGCGACGCTTGTTGGATATGACGACATTTCGACGTTCTATAGAAATTTTACGAGAATTATGGGGGTCTCTCCTACACAATACAGAAAAGCGATCGGAAAGAGCACATAGATAACGGGAGAGCAGAGCTACTCTCCCGTTATCTATGTGGAGAACGAATATCTCCTTCCTACATCGCGGCCTGCGATACCCCCGCGGCGACATGCACCGGAAGGGCCTCCGGTTCCCCGTCCGTCGCCGCGCGCTCGCGGCAGTGCAGCGGGCGGGACGGCGGAACCGACTCCAGCAGACGCTTGATGGCGGGGTGTCCCGAGGCGGCCAGGGCGGCGACGCTGCGCTCCCGCGCGGCGATCACGCCGTCGGCCATCAGGGCGACCTCGTCGCACAGCCCCGCGACCACCCGGAGGTCGTGCGAGATGAAGAGGCAGGCGAGCCCCCGTTCGTCGCGGATCTTCCGTATCAGGTCGAGCACGCGGGCCTGCACCAGCATGTCGAGGCTGCTGACCGCCTCGTCGAAGACGACGGCCTTCGGCTCCGGCGCGAGCGCGCGGGCGATGCACACCCTCTGGAGTTCGCCGCCGCTGAAGTGCGCCGGGAACTTGTCGGCGTCGGAACTTTTCAGCCCCACCTGTTCGAGGAGGGGGCGCGAACGTTCGACGGCCTCCTTCTTCGAGAGCCCGAGAAAGTTGCGCAGCGGCTCCGCCACGATCTCGCCGGCGGTCATGCGCGGATTCACGGCCCCCTGCACGTTCTGGAAGACCACCTGCACGTTCCGCCGGTACTCCTTGAACCGCTCCCCGTCGGCGGCGAAGACGTCGCGCCCGTCGTAGAGGACGGTCCCTTCGTCCGGCCGCTCCAGCCCCAGTACGACGCGGCCGAGCGTGCTCTTGCCGCAGCCGCTCCGTCCGACGAGCCCGACGGCCTCACCCTCGCGGATCTCCAGATCCACGCCCCGGAGCACGTGAAGCGGCTCCGCCTTCCGAAAGAAGCCGCCCCGACGGTACAGCCGGTGCACCCCTTTCGCGGAAATCAGACTCGTCATACCGCGCGCTCCTCCTCTCTCATCCGTGCGCACAACTTCCCGTGGGCCGCCAGCAGCGCCTTCGTGCATTCGTGGGACGGGGCCGCGAACAGATCCTCCACCTGTCCCCGTTCGACGACCGTTCCGCCGTCCATCACCATCAGTTGGTGCGCCATGCGGGCCGCCACGCCGAAGTCGTGCGTCACCAGCAGCACGCCCATCTTCCGGCGGCGGCGCGCCGCGTCGATCAGGTCGAGCACCCGCGCCTGGGCGACCGTGTCCAGATCGCTCGTCGCCTCGTCGGCGATCAGCAGCTCGGGGTCGAGCATCAGCGCGATGGCGAGCATCGTCCGCTGCAGCATGCCGCCGCTGAGCTGGAAGGGGTAGGCGTGCCGTATCGCCGGATCGTCCTCGAAGCCGACCTCCGCGAGCGCCGCCGTTATTCTTTCGTCCATGGCGCGACGACCGCGCACGCCGTGCGCTCGGAGCGTCTCCCGGAAGTGGCTCTCTATCGAGAATATCGGATCGAAGCAGCTCATAGGACTCTGCATCACCATCGAGACGGCCGAACCCCGAAGCCGCGTCAACGCCTCGGGAGCGGCGTCGTCGAGACGCTCCCCCCGGAAGAAGATCTCTCCTCCCGTCCGGCGCACCCCCTGAGGCAGCAGGCCGGGTACGGAGAGGCACGAGAGCGACTTCCCCGATCCGCTCGCGCCGACGATGCACGTCGTCTCCCCCGCCCGGACGTCGAACGACACGCCGCGCACAAGCTCCTTCACCGGCGCGGCGACCGTTTCGACGCGCAGATCGCGAACCTCCAGCAGCGCGCTCATTTCACCGCCTCCTCGAGCATGCCGGAGCGGTCGAGCGCGTCGCGCATCGCGTCTCCCAGCAGGTTGAAGGCCATCACGACGACGAAGATCGCAAGCCCCGGGTAGAGCAGAAGCTGCGGCTGCGTCCAGATGAACTGGCGCGCGTCGCCGATCATCACGCCCCACTCCGGCAGAGGGGGCTGAACGCCGAGGCCCAGAAAGGAGAGCCCCGCCACGTGGAGCATCATGTGGCCGATGTCGAGCGTGGCGAGCACCAGCACCTGCGGCGCGAGCGAAGGGAGGATGTGCCGGACGACGAGCCGGAATCTGCTCGTCCCCGCGACGCGGGCAGCGAGCACGAACTCGCGCGACTTCAGCGAAAGCACGATCCCCCGCACGATGCGCGCGTACCATGCCCAGTGCGTCAGGAAGATGGCCAGAATGACGTTGGTCAGCCCCGTCCCCAGAACTCCGACGAAGAACATCGCCAGAATGAGCGTGGGGAAGGTGAGGAAGATGTCGCAGATTCTCATGAGCGCGCTGTCGACCGCGCCCCCCGCGAATCCGGCCAGGCTTCCCGCGAAGGTGCTGAACCCCACGATGAGCAGCAGGATGGCGAAGACCGAGCCGATGGAGACGCGCGAGCCGAAGATCAGCCGGGAGAGCACGTCGCGCCCAAGGTGGTCCGTCCCCAGCAGATGTTGCGCGCTTGGGGCCGCGAGCTTTTCCGCCAGGTTCACCTCCTCCGGGTCGGGGAGGCCGAGCCACGGGGCGCTCAGGGCGAGCGCGCCCACTATCAGGAGAAGCGCCAGAGAGAGGCGGACGATTCCTTTTCCGAGCATGCCGCGCATCATCGCTGTTCACCCGCCAGTCGTATTCTAGGATCGATGAAGGCGTAGAGGATGTCGACGAAGAGATTGCAGAGGACGAAGATCACCGTCATCATCAGGATGAAGCACTGGAGCACCGGGTAGTCGCGGTTGAAGACCGCCTGCACCGCGAAGCGCCCCACTCCCGGCCATGAGAAGATGTTCTCGACGAGCACGGCGCCGCCGAGCATCTCTCCAAGATGCATGCCGATGGCCGTGACTACAGGAATCATGGAGTTCCGCATCACGTGGACCCAGACGATGCGCCGTTCGGAGACGCCCCGGGCGCGGGCGTAGAGCGTCGAGCGGGAACGGATGTGCTCCAGCAGATTGGCCCGCAGGAAGCGGACGTTGATGGCGATGGACATGAAGGAGAGCGTGACGACCGGCATGATCATATGGAGCGGCCCGCCCCTGCCCATGGTGGGCAGCCACCCCAGTTTTACCGCGAATGCGTACACGAGCAGAAAGCCGAGCCAGAAGCTCGGTATCGAGACGCCGACGAAAGAGAACGCCCTCAGGAGATGATCGGGCAGTCTGTCTTTTTTCAGCGCGGCGACGACGCCGAGAGGGATGCTCGCAAGCAGCGTGAAGAGGAGTCCGGCTCCGGCGAGCACGAGCGTAGCCGGCAGATAGTGAAGGATCTCCTCCAGCACGGGCCTTCCCGTGACGTACGAGCGCCCGAAGTCGAGCCGGAGCGCTTTGCTCAGCCAGTCGAAGTACTGCGCGGGAATCGGTTTGTCGAGCCCGAGTTCCATCCGCGCGTCGACGAGCGCTTGCTCCGTGGGGGGGATGTTGGACATGCGCAGATACGCCATCGCCGGGTCTCCCTTGGCCAGGCGGAGAATGAGAAAGACGACCACGGAGACGAGAAGAAGAATCGGAAGAAGCACCAGAATGCGTTTGATGATGAATCGAATCATAAAAATACTCTCCTGTAGGGATGATAGGCGCGCCGGAGCCGCGAAAAGGCGTCCGGCGCGCCTTGCCGGGCGGAGGTGTCCGAACCGCTCTCGGTTGGACGTTCTCCGCCCCTTACTTCCAAGACATACGATCGAAGGGGACGAACTGCCTGATCGGCGTGAAATCCGCTCCCGTCAGGTTTTTCGCGTGCATCTTCACCAACGTCTTGTAGGTGAGCGGCAGATAGACGGCCTCCTCGTGGAGCGTCGTCAGAATCTCTCGATAGAGCGTTTTTCTGTTCTCTTCGTCGGTGCTGATGAGGACTTCGCGGATCTTCTCGTCCAGCTCCTTCTTCATGGGAAGGCCGGATTGCGCCTGAAAGTCCGCGTGCGAGGGCACGAGCATCGAGCTGACCATGGCGTGCGGTTCGTAGGGCGCTCCCCACGTGTCGTTGTAGATCATGCCGAAGTCGCCGTCCTTCTGGCGCTTGTAGAAGGAATCGTTCTCCTCTCCTATGAGGACGAGACGGATGCCCGCCTTGCGCAGTTCGCCCTGAAGCGCTTCGGCGACCGTTTTCTGTACCGAATCGATGCCCACGAAGCAGATGTCGATGGAGAGTTCCACTCCTTCCTTGGAACGGAAGACGGCGCCGTCGCTTTTCTTCCATCCCGCTTCCTCCAGCAACGCCTCCGCTTTCGCGGGGTCGTAGGCGTACGCCTCAAGGCCGACGTTGCAGTAGGGAATCCGAGGTTCGAAGAGAAAGTCCGCTTTTTTCTCCATATCGAGAAAGACGGCGCGGATGAGAAGATCTTTGTCCACAAGGTGCTGGATGGCCTTGCGGACGGCGCGGTCCGCCGTCGGTCCCCGCCCGGAGTTCAAAGCCAACGTGTACGATGAAATAGGCCCCGAAATAGCGGATTCGAAGCGTCCGGTCGCCTCCAGGCGCTTGAAGCTCTCAATGCCCACCTGAGCTACGGCGGAGCCCGCCGCGCCGTAGACGAGGTCGATCTCTCCCGTCTCGAGCGCGAGCATCCGCGCCTCGCTGTCCGTGATCACCTTGACCAGCACCTTGGCGAAGGCCGGCTTCGCGCCCCAATACTTCTCGTTGCGCGTGAAAAGGTCGAACTCGCCCTTCCTCGTCTCGCTCAACACCCAGGGGCCGGTTCCCACCGCTTTTTTTATGCTCTCCGAAGTCTTGCCGTTCTCCGGAAAGGCGGCGGGGGAGAGGAAACGGAACGGACGGATGGTCGCCAGATCGTGGAGCGTCGGGTAGTAGGCGTTTTTCAGCACAAGCTTCAGCGTATGCTCGTCCGCGGCCTCCGCGGCTTCGAACTGGTTCGTCAAGCCGATCCACGCGTGGCGCGGCGCGTTCGCCATGACGGCGTCGAAGTTTTTCTTCGCGGCCTCCGCGTTCCATGGCTCGCCGTCGGAGAAAACGACTCCCTTCCGGAGGAAGAAGGTGTAGACCTTCCCGTCGTCCGAAATCTCCCACCGTTCGGCGAGGCACGGCGCGATGACGCCGTCGTCGCCGTAGCTCACGAGAGGCTCGTACGACATGGCCTGGGCGAACATCTGATTCGGCGAGTACATGTGCGGATTGAGAAGCCCGACGTTGCTCGACCACGAATACACAAGCGTGTCCTTCTCCGTCGCGGTCCCGACGGATGCGGCGATAAGAGCCAAGAGCGTTGCGATCATGAACGGAATGCGAAAACGTTTCATACCTGGTTGTTCCTCCCCGTTATCGTATTGCGAATCCCGGCGAAACACGTCGATTGTTCGCGAACACAATGGTAACACGAAAATGAAAAAAAATAGCACCCGATGCAATGTCTTTTTTCAAGAACACGAAAAGACGGTCCCCGAGATTTCTTCTCGTGCTCTTGAAATCGCCCCCTCACCGAAACAGCGTTTCTTCCATCCGCTCGATGATCTTCCGGGCGGCGAGCGTCGGCGCGATCGACTCCTGCGCGACCTCTCGCTCGATCTTCGCCGTCCACTCGGCGAGTTCGGCGTTTCGGGCGATCCTGTGCTGCAAATATTCCGTCGTCATGCTTCGGACCCACGTCAGGGTTTGACTGCGACGGCGCTCCCGAAGAAATCCCGACGCCGTCACCGTCTTGCGGAACTCCTCGACGACGCGCCAGATGTCGCCGATCCCCTCGCCGGTGAGCGCGGAGCATGCGTAGGCCCGCGTCCGCCACCCCTCGGTCGCCGGTCGGATATAGTGCAGTATCTGGTCGTAGTCGGCCCGGACGCTCAGCGCCTTTTGCCGGTTCGGGCCGTCGGCCTTGTTCACCCAGATCGAATCGGCCAGCTCCAGAATACCTTTCTTTATTCCCTGCAGGTCGTCGCCCGCGCCGGTGAGAACGAGCAGCAGGAAGAAGTCCACCATGGCGCGGACCGTAACCTCGCCCTGGCCGACGCCGACCGTCTCGACGACGACGACGTCGTACCCGGCCGCCTCGCAGAGCAGCAGCGTCTCCCGGCTCTTGCGCGTGACGCCGCCGAGCGTCCCTCCGGAGGGGGAGGGGCGGATGTAGGCGTTCGGCGTCCGCGAAAGATTCTCCATCCGCGTCTTGTCGCCCAGGATGCTCCCGCGCGAGATGCTGCTGCTGGGGTCCACCGCGAGAACGGCGACCTTCTTCCCCATCTCGCACAGAAGGCAGCCGAGCGCCTCGATGGCGGTGCTCTTGCCCGCGCCGGGGACGCCCGTGATGCCGATCCGGATAGCTCCTCCAGTGTGCGGCAGAATCCGCTGCACTATCTCCTGCCCCGTTTCGAAGTGCTTCGGAGCGTTGCTCTCGATCAACGTGATCGCCTTGGAGAGAAGCATCCTGTTGCCCGAGAGGATCCCCTCCACGTAGTCGTCCACCGTCGGTTTCGCCGGACGAGGCGGCCCGGCGGGCGGTCGCGCGCTCTCCCCGCCGGCGCTCTCGTCCACTCCCGGCAGGACGCGGCACGCGAACTCCGCTCCGGCGTCCTCCGGGGCCCACTCCGGCCTGAGGGGGCCGCCGTTCGCGGCCATGCTACTCCTCCTCCGCTTCGACCAGGCGCAGCCGCTCGTTCAGGATGTCCAGCATCTCCTTCGCGGCGGCGGGAATGACCGTGCCGGGGCCGAAGATCGCCGACGCGCCGTGACGTCGCAAAAACTCGTAGTCCTGAGCCGGGATGACGCCGCCGACGATCACCATGATGTCTTCCCGCCCACGCTTGCGCAGCTCTTCCACAAGCTGGGGGAGCAGCGTTTTGTGCCCGGCGGCCAGCGAACTCATGCCGACGATGTGGACGTCGTTGTCCACCGCGTCCTGCGCGGTCTCCTCCGGCGTCTGAAAGAGCGGCCCGACGTCGACGTCGAACCCCATGTCGGCGTACGCGGTGGCGACCACCTTCGCGCCTCTGTCGTGTCCGTCCTGTCCCATCTTGGCGACCAGGATACGGGGACGCCGGCCTTCCCGCTTCTCGAAGTCGTCGGTCATCCGCCGCACCTCTTCGATGATCTCTTCGTCGGCGAATTCGCTGCTGTAGACTCCCGAGATGGAGCGTACGACCGCTTTGTGACGTCCGCAGACCTTCTCGACGGCGTCGGAAATCTCGCCCAGGCTGGCGCGAGCGCGAGCCGCCTCCACGGCCAGTTCCAGAAGATTCCCCTCGCCGCTCTCCATGGAGCGGGTGATCGCGTCCAGGGATGCGCGCACTTTCGCGTCGTCCCTGTTCGCCCGCAGTTTCGCGAGCCTGTCGATCTGCGCCTGACGGACGGCGGAGTTGTCCACCTCCAGAGTGTCCAGCGGATCTTCCTTGTCGAGGCGGAAGGCGTTGACACCGAGAATCTTCTCGCTCCCCGAGTCGATGCGGGCCTGCCTGCGCGCCGCCGCCTCCTCGATGCGCATCTTCGGCAGGCCGGTATCGATAGCCTTGGACATGCCGCCGAGTTCCTCGACCTCCTGAATGTGCGCCCACCCCCGCCGGACGAGCCGGTCGGTGAGGTACTCCACGTAGAACGAGCCCCCCCACGGATCGATCACCTTGCAGACGCTCGTCTCGTCCTGGATGTAGAGCTGCGTGTTCCGCGCGATACGGGCGGAGAAATCCGTCGGCAGCGCGATGGCCTCGTCGAGCGCGTTGGTGTGGAGCGACTGGGTGTGCCCGAGCGCCGCCGCCATCGCCTCGACGCACGTCCTGGCGACGTTGTTGAAGGGATCCTGCGCGGTGAGGCTCCATCCCGACGTCTGGCAGTGGGTGCGCAGCGCCATCGACTTGGCCTTCTTCGGGCCGAAACCTTTGACGATCTTCGCCCAGAGCATCCGGGCCGCGCGCATCTTCGCCACCTCCATGAAGTAGTTCTTGCCGATGGCCCAGAAGAAAGAGAGACGAGGAGCGAAGTCGTCGATCCCCAGCCCGGCCGCGCAGCCGGTGCGAAGATACTCCAGCCCGTCCGCCAGCGTGTAGGCCAGTTCGATGTCGGCCGTGGCCCCCGCCTCCTGCATGTGGTAGCCGGAGATGCTGATGCTGTTGAACTTCGGCATGCGCTTCGACGTGTAGGCGAAGATGTCGCCGATGATCCGCATCGAGGGCGTCGGAGGGTAGATGTAGGTGTTGCGGACCATGAACTCCTTGAGGATGTCGTTCTGAATGGTGCCGGTGAGCACCGACTTGTCCACGCCCTGCTCCTCCGCGGCGAGGATGTAGAAGGCCATCACCGGCAAGACCGCGCCGTTCATCGTCATGGAGACCGACATCCGGTCCAGCGGTATGCCGGAAAAGAGAATCTCCATGTCCAGTATGGAGTCGACCGCGACGCCCGCCTTGCCCACGTCGCCCACCACCCTCGGATGGTCCGAGTCGTACCCCCTGTGCGTGGCCAGGTCGAACGCGATGGAGAGCCCCTTCTGTCCCGCCGCCAGGTTGCGCCGGTAGAAGGCGTTGCTCTCCTCGGCGGTCGAGAAGCCCGCGTACTGGCGGACGGTCCACGGCTGCGTCACGTACATGGTGGGGTAGGGGCCGCGCAGAAAGGGAGGGATGCCCGCCGTGTACCGGATATGCGGCGTTTCGGCGTACACGTCCTCCGTGTAGAGCGGGGCGACCTCGATCTGCTCCATCGTCCGCCGGAAGAGTTCGTCGAACGGCGCTCCCGCCGCTCGTTCGAAGCTCTCCTTCCACTCCTCGAAGGTCGGCGCGGGCGCGGAGCCCTTCGAGGAAAAGGCGATGCGTGCGAAATCCGGCGTCGGACTCATCGATACGCGCCTCTTTTCTTCTGGATGTCGGAGAGGACGCGGAGACAGTCCGCCCTGACGTGGATGAAGTCGTCCACGCCCGCCTCCCGGTAGACGCTTTCCATCTCCGGGACGGGAGCGCCCGCGAGCAGCACCGTCGTCTTTGGGCATGCGCTCTTGATTCCTCGCGCGAGCGGGGGAACCAACTCCGGATAGGTCTCGTCGGTGGAGCAGATCACCGCGACGTCGGCGCCCGATTCGGACGCGGCGGCGACGGCCTCGTCCACCGAGGCGAAGCCGTTGTTCCCCAGCACCTCGAAGTTCCCCGCCTCCATGAACCCCGCGGTGAAGTCCGCGCGGGCCTTGTGCTGCGACACGGGGCCCATCGAGGCCAAAAAGACGCGGATGCCCCTGCCGGCGGAGGCTTTGTACTTGTCGCTGCGTCCGCGGAGCGCCTCGAACTGCTCGGTCCAGCGGCGCTTGACGACGGGGGCGACGCGCGGTCCGCCCGTCGCGCCGTCGAGCAGCGCCCCTCTGACCTCCTGGATCGTGGCCCCGGCGAGGAACGCCTCGGCGACCGTGCCCACGAACCTTTCCGGTTCCCCTCCGACCGCTTCGGGGAGCGCGGCGAGCATGGCGTCCCGATGAATCTCGTCCACGTCGGCGACGAAATGCTTGATATCCTCCAGACGCTTGCGGCGGAGCGATTCATTATCGGACTCGAACTCCAGGGGAAGTTCCGTCGTATTGGCGTACATGTTCGTTCCCACGGCGCGGTCGGATCTGACGGCGAGCTTCTTGAACCGCTCCTCCAGCACTCCCTGAATCCGGTGCTGAATTCCGCCCGCGAGAAGGGCCGCCTCCATTCCTCCCTCGCCCTCGATCTTCTGCATCTCAGCCCACGCTTTTTCGGCGAGCTGCGCCGTCAGCGTTTCGACGTACCACGACCCGCCGGACGGATCGACGGGCTGCAACAGGTCGAACTCGCTCCGCAGCATGAGCTGGATGTTTCGGGCCGTCCGGCGCGACTGCTCGTTCGAGGGGCGAATCGCCTCGTCGAAGCAGGCGACGTGCAACCCGCGCACGCCGCCGACGACTGCGGCGAAGGCCTGCGAAGTCGCCCGTAGCATGTTGACGTACGGGTCGCGGACGCTCTGCGTGAACGCGGACGTCCGGGCGAAGAGGTCGAGCGCGCACTCTTTCTCCTCGCCGCCGAACTCCTTGACGATACGGGCCCAGACGGAGCGCAGCGCGCGGATCTTGGCGACCTCCATGAAAAAGTTCGCGCCGACGGAGGTGAAAAAGCGTGTCCGCGCCGCGACCTCCGCCAAGGGAACCCCTCTGCGCAGCATCGCCTTGAGATAGGCGATGCCTGTGGCGGCCATGCAGGCGATCTCGCGCGCCGCGTCCGCGCCGCCGTCGTGATAGACGTCGCCGCGCACCAGTACGGTCTTCATGCGCGGAGCGTTTTCGGCGGCCCAGAAGAGGGAAAGCGCCATCTCGTCGTAGATTTCGTCCATCGGCGCCGGGAGCGACCCCTCCTCGGCGAGCGAGCCCAGAGGGTCCGCCCCGACGCAGCCGGAGAGCGACTTCACCTCATGGCGCCTTCCGTGCGCCCGCAGACGGGCCGCGAACAGCCCCAGCAGCGGGGCGGCGGAGTAGCCCGCATGGATGTGCATTTCGTTCCGCGTCGGATCGATTTCCCTGAAGACGTCGTCGAAGTCCTGCAGCGTGCAGATCGAGACTCCCCGTTCCTCCTCCTGAAGATCCGGCGTCGCGCCGTTTCGCGACGCGCGGTCGAGCACGAGGTGAACGCAGGTCCCCCCTTTCTCCAGTTCCGTGCGGAGAATGCGGTTCGCCTCCTCCGGAAGCGGAGCGTCGACAGCCTGGGCGATCCGCCAGGGGGCGGCGATGTACCCCGAAGCGTCGGTTCCGCGAAGGAACGGGAAGACGCCCGGAAGCGCGCCCTCCCACCCCTTCTCCTTCGCGTGGTCCGCCGTGTAGAGCGGTTCGAGCGTGATTCCCTCGTAGGTTTTCGTGTACATCTTCTTGTCGAACGGCGCTCCCTTGAGCGCCGTTTCCGCCTCCTTGCGCCACTCCTCGTAGGACGAGGGAGGGAACTCGTCGAACGCTACCGGCGCCGTTTCCTGAACGTGAGCCTGAATTTCGGTATCCATCTTCGGCATCCTCTCTTCGTGAATTTTCAAAGACAAAAAAAGACCGCCCCGGTGCGCGGGCGGCCTTTCATCGATGAACAACAGTATATAGAGAGGGATACCCCCTCTCCCGGTCAAGCAGCCTCCGCCCGCGCAGACGCTTCCTGGCATCGCATCGCAGACCGGTCTCCTGACTCCCGTTCATCCTCAATCCGCGCCTTCCCGAAAAACTCCGGTGGCAGTGCGGTTTCGTCACGGTTACAGTGGCGGGGCCGTTCCGGTTTTTCACCGGATTCCCGAACATCTGCGACGTACATGGTGTTGTGTTACGATACAACAAACTTCTTCATACTGAATAATACCCTTCGCGTTCATACGGTGTCAAGGTGGGAGAGGAGGCGTATGCGGGAGAGGTTCGGGTAGTCGGGCCGGCGAGGCGGGGAAACGTTTGACAAGCGCCCTCCGTCTACATATAGTGGATCGAGCGTGTTACGTCCGCCCCGCCATCCGCAACGACAAGGCATAAGCCTGAGGATGGAGTCCCGACGACAGCTCGAAATGAATGTACGCGAGAAGGCGCGAGAACGGAGGTCGATTATGTACGAGAATACGGCTGATCTGCTGAAACAAATCGCTCTTGGCGAGGACTCCGTGCTCGAACTCAAGGCTTTGGAATTCAGAGGCGACAGAGTCGTCGGCCCGCACAAGGACGGCATGGCGGACGAACTGGCGGCCATGGCGAACACTGCGACCGGCATAGTTGTGCTGGGCGTCGACGACAAGAGCAGAGAAATTCTCGGGATACCACCGGAGAAGATCGACAGTGTCGAAAGCTGGATTCGTTCGATATGCAACGATTCGATAACTCCTCCGCTGGATTGCGTTCTACGCAAACTCTTGGTATCCGCGGGCCAGGGAGATGAAAAAATCATCCTGAGAATAGACGTCCCTCGCAGTCTCTTCGTCCATAAAAGCCCGAACGGTTATTTTCGCCGCATCGGAAGCGCCAAGCGGGAGATGAAGCCGGACGTCCTGGCGCGGCTCTTTCAGCAGCGCAGTCAGGCGCGTCTCATCCGCTTCGACGAACAGACCGTCCCCGGTACTTCGCTCGACGACCTGAATCCCAAACTTTGGGAGCGCTTCCGAACGGTGCTCTCGCCGAAGGACGACCGGGATTTCCTCGGGAAGATGAAACTGATCGCCAAAGACGAAGACGGGAGCATTCGAGCGACGGTGAGCGGTATTCTCATGGCTTCGGACGCGCCGGAATCGTACCTTTCCAGCGCTTTCATTCAAGCCGTATGCTATCGCGGCGCCGAGCGGAACGCCGCGTACCAACTGGACGCGAAGGATATCGTCGGTCCGCTGGACGTTCAAATAAGGGAGGCCTGCAAATTCGTCGAACGAAACACGCGGGTGTTCGCCGTAAAAGCCCCCAATAGAATCGAGACGCCGCAGTTTTCGATGAACGCTGTTTTCGAGGCGGTGACGAATGCGGTTGCTCACCGAGACTACTCGATCTACGGTTCCAAGATTCGATTGCACGTTTTTACGGACAGGCTGGAACTCTTCTCTCCCGGTACGATCCCGAACACGATGACTGTCGAAAGTATCTCCCAGCGACAGTCCGCCAGGAACGAACTGCTCAGCTCGCTCCTTGCCCGATGCCCAATGAACGTAGAGGCGACGGGCAGCAAGCGGAGCTACATCATGGACAGAAGAGGCGAAGGCGTTCCGATCATCATCACCGAGAGCGAGGCGTTGTCCGGGAGGAGGCCGGAATATCTCCTGCTCGACGACGCCGAACTGAAGCTGACGATATTCGCCGCTGAGCCGCCTCACGATAGGGAGTGAACGGTGCTCGCGAGAGTGAATGTAGGCGGCTTCTTGTTCTATCCTTCCTGCATGGAGGCAACGGAATGAAAAAAGAGGAACTTATCGCCAGACTGAAGCAGCCGGAATGGAGCGATCTTGAATGCAAGAGATCGCGGAAGGGCGTTTCCGAAGATGCGTATCGGACGGTCTCCGCCTTCGCCAATACCGAGGGCGGCACTCTGGTGTTCGGTGTGAAGGACTCCGAGGGTGAACTGGAGATCGCGGGGGTCGATGCTCCGGACAAGGTGCAAAACGACTTTCTCAGCGCGCTGCGGACCGGCGATAAGCTGAATCGCAGAATAAACGCGGAAGCGGAACGCTTCGAAGTCGAAGACAAGGTTGTGCTCGTTTTCCATATCCCCGAGGCGTCGCGCAGCGAAAAACCCGTCTATCTCAGAGGAGACATCCGACAGTGCTACATCCGTCGCGGCGCCGGGGACGAGCAGTGCCTGCAGACGGAGATCGAACGATTCCTGCGGGATGCGGCGGCGGAACGGTGGGACAGCCTCACCATAGAATACGATCCGGACCGCTGCTTCGACCGCCGTTCCCTGGCCTGGTATCGAAGCCGTTACGAAAGCCGGCCCAACAACCGCTCCTATGCGGAAGTCGACGATAACGAATTTCTCTTTCAACTGGGGCTGATCCGGGAGACGCCGCACGGCAGGCTTCCCACGCACGCGGCCGTTTTACTCTTCGGTTCGGACGGCTATCTGCGCGGGATGATGCCACGTCCCGCAGCCGACTGCCAGCGTTTCGGATTCGCGTTCGGCGAGAACCCGCCCGGTGTGCGCTGGCTGGATAGGGTGATCATGGAGTCGAACATCGTTCAGGCGTGGCTCTCCTTCCTGGAATGGTATATGAAGTTCGCCTCCGTCCCGTTCCGCCTCGACCCGGCGACCATGGAGCGGAACGACACGCCTGCCGATTTTATCGCTTTCCGGGAGGCTTTCGTCAATGTGCTCTGTCATCAGGACTACCAGGACCATACCCGCAAACCGGAGATCCGGCGTTTTTCGGATCGCACCATCTTCTGGAATCCCGGCGACGCCTTCGCCACCGGCGATCTGCTCGCTCCCGGCCCGAAGGAGGTCCGCAATCCGACTATCGCCGTAGCCTTCCGCCGCATCGGCTTCAGCGAAAATGCCGGTTGGGGCTTGAACGACGTGATTTCCCAGTGGACCGGCCTTGGCTACGTCCGCCCCGTCATTCGAAACGTCAAGGCGAGCAAGGAGTTCGAGTTGACGCTGATCGCGGCGACTCCCCCCGTGTCTTCAGGGCGAATCCGGTCGGGTGATACCGGCGAACAAGTAACCGAACAAGTAACCGAACAAGTAACCGAACAAGTAACCGAACAAGTGCGAAGGTTGCTGGGAGTTGTTGCAGGCGAAGAGATGAATGGACGGGAGGTAATGGCGGCGCTTCGATTGCGTCATCGTCCAACCTTCCTTTACGAGTATCTGCAGCCCGCGCTCAGGATAAAGATTATCGAAATGACACAGCCCGACTCGCCGAAAAGCCCTACCCAGAAGTATCGGCTCACCGCCAAAGGCAGAGCTCTCCTGGAGTCCAGCGGCAGCTCGAAATAAATCCGCGCTTCGCAGTCGCGAGAACAGAGATCGATATGCTTGGAAGGCGACTATCCGAACATAACCGAAGGAGTGTTTATAATGGATACATGCACCGAGACCACGCGCTACCTTGTAATTCAAGACCACACAAGCGAGTATCCCGAGCCCATCACCTTCGAAAAAGGGGCTCCCCTGAGCGTCGGCGAGAAATACGAAGGCCCGGAGGGCTGGGATAACTGGTTTTTCTGCGAATCACCCGGTCGGAAAGGCGGCTGGGTTCCGGCGCAGATCATCGAAAGAGTCGAAGGCGACGCCGGCCGCGCGCGCGAAGACTACACCGCGAGAGAGCTGAATGTGCAACAGGGCGATGTGCTTCTTGGCTCGAGAACTCTGAACGGTTGGGTATGGTGCGAACAATTCGGCGGCTCGGAATCCGGTTGGGTTCCGCTTGCATGCCTCCGGGAAGCCAGTCGGTGAAGTCCGTTATCGCTGCCAAGCACTAACGGGAGATGCAGTTGAATGCTCCTGAGCGGCTTACGATTATGGAAAGAGGCGGAGGAGTGCTCGTGAATGAACATGATATAGAAGAATTGATCCGACAAGGCGAAGGTTTGAGATTGGAGTTCAAAGGCGACTCGAAAAACCTGTCTGATCGGGAACTAGTAACCGCCGTTGTTTCTTTGGCGAATACTGAAGGAGGCGATCTGCTGCTCGGCGTCGAAGACGACGGCAGCGTGACCGGTCTGCACGCGAATCATCTGAACGTTTCGGGCATGTCTTCACTGATCGCAAACAAGACCAACCCTTCCATCTCGGTCGGAGTGGAGCGATGCGATGTCCGAGGAAAGAGCGTTGCGTGGATTTCCATTCAAACTGGACGACGACGGCCTCGCAATCAGCAGCCCCGGAGGGTTCATCGAAGGAGTGGGTATCGGTAACCTTCTAGTGACGCCCCCTCGCTCCCGCAATCCGCTACTGGCCGATATCATCAAACGAATCGGCCTCGCCGAGCGCACCGGACGCGGCATCGACCGTATTTTCGAGGGAATGCTCCGCTACGGCCGTCCTGCACCGGACTACTCGATGTCCACCGACTATACCGTAGCCGTCTTGCTCTCCATCGCATCGGACACGTGGCTCCATTTACCCCGGTGTATCCAAAAACGCGCGGATGTAATGGAGTTGTGCCGCATCTCAAAAGACCAAGCATATAAGTTGCTTCTACGATTGAAAAAACAGGGCGATGTTGTGCAAACCGGAGAAAGAAAAGCTGCTCTTTATGAACGCAAGCGCTAATTTATACGTCAGGCGCATATTTATGCGCTGCTTTATGAGCTGTAATCAGCAGAGAACTCTGTCTATCTTCGATGTCTCTTTAATCGGGGACGCCGCATCCATAAACAGATGCCCTGCGGCGACCGGCCGGAGCAAGGGGTCTCTATCTCCAGCAGTCGCTATCGGCTGCGACAATCTCGTCGCCATCACAGACCTAGAAGCTCCGCGTGGCTTCCGAGGCGTACCAGTGTAAGAGCGTCTTCCGACAGGTGGTAGAGCAACAGCAGATTCGGTGCGATGTGACACTCTCTATGACCGCGCCAGTTTCCTCCAAGTGCGTGATCCCGATACGACGGGTTGAGAGGAGTCCCCGTCGCCAGCGCGTTGACGACACTCCAGAGACGCTCCTTGAGGATATGCCGCGACAAACCCTTGCTCTCCCGTTTAAAATCGCTCTTGAATGCCGTCGTTTACCTATAAGTAGACGACCGGCGAACGTGAGCGAAGCGAACAAGGAGCCGAGTCGGTCACTTAGTGCGAACGCTTCTGTCGCTAACGGATCGCATCCAGCTCGGTCTTCAGATCGTCCAGCGACAGTTCCTCCGCCGTGCCGGGCTCCGCTTCCCGCATGGCGGCCAGAGTAGCTTCGGGTAAAGTCAGCCCGAAGGGGATACCTCCCGTGTTGATGGTCTGCCGATAAAAGAGCCGAATCGCCTCGGTGGGAGTCAGACCGACTTTCCTGAAGATATTCTCCGCCAACTCCTTATCCCAGGCAACAAGCCGCACATTGACGCTGCGGAATCCGGGACGCTTGGTTTTTGTAACGCGCGCACCCATAAAAACACCTCCTCCGCAGAGAATTATAACGCTATAAGCGTTATAATTCAAAAGACTATCGGCACCGTCTTGAGATTGACACGTCTTGAGAATGACCGTTGACGCACCCTCTTCGAAAGGATATCGCTCGTATGAGCGAGATGATCGTTTTGATCGTTATATCCACTTCCCCTCTTTGCACGAAAGTGCTAACATTATTCCGGCAATAAAATGAAGAATTTCCAGTGTGCAGCCTTCGAAAGAGCGCAACGAAGTGTACCGCAATCTTCGACGGTTTTCGCACCAAGGAGTGGAACACCTGCGGACGTATGCGCTTCACGTCGATTGGGAGGAACGAGAAGGCATGGAACCTTCTCTGCCGGAGAGAAGAGTTGCCTTGCGATTTCGATGTTTAGAGAGCTAGGTTTGCTGAGAGGAAAGGGGATCCTATGGTGAATCTCAGGACAGACACCCTCTCTCCAGAACCGAAGAAACGCCTTTGGGAGTGACTAAAATGGTGCATCCACGAAAAAGCCTTGCCATCAATCAAGTTAGAGCTTTTATTAATTGACTCGGCATCATGGAGATGTTAATTTATATTTTGCGTCGCGCAAGTCGAATGCTGGGCGCGTGCCTTCCAATACATCAACTATATGTTGATTGATCACAGGGTTCTCGATAGCTCCTGTTGTATAAGTGATTCGATTACCTCCCGCCTTGTCGATTTTACAGTATACAACCTGATCGGCATCACAAACAACGGCGAGATTCGGATTATGCGTCACAATAATAACCTGTCGCCGTTCTTTAGCTTGCTTGATACAGGGTACGAGTATTCGATATATGGATTCATTATCGAGATTCTCCTCAGGTTGATCAATGAGCAGTGGCATAGTGTTTTTATCCACAAGAAGATAAAATACGAGAAGCAATGCTCCGCGTTCACCTGGAGAAAGCTGATCAATCATACGGTCTCCCCAAGTTAATGCGTAGCGTGGTGAAAGGTAGTCTAAGCCAAATAAAAAATCGTATACATCAATTGGATCATTGCCTTTTCTTATAATATCTGAGATTCGTACAGGTTGTCGTCCGTCATCCCGAAGGTCAAATGATAATGCATCTTCTATGGATGCAACGAAGTTTTCAACACCTTGCGATGTAGAAAAAACAGATTGTCGCAACATTTTGCGAAGCCTTTCTTCCCCTTCTTCAACACCGCAGAACGTACCCCGTCTTCCTTGCTGGATAAGGCTAAATAATCGCACCTCAAATTTCTCGGGTACGATAGAAACCTTGAATCCAATTCCCCAACCGCAATCTCTGAGTGGTTCGTCAGCTATGTTTTTTTCGATAGGACTGTATAGTGATTCGTACATTCGAGCGAGACTGTTAATTTGCTGAAAAATGTTTTGAACTATGGCGACTCGTTCTCCTTTGATAAACTCAAGTTCGGCGGGTAGCCCCTTCAATTCTTCAATTTGGGCCTTAAAAAAGACGAGACTATCAAGTATATCTGCCGCACCCTCTATTTCCTTGTGACGGGCTTCCCATTTCGACAAATCTTCTATATACTGCTGATAGCGCTGCTGGGGAATGCTCATGGTCTTGCGTAATTCCTCTATCTTTGCGAGGTGCATTTTTTTCGTGTGAGCAGATGTCCCCTCCCCATCTTCCAGACACTTTAAAAGATGTTTGCTTTCCAGATATGCGTCAGAGATTATTTCCTCGATTTTCTCGAGTTGTACATTAAATATGATAAAGTCATTCAGTTTGATGCCCAGCTCAGTGCACTCTGTACAACTTTCGGCAAAATCGTTGTATATGCGTTGAAGGTTCTCAATCTTAGCCTTGAGTTTCTCTGCTAATGCCTTGCGATGTAATGTCCGTTTGATCTTTTCCTTAATCTCGATGAAATACTTGTCAATAGAGACGACTTCTGCGCGACGGTGTTCAATCTCGGTTGAAATTTTAACGTTCTCATCTTCAAGCAATGGATCTTTGTCCGGTGGGAGGATTTGAACTGGTTTTGTCTTTATGTGGGCTGCAAGTTCAGATTGCTTATGCTTAAGTTGGTGCTCAAGCGTCTGTCTATATTCAGAGGCAAGCTTAATATCGAGACTAATAACACGCTCGTTGAGGTTATGTAACTTCTGGCGTAGCAACGCGATATGTCTGTTTGTCTCGTCCGTCTTAAATGCTATTAGATCATCTAATGATTCGCGTTTCATTCGTTCATGATCTGGAACATGAGAGAAGATAACGCTCTTGAGCTCCTTGTCAAATTCACCGCCTGTTACTTCGTTACAGACATCTTCGAGGTAGTTTTGAGGAATGTATTTAATTGTTTCTACAGAAGATGGATCAGTAGTATCCGACAACAGCCTCGTGTCAACATTCTCGGATAGCCAGCGAAGAGATGCTCGGAACTGTTCAGCCTTTCTCTCGCGCGGATTGCGGAACCTGTCGGGATGCAGAAAAGAGAAATGTGATTCTTTGGTTGAATTGCCAAGAAGGCCGAGGGAATCAGCCATCGCGCTCTTGCCGCTACCTTTATTACCGATCACTGCTACGAGCCCCGTGTTCAACGGGACATCTCCAGAAAACCAATGCTCTTCAAGTGTTGATTTTGGATCTTTTTCATAAGACAGCATAGTACAATAGCGTGTGGTATTATTGCGTTGGAGGAGCAAAGCAGGTGGTTCCGGACCTATGAAAACCCGCGAATCTGGTTCTTTTAAGATACGTTTGAGGCCAGCAAATGTAGGATCAGCATTGATCCATGTAAATCGTTGTTCATCTGGGGAGAATAAATGCGCTTCGTCGTGCGCATCCGAGCCATGTACACATGGTTTTAGTGATTTGAATTCTTCTACGAACTCCTTCACAGAAGGATGGCGGCATCCCAAAGCAAAGGCGCGTGTACTCGCGTTGGAAGAGAAAATAATGTGCGATTTTTGAATCATTACTTTGCGCATCAAATGCCCTTGTCCATCCCAATGGCACTTAGATAAATCCTCATCTGCAGGAATAGCAAAAAGATAACGATTCGCAAATATGGAGCGTTTGTTTTCCAAAATTCTGCTAACATCTTCGTGATCGATTACAGCATTCATCATGCCTATCTCAATGTCGGTCTTATTTTGAAAAGAAATATGCTGAGATTTGAGGCGTTTCCCAAGTGATTCTAGGTTGCGAAACGTTAGAGGATGTTTTTCGTCGCTCACGTTTGGACCACTTTCCACAGTAAACTTAAGTTCCCGGAGGAAGTCTTCTTCGATTTGCTCTGGAGATAATTCATTAGAAAATATTACATGAAAATTTACCCGCTGATCATTTACCAAAATATTACTTCTAAATTCTATATTTGGAATAAATAGTATTTTTTGAATGTGTTCGACTGCGTTGTTGGCACAAAGTGATTTAAGAAGTGCTGCGTCGTCAAGAATGCTTCGGAGTTTTTTGTATCCTTCGATGGTGAAGTAGTCTGTGATTCCAACGGCGGCAACTTCGTTTTCAACAGCGCGTTGAAGCAATGTTTTAACATATTCTTCGAAGTTGCTCGTATAACCATTGTTTAGATGCGAAAATGGTGTATGAACGTGCAAATCCCATTTCCTCCAAATAGATCCACGAGGGTCATTCACACCTTACGCCTCCTAGTAATGAATTATCAATATATTTTTTAGTCCAATATTAATATTCTCCAATCTCAGTAGAGGCTTTTTATTTTATATTTTCATAAAATAATAAACTAAATATGCTAATCGCCCATTTAGTGCCCCGAAGAAGGGAATGTAAACTGAGATGCCAACATCGCCTGCCCAATAGATCAAAAAAAATTCTGCAGATTAATTGCGATGCCGCTTTGCTCGTGCCACTTCTTTCCACTTTTTTATAAATCTTTAGCTCGCTGTTGAGATAGTGACTGAACGACAGAATCTACTCGTGTCGTAGGCACCCGAGTAGGATGCCGGAGACGATGTTGACCTCTTCGGCGATGCTCGCGAAGTCGGTGCTGGAGAAGGCTCTCCTCTGGACGAACGTCTTCAACCTTGCTGGAGGGATGAGGCTGTCACGTGCAAAAGCGTCAGCTTGGTCCTCCTCCTTCTCGGTGGTGGTCCGTTTGTATTCGATAATTAAGCATGGTGATGTAGTGCATATTCGCGCCCCCCAATCGCTGATACTTCTATTACCGCAAGCAATTCTTCTAGCTGCTCATTTGTCATCCGATCTCCTCAATAAACGCATTGCGTTCGAAATCTTATCCATCTAAAAGGATAGCTTAGTGATAGAGACGAAGCGTTGTCCATTGCTCTGCATTTTTCCTGCGAGAGCCCAAGCATTTTCGCCTGGGCCGTTGAATATCTCGTCGAAAGTGCCGTTTGAGCAAAGCTTAAGAACTAATAAATGATACGGGCAGGAGCGCAAGCCAACCTTTTCTCCTTGGGTGGCCTTAATCTGAATTAAGCGGCCATCGAAATCTTCAGCATCATGTCCCTTAAATGAGGGGGAAGAAGATCGAGTTTGTAAGCGAATGCAGCAAGCACCTCGCCAATGCTCCCGATGAGATGACCATCAAGTGTGAACTTCCGGCTAGGAAAAGTTGATTCAAGCTCCTCGACAATCCGGTATAGGTTTTCCACGAGAGTTGGTATCTTTTCGATACTCAACTTCTTCATAGACGTCTCCAAATCAATTTTTCCTCAACACTATGAGTGGTCTTCATAAAACGCTCCCCTCATGGAAGAAAAGCGCAAGAGAACCGGAAAGCTTGCAGGTAGGTCTTCGGAAAACTTTTTCACGTATTTTTTATCATAGTTTATTTATTCCCGCAAGTCTTTCGCGGAGAATCTTTCGCGGAGAATCGCAAAAATATCTCAGCTTCCATATTCAAGCATCCCGCTCCTTCTCAACTTGTTTCGGTGCTACCCGCGACTTCACTTCGCGAATTCACCGAACGCACCGCATCAGTAATACTGCCTGATGTACTGGAACGCCCTCTCGAAGAGGTCCGCGTCTTTGATCTTGTACTTGACGTAGAGCAGCTCGCGCAGAGCCTTCTGGATTTCGCGCTTTCCCTCGGTGGTGTCCTGCCATCCAGGGAAGCGGACCACCCGCACGATCTGGTCGATGTCGTTCACGATGCGCTCCACCATCACCGGGGTGTTCACGTTTTTCACCTCGGCGAACAGTTCGGAGAGGGCGGCCTTGGCATCCTTCCGCTCCTCGACGGGGTCGACTTCCTTCTCGGCCTGCACGACCTCCTTCGCCAGAGCGAGCAGCTCCTTCAAAAACTCCAGGCTGTTGAGCAGTCCCTGTTCGTGCCGCTCCTTCAGCTTTTCGAGCCGCTCGCCGAGCGCGATGAACTTCGGATTGCCCCTGTGCTTCCGAAGCCGCGCGATGAGCTTGATCTCGATCTCTTTCTCCTTCCCCTTCTTGTTCTTCAGGAACTCCTCCAGAATATCCGCGTCCATCACAAGCGTTTCGAGGTCGTCGCGCACCGTCTCCAGATGGACGTTCCTGTGGGCCAGTTCGATGGTCTTGGCCCCGAGCGCGTGCCAGAGCAGCTTGCCTTTGCCGCTCAGGGGCTTTACCGATTCGTAAACTTGCGTCAGCCACTTGTAGTCCTTCTCGAACGGAGCGAGTACGGGGTCCGGGGAGAGTGCCTCCCAGAGCCTGGAGAGCACCGAGAATTCGGCGGCGAACCTGTCCTTGATTTCGTTGTTCGGCAGACAGTCCTGCGCGGCGATCAGCCCCTCGTACCCGCCGACGGAACGGTCCGTTCCCGGGAAGAAGGCGAGGCAGCGCTCCACGATTCCGGGAAGTTCCGCCTTGACCTCTTCGAGATTGGTCACAACTCGCTGGACGGACTTTTCGTCGAAGTCGAGGGCGTTCGCCACGTCGTCGAAGATGCCCAGGTAATCCACGATCAGGCCGTGCGTCTTGCCGGAGTAGACGCGGTTCGTCCGGCAGATGGCCTGCAGAAGACTGTGGTCCTTCATCGGCTTGTCCAGATACATCGTCTGCAGGATGGGGGCGTCGAACCCGGTCAGCAGCTTGGAAGTGACGATCAGGAACTTGAGCGGATCGTTCGGATCGCGGAAGCGGTCGAGAAGACGCTCCTCCTCGTCTTTCCCCAGCTTCCACCCGGCGTAATTATCGGCTTTGCCGCCCTGCGTGCTCATCACGACGGCGCTTGCGTCCGGCCCGATCAGCTCGTCCATCGCCCTCTTGTACAGCACGCAGCACTCCCGGTCGAACGTGACCACCTGCGCCTTGAAGCCGTTCGGCTCCACCTTCTCCGCGAAGTGTCCGACGATATGCCGGCAGATCGCGTTCACCCGTTCCGGGGCCTTGATGAGCACCGCCATCTTCGCGGCGCGCTTCGCGAGGTCGTCGCGGTCTTCTTCGCTCAGTTGGTCGGTCATGCGTGCGTAGGCTTCGTCGATGGCTACCCTGTCGATGTGCAGCTTGACGTCCACCGCCTCGAAATGCAGCGGGAGCGTGGCCTTGTCCCGGATGGAGTCCTGAAAGGAGTAGCGGCTCATGTACCCCTGTTCGTCCTCCTCCGCGCCGAATGCCCAGAAGGTGTTCCTGTCCCGCTTGTTGATCGGCGTTCCGGTCAGGCCGAAGAGAAAGGCGTTGGGGAGGGCCTCGCGCATCCTGCGTCCGAGGTCGCCCTCCTGGGTGCGGTGCGCCTCGTCCACCATCACGATGATGTTCGAACGCTCGTTCAGCCGTCCGCCCGTCTCGGCGAACTTGTGAATGGTGGTGATGATGATCTTGCGCGTGTCCGCGGCCAGCAGGTCGTGAAGCTCGTTCCGGGCGGAGGCTCCGATCATGTTCGGAATGTCGGCGGCGTTGAAGGTGGCGGTGATCTGGGTGTCGAGGTCGATCCTGTCCACCACGATCATCACCGTGGGGTTGCCCAGCTCGCGGTGCATCCGCAGCTTCTGCGCCGCGAAGACCATCAGGAGCGACTTCCCCGAACCTTGAAAGTGCCAGATCAGCCCCTTCTTCGGGGAGCCCCGGACCACGCGCTCGACGATAAGGTTGGCGGCCTCGTACTGCTGATAGCGGCCGATGATCTTGATGCGGCTGTGTCTTTTGTCCGTGGCGAAGAGCGTGAAGTTCCGCAGGAGGTCCAGAACGACCGAAGGACGGAGCATCGAACGGGCGGAGCGCCGCACGTCCGCCAGGCTGCCCTCGGACTTGTCGCCGTCGTGCCACGGGCCCCAGATATCGAGCGGCATCCGAACCGTGCCGTAGCGGAAGCGCTTTCCCTCGGTGGCGAAGGAAAAGACATTGGGAACGAACATCTGCGGCACGCTCTTTTCGTAGGCGTCGTGGATGTCGGAGGCGCCGTCGATCCATGTCACGGCGGGGCGCACCGGCGTCTTCGCCTCGCCGATCACGAGCGGTATTCCGTTGACCAGAAGGACGATGTCGAAGCGCTTTCCCCCTTCCTTGACGGGATAGACCCACTGATTCGTGACCACGTACTCGTTGTTGGAGAGGTCTTCGAAGTCGATCAGGCGGACGGGGGTATGTTCGCCGCGTTCGCCGAAGGGCATGGACTTCTCGCCGCGGAGCCACTCCGCAAACAGCTCGTTGGAGCGGACAAGCCCCTCGCTTTGCACCGAAAGGGGAATGGCGCGCAATCGGTAGAGCACCTCGTCCGCGCGATTCGGCTGCGCTTCGATCTCCGGGTTGAGGCGAAGGAGGGCATCGTAGAGCATCGGCTCCACCAGCACGTCGGAGGAGGAGCGCCGCAGCTCGTCGGAGGGGATGAAGCGCCACTCTCCCGAGCCGCCGCTCCGCCCCGCGACTCTGCTGTAAGACGCTCCGCCGCGAAGCGCATCGAGAATCAACTGCTCGACGGTGTTTTCTTCGTTAAACATGGGCGGCCCTATTAACCTTTCACTAATGAAGCAAGCTGTGTATTTCTCAAAAATGACAAGATGTCTTCGTTTTCTAATCCGGCTGAATGTATTTTTTCCGCGGCATCCTCTCGCCAACGCATATTTCCAGATGATTGAAATGTATCCCAAAGACTACGGATGAGCTTAAAACATTGTTCAGAGAACTCACAAAACTCATCTTTATGAATGAAATAAACGCCTTCTGTATGAGGTTCTGCGGCATAATGTAATGTCCTTGATGTAGAGCATAATACAACGCTGAAATTTACATGAGGATGCGTTTTTTTAAGGGTATCAGGATGGGCCTTTGCTTGCAATGTTTTCTCTTTAGAAATAATTGGCTTCTCTCCCGTTGCAGTGTAGTCTTCAAAAACAATGCCTTCTTTACCTATTATCCACCATGGATCTGGATCGCCTGAATTTTCGGTTTTTCCAGCTATAAACCCTAAAAGCAGTCCAATTTTAACTTGAGCTTCTTCAAAAGGTTGTGATTGAGTGCTTGAAAGCCCATCTCTGATTGAGTTAAAATACCTCTCTATTTTAACACTATTTATTTTTCCAAACTTTTCAAGTATGTGCTCTATGCGCTCAATACGTGCTTCATGCATAATAATCATTGGTGTTTGTGGCAATCGGTTAGAAGTCAACTTCTGAATTTGCCTAAGCCATGGCAATGTGCTAACACATGAAAACGCCGCAGAGAAATGCTCCTTTGCTATATCCTTTTCCTCTTCTTGATACGCTGCGGAACCTGCGAGGTAATTCCAGAGAGCGGAATAGCCCTTCAGTTCATGTCCACCTGCAAGGCAGGCAAGCACATCTTTTGCTGATGAGAGAGCAACGTCAAACTTCCCAAACCAAAGCGCATCATTAAATGCAACTTCACTAACGACTGCTTTCCCAAGCTGGCTTGCTGAAGATATCGGTAATTGTTTTAATTTGTCTCTTGTTTCTAATATATAATTATCAGCGGATTTCCACTCAGAATCATGCATGATAAATGAATTAATATTATCCTCTAGTTCACAGACATCTCCAACTATTGACTGCTCAATGCCAAAATTTACTTCTGCTTGAAGTTCCGGATGCAAAACCGCTCTTTTTTCTGGCATGTGAAAATATTGATTCGCTTTCTCGCCAATGACCACTACAAGCGCATAATCACTTGATGAGCGGGTGCATCGTCCTACAGCTTGGGTTATTCTAGTACGGATGCGTACATCAAAAAGAACAGATGCCCCTAATCGACTGATGATAAAACGTTCTTGGAGATTTGTTGATTCTGGAAGGCCATAGACTATCAAGTATCTACATTCGTCTCCGATTAGATCGATTCCGTCATACCTATTCGCCAAAATCGCGATAGCGGAGTCCTTCTGAGTGAAAATCTTCTTAGATAGCTCCAGTTCCGTAGCATCGAAAATCGAATGATTCTTTAGAGCTTCGATTTGTTTAATAGACTGCTTTACTATCTCTGCATCTCGATTGCTTTGAGTAAGCACAAGAACTCTATCAAATTTAGAGATCCAAGAAAGTGCAAAATTTAATGAATCTTTATCATCCCATTTTCGCATAGGAAAGACAAAAAAACGCCTGCCGATTCCCTGCTTGTCCCATCCATCTGGGGCGGGAATCCGTGTAATTGTTTTCCGGCCGAATATTCGTTCAAGATCTCCACCTTCCCCGAGAGTGGCTGACATATAAATGCGCTGATTCGCATCTAGGAAAGGCTTAAAGCTCTTTGTAGGTGGTATAAGAGGACGAATAAGAATTGAATTACTGGTGTAATAGAGGTGACATGCATGAAGGTGGTCTTTAATCATAAGCCATCGGTAGCTGTACTCCTCATATTTTTCACCTCTTCTGGACGCATCATTCAATACAATCGCCAGCGCGGTCTTGCATTCTAGAAAATAAGGAGTGGGAATCTTATTGACAAACGAAGTATCAATCCCCCCATCAGTGTCTTGGTCATAACAGAGTTGCTCGTTTTCTGTTGTATAGGGCTCGATTATTTTCCAGATAGCGTTAAATATCATTTCATCTTTAGAACGATGTATTTCCAAAGACCACAAGTTTGACACATAAGTCTCAGCAGCGTGTGCATCATCAAAAATAAGCGTATGAGCATCACTAAAAAAAGTATTTGTGTTGAAAAAGGCGCTATATGTGGCAATGCCTATAGCTTCACAGTTTTTAAATGCGGATTTATCGGGTGCTGTGTAGTTATGCTTGGAGCCGGAAAAATCGAGTGTATTAATTCCATACTTCCCTTTGGCCTGTTCGAAGATCTGATGGACGAGTTGTTTAGTTGGGGAAAGTAGTAGACATCTTTCCTGCCTTGTTCTTCTGCGCCATTCTGCTATAAGAAGACCAACTAAGGTTTTCCCGCTGCCGGTAGGTAGCTCAAGCGCAATATCATGCGCATCAACATGCTCCATGTATTTTCGAAGCATGTCTGCCTGCTGAGCAAGAAGGCCTTCTACCGCCCGATCCCTCAGGTCACGGAACAACGATTCCGGGTCTGCGATGGACACTAGTAGCTTTGCGGGGATTTTAAACGCCATTTGAGAACCTCCCTGTATATAAAATATCCAGCAACCACGCTTTGATTTAAGCAAAAAATTAAAAAAACAATAAAATGTAGAATTATTAAGAAATCATTTTATATCAGCATATTAGCGTCCTCGTAACCTGCTTTTTCAAATCAACCAATCTAGCGATCCATCCGGAGATAATATCTTTTTGCTTCGCGATTTGAGAAACTTTGTGTATGGCTATATTTTGACTTTCTTTGGATGGCAATGGAATTAAAAGTGAACGAAGATCTTGTTGAGAAAGATTTTTCATAGCGCCACCTGTGCCAGTGGCAAGTCCAGCAATTTGAGTTCTTACACGATGAGAACGCAAAGCTTCATAAACAAACCGAATATTAACTATATTTTCATCTAGAATAAGTTGTAACGTTTTATCGCATAACATCAAGTGATGAAAGTCGCTTTGCACAATGCAAACTCTACCCACAAGAGCAGTTGTATTACATCTAGTTATTAACAGGGCGCCATTATTAATTCTATATCGGTGTAAAAAATCTTCAGATCTAAGAAGGCGTTTGTTCTCATCAGGTTTAAATCCTGTTGCCCCAACAGCGCTAACTTTAAGGACACCGTATTCATTAGGCTTAGCTGGCATAGTGCTTCCAACAACACTTTTCCCAGCCAGAATGGCCGTTAATACAGAGCCAAGTGGCTGCCAAGGGTACAACATTGAACAAATATCGCACTCAACAATCGCCTCGGACAACTTGACAAGCTTATTGTAGGCAATGGTATACGCTTCCACCGCCTCATCCGCCGCCCACAGGATTTCGGCGATGCGCTTCTGCTCATCGAGCGGCGGCAGCGGGAATTGGAAGCCCTGCAACGCCGACCAACTGGTCCTTGGAGAAAGAGAACCCGCCGAGGTGTTGAGCGCGTGCTCGAAGAAGGCGTCGGTCTGACATATGAAAGGCAGCAGTTCTGGCAGCAGCGCGTCCGTGCTCTTCGGTTCGAAGGTCAGAATATCGCCGGAGCAGATGCCTTCGAACTCGGCAAAGGCGACTTTCCGCTGATAGGCGCGCCGCTTCCCGAAAAGAGTCTGGCCGGGGACGAATTTACGAGTAAAGGACGTTCCCTCTTCAACGGAACTCCATCGCCGAATATGCAGATTCTCCGGGTCGATGTGCTCCAGTCCGACGATCCGCTCGATACCTTTGGATACGGGATCGCGCTCGACCATGTTCACGTTCTTCACGACATCCCCGAACGTGACCATCCTCCAGCCGGGCTTCAGGGATCGCGCGCTCATCGCAGACGTCCTCCTTTCGCAAATTCGCCGTCGTCCGGTCGCGTCTGCTCTTCAAGCAGAGCGAAAAGCTCGTCCATCGACTCCCGCAGGGCGGCGGAGCTTTCCAGCCACTCCGCTATCGACTGCTTGAGGCCGACGCGTTCGCCCGCTCCGTTGCCGTTTCCGTCGGCGCCTCGCACATAGAGCGGAAGGCTGAGTTTGCCGCCGTTGGCCCGAATCTCGCCGTTTTCGGCCACGCGGGCGAACCCCTCGCGATTCTCGTACGTCCGGTAGGCCTCGACGATCTTTTCGATGTGCTCTTCGCTCAGGAAGCTCTGCGCTCGTTCGCGGGCGACTTCGTTCACCGCGTTGATGAAGAGGACCCTGCCTCTTCGCTCCGGCGGTTTGTTCATGCGGCAGATCACGACGCAGGCCTCCATGGGGGAGTTGTAGAAGAGGTTCGGCCCGAGGCCGAGCACGCACTCCAGCACGTCGTGGTCGATCAGCTTTTCGCGCATGGCGGCTTCTTCGTCGCGGAAGAGCACGCCGTGCGGAAAGAGGATGGCGCAGCGGCCGGTGTCGGGCTTCATGCTCCGGACGATATGCTGCCAGAAGGCGTAGTCGGCGCGCCCCTGCGGCGGGGCGCCGTAGATGTTCCGCCCCCACGGATCGGCGCTCCATGCGTCGCGGTCCCACTGTTTGATGGAGTAGGGCGGATTGGCGAGCACCACGTCGAACCGCATGAGTCGGTCGCCCTCGACGAAGGCGGGGTTCGTCAGGGTGTCGCCCCGAACGACGCTGAAGTCCTTGACGCCGTGCAGGAAGAGGTTCATTCTGCCGATGGCGGAGGTCAGGAGGTTCTTCTCCTGGCCGAAGAGGCGCAGGTTCCGCCACTCCTTCCGCCGGCGCTTAAGGTACGCGACGGCCGAGAGGAGCATTCCGGCCGATCCGCAGGTGGGGTCGTAGATGGATTCTCCGGAGAGCGGTTCGAGCATCTCGGTCATCAGGTGGACCACGGTGCGGTTGGTGTAGAACTCCGCTGCGGTGTGTCCGGAGTCGTCGGCGAACTTCTTGATCAGGAATTCGTACCCTGTGCCGAGTTCGTCCTCGGGGCAGTTGGCGATGGAGAGCGTCCGGGAGCTGAAGTGCTCGATCAGTTCGCGGAGCATGTGGTCCGGAAGGCGGTCCTTGTTGGTCCATTGGGCGTCGCCGAAGACCCCGAAGAGCGTGTCCGGGTTCGCTTTTTCGATGGCGCGGAGAGCGTTCTGAATAGCCTTTCAGACGTTGCGGACCTCGGTGCGGACGTCGTTCCAGTGCGCGCCTTCGGGGATCTGGAAGCGGTGCTGCTCCGGAAGCGAGGCGTACTCGATGTCGCCGCCGGACGTCTCCAGCGCTTCGGCCAGCTCTTCGTCGTAGACGTCGCACAGCCTCTTGTAGAAGAGCAGCGGGAAGATGAACTGCTTGTAGTCGCCCGCGTCGATATAGCCGCGCAGCAGTACGGCCGCTCCCCAGAGGTAGGATTCGAGTTCGGCGTGCGTGATGGGTCGGCTCTTCTTCACAGCATTCCCTCCATGGTCAGCAGCTCTTTCAGACGGTCCTCGGCGGCGTACGCGGCGGCAAGGGACTCCTTGAGACCGGCGACGGCCTCCTCGAGAGTGACGGTCTCCTCTTCGATCAGCGGCTCCACGTAGCGGGGGATGTTCAGGTTGAAGTCGCTCTCGCGGATTTCGGCGAGTTCGGCAACCCGGCAGAGCCCTTCGACATCCCGATACTCCTCGTACAGGCGGTGAATGTTTTCGACGTGCTCGGGCAGCAGTTCGTTCTGGGCCCGGCCCGTCTTGTACTCCTTGGAGGCGTCGATGAAGAGCACCCTGCCTCGGCGCTCTTCTTTCTTTCTGTGGCGGAAGACCAGGATGCAGGGGGCGAGCCCGGTTCCGTAGAAGATGTTCTGTCCGAGGCCGATCACGGCGTCGAGAAGGTCCATTTCCAGCAGCGCGCGCCGGATGGCTCCTTCTCTGGACATGCGGAAGAGGACGCCGTGAGGAAGGACGACGGCCATGCGGCCGCTCTTGAGGGCCATGGACTTGATCATGTGCTGCACCCATGCGAAGTCTCCTGTGGAGGCGGGTGGAAGCCCCGCGAAGTTGCGCCCGTACGGGTCGTTGATCCAGACGTCCTCTCCCCATTTTTCGAGGGAGAAGGGAGGATTGGCGATGACGCAGTCGAAGGCGGCGAGGCTGTCTCCGGAGTAGAACGCCGGATTTCTGAGGGTGTCGCCGCGGGCGATATGGAAGTCCTCCGCGCCGTGAAGAAAGAGGTTCATCCGCGCGATGGCGCTGGTGGTCAGGTTCTTCTCCTGCCCGTAGAGCTTGCCCAGCATGAGGTTTTCGTCGCCGCCGCGTTCCTTGACGTGGTGCAGCGCTTCGAGAAGCATTCCGCCGGTTCCGCACGCGGGGTCGTAGACGGTTTCCCCCGCTTCCGGCGAGAGGATGCGCACCATCAGAGAGACGACGGGGCGGGGGGTGTAGAATTCTCCGGCCTTTTTGTTGGCGAGGTCGGCGAACTTCTTGATCAGGTATTCGTAGGCCTGCCCGAGAACGTCGGCCCTGCAGCGGACGTTTCCCATGTCGAGGGAGGAGAAGTGCTCGATCAGATCCTTGAGAAGGGGGTCGGGGAGGCGCTCTTTGTTCGTCCATTGGGCGTCGCCGAAGATGCCGTGCAGCGTCTCGGGGTTGGCCTGCTCGATGCAGCGCATGGCTTTTTGCAGGGCGTGCCCGATATTCTCGCTCCGGGCGCGGACATCCTTCCAGTGACACCCCTCCGGCACCTGGAAGCGGTAGTTTTCGGGAAACCCGGCGAACTCCTCGTCGCCGCCGGATTTCTCCATGGCGGCGGCGTACTCTTCGTCGAAGACGTCCGAAATGCGTTTGAAGAAGAGCAGCGGAAAGATGTACGTCTTGAAGTCGGCTGCGTCCACCGCGCCGCGCAGGATGTTGGCGGACTCCCAGAGATGCCCCGAAAGCGACGCGATATCGAGGCCGACTGAAGCTCCGTTTCCGTTCGTGAGGTGCTTTTTGCTCATCGGGAATGATCCTTCCTCGGCGTGGTTTTGTTTTCTATCGTAGCATATTTCAAGTCGAAACGACCGAGAATCATCGGCGGCTTTAGGTGAAAATTCGACAGAAAAGAGCACCGCTCCTTTCTGTTTTTCGACCGCGTGGTCTTCTTCGCAGTTGACGCGCGAAGTAAGAAGGCCTAGAATTCAATGCAATTGAATACGCGTTCTCCGCGGAGTAATCCGGTGCAAGTCCGGAGCGGCCCCGCCACTGTAACCGAAAATTTTTTCGGAAGCCAGAAAATCACGGAGAGCGCACGGGTGTTGTGCGCGGGCATGTATCACCCTGTAGGTTGGTGTTTATTCGAGGAGGCCCGTGCGGTCTCCTCTTTTTTTGGGGGAGGAATGCCGTGATGCGAGCGTGGTTTAAAGTTCGAACGGGAGGAGCGCTCCTTGCGCTGCTTTTCGTGTTCTTTTTCGCGACGTCCCTGTCGGGGGCGCTGCGTCGGATCGTGTCGCTCTCTCCGGTGGGGACGGAGTTCCTTTTCGCATTGGGACTGGGAGATCGGCTCGTCGGCGTCACCGATTTCTGCGACACGCCTCCGGAGGCGCGAACGAAGCCGCGGTTGGGAGGATTCGCCGCGCTCAATCTCGAAGCTCTTCTCGCCGCGGAAACGGACCTGATCGTCTTTCAGGATCTTCATCTCCAGTTCCTTCCGCAGATCGAGCGGTTGGGGATTCCGTACGTGCTGCTGAAGCAGAATTCGGTGGAGGAGGTGCTTCTCTCGGTCGAGGCGCTGGGCCGCGCGTGCGGCGAAGAGGCGGCGGCCGCGGCGTTGATCGGGAAGATGCGCGCGGAGATCGCCGCTCTCGCGGAGAAGGTCGCCGCGACGGCGAGCCGTCCCCGGGTGTTGCTCGCCGTTTCCAGGGAGCTTTCGGAGCCGCGTATCACCTCTTTTTACGCGGCCGGGAGAGCTACGTTCTACAACGAGCTGATCGAACTCGCGGGCGGCGCGAACGCGGTGGGGCCGGGCGGCGCGGACTATCCGCTGCTCTCCGTCGAAGGGTTGTTCTCGCTGAATCCGGAGGTGATCGTCGATTTGATCGGCGACAGGAACTTCTACCACTCGATGGAGCCGGTCGACGCCGAATATGTTTTCGACCGAGAGCGTCTTGTGCGGCAGTGGACGGAGAGCGCGAAGGTTCCCGCGGTAACGGAGGGGCGGGTGCATATTCTGGAAGGGACGCTCTTTCTCCGTCCGGGGCCGAGAATAGGGCGGATTCTGCGCGCCTTCGCGGAAATTCTTCATCCGGAGATCGAGTGGATTCCATGACGCCTCTTCTGGAGGCCCGCGCTCTCGGCCTCGTTCTTGGAGGGACGCGAACTCTCGACGGGGTTTCGTTCTCGGTGCGGCGAGGCGAGTTTCTTGCGATCGTGGGTCCCAACGGGGCGGGGAAGACCAGTCTTCTCAAGTGTCTCGGCGGGTTGCGGCGCCCATCGTCGGGAACGGTGCTGCTCGAAGGGCGTCCGATGGAGGGGCTCTCCCGGCGTCGGATCGCCAGACGCATCGCGTGGATCCCCCAGTCGGGGACCGATTCGCTTCCGTTCACGGTGCGGGAGTTTCTGCTTCTTTCGCGTTATCCGTGGAAGTCGGCGTTTTCCGGAGAGAGCGTCGACGACCGCGAAATCCTCGCCAACGCCTTCCGTCTGACGGAGCTGGAGGGGCTGCAGGATCGCCCCGTGCATCTGCTGAGCGGCGGCGAACGACAAAAGGCGCTGCTTGCCGCGGCGCTCGTGCAGACGACGGATATGCTTTTTCTGGACGAACCGACGTCGTTTCTGGACTACCGCTGTCAGGTGGAGATGACCGCTCTTGTGGAGCGCGTCAATCGCGAGAGGGGAATCACGGTGCTCATGGTGACGCACGATATCAACCTGGCGCTGCGGAGCGCGGACAGGGTGCTCGCGTTGAAAGGGGGCGGAGTTCTCCGGGATGGCGCGACGGACGACTTTTTGGACGCCGGACTGCTCCGCGAGATCTTCGACACCGAGTTTCACTCCTTCGGCGGAGACGGGGTGCGCGTTCCGTACGTCGCCCCGCGAGGTCTGGTGTTATGAAGCGCTTCGCTTTGCCCGCCGTTCTGCTCTTCTCGCTGCTCTGCGTCGCCGTCGCTCCGTTCGTCGGGATGCACTCCGTCTCTTGGGAAGACATTTTGCGGAGCGGCGGCAACGGCGGGCGCATCTTCTGGGAGCTGCGCCTTCCGCGGGTGCTCCTTGGGTGGATCACCGGAGCGACGCTCTCCCTCTGCGGCATGGTGTTTCAGGCGCTCTTCCGCAACGATCTGGCTTCTCCCGATATGCTGGGCGTGTCCACGGGAGCGGCGTTCGGCGCGGTGCTCTCCATACGCTTCGGCTTCTCCTTCACCGTCTTCGGACTGTTCTCGGCCCTTTCCACATCCGCGTTTCTGGGAGCGATGCTCGCGACGGCCGTCATCTACGCCGCGGGCACGCTGCGCGGAGGGGGGATGTCGGAGGGAACGCTGCTGCTGGCGGGAATCGCGATCAGCTTTCTCTTCGGCAGCCTGAACATGATCGTGCAGTACGGCGGCGGATACGTCGACACCTTCAGAATCATGCGGTGGTCGATGGGGGGCATCCAGACCGCGGGGTTCGACTCGGTGCGCGCGGCTCTGCCCGGACTGCTCCTGATATTCTGCACGGCGCGCCTGTGCTCGCGGGAGTTGAATCTTTTCGTCTGCGGCGAGGAACTCGCCTTGAGCAGAGGCGTTCCCGCGGAGAGGATGCGGCGTCTGCTCTTTCTGGCGGTTTCGCTGGCCGTCGGCGTGAACGTGGCCCTCTGCGGCCCTATCGGATTCGTCGGGCTCATGGTTCCTCATATCTGCCGATCTCTGGTGGGGTCGGACCACTCCCGGCTGTGCGGAGCCTCGCTGCTCTTCGGAGGAGGTTTTCTCGTGCTGTGCGACACCGCCGCCCGGACGCTCTGGGCGCCGGCGGAGATTCCGGTGGGCGCGCTCACGTCGAGCATCGGATCGTTTTTCTTCCTCTGGCTGCTGCTGAGGAAGAGAAGGTAGAGAACGCAATGGAGGTGGGGACCATGCTGTCGTACTTCGAGGCCGGAGGTTTTTTGATGTGGGTGCTGGCCGCTCTCTCCGTGGCGGCGGTCGCCGTGATCGTGGAGCGGCTGCTTTTCTTCCGGCGGGCTTCAACGAACCCCGAGCGACTGGAGGCGGAGTTCGCGGCCGCGTGCGCATCGGGGAGAGCGGAGGACGCCCGCGGAGTCGTCTTCGCTTCGAACAGCTCGCTGCACCGTATCTTTCAGGCCGCGCTGACCCACTGGGACGTCGACCGCGAGGGGATGGGCGTGCTGGTGGAGCAGGAGGTTCGCCGCGAGGTCTACCGGTGGGAGAAGCGCCTGCTCTTTCTGGAGATGACGGGGAGGATCGCGCCGCTTCTGGGGCTGCTGGGCACGGTGCTCGGCATGATGGAGATGTTCGCCGGGCTGCATTCCGGAGGGCGGATCACCGCTACGGCGGTGACGGGCGGAATCTGGAAGGCGCTCTTTACGACCGTCGCGGGGCTCTCCGTCGCCATTCCCGCGCTCTTCCTCCACGGCTTTCTGTCCAGCCGCGTCGACTCCCAGGAGGAGTGTCTCAGGAGGGGCGCGGACTTTTTGATCCGGGAGCGTTTCCCGGCTCCGGCGAACGCCGGCCTCCGAGGGAAGGGCGCGCCATGAGACGCCGTCGTCGGCCGGAGCTTGATATCACGCCGCTGATCGACGTGCTCTTCATGCTGATCATCTTCTTCGTCCTGACCGCGAACTTTCTTCAGGGGCGCATCGAGGTGGATCTTCCGGTCGGCGAAGCCGTTGCAAAAACGGAGGAGAACGCCCTTCTGCTCACGGTGAGGAAGGACGGGAGCGTGCTCTGGGGCGACAGGGAGACGCGAATGGAAGAGCTCGCTCCTCTCGCGGCGGCGGCCGCGGCGGCGCGGCGGGATATTCTGTTGGCGGGAGATCGCGAAGCGCCGTACGGCGTGGTCGCGGAGGTGCTGGACGTGCTTCGACGCGAGGGGATCGTTTCGACGGGGCTCGCCCTGCAAGGAGACGGCGCTCGATGAGAAGGTGGATCGCCGCTCTGAGCGTAAGTCTCGCGCTCCACTCGCTCCTCTTTCTGTTGCCGGGGGTCGACGTCGAGCACGCGGACCCGCCGGAAGTGTTCCGCGTCGTGCTCCATGGAGCTCCGCGTATTTCGGAAGGTTCCGCGGAAGCGCTCCCGATCCCGAAGGCTGATCCAGCGCCCGAGAGTGTTCGTCCGGTGAAGAAAGAGGAGAAGACGACGCAAAAGGAGCAGCCGGCCGCCGTTCTCCCTTCGAAATCGGAGAAGAAGCCCGCACGGAGCGGCGGGGCGAAAAAAGCCGCCGCGCCGAAGGCGAAGAGCGAGCCGGAGCAACCTCCGCGCGCGCAGCCGAAGAAAACGCTTGACGAGCCTCTCTCCGGCGCCCCCCGTCCGGGAGCGGACGCGCTCTCCTCCGAAACGGCGGCCGGGACGAAGACGGAAGCGCGGAGCGGAGCGGGCGCGATCTCCACGACGGGGGGCGTGCGCGGGGAGCCCGTGGATGTGGAGACGCTCCGGATTCTGTCGAGAACCGCTCCGGAATATCCTCTCTTCTCGCGAAGGCGAAAAGAAGAGGGCGTTGTGCATCTGTTGCTGACCATACGTTCGGGGCGGACTGTGGATGTCGCGGTTTCGACGAGCAGCGGATTCTCCAGGCTGGACGAGGCGGCGGTGAACGCGGCGAAGCTCTGGACGTTCGATGCTCCGGGAGAGATACGCGCTCGGGCGAGCATTGTTTTTCGTCTGCGTTGACCGCCGGACGGCCGGGGAAAGCGTGCAGCCCGGCGAAACGCAACCGAATATCGAAGGATTTCGGAGAAGGGAATCCGGTGCGAAACCGGAACGGCCCCGCCGCCGTAATCGGGACGAAACCGCACGACGTCACTGCCCTCGGGCGGGAAGACGCGGGAGTAGGATGACCGAGAGTCGGAAGACCTGCCGAAAGCCTGTTTTTTCGTCGATCACGCGGGTGAGAGGCGGTCTTTTCGCTTTTTCCGGAAGCCTGTACTTGCGGAAGGAGGGGACCGTATTCCGGCGGTCTCCTCCTTTTTTCTATGTTCGGAAGAAAAAAGGGGTGGTGCGTATGAACGCGATGAGAGTGTGTACGCGGGCGGGGGCGCTTTTTCTCTGCCTTGCCGCGGCGGCGCTTTCTCCGGTCTCGGCGGCGGAGGTGCTCTTGCCGGAGCAGCATGTCGTCGCCTCGCCGCTGGAGGAGGAGGTCTTCTCTCCGGGGGCGGTGACGGTGGTGCGTCCCGAGGAGATGCAGGGCGAGCAGAAGAGTCTGCCCGATCTTCTGAAGCGCGTTCCGGGCCTTCATGTCGTCGAGGCGCGAGGGCGCGGCGCCTACACCGTGGCCTCCGTCAGGGGAAGCACGTCGGCGCAGGTGGCGGTCTATATCGACGGAACGCTGGCGAATCTGGGGAGCGAATCCGCAGTGGATCTCTCCGCGATTCCCGTCGACGACGTCGAGCGGATCGAGGTCTATCGCGGGTACGTTCCCTCTCGTTTCAACCGCGCGGCCATGGGCGGCGTCATCAATATCGTCACCAGGAAGCCGAAGGGCTCCGAAGCGAGTCTGACGCTCGGCGTCTCCTCCTACGGCGGAGCGCGGAGCGGACTCTTCTGGAGCAGGCCGCTCGGCGGGGGCGCGTTCTCCCTCGGCGTCGCCCATGAACGAAGCGACGGAGATTTCTCATACTGGAACGACAACGACACTCCGTACACGCCGGAGGACGATTACGAGGCGAAGCGGCGGAACAACTCCTTTTCGCGCACGAACCTGCTGATGAAGTGGGAGGACGAGAGCTGGCACGCCCGGTTTTCATGGAGAGAGGACGACCGGGCCCTGCCGCTTCCCGCTCCGGGTTTCGACCGTCCCGGCGCGCAGGAGCCCTGCGGGGCAGAGCTGGACACACGGCAGTGGAGCCTCGCCGTAGGGCGCAGGCAGACCGCCGGAGACGTCGAGTGGGGGTGGAGGGCGGAGTGGCTGGAGCAGACGAAAACGTACGACGATCCGGACGACATGATCGGCGGCCGGGGGGAGCGGCATAACGAGTATCGCGCCCAGCGCGCGGGATTCGCCGTGGACGCTTCCCTTGCGATCGGGGAGTCTCACTTCGCGGAGCTGCTGCTCGACTACTCCCGCGAGACGCTCGACGTGCGCGGCGATGTCGTCCAGGGGCTGGGCGGACTGGATTCGTTCGCGCAGGAGAGCCTGAACATTCACCTGCAGGATATGATCGCTCTCGACGGAACCGGGAATTTTCTGCTGACGCCCGTGCTTCGCTGGAACGTTCTCGACGGAGAGGGCAAGTTCTCATGGGGGGCCGGGGTGATCCGCGAGCTGAAAAACGGCTGGAGCTGGCGCGCCTCTTTCGGTTCGTACAACCGGGCGCCGAACATCTACGAGCGCTACGGAGACGGCGCGGGCATCCGACCGGCCCCCGATCTGTTATGGGAGGACGGAACCCAGGCGGATGTCGGCGTCCGGTGGCGCGGCGCGGTCGGCGATCTTCTCGTCGCGGCCGGCGCGACGTTCTTCGCCAGACGTTCGAACGACCTGATCGAATTCGTGATGACGAGCCCCCGCTACGGCGTGTACCAGAACGTCGGCGAGGCGCGCGTGCGGGGCGTCGAGCTGGAGTCGACCATCGAACGGGGAGCGTGGGGACTTTTCGCCTCGTGCACTTGGATGGACGCGGTGAACGAGACGCCCGGCGACTACAGGCAGGGGAAGCGCCTTCCCAATCGTCCGGAATGGGAGGGGCTGCTCAGGCTTTCCAGAACGCTCTCCGACGGGAGGGGCAGCCTCTTTACGGAGCTTCGCTATATCGGGGAGATGTACTTCGACAGCGCCGAAACAATCCGGTCGGGCAATCTTTTCACCGTAGGCGTCGGAGGGAAGTACGACCTTGCCGACGGACTCCGCGTCGTCGCGGGAGTGGACGATCTCTTCGACCGAGGGCCGGAAACGCTGCGTCTCGGAGGAGGCTCCGGACCGGATCGAACGCTTTACTACCCGCTTCGGGGGAGGACGTTGTATCTCACGCTCCACTGGAACTTCTGACGGAGACAAGGAGGCGAGCAACGACGGAAAAACAACGCGGCAAAGGGCGATGGAGATGAATGAATCCTGAAACGGAGGGGTTGGAAAATGGTGAAAAGAAGATGGTGCGCGCTCATTACGCTGCTCGCGGTGTTGCTGGTCCCGATCGCCGCATGGGGGAGCGTCGTCTACACCGTGGTGGACGATACGTACGCCTCGGGGAGCATGGGGCGAGTTCCGGTGTCGGCTTCGGGCGTTCCCGGAACGCCGGTGAAGAACGTCGTGACGAATCTCGGAGGGGATCATCAGGTCTACGGATTCAGGAACGAGGAGAACGCTCTGCGCGTTCTCCTCGCCCAGTACGCGCGCGGACAGTCCGACACGGTCTGGATATACGACGCGCGCGGAGAATATCGGGCGCCGTTGAAAGAGGCGCGGTGGCGTTCGTTTTCGAACAGCCGCGGAGCGGCGGCGATGGGGCGGTATCTGTACGTCGTGGATTACGACAATGCGAAGGTCTCGAAAATCGATACGCGGAGCGACGAATACGGCGAGGTCTCCTCGTTCGCATTCAGCGGAACCGCGGGGTACGACGTCCACGGCGAGGGGATCGTGCGGGTCGGCGACTACCTGTTCGCTCTTTTCAACGAGGTGAAGGGCGATTGGAGTTCGCTCGAATACGCCGACGGAAAAGTCGTGAAGCTGGACGGAGACTTGAATGTAATGGCTACGGCGAACGTCGGCAAGAACGCCCTCTCGATCAAGGCGTACAACGGCATGCTCTACGTCGTCGGCAACGGCGGCATGCAAAAGGGCGGGGACTTCAACCCGGACTCCATGATACAGAGGGTGCACCCGAACACGCTCGCCGTGGAGACGCTCCTTAAGGCCAGCGACGCTTCCGCGGCGGCTCTCCCCGACGCCTGGGGGTACGACTTCCGCGATCTGGCCTTCGCCGCGAACGGCGACGTCTATGTCTTCGCCGGAGCCTACGACGCGACGTGGTCGCAGTTCGACAGCCGGATTTTCAAGACGACGCTCCAGGGACTCGCCGCGGGAAACGTCGGCGAAGTGTACAGAGATCCAAGCGGTCCAGGATTTACGTGGCGCATGGAGTACGACAATGTGGACGGCATTCTCTGGTTCGCCGCGGGGACTCGCCTGATGGCCTACAAGGGAGCGGAGTCGTGGGAGTTCGGCCCGGCCGCGCTCGGAGGCAACTTCTACTCCTTCGTGGTCGTCGACGCGCCGGTCAATCCGGCTCCGGGCGACTCGGGAGGCGGCTGCAACAGCGCGGGTTTCCCGGCGTTCTTCCTGTTGGCGCTTCTTCCTCTTCTCTGCGTGCGCGCGAAAGGGGGGCGCAACTAGACCGCCTTCGTTGCAAGGCTTGAAAGAACGTTGAAAAAAGAAGCCGAGAGTCCGCGAGGGGGTGGTTCCCGGCTTCTTTCATTCCAGTGTGGACGCTCGAAAAGCGCACGACTCTTTCCGGAAAACCGTCACGCCTGTTTCTTCAGCCAGTCGAAGGCCATCGTCGCCATGACGGCCGGTCCGATCCAGAGGACGTCCTCGTCGATGTCGAAGCGGCTGTTGTGGTGCGGCCACGTCTGTCCCTTCGCCTCGTTGCAGCCGGTATGCAGGCCGACCATCGCGTCCGGTTTCGGATCGTCGAACGCGCCGTCGTCGAGCATCCGCTTCGCTCCGCCGGGGCCGTCGGTGCACCCCTCTTCGCCGGGCTGGAAGACGACGAGCACCGAGCCCTCGATCTTCTCCCGGACGTCGTGCAGCAGCTTCACCGAGGCCAGTCCCATCGCCGCGTGCGCATCGTGCCCGCATGCGTGCATGCAACCGTTCTGCGAGGCGAAGGGAAGCCCCGTCTCTTCCTTGATGGGAAGGCCGTCCATGTCCGCGCGGATCGCGAAGACCCTGTTTTTATGCTTTCCCTCGACGAGCGCGACGACGCCGTGTTTGCCGAGCCCCTTGCGGTAGGAGACGCCTATTTTGTCCAGCTCGGCGCAGATATACGCCTCCGTCTGCGGGGTGTCCACTCCCGTCTCGGGAATCCCGTGCAGATCCCGCCGCCATGTTGTTATCCGCTGATGAAGCCGCTGCGCCGAAGCGCGAAAGTCCGCCATCGTACCATCTCCTTTGTTCTATACCTCTTGATGTCTCGTTATAAACGCTGCCGAAAAAATTCTACCGGACGATCAGCCAGCCTCCGGCGAGCAACAGAAGCACGCCCGCCGCCCTGAACATGTCGAACGGTCGCGCCGCCGTCCCCAGCCACCCCTGCGCGTCGATCAGGACGCCCGTCAACAGCTGCCCGACGATGATCAGGGTCACCATGGCCGTCGCGCCCAGACAGGGGAGCGTCACGTTGATCGTCCGGAACAGCGCCACCCCCAGGCATCCTGCGGCAAGCATGTACCACGGCGCCGTATACCACTCCTGAATCCGTTCTCCCCCTCCGCACCAGAGCAGAAACAGCGAGAGCAGCAACCCGGAGAGGTGCAGGGTCGTGCTGCTCGCGGTGGGGCCGATCCGCTGTCCCAGCGCCCTGATAAGAAATGATTGACGGATGGCAAAAGTTGTGGTATTCTGCGCGCCGGTTAGTTAGATTTATCTAACTAACCGGCGCGCAGAATACCAGCAAAATGTACATGTTTGGATGACGCGTAGTTGAAAAGGGCGAAGGGGGGTATTCCTTGGGGAATTCTGCCGCGCACGGGATACGTCTCCTGCGATTCGAGGCGTGGCGTATGGTTGGTTTGTAAACATTAAAGATTATTTCAAGAAAGAAGATGGAAAATCGATGAATAAGAGATTTCTCTTCGGTGCGATATTTTTAAGCGTCGTGTTTTTCTCCTTTCCTTCTCTCGCGGCAACCAATCCTTTTATGGATGTACCGAACGGGCATTGGGCTTACGACTCCATTGCCCAGCTTGCGGCAAAGGGATTTTTGTCCGGTTATCCCGATGGAACCTATAAGGGCGCTCAACCGATGACTCGTTATGAGGCCGCTTCCGCGACGGCCAGGGTTCTCGCTGCGATGGATGCGGAAAAAGCGGATCGACAGGATGTCGAAATGCTGAAAAGGCTGGTCGTCGAGTTCAAGGACGAGCTTGATGCGCTCGGTGTAAAGGTGAATAAAGTGGACGGACGTCTTGCCGTTCTCGAAGAAAAATTAGGGGGTTGGTCGATCAGCGGTTCTTTCCGAATGGACTGGAAATGGGCCGACCTCGAGGGCGGTTCGTATACGGAAGAAGGTAAACAAGACCTTTCTATGCGCTTCGACGACAATTGGATTCAATTGGTACGGCGCATCGACGAAAAAGTAACCTACAGCGCCCTTCTTGCCAGAAGAAATTCATCAGGACTTTATTGGAAAGAGAATTTCATCACCGTGAATTTTCCTTGGGAGATTACAGCCAAGTTCGGTCGTACGGATGGCATCGTTTGGGAAGAAGGCCTGTATAACGACGCCTATGGCGACGATGCGTGGTTTCTTAACGACAACATCGAAGGCATGGTGTTCGACAAGCAGTTCGGAATGGGAGCGTTCGCGCTTTTGTGGGGGCATTACGACGATCCTAGCGAAGAAGGCGAACAGGATATCTACGGTGCGCGAATGCGGTTGGATTTCAACGAAGAACTTTCTATGAGCGTCAACGGACTCGTAAAGGAGTTCAAGCTTGGTTCCAATGCGGAACTGGAAAAAGTACAATCATACTGGATCGACTTCGGAGTGAATTTCACCCCGGATATTGCATTGCGTGGTATGTACGCGGCGAACAAGTATGATTGGGCGGCCGCGAACAACGGACTGGACGACTCCCCCAAGGCGTACAAGGCGATTCTCGATATCGGGCGGGATACGTTGAAGTACTCGAGCTTGTGGATCGAGTATGCCAAGCTCGATCCTACGTTCATGACGCATATCAACGGCCTCGCCTACGCTGAGCAAATCGCGGAAGACTCAGCGGCGAGTCCTGCTTTCGGCATCGACGATCCTACGCGAAACAACGGGATGAACTATCTTTTGATCGCTGCGGAACAGGAGTGGTCCGAGCGATGGGTTACTTTTTTCCGTTATCTCGACGTGAAATACGACGTTTCCGCAGACGGTATGGCGGACCACACGAACTGGATGTTGGGCGTTCGTTATTTATACTCGCCCTCCCTGCAGTTCGAGTTGTTGTACGACAAGATCGAATTCGATAATGCCGCTTTATGGACACAGAAGGACGACCATATGATTCGGCTGCGTACATCCATATCTTTTTAACTCGAGGTAGAAAAACGTTTCGGTGTTCAATGAACAGGGGCGTTCCGTCGCAAGCGGGAGCGCCCCTGTTTTTTTGCGGTCGGCACGGAGGAGAAGCGCCCCGCACCGTAGAGGATCATTCAGCCGGGCAGACGGCGAAGCATCTGGCCGGGAAGCCCGTGCCGCCCTTCAGTTTGGGGAACATGCAGAAGATGATCGCTCCTGCGGGCGGTACTTTGTCGAGGTTGCACAGCAGCTCGACCTGGGTTTTGTCCTGCCGGAGGATGTAGTCCTCGGCGGCGAAGCCGATGTCGCGCTGTCGGCAGGCGGGGTTCGTGTCCGGCGTTTCGTGGCCGATGGAGCCGATGCTCCGCTCCGCGCACAGCCATTTCACCGTTTCGAGATCCCACCCCGGGTAATGGGCGTTCCCCTCGGCGTCCATATTGTTGATCGTTGCTTTGCTATCAGGCGGGGGAATTCCCGCTTACTCGAAATGATACGCCTTGTCGAAGGCGTCCTTCGTGGCCTCGTAGATTCTGCCGGGCGTGGCGGCGTCCGCCACGGGGATAACGCGCTCGAACGCCGCCTCGAACGCTTCCACGACGTTCCTGGTCGGGCGGATGCCGAGGGAGAGCACCACGGCGTCGATATCGGCCTCCACGACCGCGCCGTCGGCGCGGGTCATGCGGATGCCGTCGGGAAGGATTTCCACGAGCTTGTGTCCGGCGTATACCTCGGGCTTCATGGCCATGACGCGGCCCAGAATATCGTTCCTGATCACGGGGAAGATTCCCGGCCCGATATCGGGGAGCATCTCCACGAGCAGCAGATCGCACCCCGCCGCTCCGAGCATCTCGGCGGTCTCGAGCCCCGTCATTCCGGTGCCGATCACAGCCACGCGCCCTGCGGGGCGCGCCTTTCCCTCCACCACGTCGTCTGCGGTGCACACGTTCGGGAGATCGACTCCCGGAATCTTCGGGATCAGTGGAACCGCGCCAGTGGCGATGAAGACGGCCTCGGGCGCATACTTTTTCACACGTTCGGGAGTGGCCTCCGTTCCGCAGACCACGTTCACCCCCAGAACTTCGAGTTCTCTTTTCATCGTGCGTATGAGACGGGTGATCAGCTCCTTGTGGGGCGGTTTGTCCGCCAGGAGGAGGGCGCCCCCGAGGTCCGGACGCTTCTCGATCAGCGTCACGGCGAATCCCCGTTCTGCCAGCACCCTGGCCGCCTCCATGCCTCCCGGTCCTCCGCCGGCGACGCAGACCGTCCTCCCCGAGCCGTTCCTCGGGTAGTCGGGATAAAGATACTCCCGCCCCATGCGCGGATTGACGGCGCACACCGCCGTCTGCCCCTTCGCCAGAAGGCGCTCCCGACAGACCATGCAGCCGATGCACTGGCGGATTTCGTCCTCCCGCCCCTCCTTCGCCTTCTTCATGAAGTCGGGATCGGCGAACTGCGAGCGACCGAGGCCCACGAAGTCGCACACCCCTTCTTCGAGAAGCGATTCGGCGAAGGCGGGATCCTTGATGGTGTTCGTCGCGATTATGGGAATCTTCAGGGCCTGCTTGAAGGCCTTCGCCACATGCTTCTTCCAGCCCGGCGCGTAGGAGTAGGGGTCGCAGTTCGCGTTGCCGTTGAGCGCGCTTCCGTTGCTCACGTTCAGGACGTCGATTCCCTTCTCTTCCAGGTATTTCCCTATCCGAAGTCCGTCCTCGAGGGTCAGGGCGCCGGGAACCCCGGGCGTCATCTCGTCGCCGCTTATCCTCACCGAAAGGGGAAATCCGCTGCCGAGGGCGGCCCGGATGCCGTCGATGATCTCTCCCGTGAACCGCATGCGGTTTTCGAAGCCGCCGCCGTACTCGTCGGTTCGCTTGTTGTAGTACGGGCTGAAGAACTGCCCGATGAGATAGGAGTGGGCGCCGTGAAGCTCTACGCCGTCGTACCCCGCCTTTTTGCAGCGCACGGCGGCGTCCGTGAATTTTTTTTGAACCGCCTTGATCTCCTCGATGGTCATGGCCCTGGGCGCGGGCGCTCCGGGGGCGGCGGGCACGTCGCTCGCGCTCAGCGACTGCCTGCCGCTCAGCGCGGGCTTCGACGTGGAGCCGCCGTGGTGAATCTGGGCGAAGATGAGCGCCCCGTAGGCGTGCACGGCATCCACGAGGCTTTCCAGCCCCGCGATGTGCCAGTCGGCCGACGCGCGAAGGTTATGGGGCGACGGAACGCTGTCCACGTGGTCCACTCCGGTGTACTCGTTGATGATCAGGCCGATGCCGCCTCTGGCGCGCTCCTGGTAGTACCGGAGCAGCTTCATGGAGACGGTTCCGTCGTGGTCGGCGAAATCGGTCGCCATGGGGCTCATGACGCTGCGGTTCCGGAGTGTCAGATTGCCGATTCTTCCCTTTTCAAACAGGCGTTTGTACTCCATGATGTCCGCCCGTCAGCGGTTGTGGCTGTAGTGTCCCGGGTTCGCCAGAGGCTCGATGGTGCTCACCCAGCGGTTCGTGTAGTTGAAAAAACCCGCCACGTAGGCGGCCTCGAGAATCTCGTGGTCGTTGAAGCCGGCCTCCCGGAGCTTGTCCACCTGTTCCGTGGTGATCTCTCTGGGATAGGCGGTGACGAAATAGGCGTAGTCGCAGAGGGCGCGCTGTTTTTCCGTCAGCTTGGCCGCGCGGTAGTTGTAGGTGAGCTGGTCGACCCACACGGGGTCGTTCGTCATGCCGCGGAGGTAGTCGCTGTGGGTGGTCAGGCAGTAGTTGCAGCCGTTGGTGGAGGAAACGACCAGGCCGATCATCTCCTTGTCGGCGTTGCTCAGGTAGCAGGTCTCGGGGGTGAAAAGAGAGGCCTTGAAATGGAGGAAGCCCATGTACTGGGACGAATTGAGGGGGAGCACCTTGAAGAGGTTGTTGATGAACCCCCAGTTTTTCTCCATGGACGCCACGTTTTCCTCGTAGATCTTCATATGCTCGTCGGGCACGTCCGCCCGAGACGGCTTCTCCAGATGCGACAGCTTCTCGTCGAATTCAAGACTCATAACGACACCCTCCTAAAATATTAGAATATACACAAAACGGCTCTTATTGGACAGAATATTATGTTCAATTAGCGGCCGATGCTTTGCAAAGATAGTACGGCATATTATAAATTTTGTCCATACTCGAATTTCGCAGGCGGGAAAAAGGTGGTGGGTGTGCGCCTCGGGAGGCCGGGCGGGGCACGAAAAAACGTTTGACTAGCGTCGGGAGTCTGCATATTGTGGTTCGGACGGGATTACGTCCGCCCCGCCATCCGCAACGACACGCAACGACAAGGCATAAGCCTGAGGATGGAGTCCCGACGACAGCTCGAAATGAATGTACGCGAGAAGGCGCGAGAAGACGCGAGAAGACGCGACAACGGAGGTCGATGATGTACGAGAATGAAAAAAGCCCGAATAGCTGCTTTCACCGAAGGCGGATCGGGATTTTCTAGGGAAGATGAGGCTGATCGCCAAAGACGAAAACGAAAGCATTCGAGCGACGGTGAGCGGTATTCTCATGGCTTCGGACGCGCCGGAATCGTACCTTTCCAGCGCCCTCATTCAAGCCGTATGCTATCCCGGCGCCGAGCGGAACGCCGCGTACCAACTGGACGCGAAGGACGTCGTCGGCCCGCTGGACGTTCAAATAAGGGAGGCTTGCAAATTCGTCGAACGAAACACGCGGGGGCTCGCCGTAAAAAACTCCCAATAGAATCGAAACGCCGCAGTTTTCGATGAACGCAGTCTTCGCGGCGGTGACCAACGCTGTCGCTCGCCGGGACTACTCGATCTACGGCTCCAAGATTCGACTTCACGTTTTTGCGGACAGGCTGGAACTCTTCTCTCCCGGAACGATCCCGAGCACTACGACTATCGAAAGCATCTCCCAGCGACAGTCCGCCAGGAACGAACTGCTCAGCTCGCTCCTGGCCCGATGCCCGATGAACGTAGAGGCGGCGGGCAGCAAGCGGAACTACATCAATGTTATAAACCTTGACTTCTTTCCCAAAAACGCTATAATTGCAAAATAATGAAAATTAAATAAGAAACTCGCAAAGACGCAAACATGCAAAGCCTTCATAATGTGTCGATAGTCTGATCTGCTATTGCATGACGATAGAAAAACAAGTATCCAGGAGGGCTTCAAAACGTCACATAGACTTGGTTGCCGTCGGATTTCGGCTATGCGGAAAAAAGGGGGGTATTCCAATGCGAACTATCGGCATGCTATTTAGGGCGTCCGAAATTTTGCGAAAGCATCGCTTGCAGGCGTTCTTGTCGCTTCTTTTTTTAATCCTGCTGGCTTCAGGAGGTTTCGCGGAGGGCGTCGATCTCGACGAGTCGATGATTTTCGATAAAAACGAAAGTTACTGGGCGCAGTTTCTTCCTCGGGTCAATCCCGCTTTGGATAAAAACCTGAGCGTCGATGTGGCGGTTATCGGTGGCGGCTATACGGGGCTGTCCGCTGCCTATCACATCAAGAAATCCAATCCCGCGCTTGAAGTGGTGATCTTCGAGGCCGGGCGAGTCGGCAGCGGAGCCTCCGGACGTCACGGAGGTCTTGTTCTTGCCCAGACTTACAGCGAGGGTGGCTTCGTGATGGGAGCGAACAAGGCTCATCATAAGGAGATCTATGACATCACGGTCGCCGGCATGAAACGCTTTAAGGCTCTGGCCGAATCCTCCGGCATAGATCCAGAGTTTGTACTCAACGGCCAAAGCCTGGGTATCTTCGATCGGGAGAACCTGGCCGATTTTCGGCAATACGCAGCCGCTGCCCGGGAAATGGGCATGCCTATCGAATTCTGGGAGCGGGAGAAAGCAATCGGTATGCTGGGATCCCCCGGACTTCTCGGGGCAGTCTACGATCCCAACGGCGGTATGGTGAACGCGGGCAAGCTGGTGGCCGCTTTAAAGAAACTGGCCGAAGATGCCGGGGTTGTCATCTACGAGAACAGTACTGTGTGGGGTTATAACGAGGGGAAGATCATCGAGCTTCCGGTTGTCGCCAAAGGCAATAGATACAAGGTCAAGGCGAAAAGTATTGTTATCGCTGCCAACGCCTACGCTGCGGCTACCTTGAACTTTCTGGCGAATGACATCGAGCCCGCCCATACTCAAGTAGCCGTTACCGCGCCGTTGAGCGAGGAACAATACCGGAGCCTTGGTTGGAAAGATCACATTGCATGGTACGACGACCAATACGCCGGTACGGATTCGGACGCCACCTTCCACATGATCATCACCAAAGACCGTCGCATCGTCATCGGCGGCGGCAGCGTGGAGTACAACGACGACGAAAGTCTCCTGTATCCCGGCGATCTCCGGACGATCGAGGCCCAGATCGCTAAACGACTCTCCGAACTCTATCCATCGCTCAAAGGTATCCGTATTGAAAACACGTGGAACGGTATTATTTGCGAAACCAGGAGCAAGAGCGAAAGGATCGGGATCACCGGAAGGCATAAAAACATCTTCTATGCACTCGGTTATAACGGCGGACAGGGTGTAAACGTGTCTTTTCTCTTCGGCGAGCTTATTTCAAAGCTCTATAATAGCGAGAGGCATAAATTGCTCGAAATATATACCAAGTGATATGAATATGAGGTCTTCGGGTGTCGCCCGATGCTTAGTTGGGTATGGTGGTTAACGCAATGGTCCGGCTATCTCTCTCCGATGTGGAAAGTATTGATTTAAGAGATCTCCTGCTTGTCGGTGGACTCCTGCTGTTTGCTCTGGTGCTCTTCGCATGGAGGAGTCTTGCGCCGGGAAATGGAGAGCGTTCGGCGATTCTGACGGTTGGCGGCGAGGTGGTGCATACTTTCCCGCTTTCCAAGGGAGGAACTCCGTCCGAATACTCGCTGACCGGCAGCGCCGGGGGGGATGTCGTCATCCGTAGCGAAGGCGGACGAATCCGGATGCTTCGTTCCGACTGCCCCGACGGCCGCTGCGTGCGGACGGGCTGGATCAAGCATCCTGGGGAGGCGACAGTCTGTCTTCCGAACAGGCTCGTCCTGAAGGTCATCGGAAGCGGGGAGACGGAGTTCGATGCGCCCTCCGATTAGGGGTGGTCGCGCGGGGATCGTCGGTTTGCTGACGGCGCTCGCCTTCGCGACCGGAATGCTTGAGAATCTGCTCCCGTCGCTGCCGCTTCCGGGTGTCAGGCTCGGCTTCGCGAACATTTTCGTAGTCACGGCCCTCTACCTTTTAGGGGCGAGGGCCGCTCTTCTTGTCGTTCTTTGCAGAGTGCTCCTGACGCTTCTCTTCACGGGAAACGTCTTCGCCTTTCTATGTAGCCTGGGAGGCGGGCTGATCGCCGTCGGAAGCATGGCGACGCTCCGGTGTATCGACGCATTTTCGATAGCCGGGGTGAGCGCCGGAGGAGCGTTCGCGTTCAATATCGGGCAGTTTTCGGTCGTTGCCCTTCTGGTGGGGGATATCCGCCCCCTTCTCGTCTACCTTCCCGTGCTGCTTGCCGCGGGCGCAGCAACCGGTCTTGCGGTCGGTCTGCTCGCCGCACGACTGCTATCCAGGCTGAAAGAGGCGAACTGTGTCTTTTGATGCCAGGATTTGTTCGCATTGCCCTTACGACGCCGATCAAGAAAGAGGAGAGGTCGTTCCTCCGGCGAAAAACGCGGCCTCGCAGTTTGCCCCTGAATCTGCGAGTGCTTCCTTGACGTAAGCGAATCCTTTCTTGAATCCCGGCGACGCCTTCACTACGGGCGATCTGCTTACTCCCGGCCCTAAGGAGGTCCGCAATCCGACTATCTCCGCTCCTTTCGCCGAAAGACGATCGGGATTTTCTCGGGAAGCGGGTTCGCGAGCGAGAGCGGCGCCCGATCCATATCCTGCGGAACTGCGCCATTGTCGCATTCGGATTTTCAAGGAAAGTTGCTGAATTGTCAACTGTAAAGTTTTCCAGTTGAAGAACTGTAGGTCTTTTCGATGTTTCTTCCTCCCTTAGAGCGCATACTAATGCTCCGATGATCCTTTGGACTCGCTATGAATAGAATATCGCCGCCCCGCTCAACGTCGAAAGGACGTCGGGTTTGTCGTTATAGGCGATCCGTTCTCGGTTAGGATCGCTGAAAGGCGGAAACGATGAGAATCGTCTAGGAGAGAAGGGGATGTGGACTCGAAACTCAGCGGAGTCTGCGCAAAGAAGAACGGCGTGACGGGAACGCTCTTTCACAAGCCTGATTCCGAAAAGGAGGGGTACGATATGAATACGCTTCGTGGTAGACTCATCGGGATATTTCTTGTCGTTTCGCTTTCGGCGGTGGCCGTCGTCGGCCTGATCGCCATGAACAGATCGCAGACGGCGATCATCGATGCGGCATGGAAGGAGGGTGACGCGCTCGCCTTGGGCCTTTCCGAGAAGGTGGACGCCTATCTTCGCGAGCGGTCTATTATTTTAACGACGCAGGCGGAGCGACATGTCGTTCGGTCGATGAACTGGGCGGAACAGCAGCCGTCTCTCCTTCCGCTGTACGATCAGTATAATTTTGGGAATATTTTCGTCGCAACCCTTGACGGCGCCATCAACGATGTTCGACTCGGCCCTCAGGAAATAAATATCAAAGACAGAGAATACTTCATCCGTGCGGTCAAGGAGAAAAGGTCGGTAATCTCTGAACCGGTCGTTCACAGGCTTACGGGAGCGATGACGGTTTTCTACGCTTCTCCCATCGTCGTCGACGGGAAAGTGGTCGGGGTGCTTGTGGCGTCGGAGTCCTTGGAGACGATCTCCAAGGAGATATCCTCTCTCGTCTGGGGGCGGAGCGGGTACGCCTATCTCATCGACAAGTCCGGCGTGCTCGTCGCTCATCCGGTGGTCGATCTGCTGGGCAAGCTCAGCCTGACGGTCGAGAGCGAGCGAGTCGCCTCGGAGCTGGCGAACGCCATGCGCGACGGTCTTGCGGGCAGAGCCGGAAGGATTGAGTATTTCTTCAACGGTAGAGACCAGATGAACGCGTACGCGCCCGTCCACGGCACGGGGTGGCTCGCCGCCGTCACCACGCCGATTCAGGAGTTTCTTGCGCCGGTGCGGGCTATCCGGAATGCCATCTGGATCTCCGTGGCGGTGATCGCGCTCGTCGTGGTGCTGATTTCGCTCTGGGTGGCGAAAAGCATCGCCAAGCCGGTCAAGATCATCGCCGAGAAGATGGACGCAGTCTCAAAAGGCGACCTGACCTCGACTGTCGAACTGAAAAGCGGCATGAAAGAGATCAACCTCCTGGTGGGGTCTGTCAATTCGATGATCACGCTCGTCTCCGGCTCCATCCGCGAGATTCTTGAGACGGCGCAGCACGTGCTGGCCAAGGCGGAGGATCTGAGCGCAGCCGCCGAGGAGTCGACGGCCGCTATAGAGGAAGTGCTGGCGATCACGGAGAAGACGAGCGCGCAGACCGAGAACGCGGCCGCGGCGGTCGAGGAGACGAACGCGGGCGTCGAGGAAGTCGCCTCCGGCGCGCAGGCGGCGGCGCAGGCGGCGTCCGAGGCGGGCGAAGGCGCCGTTGCGGTTTCCGAGGCCGCGCAGAAGGGCGGCGACTCGGTCGAGGAGATGGCCGTCATGATCACGAAGACGGCGAAGGCGGGCGAGCAGGTCGGAAGCGCGGTGGCGAATCTTTCCGGGACGGTGAAGAACATTTCCGGATTCGTGGTTACTATTACGCAGATCGCCGACCAGACGAACCTGCTGGCGTTGAACGCGGCGATCGAGGCCGCGCGCGCAGGGGAGGCCGGGCGCGGATTCGCAGTCGTCGCCGAAGAGGTCCGCAAGCTGGCGGAGGAGTCGAACCGGGCGGCGGGCGAGGTCGGGAAGCTGATAGGGGAGATCATCTCGCGGACGGAGAGCGCGCTGAAGGACTCCGAGGGGTCGTCGAAGATCCTCCAGGAACTCGTAAAGAAGGCCTCCGAGACGAGCGGAGTCATACGCGACGTTGTGAAGCGGATGAACAACGTGACGGAGAACATCCAGACCATAGCGGCGACGGTGGAGGAGCAATCGGCGAGCGCGGAGGAGATGACGGCGGGCATGGACGGCGTGTCGAAGTCGAGCGTCGAGATCGCGGAGCAGGTCGGCGGAGTGAACCGTTCGATGCAGGAGCAGAGCAAGGTAGTGGAGGCGATCGCGGCGGCTTCGGAAGAACTTGTGAACCTGGGCGAAATGTTGCAGCAGGCGGTCGCGCGCTTCAAAGTGACGCAGGAGAGCAAGGTCCGGCGTTGAAGAAGCGCTGAGAGAGCGCGAGGATGACGACGGCGAACGCGGCGCGCAACGCGCCGCGTTTTGATCAGTCTTGAAAAGGGGCAGTCCGTGCCGGCCGATACGGACAAAGGAATCGCCGTTATGCACAGTTCTGCATAACGGCAAAACTCTTCCTCTCTCCTCTTGCTTACCGTCCGGGACAAGGCGAAGAGGGACGATAAGTCTACCTGATATCAATGGAGCGATGGAACCGCCGAAAACACGCGTCGAGGAGAGCATGTGCTCGCCTCGACGCGTGTTCCCCGGTGCGTGCGTGTCGTGAAGCTTCCCCTGCGCTTTAGTGGATGATCTTCATTTTGTAGAAAATTCTGGAGATCGCGATGGTTCCGAAGACCGCCGCAAGGATGACGAGCCAGATGGGCATCTTGAAGTAGAGCAGCGTCATCGGAATGGCGAGGGCGAACGGAGCCAGTTTCGGCTGCCGCATGGCGAACTGGCCGAAGACCGCGCCGAAGATCGCCGGAGCGGTGTACTGTCTGAAGGCGTCGGCCACGAACTGCGGGAAGAGGCCGATGAGCCACGTGCCGACGAACGCCGCGAGGGTGACGCCCACGAGGTTCACCACCACCGAGCCGATGATGCCCATGGTGCCGATGATCTCGGCCTGCTTGGTTCCCTCTTCGACGCCCACGACCTCCTGCGCCATGGCGGAACAGGGGAGCCGGAGGTTCGAGATGTTGCCGCTGAGGAAGGAGATGTATGTCCCCGCCAACCCCAGGATGGGGTAGTAGGATATCGGCTCGACGACGTAGAAAGCGCCGAAGACCGACGCGACCAGCACCCATGCCGTCATCGCCTGCGCGAAGGGGGGAAGGACGCCGTGGACCATGTACAGGTAGATCAGGGGAATGAAGCTCAGGCCCGAGGCCAGGAGCATGGTGATCACGCCGATCTTGATCACCGGCGTCGTCCATACTTCGTGGTACTTCTGTTCGTTGATCTGCTCTGCTGCCATTTCAGTCACCTCTCCTTCTCTAGTAGAACATCGCGGCGAACATGCCGACGAGCATGGCTATGCCGAGAGTGTACTCCTTGATCTTGGGCATCTTCTTCGCGACCTGGAGCAGGACGACCATGGAGAGGGCGCCGACGACCGCCGCGACGAACGGGCCGCTGATTTTGGTGAGATTCCTGCTGTTCAGGTAGCCGAAGACGCCGATCATGGCCGCGACCGAGAGAATGCCCAGCCACTTCGTATCGCCGCCGCCGACCTTCTCGCGCACGTCCTCCAGCTTGTGGGCGAAGAGGCCGACGAGGAGCAGCCAGCCCACGCCGTTGATCGCCATCGTCCACCAGGAGACGGCCATGACCTGAAGGTTGTACCCTTCCCCGCCGAACTTCACTCCCATAGCGTCCGCGCCGAGCGTGGCCGCGGTCAACTCCGTGGGCGCCGCGCCGATGACCGACAGGCGCATCCACGCCATGGGCGCGCCTATGACGGACATCAGTCCGACCATGATGATGAAAATAGCCACCACGGGCCCGATGGACGTGACCATGCCGGTGTGGAACGCTTTGCGGAGCTGTTCGGGCTTCAGGTTGACCGCGTCCGCCGCGTGGTAGATCTGACGGTAGTACAGGAGCACCTGCACAAGAGCGATGATGACTATGGGGGCGGCCGTGATCCATGCCCCCATGGAGTTTGCTACCTTCAACACTTCATCCAAGACAGACACCTCTCTTTCCTCTCCGTTGTCTCTTTCGCAGAACGACATGCCGCTCCGTCTTCTCCGAAGCGCTTGCGCCGTTCACTCGTGGAGTCTCTACAGCGATCGTCGATTCTCTCGTCGCACCGTGTATCGGCCATCCATCACCGCCTTTCATCGTGCAAGTTCGAGCAGCGTTTCGGCAAGGAGCGCCGCGCCCTTCGCAATTTCTTCCGGGGCCGTGTGCTCCTCCGGAACATGGCTTCTGCCCCCTCTGCTGGGGACGAATATCATTCCCGTGGGAACGAGGGGAGCGAACATACATGCGTCGTGTACCGCGCCGCTGTTCATCCTGTGATACGGCGTCCCCTGTTTTTTCGCGCACGCCTCGATGACCGAGAGCACGCCGGAGTCCAGCGCCACCGGAGCCGACTCCGAGACGGGGACGATTTCCAGCGCGAGCCCTCTGGAGACGGCGGTCGCCGGCGCGAGCACCGCCATTCCGTCCACGACCGATTCGATACCCGACCGGACCGTATCGCGGATGTCGATGGAGAAGCGGACCTCGCCCGGAATGATGTTCGAGACGTTGGGGAAGCACTGGATTCTGCCGACGGTAGCCACTGTCGAGCCCGTCCCGGTACCTTTCGCCAGCGTTTCGACCTGCGCGATCAGATGCGCCGCCGCCACCATGGGGTCCTGCCGGAGATTCATCGGGGTCGCACCCGCATGGTTTGAAACTCCCTTCAGTCGGATCTCGAGCGCCTTGATCCCCGCGACGGCTTGGACGATGCCCACGGGAATTCCCTTCGATTCCAGCACCACGCTCTGCTCGATATGCAGCTCGATCATGGCCTTCACGAGTTCGGGGCGGAGTAGATGCGACGGCATCGAGTCGGGGTCGTACCCCGCGTCCCGAGCCATGTCGTACATCGTCTTTCCTTCGGGATTCTTCAGCTTCTTCATCTCGTCGACGCCGTACTTCCCGACGAGGGCCTTGCTCCCCGACAGCGTGGAGCCGAAGTTGGAACCCTCCTCCTCCGCGAAGACGATCACTTCTATGGGGTGACTGTGCGGCGCGCCGCTCTCCGCCACGGTCTGCACAGCCTCCAGCGCGCCGAGCGTTCCCACCGCGCCGTCGTATTCTCCGCCGTGAAGCACCGTGTCGATATGCGAACCCGAAAGGACGACCGGAGCGTCCGGGCGGGAGCCCTCCAGACGGGCCCGGATGTTGCCGACCCCGTCCACCGAAACGCCGAGCCCCGCTGCGTTGAAGAGCGACAGCAGATACTTCCTCGCCTCCCCGTCCTCCGCGGAGTACGAAAAACGGGTGACCCCCTCGCCGGGGGTGCGGTTGAAGCTGCTCAGTTCCTCAAGATGGCTCATCAGGCGACGAGCGTTGATCTCAAGCGCCATTGCCCCACCTCCTCGATTATAGAGAACGGGATGTCTGTCGTCCCGTGGAACAGGCTAAATGAAGCTCAGGGAGACCGATCCGTTCTTCAGGACGACCTCTTTGAGTACGTTGACCACGCAGACCGGGTCGTTCATATGCAGCAGCTCCACCGGAGAGTGGGAGTACCTGCGGGGCGTCAGCAGCAGGCCCACGGGAATCCCGTTCCCCTCGAGCGAGATGTTGGCCGCGTCGGTGGTGTAGACCTCGCCGCCCAGCGTCACCATCTGCAGCGGCGTGCCCGCCCGCGCGGCGGCCTCCTCCAGGATTCGCTGCACCTTGGGGTGCACCACGTTGGAGATGAACGCCGAATCGTAACCGTCGAGAAGCGCGACGGCCGGTCCGCCGGCGAGGCGCACCGGGAGCTGTCGATCGTAGCTCACGTCGGGGGTATCGCCGCTCGGAATCGTGTCGAGGGCGATGGCGTAGTCCGGCGCGACCTTCCCGCTGATCATGGCGGCCCCTCTGAGGCCGATCTCCTCCTGGACCGTGATCACGCCGCAGAGCGTACCGGGGAAGCTCTGCCCCCGCAGCTCCTCGAAGAGGGCGACGATGATGGAGCAGCCGATGCGGTCGTCGACCGCCTTGGAACAGACAAGATCGGGGTTGTGCATCTCCATGAAGTCCCCTTCGAAGGAGATGCGGTCGCCTACGCGGATCCCCATGGAGAGGACCTCTTCCTTAGAAAACGCGCCGACGTCGATGTAGCACTCGTTCATCGGCTTCACCTTGGTACGCTCTTCCGGGCTCATCAGATGTCCCGCCTTGATGCCGAGGATTCCGGGGACGGTTCCGTTGACGCGCACGCGCCGCCCCTGGAGCAGCAGGTCGCTGACGACGCCGATGCGGCTCATCAGGATGAAGCCGTTCGGCAGGATGTTCTTGACGCACAGGCCGATTTCGTCGGCGTGCGCCGCCACCATCACCTTCGGTCCCGGCTGTCCGCCGTTCCGCACGGCGACGATATTGCCCCAGTTGTCCACCGTCATCTCGTCCGCGAGCGGCCCCAGCTTCTCCGCGAGCGCGGCGACGATCTTCTGCTCGCGTCCCGAGACGCCGTGAATCGACGTCAGCTCCTTCAGCAGCTCCTTCAACCGATTCTTGAGCATGTTCCTTCCCCCCTTCATCGGAAAAGGGAGCCCGCAGGGGACTCCCTTTCACTACACGCTACGCCTGTTTTTTCAGCCAGTCGACGGCCATCGTGGCCATGACGGCCGGACCGATCCAGAGGACGTCCTCGTCGATGTCGAAGCGGCTGTTGTGGTGCGGCCACGTCTGCCCCTTCGCCTCGTTGCAGCCGGGTAAGAAGAAGAACGTGCCGGGGGCCTTTTCGAGGAAGAAGGCGATGTCCTCGCCGCCCATCGAGGGGCGCGAAATTTCACGGACCTTCTCGGGGCCGACGACCTTCTCCGCCGCCAGGCGAAGTTCCTCAGTCATGACGGGGTCGTTCACCACGGGCGCGGGGCCGTGCCAGCCGTACGAGAATTCGACGCTCCCCCGCATTCCGGAGGCCACCGCCGAGGCGACCTCGCCGATACGGCGGGCCAGGAACTCCCGCATCTCCTGGTTGAAGGCCCGGACCGTGCCGGTGATGCGGCACTCTCCGGGGATGATGTTGAAGGCGCTTCCCGCGTGGATCTCCCCGAGGCTGATCACGCACGGCTCCTGCGGGTCGACCTCGCGGCTCACGATCGTCTGCAGCTCGCAGATCATCTGCCCCGCGATGGAGATCGTGTCCACGGAGCCCTGGGGGTACGCCCCGTGCGAGCCCTTCCCCTTGACGAGGATCTCGAAGCGGTCCATGCATGCCATGATGCTGCCCGGACGGTAGCCTATCTCGCCGGGGACGAAATCCTTCCAGATGGAGCCCGTATGCAGCCCCACCATCGCGTCCGGCTTCGGATCCTCGAAGGCGCCGTCGTCGAGCATCCGCTTCGCTCCGCCGGGGCCGTCCGGACACCCCTCTTCGCCGGGCTGGAATACGACGAGCACCGAGCCGTCGATCTCTCCCCGGACGTCGTTCAGCAGCTTCACCGAGGCAAGCCCCATCGCCGCGTGCGCGTCGTGGCCGCAAGCGTGCATGCACCCGTTCCCGGAGGCGAAGGGAAGCCCCGTCTCCTCTTTGATCGGAAGGCCGTCGATATCCGCGCGGATCGCGAAGACCTTCTTCTTGTGTTTTCCCTCGACGAGGGCTACGATGCCGTGTCCGCCGAGGCCTCTGCGGTAGGAGACCCCCATCTTGTCCAGCTCGGCGCAGATGTACGCCTCCGTTTGCGGGGTGTCCACCCCCGTCTCGGGAATCTTGTGCAGATCCCGTCTCCAGGACGTTATCTGCTGCTGAAGCTTCTGCGCGGATGCGCGAAAGTCCGCCACCTCAACCCCTCCTTCTCGAAATGAGTCCGGGGAGCGCGTTCGACGGAAAAATGAAAGGGCGCGCCCCGTCACGTTCGCTCTCTGTGTGCCGCGGTCGTACCGACACGCTGCACGAAGCAGAATACATCATAAGCGATGTGTTGAAGGAGAACAATGTCCTTGAAAGACAAATATGCGCTCTTATTTTGTTTTTATCGAACAGGCGGCGGAGATGCCGAGAGAGAGGATCTTCAGGGCGAGCGCCATGCGGAGGCGGTCCTCGGAGGAGTCGGGGTCGAAGTCGAGCAGCTCTCGGACCCTCTTGTAGCGGTACTTGACGGTATTCTCGTGAACGGAGAGGAGGCGCGCGCTCTCCTTTACGGACCAGTTGCACTCCGCGAGCGCCGAAAGCGTCTTCAGCATCGTCTCCCGATGCGTCTCGTCGAGGTCGAGCAGCGGGGAGAGCATCTCGCGGCAGAAGTCCTCGGCGGCGGCGGCGTCGGAGAGGCTGAAGAGGAGCTTGTTCACCCCGAGTCGGTTCCAGAAGGCGATTCTGCCGGGCCCTTGTGCGGAGCGGATCATTTCCAGCGCCCTGCGCGCTTCGTCGTAGCTTTCGGAGGACTGAAGGACGGACGGTTTGACCCTGCCGACGCCGATGGTCACGCTCTTTCCGGTCGCGCCGAAGACCTCGTCCTGCAACGTCTTCAGCACGGGCTGAAGGTCGCCCACGGCGGCGCTCTCTCCGAGCGGTGCGGCAAGGATGTACGCCACGGAGTCGCTCATCTCGGTGAAGGGAACCCTCGGGAAGGCCGAGCGGATGACGGTGTTCGAGATCGTGTAGATGCGCCGCTTGGTCTCCTCGATGCTGCGCAGAGCATCCCGTACGGCGACGTCCTCGAACTGGCGTTTGTAGTTGTCGATGTCGACGACGGCGACGTATCTGGGGCCTTCGATGTCCCAGTCGAGCAGGGCGGCCCGGTTCCACAGCTCCTTCTCGAACCGGAGGTTCTTGTTCAGGATGTCGAGCACGAACTCGCTCCTGTAGCGCCGCTCCGTCTCCGCATGGGCGAGACGCTTCTGGAGGCGCAGCAGCAGAGCCGTCCGGGCGTGGCTCACGGGTATGAACCAGTCGTCATGGGTAGGAACCGATGGGGGGCGATGAAAGACGAGATAGCCGTATACACGCTCGCCGATGGCGATCTTCACCGAGAGGAACTGACGGAAAAGGTCGGAGAGGGGCGTGCTCCGGACGATATGAACGAACTCATCGGCCGCGGCGAAGCAGAACGTGCCGAACGTGGTGTCGCAGAAGGCGAGGTCGCACTTGGCGAACTTCCGCAGACTGGCGCAGATCTCCTCCTCGCTCGCGCCCCTGGTGACCATCGTCGAGAACGACGAGAGCACCTGCTCGGAAAATTTGATCTGCCGCGCCTGGCGGTTGACGATGGAGGTGAGCACCGGATCGATCACGTCGCGGAAGGCGAAGGAGAAGGGGATGTCGAGCAGCGGGAAGTGGAGCGTGTCCGCCAGGGCGAGCGCCTCGGGAGGCACCGTCTTGACGTAGCGCTGCACTTTGATCCCGAAGCCGGACGACTCTTTCCCGTTGAGCTTTTCGATGGCGTCGAGGATGGAAAGAGGGGCGTCGCGGAAGATATAGCCGGAGGTGACGACGAGTTCGCCGCCCTGTATCCACTGGTACGGATCGGGCGCGTCCATCACCGTCACCGAGGAGACCCGGCGTCTGTCGAGGCCGCGCTCCCCAGCGAGAATCCTGATCCCCTTCAGCGCCGGCATCGCCAGCAGCTCCCGCAGAGAGATGTCCATGTCGTCTTCCCCGCCCTATCGCACGATCAACCAGCCCCCTGCGAGCAGCAGGAGGACGCCCGCCGCCCTGACCGGTTCGAGCGGGCGCGCCGCGACTCCGAGCCACCCCTGCGAATCGATCAGAACGCCCGTTACCAGCTGCCCCGCGATGATCAACGTCACCATGGCGGTCGCCCCGAGGCGGGGGAGCGTGACGTTGATCGTCTGGAAAAGAACGACTCTCAGCCCCCCGGCTGCGAGCATGAACCATGGCAGCGACTGCCAGTGCTGAATCCGTTCTCCCCCTCTGAACCAGAGCAGGAGCAAAGAGAGAAACAGTCCCCCCAGATGGATGATCAGGCTGCTCGCGGTCGGGCCTATTCTCTGTCCCATAGCTCCGGCGAGCGGTGACTGAAGCCCCACGGCGACGCCGCCCGCCAACCCGATCAGGACGACAAGAACGGTTTCGAACATGATGTATCTCTCCTTATAAAAGCTTCCTCGACGAAGCATTGTGTTGCACACGTATCATACCATGCCGGAGGTGTTGAAGAACGTCGTCGGCCGTTGAACAGAGGGACGTCCGGACATATTTCCCGGTGAATCCATGGCGCGGAGGGGATGCTTGACAAAGAGCGTGGACAGAATATAAGCTTGATACAGGCAAAAGATTCTTGTGCGCAATGCAGCGTGCACGGGCGATCCGCCCTTCACATGGCGGCCTGCGTCGCTGCGGCGGGGAGCTTCGCCGGCGTTCCGAGAGCGAGGTCGTTCCGTCCGTTCGCAAACACCCTGCGCGACCCTGAAAGGAGGGGTGTCCGACTGCGCGGGGAGAGTGTGCAATCCGTTTCAATGCAACGCTGCGATCGTGAAAGGAGTGTCGAATGGTGCGATTCATGCGTTTCGTGTTTTCGTTTTTTCTTGTGCTGTGCAGCGCTTCCGTCCTTCTTGCCGTTTCCTGGGAGGACGTCCTCGACGGAAAGATCGACGCTGCGCGGGATGCGCAGATCAAGTCGGTTCAGGAAATCATTCAGATCAAAAGCTACAATCACGGTTCCCCTACAACGCCTTCCGAAGGCGTGAAGCAGGTTCTGGACTATGCGCTCGAACTGGGGCGGCAGATGGGTTTCCGCGCCCATAAGCACCCCGAGTATCGGTTCGGGTACCTCGAGACCGGCCCGGAGAGCGCACCCGAGATGGTGATGGTGCTTGTCCACCTCGATACCGTTCCCGAGGGCAACCTCGAACTCTGGACTCTGGCCGGACCGTTCGAGGGGAAGATCGTGGACGGAAAGCTCATCGGCCGCGGCGCATTCGACGACAAGGGGCCGGCCGTGTCATCCATGTATGCGCTCAAGGCGATCAACGACGCCGGACTGTCTCTGAACCGCCGCATCCGCATCTTCTTCGGCACCTCCGAGGACGGAAGCGGCAGCGACGGAAAGAGCTGGAGCTGCGTCGCCGAGTATGCGAAGCTCTGCAAGGAGGGCAAGGAGGAGTGGCCGGTGCTCGGATTCTCCCCCGACTCCGGCAGCTTCGCCGTCACCTACATTGAAAAGACCGGCGTCAACGTCGCCGGAAAGCTCCCCGTCGAGGCGTCGAAAGCGATCCGCCTCGCCTCGCTCAAGGGCGGCACGGCGCGCAACGCGGTCTCCGACCAGTGCAACGCCGTTCTCGAAGCGGCGGATGAAAAGAGCGCGGAAGCGCTGGCCGCCTCGGTAGCCGCGTTCGTCGCGGAACAGCCCTGGAAGAGCGACGTCAAGGTCCGGAACGAGGGCAAAAACGTCTTCATCGACGTCAACGGCGTAGCGGCGCACTCCGGCCAGGCGTGGAAAGGACGGAACGCCAACGTCCGTACGCTCGCCATTCTGTCGAAGATCGGCGCCGAGGAGAGCTGGGGCGCGCACGCCGCCCGGCTGGTCGACCTCATCGGCGTCGACACCGCCGACGGCGAAGCCCTTGGAATCAAGCAGGGCGGCATAGAGTTCGACGACATCATCACCGTCAACATGGGGCTCGTCGAACTGAAGGCCGCAGAACTCACATTCCATGTAAACATCCGCTACCCGGACTCGGGCGCCGACCTCAAAGTCCACGACGTGAAGCACTACACCGGGCAGGAGATCAAGGAGAAGGTCACCGCCGCCTTCGCCGCGAAGGGCTTCGAGATGGGCGAGGGGAAGGAAGTCCACGTCACCGGCGGCGGCAAGCCCTACACCATCCCGTGGGACTCCGAGATCGTCGTCACGCTGCGCGCCGCGTACGCGGGAGTGACGGGCAAGGATCGCGAACCTTCGATCACCTACGGCGGCACCTATGCCAGCGCATGGAGGAACGAGCCCGTGGACGCCAAAGGAACGCCCTTCGGCTACCGCATGGCGGCCTGGGGAATCGAGGGCGGAACCGGAATGCACGAGCCGAACGAGAGCCTTTCGATCGACGGCATGATGGAAGCAACCAAGATTCTCGCCCGCGCCATGGCGATCCTCGGAGGCGTCAAGTAGAGGAGCGGACGACCACAAGCCGCGCCGGAGGTGCAGATGCGCTTCCTCCGGCGCGGCCGCGCTCGAACGCGAATGGAAAAAGAATTTTGGGTGAAGCGGAGTTTGTCTGCGACAAGTACGGCGTCGAGAGCGCCTACTCGAGAGAGATCCTCCTCTACAGCCCGTATAGCCGGGAAACCTTCATCCGCATGAGGGAGACATCGTCTTGTTGCCGTGCAAGAGCACACCATATCCAATTTATCGAAGAGATCGGCATGCGCCCCGGAGTCAACCAGAAGCAACGCGGTTCCGACGATTCGATATATCAGAATCCAATCGGGTTCGATGTGGATATCCCGATATCATTTCCATTCCCCTTTCAAGGGGTGATCTCCGTATGCGGCGGGCAAGCTCTCTTGCTGCGCCAAGAGTCGCATGGCCACCTTGAGTTTTTCCATCACTTCGCCTCGATTCTCCAGGCGGCGCACATCGCGTTCGAAACGTCCGGAATAACGTATGGAAAGCACGCTAGATCCCCAGCTCCTTGAATGCTTCCTCCAGCGCGGCGGAGGCTTTTTGTTTTGTCTCGCTATCCATGCGGACGCGGATCGACGAATCGCATATTCTCATCGGAGACACATCCTTTCTTTGTGATCACATCGTGGCAATGAACTGGAGTGAGAACAAAGCTTTTTCCGGTTGGGTATTGCGATATTGAAACAGGATGCTCGGATCCAGGCGACAGGACCGTTGTGGCGGAAACAAACGAGTGATCAACTTATATTCTCTCCCGAAGGGCCGAAGAGTATGAACTTCACACCGAACGTCGCAGTCTCCAGGGACTGCTTTCCGTCGCTCTTCAAGATGCCGCGCGCCCGGCAGGAGAAGGTGCTGGAGTTCATCAGGCGCTTCAGCGAGCGGCCGGACTTTCCGGGGATCAACTTCGAGAAGATCCGCGACGCGAAGGGCAAGAAGCTCCGTTCCGTGCGGATCGACGACGCCTACCGCGGCATCGTGCTGCACCCGGATTCGGGAAACACCTATGTGCTGGACGGGCGGCCTCTCGACGATCTGGAGGGAGGGGAGGACGACCTCCAGAGGTACCGTTCGCTGCTGCGCGGTCAGGAGCCGCGTCTGGAGGGATTCGGCTCGTTCGACGAGGAGGCGGATTTTCTGGCCGGGTTCCTGAAGGAGATCGAGTCCAAAGGGGAGTGGTTGAAGGACGTCTGCCTGGTCGTCCGCTCGCGGGCGCTTCTTGAACGTTATCGCGAGGCGCTTGCCGGGCGAGGTCTTCCTCTTGTGAAGCTGGAGGCCGGAGGGCCGGAGAACCGCGACGAGGCCGGCGTCCCGCCGAAGTCGCGGCGGGAGCAGGAGGATCCGCTGATGATGGACGAGCTGGAAACCCGCGAGCGCTCTCTGCTCCACGTCGCCGCGACAAGGGCGAGGACGCACATCCTGGTGACCTGGCACGGCGAGCCCTCCCCGCTGCTGGGGATGAAAAGCGGAGCAAACTAACGACGCTGAGAATCAGGGACTGTACTGTTTCCAGCATTTAACATCACCCGGTCCTAAATTTTACCGATATTTGCCTAAAACGGTAAAAATGCAACCGGTTTGAGCATGCAGGTCAAGACGGACGAGCGGTGTGCGTAGACTGAAGCCTTCCCGGTTCTGACGCCGGCAGCGGCACTCCCTATTCCGTCACCAGCGAGACGCCGTTGAGCTTTTCGAAGTACTTGGCGACGCCTCCGTGGTCGGTGTCCGGACCCGCGTCCCGCACGACCTCCTCCATCATCTTCAGAACGCTCTCGGTCAGCGGCATGGCGACATCGTATTCATGGCACGCGGTCATCACGTTCTTCAGATCCTTGACGTGGAGCCACATCTTTCCGCCGGGGGCGTAGTCTCCGGTGAACATGCGCGGCGCCTTGTCCGTCATGCACTGGCTTCCGGCGAGCCCTCCCCGTATGGCCTCGAAGATCTTCCGCGGGTCCACTCCGGCCTTCTTCCCGAGGCACATGGCCTCGCCCACGATCGCCATGTTGACGGCGACGATGCACTGGTTCACCAGCTTGGCGATCTGCCCCGCCCCCGAGCAGCCCACGAGGACGACGTCCTTGCCCATCGCCCGCAGAATGCCCCGGCAGCGCTCGAAGACCTTTTCGTCGCCTCCTGCCATGATGGAGAGCGTGCCTGATTCCGCCTTCTCCTGGCCGCCGCTGACCGGGGCGTCGAGCATGGAGACGCCTTTCTTCCGCAGCTCCGAGGCGATGCGTACCGACGTCACCGGATCGATGGAACTCGTGTCGATGCAGACGCTCCCCTCCCGGACCGTGCGGATGATACCGTGATCTCCCAGGACGACCTCCTCCACCTCGGGAGATCCCGGAAGCATGGTGATGATCACGTCGCTTTCGGCAGCCACATCGGCGGGAGTCCGCGCCACCCGGACGCCCTTCGCGGCGAACTCGTTCCGGGTCTCTTCGCTGCCGCTGCGGATGGTCATGGAGTACCCCGCCTTGAGCAGGTTCAGCGCCATGCGCTTCCCCATGATGCCTAGGCCGATGAATCCGATTCGTTCTTTCGTCATGCCGTACCGTCCCTTTCCTGAAAAAGTGCGCACTGCGCTTCATCATTGTATCATCCGCGAACGGTGGAGAGAGGTGCGCTCGGGTATAATAGAACGAAAAGCCGGGTTCAGTATGATCAATTCTATCGAGAAGGAGGAGCGACGATGGCGAAGACTGTGCTTACGGTGCTTGCCGAGGGATTCGAGGAGATCGAGGCGATCGCGCCGATCGACGTGCTGCGGAGGGCCGATGTCGACGTGACGGTCGCGTCGCTGGAGGGGCTTATGGTGAAGGGGGCCCGCGGTATTTCGGTTCAGGCCGATATGACGCTTGCCGAGGTCGCCGGACGGACCTTCGACCTGATCGTGATTCCGGGGGGAATGCCGGGGGCGGCGAACCTCGCGGCCTCCGCGCTGCTCGGCGATATGCTGAAGAAGCAGCGGGCGGAGGGGCGAGCCATCGCGGCCATCTGCGCGGCTCCGGCGGTGGTGCTGCACCCCCTGGGACTGCTCGGCGACGAGAAGACATCCTGCCATCCGGCCTTCAGACGCCGCCTCGACGAGATCAACTGTACCGAGGAGCGTCTATGTGCGGGCGAAAAGCTCATAACCGCTGCGGGCCCCGGCGTCGCCATGGACTTCGCGCTGGCCCTCGTGGAACTTCTTAAGGGCAAGAGGAAGGCCGACGAACTGGCGAAGGCCATGCTGGTGGAGGGGCGCTGCTGCGCGAACTGAACAGGGAGCAGTCGACGCTCTCAAAATGGCGCCGGATATACGCTTTGTCCGCAGGGCGGTGGAGAACCGTGCGCCGTCCCGTATTCTCGAAGCGCCGCAGAGAAGAACGCGCGTATGCACTGTACTTAAGAAGGAGGCTTTTTCGATGAATGGACAACCCCTTGTCGGGGGAATAGAGGCCGGGGGGACGAAGATCGTCTGCGCGGCGGGGAGCGGGCCGGGCGATCTGAGCCGGGCCGTCTTCCCTTCAGGGAGCGATCCCGACGCCGCTCTTTCCGTCGCGACGGAATGGTTCCGCGAGGAAGAGACGCGCCGTGGCGCGCTGTACGCCATAGGCATAGGCTCGTTCGGCCCGGTGGACCTTGACCCTTCATCGTCCACCTACGGTTTCATCACCACGACGCCGAAGGCAGGATGGCGGCATACCGATATTCTCGGGACGGTGCGGCGCGCCTTTCCCTCCATACCCGTCGCCTTCGACACGGACGTGAACGCCGCGGCGCTCGGCGAGCGGCGCTGGGGGGCCGCCGCAGGGTTGGACGACTTCGTCTACATCACCATCGGCACCGGCATCGGCGCCGGGGTGATGGCGGGCGGACGGCTCGTCCACGGCCTCGTCCACCCCGAGATGGGGCACATGCGCATCCCCAGGATTCCGGGCGACGCCTTCGAGGGAGTCTGCCCGTTCCACGGCGACTGCTGGGAGGGGCTCTGCTCCGGTCCCGCCATGAAGAAGCGGACAGGAACGCCCGCCGAGGAGATCTCCCCGGACTCTTCCGCATGGCGCTTCGAGACCCGCTACGTCGCGCTGGCCCTCGCCAACGTCGTCTGCGCGCTCTCGCCCCGGCGGATCATCCTCGGCGGGAGCGTCCCGAACGGCGGCCTTCTCGGGATCGAGCGCTTCTTCGGGATGGTCCGCGCGGAGGTAAGGGACGTCCTCGACGGGTACATCGTCTCCCACGCTCTCGAAGAGGGCATCGACGGGTACATCGTCCCCCCCTCTCTCGGAGCCGACGCGGGAGTCTGCGGCGCCCTCGCCCTCGCCCTCGACGAGGTGGAAAAGTAGTATGCGCAACAAGCACGTCGTGCTGAAGGAGTACTTTGGCTTCGGGGGCTTCCGCTCCGGGCAGGAGGAGGTCATCGACGCGCTGCTCGACGGGCGCGACGCGGTGGGGATCATGCCGACGGGGGCGGGAAAGTCGCTCTGCTTCCAGATCCCGTCGCTCCTCTTCGAGGGTGTCTCGTTGGTCGTCTCCCCGCTGATCTCCCTGATGAAGGACCAGGTGAGCGCGCTCCGTCAGTCGGGTGTGGCCGCCGCGTTTCTCAACAGCACGCTCACGTTCCCCCAGATGAAGACCGTCCTCCGCAACGCCCGCGCGGGGAAGTACACGCTGCTCTACGTCGCGCCGGAACGCCTCGCGACGGAGGATTTCATGGAGTTTGCCCGAGGCGCTTCCATCCCGTTCGTCGCCGTCGACGAGGCGCACTGCGTCTCGCAGTGGGGGCAGGACTTCCGCCCGAGCTACCTGAAGATCGGCGAGTTTATTCACTCGCTCCCGCTCCGCCCCGTGCTCGGGGCCTTCACCGCCACGGCGACGCCGCAGGTGCGCGACGACATCGTCCAGTTGTTGAACCTCCGCGCTCCGCACGTCGTCACTACGGGTTTCGACCGCAAAAACCTCTACTTCGAAGTACAGTCGCCGAAGAGCAAACCGGCGGCGCTGAAGGACTTTCTGCGCAGCCGCAGCGAGAAGAGCGGCATCGTCTACTGCTTGACGCGCAAGACCGTCGACGAGGTCTGCGAGACGCTCCGCGACGCGGGGTACTCCGCGACGCGCTACCACGCCGGACTGACGCAGGAGGAGCGGCGCGAGAACCAGGACCGCTTCCAGGCCGACGACGCGCGGATCATGGTGGCGACCAACGCTTTCGGAATGGGGATCGACAAGTCGAACGTCGCGTACGTGCTCCACTACAACATGCCGAAGAACATGGAGAGCTACTACCAGGAGGCGGGGCGCGCCGGACGGGACGGCTCCCCCGCGGAGTGCGTGCTCTTCTACGGCGGGCAGGACGTGCTCACGAATCAGTTCTTCATCGAAAAGGAGCGCGAGAACGAAGAACTGGACGAGGAGACGCTGAAGAAGGTGCGCGAATCCGAGCGGAACAGGCTGCGCAAGATGGTCGCCTACTGCCACACGACGGACTGTCTCCGGGCCGCCATCCTGACCTATTTCGGGGACGAGTCCCCCGCGGCCTGCGGCCACTGCTCCAACTGCCTCCGCGACTTCGAGCAGGAGGATATCACCATCCCCGCGCAGAAGATTCTCTCCTGCGTGCTCAGGATGAAGGAGCGCTACGGAGTCTCGCTGCTCATCGGCACGCTGCGCGGGAGCAAAAGCGAGCGCGTGCTCAAGCTGGGCCTCGACGAGCTTTCCACCTACGGCATCATGAAGGACGAGAGCGAGCGTTCTCTGCGCGCGAAGATCGACTTTCTGCTCGCGAGGGGGTACATCACGATAACGGACGACGAGTTCCCCGTGGTGAAGACGACGCAGGCCGCCAGGGGCGTGCTCTTCCGGGGAGAAAAACTCATGATGCCCGTGGCGAAGGAAGAACCGAAGCCGCTTGTCGCCGAATCGAAGAAACCGAGCATGCTCATGGAGCCGAGCGACCTCGAACTCTTCGACAAGCTGCGCGCCCTCCGAAAAGAGATCGCGAGCGCGCAGGGCGTCCCCGCCTTCGTGGTCTTCGCCGACGCGACGCTTCGCGACATGTGCGAGAAGCTGCCGCAGACGCCGGACGAACTGCTCCAGGTGAGCGGCGTGGGGTACGCCAAGCGGGAGAAGTACGGCGCGGCCTTTCTGGAACTGCTCCGGGAACACGCGTCTGCATCCGCTTCGATGAAGTAGTTGCCGCCGGTCGAGACGCAGTCGGAAAAAGAGCGTGTCCGAATTTTTAGGATGCGCTCTTTTTGTTGTAGCAAAAAGAGTATAATAGATGAATATATTCTTCGAATGGAGGGGTGGGAATGCGAGGCCTGTTCAGGTTCAACGAAAACTACGTCTACAAGATGCCGGTGCATTTCGGAGGCGACCCGTTCTACCCGGTGCGGACGGTCTACGGCGACATGACGTGCATCTGCGTTTCGTTCCGGACGGAGGCGGACGCGCTGCTGCGCTTCATCCCCCGGGATTTCGAGATGCTCGAACCGATGGTGAACGTGCAGTACGCCAACTGCCGCGATGTCGACTGGATGGCCGGGGGCGAGTATCGCTTGATTCAAGCGAGCGTTCCGGTCCGGTACGAAGGAAATTCCGAAGGGCTCGTCGGCGAGTACGTGCTGGTCATCTGGGAGAACAAGGCGTGCCCGATCATCGGCGGGCGCGAGGAAGACGGCATGCCGAAGATCTTCGCGGACATCGCCTCGGAACGCCGCGTAGGCGAGCGCTGGTTCACGTCCGCGAGCTACGAGAGCAACACGTTCCTCTCCCTCGAACTTACACGACAGGGAGAACTCGACGAAGAGCAGATCGCCGAGGTCAACAAAAATCCGAAGGTGAATTTCTTCGGTTGGCGATACCTGCCCAACCTCGGCAAGGGGGGCGCGACGCTGAGCCATGCGACGCTCTATCCGCAGGAGATGGTGGTCCGGCGGGTGTGGACGGGCGAGGGATCGATCCGCTGGACGCCGCTCACCTACGAGCAGCATCCGCTCCAGTGCAGGATCGTCGGAGAGCTGGCCGGACTGCCGGTCGTACAGTATACGGGCGCGAAGATGGTGAAGGGAACCGCCAGGCTCAACGTGGGCGACTCGAAAATGCTGCCGTAAAGAAGGGAGTGTATGTGATGGCCGGATATTATGAGAACAAGGTCTCCGCGGTGACGGGAGCCGCCTCGGGAATCGGTCTGGGGCTCGTCGAGCATCTGCTGGCGAAGGGCGCCGCCGCCGTCTTCATGGGCGACGTCAAGGAGGAGAACCTCACGCGGGAGTCGAAGCGCCTGAACGAACAGTATCCCGGAAAGGTCTTCCCCGTACTCGCCGACGTGACCAAGCAGGAACAGGTCGCCGAACTCGTCTCCAGGGCGAAAGCGTTCGAAGGGCATCTCGATTTCGTCTTCAACAACGCGGGGATAGGCATGACGCTTCCCACCGAGAAGATCACCTTCGAGATATGGAAGTTCGTCGTGGATCTCAACCTGATGGGCGTCGTCTACGGCACGTACGGCGCGATTCCCCTCATGCGCGAGCAGGGCTTCGGGCATATCGTGAATACCGGCTCCATCACGGGGCGGGTGCCCATTCCGTACCAGGCGGTCTACGCCGCCACGAAAGCCGCCGTGATCTCCATGACGGAGAGCCTGCAGTACGAGCTGGAGACGGAGGGGCTGAACTTCAGCGTCTTCTGCCCCGGCAACGTGGCCACCGCGATCTTCGGGGACGTTCCGCCGCCTCCGGACGCCGTCCGCGTGGACGACGCGGTCGAGTACATTCTGACGGAGGTGGAGAAGAAATCCCTCCTGATCATCTTCCCGCAGACGATGCGCGATTTCGACGCGACCTACAGGGAGCGCAGGGATGAGTACGACGTCTTCGCACGGAAGTTGGCCGCCGAGCGCCGGGAGAACTACAGGACGAAGGGGACGTACTATTAGGGCGCGTCCCCTTCTCTGAAGAAAGGAGGCTTGATCCGATGCGTCGCGGACTCTTCGATATCGTGTGCCTGCCGCTGGAAACCGTCTTGCTGTTCATCGCCGGAATGACGGTGTTCATCGCCGGAATCCTGCTCTTCCCGGTGTACGCGGGCCTGCTGCCGTACTATGAGAACGGCCTGTACGGTCTTCTGCTCTTCTTCTTCGCCCTGCAGACCGTCATGCTCGGGAAGACGCCTTTCGGCGAGCTTCCCGTGTCGAACGCGCTGCTCGGCGTCGGCGTTTCGGTCGCCTCTATCGGGATCGTGACCTGCTTCATCCCCGGAATACCGAACATGCTCGCTCGGTGGATGCTGGTCGTCTGCCTCGGACCCGGAGGGGCGCTCCTGTTGCTTCAGATGCTCTTCTCCAAGGAAAAACTCCGCTTGTGGTTGCGCGTCGGGGGCGTGCTCCGGCCCCTGCCCTTCGCGTGCGGCGCGGTCTATGCGCTGTCCATGCTCTCCGGACTGCTCGTGCACAGGCCGGACTTTCTGTCCGGGTACGGCACTGCGACGGCGGTTCTCCTCTACGGCGCGGCGATACTGAATCTCTCGCGCGTCCTCGCCGCCGTGTACACGGAGTACCCAGAGGCTTCCGCGGATGCGGGAGAGAAGGGCGGGCTCCCCTTCGACAAGGCGATGCTCATGCTCACCGGCGTCTTCATGATGCTCCTCGGAGCCCTGCTCCTGCCCGTGAACCTCGGCCTGCTCCCCTTCTCGGGAAGCGCGCAGCTCGGCCTGCTGATGGTCGTCTTCTCGGTGCAGATGCTTGCGGCGGGGAATACCCCCATCGGCGCATTCCCTCGTTCTTGGCTCGTCGTGTACCTCGGCGTGTTGTTCGCCGGACTCGGCATCGTCTCCTGCATCGTGCCGGACATCCTGGTCGCCCCGCTGACGCTCCTCGTCGGCGTGCTCAACATCCTGAACGGAGGCCTCACGCTGGCGAAGGCGCTCCCCTCGCTGGTGAAGACGCGGAAGATGCTGCCCTCCACACCGGTTCCGTCGCTCCTCGTCAAACTGTACTCCACGCAGATCGCCCTGGGGGGACTCTCGGCGATGTTCGGCTCGTCGATGCTCGCGCCCGGGATCATCCCCGGACTGCTCATCGGCGTCATCCTCGCCGCGAACGGCGGCGTGCTGCTCTATTTAATGCGTGTGCTCTTCCTGCTCGACGCTCTCGCGGAATCCGCGGGTGCGACGTAGTCGGAGAGCGGTGAACAAAACGTGTGTTCCTAGCATTGTGGAAAAAGGGGAGGTTTGACAAATGAAAAGCGTACACATCCTGTTCCTGTGTTTCTTCCTGCTCGTCTTCTTTTCCGCCCTGCCTGCACTCGGGGCGGAGGTGGTTTCGAGCTCGGAAGCCGATCGGACGGGGGTAGAGGTCACGGTGTACAACACGGATCTCGCCCTTGTGAAGGACGTCAGGAGCATCCTGCTTAAAGAGGGACAGGGTGAGCTGCGTTTCATGGACGTGGCTTCCGCCATCAGGCCGGAAACGGTGCATGTGAAGTCGCTCAACGATCCCCGCTCGCTGGCGATTCTCGAGCAGAACTACGAGTACGACCTCATCAGCCCGGAGAAGCTGCTGGAGAAGTTCGTCGGGCGCACGGTGAAGATCGAGGTATGGAACGACTACCAGGGGAAGAAGGAGATCGTCGAGGGCACGCTGCTGAGCACGAACAACGGGCTCGTCTTCGACATCGGCGGCCAGATCTACCTGAACTACCCCGGGCTGAAGATCGTCCCCTCCATACCGGACAACCTCTATGCGCGCCCCACCTTGGCGTGGCTCTATGCCAACTCCGCGAAGGAGAAGCACGACGTCGAGGTCTCCTACCTGACGAAGGGGATGACGTGGAAGGCGGACTACATCTTCGTCCTCGACGACGCCGACACCGCCGCCGACCTCACCGGGTGGGTCACCCTGAACAACAGGAGCGGCGCGGCGTACCGGGACGCGACGCTCAAACTGATCGCGGGAGAAGTGCAGACGATCGCCGACGTCGTTCCTCCCCCCATGTACCGGGGGATGGGAATGCCGGTTCCGGAGGCTGCGCCCTCCTTCGTGGAAGAATCATTTTTCGAATACCACATCTACAACCTGTCGCGGAAGACGACGATAGGGAACAACCAGACCAAGCAGATCAGCCTGCTCGAAGCGTTCGGGACGAAGATCGGCAAGGAGTACATCACCCGCGGCGAACGGCACTACTTCACCTCGTCGCTCCAGCGGGGGCTGCTGAAACAGAAGGTGGACGTCGTCATCTCCTTTAAAAATTCCGAGGAGAACAACCTCGGCATGCCGCTTCCCAAGGGGATCATCAGGCTGTACAAGAAAGACTCCCAAGGCAGCCTCCAGTTCATCGGCGAGGACCGCATCGAGCACACGCCGCGCAACGAGGAGGTCCGCCTGAGGGTGGGCGAGGCGTTCGACGTGGTCGCCGAACGCCGGCAGACGCGCTACAGGAAGCTGGCCGACAACCTCTACGAGACGTCGTGGGAGCTGGTCGTCAGAAACCGCAAGAAGGAGGAGTCCGTCGTCGTCTCCTTCTTGGAACCCGTCTGGGGGGACTGGGAAGTGATCGCATCGACCCATCCGTACGAACAGGCCGACGCCTTCACGCTCCGCTTCGACGTTCCCGCAAAACCCGACGAAGAGGTCGTCGTCAAGTTCAGCCTGCGAATCCGCAGTTAACGACATACATTCAGGCAGCGCAAAGGAGGCGGTGCGATTGGGCGAGTGGTGGAGCGGCATGATCATGTTTGAAAAAATCTTCTGGTATATCGCGATTCCCTTTACCGTGCTCTTCTTTATTCAGCTCGTGCTTACCTTCACGGGCATGGGCGGGGAGGACGCGGACGGCGGCGTGGAAGGCGACGGAGGAGAGGGCCTCGACTCGGACGGAGACGGAGAGGCGGGCGAGGCGAGCGGTTTCCGCATCTTCACCGTGAAGAACTTCATCACCTTCTTCACGGTCTTCGGCTGGAGCGGCATCACGCTCCACAACGCCGGGGCGGGCGAATACCTCGTCCTCTTCGGCTCTCTGCTCATCGCGGGCGGGGTCATGCTGCTCGTCGCGCTGCTCTTCGTCTCCATCACGCGGCTGGCGCAGAGCGGCACGATGGACGTCAACAACGCGATCGGCGGAACGGGGGAGGTCTACATCCCCATCCCCGGAGGCCGCTCGGGACGGGGGAAGATCTCCATCACGCTGCAGGGCTCGCTTCGCGAGATCGACGCCGTGACGGCGGGGGAGGCGCTTCCAAGAGGGACCGCAGTGCGGGTTGCGGAGGTCGCCGGCAACGGCGTGCTGCTGGTCGAGAAGGCGTAACACGTCCGACATCTGAAAGGAGAGGATACCTATGACATTCGGTCTGATTCTGATCACCCTGATAGTCGTCATCATCTTCACCACCGTAGCCGCGCTCTTCGCTCGTTACAAGAAGTGCCCCTCCGACAAGATCCTCGTGGTCTACGGAAAGGTGGGGACGATCGACGGACAGCACCAGTCCTCCAAGTGCATCCACGGAGGCGCCGCGTTCATCTGGCCCGTCATTCAGGCCTACCAGTTCCTCGACCTGACGCCGCTCTCCATCGAAGTCAACCTCAGAAACGCGCTCAGCAAGCAGAACATCCGCGTCGACGTCCCCTCGCGCTTCACGGTCGGCATCTCCACCGAGCCGGGCATCATGCAGAACGCCGCCGAGCGACTTCTGGGGCTCCAGCTCGCGGAGATACAGGAGCTGTCCAAAGACATCATCTTCGGCCAGCTCCGCCTCGTCATCGCCACCATGGATATCGAGGAGATCAACACCGACCGCGACAAGTTCCTCGCCAACGTCACCGCCAACGTGGAGGCCGAGCTGAAGAAGATCGGCCTGCGCCTGATCAACGTCAACGTCACCGACATCAACGACGAGTCCGGCTACATCCAGGCGCTCGGCAAGGAAGCGGCGGCCAAGGCCGTCAACGACGCGAAGAAGAGCGTCGCCGAGCAGGACCGCGACGGGGCCATCGGCGAGGCCAACGCGCAGAGAGACCAGCGGATTCAGGTTGCTCAGGCGAACGCCGCCGCAGTCGAGGGAGAGAACCGGTCGAAGATCACCATCGCGCAGTCGGAGGCGGAGCGCCGCGAAAAGCAGGCGGAGTCCAACAGGCTCGCCGAAGCCGCGGAGAAGGTGCAGGCGGCCAAGGCGCTGGAGGAGTCGTACAAGGCGGAGGAGGAAGCCGAGCTTGCGCGCGCCAAGCGCGAGAAGGCCACCCAGGAGGCCGACGTGCTTGTGTATGCCGGAATCGAGAAGGAAAAGATCCAGATCCGCGCCGACGCCGACGCGGAGGAGATGCGCCGAAAGGCCGCGGGCGAGGCCGACGCCATCTTCGCGAAGATGAACGCCGAGGCCAAAGGACTCCGCGAGATTCTGGTCAAACAGGCGGAGGGCTTCGAGCGCCTGGTCAAGGCAGCGGGCGGCGATACCGACAAGGCCATCATGATGATGATCGCCGACAAGCTCCCCGAACTGGTGAAGACGCAGGTCGAGGCCGTCAAGGGGATCAAGATCGACAAGGTCACGGTCTGGGACAGCGCCGGAGGAACGAGCGACAAGACCTCCACCGCGAACTTCCTCTCCGGCCTGATGAAATCCATCCCGCCGCTGCAGGACATGTTCAAGATGGCGGGAATGGAGCTGCCCGCCTACATGAAGGGCGGACAGAAGAACGAAGCGCCTTGGCCCGTTCCCCGCGAGGCCGGGCCGGAACGCTGGATGGCCGACGCGGGCGAACCCGTCGAGACCGACCCGCACAGGGAGAAGCCCCCGGAAGAAGAGACGGGGAACGCGTAGCGAAAACATATCGATGCGACAGAGCGCCCTTCGGTCCGACAACCGGAGGGCGCTCTGTCGCATCGTGTTGCATCGAGAAAAGAGTGAAAAATTTTTCTCCGGCATTTTTATGTTTTTCTTCTTTTTGAGGTAGACAAACCTAACAACATGGACTATCATTTAACTGTTGTTTTAAATCGACTTGCTTTTAATTGGATTCTCTCCGCGGACGCGGCTTGCGGCCACATCCGCGGTTCATAAGAAATACATACTTTTCGAGGAGGGTGCATTATGGAAAATTTGATCGGACGTCGTTTGGAGGAATTCAAAGTTCAGGCGTATCGCAACGGGAAGTTCACTGAAGTTACACGGGATTCCGTTCTTGGTAAATGGGGAGTCTTCTTCTTCTACCCCGCGGACTTTACCTTCGTCTGCCCCACGGAACTCGACGATCTCTCCGATTTTTACGAGCAGTTCAAGGAGATCGGCTGCGAAATCTACTCCGTCTCCACCGATACGCACTTCGTGCATAAGGCGTGGGCCGACGCGTCGGAGACCATCAAGAGAATACAGTACCCCATGCTCGCCGACCCCGCATGCGTTCTTTCCCGTTTCTTCGGCGTGATGGTCGAGAGCGACGGACAGGCGCTTCGCGGCACCTTCATCGTCGATCCCGAAGGGGTGATCAAGGCGTACGAGATCCACGACATGGGTATAGGCCGCAATGCCGAGGAGCTGCTCCGCAAGGTGCAGGCCGCCCAGTTCGTCGCCAAGTACGGCGACAAGGTCTGCCCCGCCAAGTGGAAGCCCGGGGCGGACACCCTGACTCCGGGGATCGATCTGGTAGGCAAGCTGTAAATCTGGAAAAACACAGAGAAAAGAAGCGCCGGAGATCTCGCCCGAGATCCGGCGCTTCTTTGTTTTCGGAAGAAGCTTGGCGAGAGTTTCGCTCTGAAGTCGTACTAATGTCGGCAAGTGTATGTATCGGGGCGATAATACTCGAAGGAAGAAGGATTGATTTTTCGTCAAAAATCATATTTTCAACCGTCTGCTAAGTGTCGCAAGAAGGAGTTTCGAAGTGTTGTTGACCCCGGCAGGAGTGAAAAAGTTTCGATTGCAGGTCTGAAAAGACGCGCTTGGGAGCAATGTATGGTAATGCGCATCGGGTGCTCCGGACGAAAAGGGAGGTGTATCGCGTAGTAAATGGTATTGCGTGTGTTCATCCGCATCTCGCTTTCTCTGCTCTTTGTGGTGGGCTCGGTATCGTGGGGCGTCGGGGGTGTTTTCGTCTTGTGCGTCGACGACGAAACGAGTCCAACCAACGGAAGCGGACAGGCTTCTGCGTATGGCGTCGATGAGCAAAATAATCTCCAAGACCTCGCCTCCGGCATTCGACTCGGCTCGTGGGATATTTTCCACGAGTTTCGTTTTTGTAACTTTTTTGAACCCTATTGATGAAAGTACGATTTCGTACTATAATAAAGGTACGAAATCGTACTTGGAGGTATGGTGATGAATCAAAAGAGATTTGACGAAATTCATCGAATCAATTATCTGACTTCTGAAATGGAAGCATTGTATCATCAGGCATCGTTAAAGCTGGGCATTACGGACAGCGTCTCTATTGTGTTGTATACAATCTACGACGCGGGCGAAATTTGTTTGCTCAGCGATATTTATAAGAAATCGGGAATCAGCAAACAGACGGTGAACTCGGCTATTCGAGGTTTAGAGGCTGATGGCATTCTATTTCTGGAACAGTACACAGGCAGAGCAAAAAAAATCGTCCTGACGGAAAAGGGCAAAGAGTATGTGAAGAAGACTGTGGCGAAGCTCTACGAAGCGGAAGTACAGGCTTTTGAATCTTGGTCGACAGAAGAAATCAACACATACATTCGTCTGATGGAAAAATATGCGGATTGTTTTCGTAAGCGAATCGGTGCTTTATAAAGGAGAGAGGCAATGAAAATTATTACTATAAGTCGTGAATTCGGCTCCGGAGGACGTGAACTCGGAAAACGTCTTGCGGATATTATGAGCTTTGATTATTACGACAGTGAAATTATTTCTGCTGTTGCTGAAAAAAGCGGGCTTGATCCGAATTATGTAGAGGGCAGGTTACACAATCACGGTTGGCGGAATTTCCCCATTACTTTTCGAAGCACTATCGGTTCTGCGACATATATGCAAACAAGCGGGGTAACTCTTCTGCTTGAGCAAAAAAGAGTGATCGAGGACATTGCCGCCTTGGGCAAGGATTGTATCATCGTAGGTAGAAACGCCGATGTGATTTTAAAGAAATACAATCCGTTCAATACATTTGTTTGTGCTGTTGTGGAGGCAAAGGTGAAGCGTTGTATGGAACGTGCTTCGGAGAGCGAACAACTTACGGAAAAAGCTCTCGTTCAGAGGATGAAAGAGATCGATAAGATTCGCTCTCGGACAAGGGAAATCCTTTCGGGCGCCGAGTGGGGGCGGCGTGACGCATATCACTTAATAATAAATACAAGCGATTGGGATATTAAGGACTTGGCGCCGGCTGTTGCAGACTTTGCGATCAGTTGGTTTGGCAGGAAATCATGACGATACAGCTTTCGGATCGTTTCACCTACGGTAAGCTGATAAAATTTACACTTCCGTCCATTGCTATGATGATTTTTACATCCATTTACAGTGTGGTGGACGGATTCTTTGTCTCGAATTATGCAGGCAAAGTGGCATTTTCCGCAGTCAATCTGATCATGCCATTTTTGATGATCGTGGCAACTGTTGGCTTCATGTTCGGCGCCGGAGGAACCGCCATTGTTGCCAACGCCTTCGGTGCGGGTGACAAGGAAAAGGCGAACAGATATTTCTCCCTGTTTGTGTATGTGGCTTTTGTTCTTGGTGTCCTCTTCACCATATCGGGATTTGTATTTATTCGTCCCATTGCCGCGCTGCTTGGTGCAAAAGAAGAGCTGCTTGAGCATTGTGTTGTTTATGGACGAATCATTCTTACAACTTTACCGTTTTTTGTGTTGCAACTTGTGTTTCAAAGCTTTTTTGTAGCGGCGGAAAAGCCTGGGTTCGGCCTTTTCGTGACGGGTGCGGCCGGTGTTGCCAATATGGTTTTGGATGCTTTTTTGGTGATTCTTCTTCCGCTGGAATATAAGCTGGCAGGAGCGGCTATTGCTACGGCTGTCAGCCAGTTTATAGGCGGCATTATTCCTGTTGTCTATTTTTCTCGGAAAAACAGCAGTATTCTTCGCCTCGGCAAAACCAGCTTTTATGGCAAGACAATTTTCAAGGCTTGTACCAACGGATCTTCCGAATTCATGAACAATGTTTCCATGAGTATCGTGGGAATGCTCTATAACATACAGCTTCTGAAATTCGCCGGGGAAAACGGTGTGGCAGCTTATGGTGTCATGATGTTTGTCAGCATGGTTTTTTCGGCTGCCTTTATAGGTTACTCTGTAGGTGTAGCACCTGTTTTCGCTTATCACGATGGAGCAAGAAATCACGACGAACTCAAGGGACTTTTAAAAAAAAGCCTTCGACTGCTTGGTGTTGGTGGGCTCGTTATGGTAACTGCCGCACAGCTGCTTGCTGTTCCGTTGGCTCAAATATTCGTGGGTTACGACAAAGAGCTGATGAATTTGACTGTTTCCGGATTCCGTATTTTCGCCATTGCATTTCCCTTTATGGGTTTTGCCATTTTCGGTTCAGGTTTCTTTACTGCTCTGAACGACGGACTAACCTCCGCCTTGATTGCTTTCTTGCGTACATTGGTGTTCCAACTCGGCTCTGTTTTGCTTCTCCCAATGATTTGGCAAATTGATGGTATTTGGATTTCCATTGTTGCAGCTGAAGTGATGGCGGTTGTGCTTACAGCAGTGTTCCTTATCGTAAAACGAAAAAAGTATCAGTATCCTGTAAAAGGAGCATCATATATGAATTTTAAGTTGGTACCTGTCAGTCAAGAAGATTTGACAGAATACAAAAAGGATATGCAAGAGGCTTTTCAAAAAGGAATAGCGGCAGAGGTTTCTGACTTGGATGTGGAGATACTTCCTGAAAAGGACATCGACATTGCATTATCAAAAAAAGGGGCATTTGCTTACAAAGCGGTTGTGAATGGTGAAATGGTTGGTGGAGCTATCGTTGTAATCGACAAAGAAGCACAACGCAATCATCTTGATTTCCTCTATGTAAAATATGGAACGCAGAGTCGTGGTGTGGGACAGGCTATTTGGAAAGAAGTTGAAAAGCTGCATCCTGACACAAAAGTTTGGGAAACCGTTACCCCGTATTTTGAAAAGCGAAATATTCATTTTTATGTGAATCGATGCGGCTTTCACATAGTGGAATTCTTCAATCCCCGGCACAAAGACCCCGATTCGCCTGAAGATATGGTAGGCGGAGATTATTTCTTCCGCTTCGAAAAGAAAATGAGGTGAAGACGAATTGCATATGACTATATCCCGGATGGGAGGCTCCACGTGGACCGCGAGTCGGGTGATGCGGAACTGCTCTTCGAGAGGATCGGCTTGCGCCTGTTGCGCCGCGTGACGAGGAAAGACGGTCTGGGCGCGAGGTCGCATGGGCAACGCTTGTTCTCCATATCGAGGGTGATTCTCTTTTGAGTATGACCGGATATGACGTTTTTTAAAGACAAAGACACGACGGCGGGAGCTGATGGCCCGAGGGATACCGTATGAATGGGCCGTCAAAATCAGCGGATCGCGCAAAGGATACTGGCGGTTGGCGCGAACGCCCCAATAAAACAAAGCCTTCGGAATCCAATACTTCGAATCCCAAGGCCTGTTCAGTCCGAGTTCGGTTCTGTCTACAGGTTAAACTCCGTGAACCGCCGTATACCGAACGGTACGCACGGTGGTGTGAGAGGACGGGGGCTAGCCGCTCCCTCCTACTCGATTCAGAAGAATTTGGGCGGTGTGTTGCAAGAAGACTGTCGAAAATACCATGAAGAGTATGCATCTGCGCGTAATCTGTTGATTTTTCGTCGGAAAAATCGTACTATTCAGCTGTCCGCAAGGCGCGGGCTCCGAAGTGTCGTTCATCCCCGCCCGCAGTGAAGGGATTCCGGGCTTTTGCTGGAAAGACAGGTTGGGGAGCGAAGAATACCGGTGTGCAAGGGGTGTTCAGGCTGAAAGGGAGGTGTTTTGTGTGAAAAGAAGGGTATTGCGTGTGTTCATCTGCATCGCGCTCTCTCTGCTCTTCGTGGCGGTTTCGGTATCGTGGGGCGTCGGGAGCGTATTCGCGGAGGAGTTGCCTCTTATCGAGCAGCAGAAGCTCGCGAGGACGCTCTTCAATCGGATAGCCGCCAAGGACGATCAGGATGTTCAAGGAATCGAGCCTCTCTTCCTGGAGGTTATCGAAAAAGCTCCCCGCGTGCGGCGCGCCGAAGAGGCCTACTGGATGCTGAGCAACATGTACATGCAGGCGTTCGATCCGCCCAGAAACAAGGACGCCGTCGCGTTGCTGGAGCAGTATCTGGCGCGCTACCCGGGCTCCCGCGTACTGGACGACAAGTTCTCCATGTTTTCCACTCCCGGACTCCCCCTTGTGAAACAGCGCCTTCTCTTTCTGTACGAGCAGGAGGAGATGTGGGAGAAGGCTGCGGCCCTCTACGACGAAGTCATTCCCGACCCGAAGACGGCGCACCTGCTCGACCACTTCATCGGCTACGGCAGGGCTATGGAGCGCACCGGACAAAAGGAGAAGGCGATAGCGGCGTATACGGCCTATCTGGAGCAGAGCGGAAACACGGGGGACTTCCTTGAAGGGATCGCGAAGGATCGCCTCAGGGAGCTGGGAGTCGAAGTTTCCTCGGACATTTCCGTTGCGGATGGAACGGTTCCGGACGATCCCGGGAATCTGGAATCCTTCCGAGGACGGAACGGCGAAGTGTTCCGTTTCCGCGTTCGGGGAACGGCGCACGGCAACATCTGGGGAGACGGCGTTTACACCGACGACTCGAGCCTTGCGGTCGCTGCAGTGCATGCCGGGGTGCTCCGCCAGGAAGAGGAGGGAATAGTCGCCGTCCGGATTCTTCCGGGCCGGAAAGAGTATGCCGGCGCCGAGAGGAACGGCATCTTCTCCGAAAGCTACGGCGAGTGGCACGGAAGCTACGAGTTCGTCGAAGATGTAGGGGATTCCTGACGATCGAAAGCGGCAGCGCAGGCGGAGACGGTCTCGCATGGACTCGCAAACCCTCGGCTACTACGACGACAACGCCGAACGGCTTGCGCGCGTACGACGGCGCGGAAGGTATTGAAAGCTCATTGGTAGACGGCTACAATTTTTCGATATCCTTGCGCCGAAGGTAGAGCGTTCGCTCTTCCTTGGGAAGGGGAGTGAATCCGAAGTGCAGGAAAAAACACCGGGCGCTCTCGTCTTTGGCGTCCACGACGAAAAGAGTCCACCCTACAGCGGCGGACAGGCTTCTGCGTATTGCGTCGATGAGCAAATATTCTCCAAGACCTTGCCCCCGGCAGTCGAGCGAGACGGCGAGTTTTCCAAGTCGAACCGCCGGGACGGAGGGGTATCTCGGCATTTTTGCCTTCAGAGCCTCGGGAAGATTCTCAAGAAGGACGCCTGCTGCGGAGAGAGTGTAGTAGCCGCAGACGGCGTCCTTCTTGCCGGTTTCGGATTCGGCGACGTAGACCGAGGCGAAGCCTCTCTTCTGATCCTGCCCGGCACGATTTCGAAAATACTCGTCAAGCTCCGCCACGCCGCACGCGAACGTCTTGCGATCATGCGCGGACGAAAGCGGGACGCATCTCCAGCTCATTCCGGCTGCTTCGCAGCATCGTAGCGGGCCGCTGCGACACGCAGCCTGGGGGAGGGCTCCCTTTCGGGGGCGCAGAGGTCGAGCGCCAGCGCACGGCTGTCCTCTTCGCACAGGCGCAGCAGCGTTTCTTCTTCGATGGTGCGGCGCGCGGCCTCCGCCGCCGCGGAGACGACGAAGTCGGAGAGGGTGCGCCCTTGCAGGGCCGCAGCCCTGGCGAGGCGTTTCTTGAGATCGGAGGGAATGCGGGCTTCGATCCGGCTTTCTTTCACTGATGTTTTCTCCATGAGGAACACCTCCGCGATGATTGTACGGCTCCTGTACGGAAGTGTCAACGCTTTTTTCTGCCTGGGGAGTGGAGAAAAATTTCTCCTCCCCCCTTGACAGGTATTAATATACCCTATATACTCTTTGCGGAATTCGTTGAGGCGCCGGGCGGGGATACTTCGAAATAGCCTTGTATGCGCGGGTTTCCCGCCCACAAGGTTGACCTCGCCCAATATTCCTCGCGGGTTCCTTTTTTTCTTCGGATACCTGTTCAAAAATTCACGGCAAGAGGTGATCGCGATGGGGCATGCGCTGGAAGTCCTGAAAGGGAGAACCGCGGCTTTTCCGCTGAACTGCGAGAAATATCCGGCGTTCGAGCGCGACTGGCGGGAGGAGTACCTCCGGATGCTGCTCGTCAACACAATCTCCGGCGTTTTCTACGCGTCCGAGGAGATGCTGGGCGAGCACGCGCTTGCGCTGCACCGTTTCGCCGCCGACGAAAATCCCGACTTCATGGCCCGCGCCCTTGTCTATGCCCGCAACGAGGGGTTCATGCGCCTGCAGCCCCTGATCGGCCTCGCCGTGCTCTCCCTCGCCGCCCCCCGCCGTTTCGCCCTCGTTTTCGACCGCGTCGTCATCACCGTCGCCGATCTTGTCGAGTTCACCCTCGCCTTGCAATCCCTGGGAAGAGGGCAGGGCGGCAGGCTGGTCAAGAAGCTCGCCTGCGCGCGTCTGGAGCGGCTCGACGAGTACGAGGCGCTCAAATACAGCGGGGAAGGACGGGGCTACTCTCTGAAAGATCTGCTCCGCGTCTATCACCCGAAGCCGGGGAACGAAACCGTGCAGGCCCTCTTTCGGTACATCGCCGGAAAAAGCGGTCCGGACGGCCCCGACCCTCGTCTGCTTCCGCGCATTGCCGCATTCGAGAAGCTCAAGAGGCTCGATGTCCGCGAGAATCTCTCCGAAGCCGTCGAACTGATCCGCGCAGGGCGGATTCCGTGGAACGCGCTCACCGGTTCGGTGGAGAGCATGTCGCCCGAACTCTGGAGGGCGCTTCTGCCGGACATGACTTTGTTCTCCCTGTTGCGGCACCTCGCCACCCTCGCCCGCAACGGTGTCTTCACACAAGCGGAACCTCAGCCAGGGATCGAGGAACGCTTTTCCAACCCGGAAACCATCCGCAAAGCGAAGATTCTCCCGTTCCGTTTCGCCTCCGCATGGTCAATGGTCGACGTTCCCTGGCTTCGCCGCGCCCTCGAAAAGGCCGTCGAACTCTCCGCGGACGCTCTTCCCGAAATTCCCGGAAGAACAGCCGTTCTGCTCGACATCTCCTGCTCCATGAGCGGACAGATGCTCCAAGCCGGGGCGCTGCTCGCGCTCTCCATACTGCGGAAGTCGGAAGGCGACACGTTCATCCGCCTCTTCAACACAGAATCCATCCCCTTCGCAACGCGGCCCGGAGAGTCCATCCTCGCCGCCGCATCGCGGATCGAAGCCTCGGGAGGCACCAATACCGGCGTTTCAGTACGCGAGATGATCGCTTCCCGCGTATTCTGCGACACCATCGTTATCGTCACCGACGAGCAGCAGAACACGGGCTCCCCGTTTTTCAACGTTCTTAAAGGGTACCGCAGGAAGGTCAACGCCGAAACCCGTGTTTTCGTGATAAACGTCTCTCCGTACCAGTTCGCCATGGTTCCGCCCGAAGACGAAAACACTTTTTACTGTTACGGCTGGTCGGATCGCATCGTTTCGTTCATCGCCGACTCGATCCGCGGGTACGGAGACCTCGTGGAGATTGTCCGCGCCCTCGAATAGAGGGGGGAAGCGCCATGCCGAATCAGTACGCCAAGGACAGCACCACTCTTTTAATCCGTCTTCCCGAGAAGATGAAACGCGACCTGTACAGGGCGGTGGAGACATTGAACGAAGAGCGTCCGGGCGCGATGTATTCGGCGAACTCCGTTGTGCGCGCACTGATAGAAAGGTTCATCGAGGAGGGGCGGATCGACTGATTCGCTCCTCCTCTGGTAGAAGGCGAAATTCGACTTGAAGCGAGGAGTGAAGACCGTGTCCCGTTTGGCGGCTCTTGAAGACGTGCTGTTTCCGGTGGAGGCGTTTCCCGTGTTCGCGGAAATCGGCGAGGGAGGGGCGGCGAAGCGCCTTGCCGTGCGCGACAAGAAGGCCATCGTCAACACGCGGGAAAACCGCGTGGTCGGCGTGGTCGGGCGCGACTATCGCCTGGTGGACAACCGGCAGGCCCTTGACTGGGCGTACCGGTGCGCCTCGGCGGTCTTTCCCCATACGAAGCCCGACGAGTGGGAACTGCACAAAGTGGACGCTCCGGAGAGCGGAGGTCACTGCTACATCGACCTTCAACACAAGCGCACCGCATCGGATTTCAGCTTTTTTCCCAAGGGAGGCGCCAAGGACGTATTCGGCCCCTTCGTCCGCGTCACCAACAGCTACAACGGGCAGCGGGCGCTCTCCTTCAACGTCGGCTACTTCCGCAAGGTGTGCGGCAACGGTCTGATCCTCCCCCGCTCGGTCATCCGCTTCAGCTACCCCCACTCCCGCAAGGAGATAAAGGAAGAGATCACATTCCTCGTGGCGAAGGATTCTCTTAAAGAACTCAGAAACAGCCTCCTCGAATCGTTGGAGACGCTGCGCGCGTGCGGGGTTCCCCGCGCCGATATCCTCCCGCTCTTCCAGAAAGTTCTGCTGCTCCGCGCACCCGAACAGAAGGAGGGGAACGCGCCGCTGCTTGCGGAGTGGGAAGCGCTGAAACAGCACGCCGAAGACCTCTGCGATCGCGCCTGCGAAGAGTTCGGCGAGAACGCCTACGCCCTCTTCAACGTCGTCACCGAGTTCGCCTCCCACCCTCTGCGGAACCGATGCCTCCGAAGAGAACGCCACGCCCTCCAGCGCCTCGCGGGCGACTGGACGACCCGTTTCGTCCAGGAGTGCCGGAAGGCGGACTTCACGGTGAAGGGGTATCTGAGCGGCGGGTTCGGAGGCGGGGCGGAGGAGAAGAAAGAGGCGATTCGCGGAAGAGGGCAGAAGAAAGCTGGCTACAGCTCTGAATCCGGTTGATCGGATCGAAGCCAATTCGAGCATTTCCTGAAGGGACGTCAACTCGGGCCTAAGTTGGCGGTGTTCATGGAAAGCGATAGTTTTGCGCTTTTTGAAATTTGTGTTTTTTACCGGACAATCAAATGATGTGTTCTAATTCATTAGTCTCTAATTTCGTCTTGAAAGCTTCTTTTTATCTTTTATTTGGTGTAGTATAGCTCTGTAGATTGTATAGAATGGGAAATAGCACTTGTTGATTAAGAAGGAATATAATATTTTTCCGGGAAAAGTTTTTCTTGCTGGAGGTACTCGGCAAGAAAATGTATGCATGTTTTAACGCGTATCCAAGGGGAAGAAATATTTGTCCCCCTGGATGAGCCGTTGAAGATTGTGTTTGCTTTCCCTATTTTTTCTGTAATAATTCACTCTTGTCCAAAATAGGTTTTGAGGAAAATTAAAAAGCCCCCGGTGTTTTTGAGATATCATTGATTCACCACAAAGCAACAAGATCTCAAATCCACCAAGGGGGCGAATCATATGGTAAAGCTTTCGAGTCTGTTCGG
>JAHDKT010000024.1 GCA_018436725.1 Synergistaceae bacterium | reverse complement strand
AGACTCGGAACTGCCGGAAGTGGAGAAGCTGGTTATAAAGACCAGGGACATAGACTCTATGGGCCACGACGACCTCATACAGTTCTACGGTGGTATAATGACCGACCTGTCCGAACTGGCCGACAGCCTCCTGAAGAGGGGCTACGAGGTACACTTCACAAGCGACCACGGCTTCTACCTTCCGCTCGAGGGAGAGACCGTCAAACAGGACAGGACGGCGAGCTACTCCTCCGGAATCAGGTACAGCCTGAACAACACCAGACCGGAAGAGGGCAAGTACGAACAGGCAGGCAGCAGCTTCATACTGTACGCAAACAGCGGTAACGTATTCAAAGACTACGGCGGCCACTTCTGGCACGGCGGGATAACACACCAGGAAGTCATAATCCCGCATCTGGTAATAACACCGGTCAGAGACGAGAAGCGCTGGAGAGTGGAGATAGGAAACAAAGACCGGCTGAAGAAACTCCAGAAAGACCACTTTGAAATACACCTCTTCCCGAAAAAGGAACTCTTCGGCAGCGCTCCGAGAGTGTACATACAGTATCTGGACGAGAGGATCGAACTGGACGAACCGGTAGAAGAGGAGACGAGGCAGACGCTAAGGATAGCTGCAAAGAGCGGCGACACCTTCAAAATAGAGATAAGGGACTTAGAAGACGGCTCTCTTCTCGACTGGGTGGAGTGCCAATACCTTCCGACCCGGACGCGTCTCTTCTGATAGGAGGATACCCACGTGGGACTGGACTCGCTCGACCTTAAAGTGCTGAAGATATACCCCGAATACGTGATAAAGAAATCACTCGTGAGGAACCTCAAGATAGGGTACAACGTGCCCTCCTACGTCCTCGAGCACCTTCTTGGCACTTACGCCGACCTGTCCGACCCGAGGGATATAAAGGGCGTGGACACCGTGGAGGAGATCCTCCAGAAACACTTCCTCCGGCCGGATATGGCCGAACTGGTCAAGATGCAGCTCCGGGACAAAGGCATCTTCAGGGTGATCGACAGAATAGACGCCTGGCTGGATATAAGACAGAACGAATACGTCGCCGGTCTGCAAAACCTCAGCATACGCAACGGCGTCATAGGCGACGGAATGGTCAAGGAACACCCGAAAATGCTACTGGGCGGTATGTGGGCGATAATCGATCTGATCTACGACCACAACACCTACCCGGGAAGACCGTTCGTTGTAGAGAAGATACACCCCATACAGCTGAGCAACTTTATAAAAGACCAGTTCGTGGATAGAAGAAAAGAGTTCACCACACAGGAGTGGACCGACCTCATAATCCGCTCCATAGGACTGGAACCGAAGAAGATGGACCAGAGGCAGAAACTCTTCCAGCTCCTCAGGCTCGTCCCTCTGGTTGAGAAGAACTACAACCTCGTAGAGCTTGGGCCCAGAGCTACGGGTAAATCGTACATCTACCGCGAAATCTCGCCTTACTCCTTCCTTCTGTCCGGAGGCAACACGACCGTGGCCCAGCTCTTCTACAACATAGCCACGAGAAAGGTCGGGCTCGTTGGAGAGTGGGACCTGATCGCCTTTGACGAAGTCGCGGGCATACAGTTCAAAGACAAACAGGCGCTGCAGATGCTAAAAGACTTTATGGAGGCCGGCTCGTTCGCCAGAAAAGTAGAAGTAGTGGCCGAGGCGGGGATAGTCTTCAACGGGAATATAAACGACGACGTACAGACACTTCTAAAGATGTCGCACCTGTTTGAACCCTTCCCCGTGGAGATGCAGGACACCGCGCTTCTGGACAGAATACACGCCTACCTCCCGGGCTGGGAAGTGGAGAAACTGAGGGCCGAACTCTTCACCGACCACTT
>JAHDKT010000038.1 GCA_018436725.1 Synergistaceae bacterium | reverse complement strand
ATCCGATGGTGGAGGGCGACGGCGATTGTTTTGGGAGTATTCGCGGCGTTCGGGTTTCATAAGAAAAAGGACAGGGGAGTGACATTTTCCCTGTCCCGTTTTCGACCTTTAGAGGTGACATTTTCGCTGTCCCTTGACATAGCTCAAGCTATCCCAAAGAAACCTGAGGGTGTTCCAGGCGGAATTCCCTCATCGTTCTTCTACAACTACAACCTCACTCTCCTTTCCTTGTCGGGCCTCGCCCTGTGCTCCATCTACCACAGCCTGTAGCCGCTCCCGTCGACGTGGACTATGTGGCAGTGGTGGAGCAGTCTGTCGAGTATCGCCGTGGCGAGAATTTCGTCCCCTGCCAGCATCTCCGACCATTCCCTGACGCTCTTGTTCGACGTGATGACGGTGCTGTTCCGTTCGTACCGAGAGCTGACGAGGTGAAAGAAGAGGTGAGCGTCCCGCCTGTCGAGGTCCTGAAATCCGAGTTCGTCGATTATAAGCACGCTTGAGGACAGATATGTCCTCCGCCTGTTTCTTTTTCCGGGTTCCTGTTCGTCCCTCCGGAGGCGTTTCAGCAGTTCGTCCGCCATCAGACAGGTCACGGAGAATCCGTTTTCAACTCCCTTGACTCCAAGGGCCGCTGCAAGGTGGCTTTTCTCCACTCCGGGAGGGCCGAGAAAGAGCACGTTCTCTTTTCTCTGGATGTATTCACAGGTGGCCAGGAGCTCGATTTCCTTTCTTCCAACGCTCCTCTGGAAGGTGAAGTCGAAGGTGTCGAGTGTTTTCCCCTGGGGGAGGCCGGAGAGCTTGAGGGAGGTTTTTATTCTCCGCTCTTCCCGGAATTCCCGCCCCTTCCTGAGGATATCTTCGAGAAAGTCCGAATAGGACAGATCCTTCCGGACCGCCTTTTCCATGAGTTCGGCCACAAGGTGGGGCGCGTGCTCGAATCCGAGTTCCTCCAGCAATGTCCTGCTGCCGTCGAGGCCGGTTTTCTCCCCCTTCATCTTCCCGCCCCCACCAGTTCGACGTACCGCTCGATGCTCCGGCGGGGAGGTTCTTCCACTTCCCAGCTTCTGGGTATGACGATCCGCTTTCCGAGGCGGCCCAGGGGCACCGGGGCTTTCGTCATTTCATTCCCTCCGTCCCATCCGCCGTCATAATGGCTCTGGTCCACAAGGAGGCGGCAGTCCATCTTCCGGGGGAATTCGCACAGCTTCCGCCCTTCTCCGTAGATTTCCACAGTAGCGGCACAGCCACGGACTTCCACGGTCCGGCTCATCCTGGGATAGGGTACGCTGTATTTCCTTCCCTCGAAGGAGACGAGGCAGTCTCGCTTCACGTCCCTGTTGACCTGGAAATCGAAGGGCTCGGAGAGTCCTTCCGGCAAGGGCGAGAGGCTCCGCTTCTCCCGTTCCCAGCTTGTATGGATGTCCGTGCCCGTTACGGGACAGAGAAGTCTGCGGGAACGGTGGAGGATGCGGTCCCAGGTGATGCCCTGGAGGTCGTCCAGATCGGCAAACCGGTCGGAGGCGTTGACCTGGAGCGTCTTGACGTCCCTCGCACTTCGTTCGACCTTTCCCTTGTCCCTGGGGGTGCGCACCCGGTGCGGATCCTCGGTAAACCCGACCTGCCGGGCATAGGATGAATATCCTTCGTTCAGCTTCACCCAAGCTCCGGACCCCGATGCCACTCCGGTCTTCAGGTTGTCGATCCGGAGGATGGAGGGAACGCCTCCGAGCATCTCCAGAGCCCTGTTGTGGCAGTGAAGCCAGGAGAGCATGTCCTCTCTTCTGCTCCAGACAACCGCCCACATGCGGGAGTAGGAGAGGGTGAGGAGGAAGGTAGAAAGACGGGTAGGCCCGCCGAAGTCCCTTACGTTGACCACCGTCTCCAGCCAGTCGACCTGCGCCTGGGCTCCCGGGGCCGTTTCCACCCGGCGGAAGGGCCGGAGCGGGGGGGCCGTCCTCCGCCGCACGTACCTGACCATCGCCTTGTAGCTCCCCTCGTACCCGTGTTCGCTCGCAAGGGTTTCAAAAAGAGCTTTTTCCGGCTCCGGACGCTTTCCAGGAGGGAGGTTTTCGTGCTCGCTCATCCACCGGCTGATGACCTCTTCGTGAGCTGCGCAGGCTTCCGGTTGGAGGGACCGTCCGTCCACAGACTGCCGCCTTTTCCGCTCCAGCCTGTATCTCAGGGTGCTTTCGTCCACCCCGAAACAGGCGGCTGTTTTCCGTATGCTTTGATGTTGTACCAGATCTTCCGCCCACACGATGTGATGCTCCTTCATCTTCGCCATGGATGGCCCCTCCAATCCAGAGTTTTCTGGAATAGAGATACCACATCTGTTTATCGGGTGCGGGAATCTGGATGTCCTTTAATGCTACACCATCGAAGGCGTGATGCACATTGTGGATGAAAAGGTCTGGGAAGAGGGTAGCCAGGTGCATGCCGCCTAAGCGATCGACACAAACGGAAAAAGCGTCCGTTTAGTCGCCAACTTATGGGAAAAAGAACTCGAAAACAAGAAGGAGGCCGGCACCATGTATGTGAGCTTAATGGAGAGAAAGGGGGTTCAAAAGGGGAAAATCGTAATGGCTCCTAAAATACTCGTAGCGGGAGAATCGAACGACAAAATTCTCGCGTATGCGGAAATCACATCCGAGCAGCTCGAAAAAATCCGCAGAGAAAAGCACCCTACGGCACACTGACTGCCTGTCCAAAGAAAGACACACCGCAGGCGCTCCCCAAGGGGAGCGCCTGCTCCTTCCCAATCTCTGCCTCACCGTTTGACAAAACGCATTTCGAGTAATAAAATTACTCGAAAATAAACCGTGTCAAAAACACACCCGGCGACCACGCGCCATTGCTGCGTATCGCCCATAAAAGGAGACGCCGACATGACACGCACCGCACACATCATCCACGCCCCCGAATACCGTACCGACCACCGCCCGACACACCGTCTCGCGGAGGACGTCGAATAATGTGCGGCGTCACCGGAATCTTCAACCTCGACGGCTGGCCCGTCGCCCATCGCGGACCGGACGGAGAAGGGTTCTTCATAGACAGCTTCCTCGGCCTCGGACACCGGCGGTTCGCCGTCATTGACCTCTCCCCGGCGGGACACCAGCCTCGCGTCTCCTCCTGCGGCAACTTCGCCATTACCTTCAACGGCGAAATCTACAACTTCCGCGAACTCCTCAAAACGCTCGAAGCGCTCCGTCACGTCTTCACCTCGCGCACCGACACCGAAGTCGCGCTCCACGCCTATATCGAGTGGGGCTCCCCCTGCGTCGAGCGCCTCAACGGCATGTTCGCCTTCGCCCTCTGGGACAAGAAGCCCCCTTTTTCTGTACGTAATTAGAGACCGTAAAAATGAAACTCCCTTTGACCTTCTCCAACCTGTCACAATCAAGCCTTTTACGGTCGGTTGCAACGTACGGATTCTTCACTCTCTTTAATAAGGTACTGCCTTTTTTATTGCTTCCTGTGATGACAAGATACCTAACTCCCAACGATTACGGTCTTGTTTCCCTTTTCGGCGTCGCCACATCATGTGCCTGTATATTTACTGGCTGCAACATGGATAAAGCATACTTCAAAATATACTACGAACCTAACAAATACAAACATCAAGATTACTTGGGGACCGCTTTTCTCTGGGTGCTCGCTTCGAGTTCATTCCTTTTTTTTGCTATATCATTGCTTAAAGATACGTTTCCTGTTTTTGAATCTATTCCAACGGTCTGGATCAGCTTTATTCCTTGGATTGCAATGATGAATGTCGTCATGCTTCTCGTTCAAACAGCATGGCAGCTACGCAACAAGGCATTCACATACGGTTTCTTTCAATTCGGGCGCACCACGACCGAGCTTTTTATCGCGCTTCTGCTCATTGTCTGCTTGGATCTGGGCTGGCGAGGGCGTATTTCAGCTCAAATTGCCGCCGGAACTTTCTTCTCGATTATCGGACTACGGCTTCTTCATAAAAAAGAGTACATCTCCTTCACACTTAATAAACAATACCTCCGTCACGGGCTGAGATATGGAGTACCACTTATCCCTCACTACCTTGCGGGACTTCTTACCGTCTCGATCGACAAGCTATTCATCGGAGGCATGATAGGAGTGCTTGATGTGGGTATCTACGCCGTAGGAGATCAACTCGCGTCGATGATCAACCTGCTCGTAACATCTTTTGATCAGGCCTATCACCCCTGGCTCTTCCGCAAGCTCTCCATCGGATCACAAGAGAGCAAAAACATAATTGTAAAGGCAACATACATTTACTTTGCAGCAATTTCCATAACAACGTTACTTTTCTCTCTATTGCTGCCTATTGCTCTGATTAGGTTTATCGGCGTAAGGTTTCATGGCGCGTTTGAATATGTCTTTTGGATTTCTCTAGGCTACGCCTTTTTAGGTATGTATTATATGGTCGCCAAATATCTGTTTTTCACAGAAAAAACGCATCTTTTATCCACCATTACGCTTTCTAGCATACCTCTGAACATTGTCTTGAACTATATCTTCATAAAATGGAACGGCGCTTTGGGAGCCACACAAGCCACAGCCTTAACACACTTTCTGGTTTTTTTTATAACGTGGTATGCGGCTGCAAAAGCGCACTCCATGCCATGGATTACTTTTTTTAAAAAAACAGAACGCATATTTGACACAAAACAATAATCTATCTTTTGCGGGGTTTATTATGACAAAAAAAGAGCATATCAATAACGCTAAAATTAAACTCGTCATTCTCGGTGCGGGAAGGCCTCATGGAGGAGAGCTTCATGTCTCTTTGAGAAACATCGACACGCATTCTCGTGTACTGGACTGGATGTTAGCAGCATTTTCCGGCATAACGGACGATTTTCATTTCATCGGCGGCTATGAAATAGAGAAAATAATGCAATGCTACGATAAGATACGCTTTTCAGTAAATCCCCGCTGGGAATCCACAGGGAGCGTTGGCTCTTTTTTCGCTCTCGATTTATCTCCTGCACACGACTATTTCGTATCATACAGCGATATTGTCTTTCACCCGGAGTTTGTAAAAAAGATACTGAGTCACAAAGAGGATATCGTTGTCGCGGTGGACAGCAAGTGGAAATCTAGATACAGCGGTCGTTCGGAGGCTGAAATGCTGTCTAAAGAAAGAGTCCGAACACGTGACGGCATTCTTCTGCCTTTCGTAGAGCAAAAGCCACTCGCAAGCTTGGACGATAACACTGCGGAATTTTTGGGTTTAGTCTTTTTTCCGCACTCCGTTATACCCTGTATTCGCGAACTGGCGGTACACGAAAAGCCTGCATTGACAAGCAACAATATGACAAACCTTATAGAGTATCTTTCTCATGCAGGATTCCGAATCAGAACAGTCGACGCTCAAGGCGAGTGGGCCGAGATAAACTACCCTGGGGATCTGGCTCAATTTATCCTCGGAACGAAAGCACAAACGCTCGACAGGCTTTCGAAAGTAATAAAAAAGTCACAGATGCCGGAGCAGATTTCTTTTAACCTTCGTCAGTGGAAAGATTCGCCTGATACCATCGTCGACAAGATACAAAAGAAATTCAACGAACAGCTGCTCGCTGTACGCAGCAGCGCGATTACGGAAGATGGGTTCCAAGCCTCGAATGCCGGAGCTTACACAAGCCTTCTTAACATCCGGTGCGAAAACAGACAAGATATGTACGCAGCTATCGAAACCGTTTTTAAATCATATCCGAACAACGCCTCCGAACATCAAATTCTTGTACAGCCCATGCTCAAAGACGTCAAAATTAGCGGGGTAGTTTTCACAAGAACGCTTGATTTTGCATCACCATACTACACAATAGAGTATGACTCCGTTACGGGTTATACGAACACGGTAACTCAAGGCTCTCTTCAAAAACAAGAATCCCTGATGCTGCGAAAAACCCTTCAACATATACCTCCTCAATACCAACCTTGGATTTCCTGTCTCATTGGGGCAGTTAAAGAGATAGAGGAGCTGGTCGGATATGACGCTCTGGATATCGAATTCGTAGTAGATTCGCGCGGAACTGTTTTCATCTTGCAAGTGCGCCCCATAGTCGCCACCGAGAGAAATGTTTCGTTTACAGACAAAGAAATCGAAAAGACACTAGATAGATCCAAGGAACACTTCAGGCAAAAGAAAGCCTCTCATCCTTTGGCGAAGTGCAAATCCTGCGTTTTCGGTGTTATGCCTGATTGGAATCCTGCGGAAATTATCGGAACAAGACCCCGAATGCTGGCCTCCACACTTTATCAATATTTAATTACAGATAACACTTGGGCTGTACAACGCGCGGAGTTCGGATATAGAGATGTGCGTCCATACCCTTTGATGCACTTTTTTGCAGGGCATCCGTACATCGACACAAGAGCTAGTTTCAACTCATTTATTCCAGCAACCTTGCCGGATGCTCTAGCAGAGTCTTTGACTGATTTTTATCTTTCATGGCTGATTCACCGTCCTGAACTGCACGATAAAGTGGAATTCGAAGTTTTGCCAACATGTTATTCATTTTCTTTCGATCTCTGGGAGGCAAGGCTGCGGAAAGAAGGAAATTTTTCCGCAGCCGAAATCAAAAGCCTTCAAGATGCCCTTCGCGACGTGACGAATAACGCCTTTGCCAGATATAGAATGGACTTGCAATCAATAGACGTACTCTCGGATCGCCTCTTGCGAATTCAAAAATCCGATTTATCGCCTTTGAACAAGGCATTGTTTCAGCTTTACGATTGCAGAGAATTCGGAGCGCTCCCGTTCGCTCACCTTGCCAGAGAAGGTTTTATCGCCGTCACACTCCTTCGCTCCGCCGTGCAAAAGGGATGGATAAGCGCTGGAACCATGGAGGCTTTCCTGAATTCCATCGATACCATTACAAACGGCCTGACACGGGATGCCGTCTCCGTTAAAGAAGGGAAAACCGACTGGTTCTACTTTGTTGAGAAATACGGGCATTTGCGTCCCGGAACATATGAAATAACGTCCCCATGCTACGGAGATGAACCGGATCAATACTTACGGCCGCTTGTCGATGCCGCCGTACAGAAAGAACAAGAATTATTCGCCTGGCCGGATGATTGCAGAGAAAAAATCGAGCACGAGCTGCATGCGCATGGGTTGGAAGTAAATTTTGATCAATGGGAAACATTTCTGCGCGAAGCAATAAAAGGCAGAGAGTCCTCGAAATTCGCTTTTACTAGGAACTTATCATCCGCATTGCAGTGGCTCACGATCTACGGAGAGAACATCGGGCTATCGGCCGACGAACTGTCTTTTGTGTCCTTGCGATCTCTTCATGACATCGCAACAGGACATTTTTGCACGTGCAACGAAAGGGAGTTCTTAAGGAAGGAATTGACCCAAAACCGCAGAGAATGGGAGCTTGCATGCGCAATAGAACTACCGCCCCTCATAACAGATGAAACCGACTTCGATATATTCAATCACTTTGAAAGTCAACCAAATTTCATTGGAACCAAGAAAATCGTCGCTCCTCTGCTTTTGCTTACGAGAGAAATAATAAATTCATCCTCCGATGAATACTCCGGTAAAATAGTCGTTATCCCTCAAGCCGATCCTGGTTATGACTGGCTTTTTGGGCAACATATAGCGGGCCTTGTTACAATGTACGGGGGAGCGAATTCTCACATGGCTATCAGAGCGGCAGAGTTCGGTCTTCCGGCAGCAATAGGAGTCGGCGAGAAGCTGTACAAGAAGCTGACTCACGCCAAAACAGTGGAGCTGGATTGCGGAAGCCGCAGAATCGAGGTAATAGGATGAAACGAATTCTTGCAACTCAAAGAGTTGATGTCGTTGAACGTTACGGGGAGCGACGCGACGCGCTTGACCAACAGTGGACTGTCTTGCTGGAGACTATGGGCTGTATCCTTTTTCCGGTTCCGAACACTCTTGATTGCATTGCTGAATACATTGAAGCTGTGAAACCGGAGGGAATCCTGCTCACGGGAGGCAATGACCTTACTATGATACCAGATGGAACCAACATCTCTCCCGAGCGTGATATTACGGAGAGCGGACTGCTCGACTATGCAGCACAAAAAACAATTCCCGTTTTCGGAGTATGCCGCGGAGCTCAAATGATAAACACCTATTGCGGCGGCAAACTCACTCGCATTTCAAATCACGCGGGCACACGGCATACTATTCTATGGGAAGGAATATCATCTATAAACATCACTGAAAGAAACAGCTTTCACAACTACGGAATATCTTGTAATGATTTATCTGCCGATTTATCTCCAATAGCCTTTGGAGAAGACAATTCCGTAGAAGCTTTTTGCCATAACTCGCTGCCTTGGTTTGCTGTTATGTGGCATCCTGAAAGGGAATTCCCCTTTCTTCCGGAAGATGCCTTTCTTTTAGAAAAAACATTCAGAGGAGATGAGCTTGCATGAAAGTAATTATTCTTGCCGCGGGTCAGGGAACACGTCTCTTGCCCTTGACTCTCAATCGCCCCAAATGCCTTGTCGAATTGAACGGAGTCAGTCTTCTCCAAAGGCAGATGAATGTTCTGCACTTATTAGGGTTGAATGATATTTCCATCGTCTTAGGATACAAAGCGGATCAAGTTCCGGATCTTCCGGTTTCTAAGCTTTTTAACCACAACTACCAGACTACAAACATGGTCTACACACTTTTTTGCGCACGGGAGATCATGACCGGGGAAGAGGATATGCTTATTTCTTACGGAGACATAGTGTACGAGAAAAAGAACCTGGAGAGCATACTTGAATCCGACGCCCCCCTTAATGTCTGCGTCGACAGAAATTGGCAAGCGCTCTGGAAGGTTCGCATGGAAAACCCGCTCTCGGACGCAGAAACGCTGAAGACAACTCCGGAAGGCTGGATAACCGAACTAGGAAAAAAACCTCTCTACTACGAAGATATACAAGGGCAATACATGGGACTGATCAAAATTCGCAAAGACAAAGTAAAAGACTTCATAGAAACCTACGATGCAATGGATAAAACAGCCATCTATGATGGAAAGGATTACTGCAACATGTATATGACAAGCTACATACAACACCTCATAGATAATTCATGGCAGGTGCGCAGCGTAGACGTGTGGAGCGGGTGGCTGGAGGTCGACAGCGTAGAGGATCTTGAGATCTATCACCGCCTTCACAAAGAGGGAAAACTCAAAGCGATTTGCGATTTGGAGTAAACGAAAAATGGCTTCAAACAGCCTTGACCAGTTTCTTTCAAACAACAAAAAAAAGTTATTATATCCTGAACCCGTAAGTACCTATTTTTCTACAGAGTATTTTATTTTTCATGCTCAGGATAGTATTCGGCAACATAGAGAAGAATCCTTCCGCATATTAGATACGCTCTGTAAAAAAATAGACGTTATAGGCACGGTATATTCTCAATATAATTGTCAATTTCAGGCTACAGAGAAACGGGAATGTATTTCCAAAGAACACCTTACACACCTCTGTGCGATTTATATCCTCGCATCTTTGGTTTTTTCAGATCTAAAATTTTTGAACACAGCCTTTAAAATGATAGAGACGTTTTTTGAAATCAATGATGAAAAGGATTTTTTACACAATATCGCCCAGGAATCACTTGATGTGTTATTTAAAAAGACAGTCAGGAGCACACAATGCAAATTCTGCCTTTAATACTCTTAGCAGATAAATACTGTTCGACAACAAGGGCATATATCCTTTATATGGCTTCTTGCGGCTATGCCTTTAAAAAGATACTTGCTCTCGACTTTATCGGACATGGATCTCGCACAATACTGGCAGAACGATTATTCGGCAGAAGAGTTGCATTCGGCTTATTCAATCTCTATCGCTGGAGACTCCGCCGTCAAGAGCAATCTCTAACATTTTTCCAAATGTGCAGCGAACTGCAGGAGAGCTTTAAAATCAAGATCGACTACTTTGCCCCCTTATCCTATGAGAACTATTCGGAGCAGGTTGAAAATATCATTATCAGAGACTTCTCAGACGAAGCATTGCCGGCGCTCTTGCTTAAACAGCCAGCACACACATTTCTTTACACTGGGGGAGGCATTGTACCGGGTAGCCTTCTTGCGATTCCGGACGTTCGTATCCTGCACATACATCCAGGAGTTGTTCCGGATGTAAAAGGAAGCGATGGGCTGCTCTGGTCGCTTGCTGTTCGCGGATGCCCCGGCGCAAGCTGCTTTTTCATGAACAGCGGAATCGATACGGGCGATATAATCGCCGTCAAAGAATTCCCTACCCCGTCCTTTAACCTTTCCATGCAGTCAATAGACTGGGATATTTTTTATAATGCGATGCTCTATGCGTATGACCCTCATCTGAGAGCATCTCTGCTTCTGGATGTTCTGCAGGAAAATCAGGATCGATCCGACTTGAAGACTATTCCGTCTCATTCTCAAGAACCGGGAAGCGGACGCACTTTTTTTACAATGCACCAAAAAATAAAAAATAAAGTTATGTACCAATTAGTCAAGAGGAGGTAATGCCTTGCTAACAGTATTACTCAAACTCCCAAGAAGAATCGCTGGGAAAATAAGAAACGTATATGTTATAGCAGTTAAGAAAATGAAGCTAACCTTTGCTTTTAACCTTCATCGCTTCGCTTTGTATCTACGTGTTAAAAGCTGCAGGCTTCTATCCGGAGGGGAAAAATCACCTCAAGCAGCAAGTTATGAATTCTCAAACAATCTATTGACCTTACACAAAAAAATTTACAACTTACTGTTGTTGCAAAGAAATCACTATAAACACTACGCATATTTTAGCGGATATCCGTATCAGTCTCTTGGAATATTGAACGTTTTTGGCGATAGGGGCACGGAAGAGCGCTTTGAGGCGTATGAGCTTGCTAAATGGATAAAGTCCTCCGACACTATCCTGGACATTGGATGCAATTGCGGGTTTATGAGTATTTTTACAAGCTTTCGCACAGGGTGCAGCGCCGAGGGAATTGACATTAATCCCTACATGATAAGCATTGGCAACGAGGTTGCGGCGTATTTGAATTTAAGCGATAAAGTGAAACTAATTACTGGAGATTTTAAAGAGTTTAAATGCGCAAAGATCTATTCCGTGATTTTTTCCTTTGCAACGCATTGGACAGATGACAAGAACTATCGCGTTTCGCTGGACGAGCATTTTTCAAAACTGCACACCCTGCTTCAGTCAAACGGACTTCTTGTTTTTGAGTCTCATTACAATGACGTGGGTCAGGAAAGTTTTTATGATTCTATAAACCGAAGCTCTGAGCTTTTTAGAATTGAAGAGAAGAAAATTTTGGAAAACGGCTGCAGAGAGTTTTATTATATGCGAAAAATCGACTAGGGGGAATTTATTTAATGTCTAGAAAGTGTCTTCACTGCGAAAGCAGCAACCTGTTTATCATCAATACATACAAGCACCGCTGGACTCTGTGCAAAGAGTGCGGATGCGCCTATAGCTATAAAAAAAACTTTTACCTTTTTTCTTTCCTGCCTTATTCTCCATTGCGAAAGAACAACGCCGCCATTGAAGAACCGGGAGCAATGTACGACTACTTCACAACTCCTGAACATCTTGAATATGTGACGAAGCACGCGGATGATTTTATCAATAATTTTCTCTTGAAGCATAAAGTCGATTTGAAAGGCAAAAAAGTGCTCGATATTTCCGGCGGCCCCGGACGATTCGTCAAAGAGTTCGAACGCTACGGAGCAACGGTTGCGGTCACGGAAATAAATAATAAAGCAATCGAGTACGCGCGAAATCAATTGAATATACGGGCTGAAAAATTCGACTTTGCCACAGACCGACTTCAAGATATTTTTAAAGAAAAATACGATATCATCCTCCTTGGCGCAGCTCTCATGTTCTGCAGGAATCTGCAAGCTTTTCTGGCGGATGCGCACGAAGTTCTCGCCCCCGGAGGATTGCTGATAAGCCATCGCTGCGTAGAGCCCACGTTGGGTGTATTACTTAGAACACAGTGCGACGAATACAACTACCAAGTTCTTTACAGTCAACAAACCTTGCTCGACGCACACGAAAAAGTCGGCCTTAAGCTTATGGCGCGAGAGGATGAAAATGATCCCGAGCTTTATGTCTATGATCATGACAACAATCCAGTATTGGAGATACTGCATTATTTATATGAAATTCCAGCCATAAACAAGATGAAGAATTATTCCGTTTTTCCTTTTAGAGCAAGAGACCGTAGAAGATCCCACTTTATTTTTTCGAAATCTAGCTAAAAGAAAAATCTTAACATGAGAAGTTTTGTTACACTCACACTCTCGGTCCTCGTTAAACGATTCAGCAACACCGTCGTCAGGGCGTTGTATTTTGCTCTCAGCCTGATTAAAGTCTTTTTGCGGCTTAATCGAGGCAAGCTGGATGTTGTCTTTTACGCAAGCTCACCCATCGATGAAATTTGGATACGTACAACGCTTAAGGAATGTACAAAACAAGGCTTGTTTTGCGCCCTGCTCTTTGGAGGCAAAAAAACAGACAACCAACCGCACATTGATCGTTACAAAGGAACTCCAGTCGAATGGATTCATCCCAGGCTTTTAGCTTTCGTTAAATGCAGACTTTTTATAACAGCGTCGAGCGGGCTATCCCGAGAGAGCATGCCCAAGAAAGCGTTTCAAAGAATACATATGCCTCACTCGCTGGTGAGCCTTCATATGGCATACCCGCACGGCACTTTCAACGGCTATGATCTTATTTTCGCATGCGGAGAACATCACGTCCAAGAAACGGCAAAGATGAAGGCTCTCTACAAGGAGTTTTACGCTAACGCAATACCGATCGGATACGGAAAAGACGAACTACTGAAGGAATCGCCTTGCAAAAAAACATCATTACTTGCGAAGCAGGAACCGGGAACAGTCGAAATTGTAATAGCACCTTCATGGGGCAAAGAAAACATCTTAGAGTCGATCGGAGACACTCTCGTAAGCTCACTGCTGAACAACGGATTTCGAGTCACGGTTCGTCCGCACCCCATGTTTTTTTCGAAAGAGTATGCGCCTTTTTTGAAGAATTTTCGGGAGCAGTTCACATCGCATCCTCAATTCACTCTTGAAAACCCTCACGACGGCGACGTATCTTTATTTCGAGCGAACATCATGATTTCCGACTATTCCGGAGTAGCTATGGAATTCGCCTTTTCTCGTCTTCGCCCTGTCCTCTTTGTGGATGTTCCAATTAAGCAGTTGAATCGTCAATGGAGTGAGCTAGGCATTGTTCCTATAGAGTTGGATTTGCGTACCCGAATAGGAATGCTTGTTAAACCATCTATCGAGGAAATTTTACGTGCTTTGGAAATACTGACCAAAGAGAAGGGCTTGCTCTCATCGGAAATCGAAATATTGCGTCAGTTTTATGTTTTTAATTACGGCGCATGCGCCTCGACGGCAGCACGACATATTGTCAACTTGATAAATAGAACGTCAGGAAAGGAGTGAGGCACATGTGCGGAATCGCAGGCATCATCGATTATCATCAAAAACAGCCTCTTCACAATCTCATAGAAGAAATGACGAACCAAATACGTCATCGAGGCCCCGACGACGAGGGCTTTGCTTTGTTCTCCTCTTCGTCTTGCTCAGTCTTCGGAGGTTCCGGCACGCCCGAGAACTGCTACTCGGCCGTTCTGCCCTACGCTCCCAAGGAGAGACACTGCCCCTCCTCGGATCAACCTCCGTTCCTTGCGCTCGGCCATCGGAGACTCTCCATCATCGACACCACACCGACCGGTCATCAGCCGATGTGCTACGACAACCGGAACTACTGGATCGTCTTCAACGGCGAGGTGTACAACTACATAGAGCTTCGAGTCGAACTTGAAGCGATGGGGCATTCGTTCATCTCCTCTTCCGACACCGAAGTCGTCATGGCCTCATATAAAGAGTGGGGAGCGGAGTGTCTGCATCGTTTCAACGGCATGTTCTCGTTTCTTTTATTCGACCGTCGCAGAAACACCATATTCGCCGCTCGCGACAGGTTCGGAGTCAAGCCCTTCTACTACTGGCGATCACCCGAAGGCTTTCTGGCCGTCGCTTCCGAGATCAAGCAGTTTACAGTTCTTCCTGGATGGAGTCCTCGCATAAAGAACGAAAGAGTCTTGGATTTTTTGGTCACAGGTATTACAGACCATACCAACGAGACTCTGTTCAAAGGCGTTTTCCAGTTGCAGGGGGGGGAGTATTTCGAGTGCCCTTTAGAGCATCTGCAAAGGAATGTTCCCGTTAAGAGATGGTACGATCTTACGGCCTCGCTTGATCCATCCGTTGATCAAATAAGCTTCAACGATGCGTCAGACCATTTTCGCGCCATTTTTGAGGATGCCGTGAGAATACGCCTACGATCGGATGTACCCGTTGGTACGGGCTTGTCCGGGGGGCTTGATTCATCGTCGATAGTATGCACGGTATGGCAGCTTCTGGAAGGCCGCACTGAATCGAAAAGGTATTCTTTTTCCGCTTGTACCGAGGAAAAAAGCATAGACGAAAGACCGTTTATCGAAGAAGTCGTTCGCAGAACAGGAGTAGAGTCGTTTTATACTTTTCCAGCCGCAGAGAGTTTCTTTTCGGAGCTACCGCAAATGATATGGCATCAGGATGAGCCGTTTCCAGGGGCCAGCATTTTTGCGGAGTGGTGCGTATTCAATCTTGTTTCAACAACCCCTGTTAAGGTTACGCTGGACGGGCATGGTGCGGATGAGATTCTTGCTGGGTACCATTCTTTCTACGAGACACATTTTGCCGCGATGTTAAAAAGAATGCACTTCATTCGCATTGCAAGGGAATTAAGAAGTATAAGCTACAGTAAATCGCAGATATTCAAGGGTATGTTACGTTCCTTTCTCCCAACCCCTTTGCTTCGGTTTGCGAGATTTGCTTCTGGACGTTCGCCTTCAAGGCTTAGATGGATCAATCTAAAGCAAATGGATCAAAAGGGCACATGGGATTGGATTGATTATACCACAAGAAGCAGCAAGATACAGGACATTTCGATCGACCAGATCCTTCGCACCAGCCTCCCCAAGCAACTTCGCTGGTGTGATCGAGATTCAATGGCGCATTCAATCGAATCACGGGCACCCTTTCTAGATTATCGTATTGTGGAATTTCTGATTGGATGCGATGATTCTTATAAAATTCACAATGCCTCCACAAAACACATTCTACGGAACGCTATGAAAAATCTTCTTCCTGAGAAAATAGTCGAAAGAAAAGATAAAATAGGGTTTGAAATGCCGGAGGCTCAGTGGTTCCAAGGGAAAAACGCACCAAAATTCCACCAGGCCTTTGCAGACTCAGTTCAAACGCTTAGAGGCATTATACATCCGGAAGAAGCAAATAAGCTTTTGCAAAAGGCAATCTCAGGAAAATACGACTCCGCATTGTGGAGAATCATCACCCTCGGGGCTTGGATGGCCAAGTTTAACGTATCATAATAAAACTTGATCTATTTTGAAGGAGATACCTATGACCACACCTCAAGTCTGCACGCGCTGCATAATGGACACGACCGACCCGGAGATCACGTTCGACGAGCAGGGGCGGTGCAACCACTGCACACGCTTTTTCGACACCATACAGGGCGTTCACTGGCTGCCGAACGGAGAGGGAAAGCGCATCCTCGACGAAACCATCGCAAAGATTAAGAACGAGGGCAAAGGGAAGCAATACGACGGCATTATCGGCCTCAGCGGGGGCGTCGACAGCTCCTACCTGCTCTGCAAGGTAAAAGAGTGGGGGCTGCGCCCTCTGGCGGTGCATGTCGACGCGGGGTGGAACTCCGAACTCGCAGTGAAAAACATCGAGGTGCTCTGCAAAAAACTCGACATCGATCTGCACACCATCGTCATAGATTGGGAGGCCATGCGAAACGTCCAGGTGGCCTTCTTGCGGTCGGGAGTGGAGAATCAGGACATTCCGCAGGATCACGCCTTCTTCGCCGCTCTCTACCGCTATGCGATCAAGAAGAGGGTACGATATGTATTCAATGGCGCGAACTTCGCGACGGAGAGCATTCTCCCTGCGGCATGGGGGTACGATGCGATGGATTCGACGTACTTGAGCGCGATAGTGCGCCGCTTCGGAGACGGAAACCTGAAAAACTTTCCCGTCGTCAACTTCTGGGAGTACTATATATACTACCCTTACATCCGAAGGATGACCGTGGTTCGTCCGCTGAACTATATCCACTACAGAAAATGCGAGGCGATACGGGAGTTGGAGATGAATTACGGCTGGCGCTACTACGGAGCGAAGCACTGGGAGTCTCGTTTCACGAAATTCTTTCAAGGCTACTATCTGCCGACGCGCTTCGGCTACGACAAGCGGAAAGCTCATCTTTCAAGCCTCGTTGTCTCGGGTGAGATCACTCGGGACGAGGCTTTGGAGGAGATGAAAAAGCCCGTCTACCCACCGGAGCATTTGGAGAGCGATAAGGCGTACGTCTTGAAGAAGCTGCGGATTTCCCAGGAGGAGTTCGAACGCCTCATCAACTCCCCACGGGTTGCGGAAAACATCCCTACCAACGCAAAGCTGAAAATGTGGGCACGGCATGCCAAAAAAACGATGAAGACTCTTTTTAGGTAGGATAATCAATTCGAAAAAGGGGTTTCAAATGAAGAAAAACGACGTCCTTGAAAAAGTCCTCGTCATGTGCCTCGCCGACCCCAGCGGCGATCCTCGCCCCCTGAGAGCCACCGAGTTGTGCGTCTCGCTGGGGTTCGACGTCTCCGTGATGGGCTATCCGGCACGGAAACCGCTTTCCGTATGCACCTGCTTTTCTCTCCCGTCTCCCTCTCCCCGCCTCTTTCGCAAGGTGGCGCGCAGGTTGTGGGGCATGGCGGGGGCGCTTCTGCCTTTTGAGCAAGGACGGATTTTCTGCGAGAAGAAGCGCTTCGGCCTGACGGAGGCGAAAACAAAACTCTGTGGACAGAGCTTTGATCTCCTGATCGTAGAAGATCCTCAACTTCTGCCGTTCGCGTTCGAGATCAAGCGAAAAGGGAAGATTCTCTTCGATGCGAGGGAATATTACCCCCGCCAGAACGAGGGGGAACTCTGGTTCGACCTGTTCGAGAAACGGCGGAGAGTGCAGCTCTGCCGCGACTACTTGACCCGCTGCGAAAACGTAGTCACAGTTTCGGAGGGACTGCGGCGGGAATTTTTGAAGGAGTTCGGCGTCGATGCAAAAGTGTACCGGAGCACCCCGTCGTACATCGACTTTCCGGCGCACGCGACGAACCCGGAGAAAATCCGCATGATCTATCACGGCGCGGCCAATAGAAACCGCCGCCTCGAAAATCTGATCGAAATCGTCTCGCTGCTCGACGAACGTTTCTCGCTCGACCTCATCCTGACGGGCAATCCGCGCTATCAACAGGAGCTTCGGCGCAAGGCCGCTTCGATGAAGAGAGTCGGTTTCCCGGCGCCGGTTCCGTTCGAGGAGATCATACCTACCATCGGAAAGTACGATATCGGTTTTTTCTACTGCGAGCCGTCCACTTTCAACCTGCAAAACTGCCTCCCGAACAAGTTCTTCGAATTTTTGCAGGCGAAACTGATGGTTGCGATAGGCCCCTCTCCGGACATGGCGGAGCTGGTGAACGAGTACAGATGCGGCGTGGTTGCGGAGGAATTTTCGGTTCAGTCCATGGCGAAGGCGTTGAACTCCCTGTCGGCAGCGAAGATCGACGAATACAAACAGGGAAGCGACAAGGCCGCCCGCGAACTCTGCTTCGAGAAGGAGCGCGATAAGATGATCTCGATCCTGAACAAGCTGCTGGGGAAAAACACCGAAGAGGGTAGAAAATGCTCACCATAATCAACTACGGCATAGGCAATTTAAACTCGGTAGCGAACATGATCCGCCACGTCGGCGGTAAGTGCCGCATATCAAACAGCGTCGAAGAGATCGCGAATGCGGAGAAGCTCATTCTTCCCGGCGTGGGAGCCTTCGGCCGAGGAATGGAGGCGCTCAACGCATCCGGCATAACGGAGGCTCTTTCGATTGCCGTGTTGAAACGCGGCGTGCCGATCCTCGGTATCTGCCTTGGGATGCAGCTCATGACGAAGGGCAGCGAAGAAGGGCAATTGCCCGGGCTCGGATGGCTGGATGCGGAGGTAGTGAAGTTTCGCTTTCCCGAAGGATCGCTTCTGAAGATCCCGCACATGGGATGGAACACGCTCTCCATCCAGCGAGAAAACCCGCTGATACGTCTTGAAGAACGCCAAAGATTCTACTTCGTCCACTCATACCATGTCGTCTGCGAAAACAAGCGCGACATAACAGCAACCTGCGACTACGGCTACGACTTCGTCGCCGCCTTCGCGCACAACAACATCTTCGGCGCGCAGTTCCATCCGGAGAAGAGCCATCGCTTCGGCATGGCGGTGATGCGCAATTTTTTGGAGATGAAATCATGCTGAAACATCGGATAATACCCTGCCTTCTGCTCTCGAACGGCGGACTGGTGAAAACGCTGAAGTTCAAAGAACCCAAATACGTGGGCGATCCGATCAACGCCATCCGCATTTTCAACGAGAAGGAAGTGGACGAGCTGATGGTGCTGGATATCGGCGCGTCGAAGGCGGATCGCGAGCCGGACTTCGAACTCATTGAACAGTTCGCGGGCGAGTGTTTCATGCCTCTTTGCTACGGTGGAGGAATCCGCACATTTTTGCATGCCCGGCGGCTCTTCTCCTCCGGAGTAGAGAAGATATGCCTCCAGTCCTCCGCTCTCGAAAACCCCGCGCTGATCACCCGAATCGCCGAGTATTACGGCAGCCAGGCCGTGGTTGTTTCCGCCGACGTGAAGAAGGGATGGTTCGGCGGGAAGAAGCTGTACGCCTCGCGTACGGGAAAAACGCTCGACATCCCCGTACGCGACTTCCTGACTCGCTGCGTAGAGGCTGGGGCGGGCGAGGTTCTGCTGAACGCCGTCGACCGCGACGGTACCATGGAGGGAATGGATCTTGACCTGATCCGCGAGACGGCGGGCAAGCTCCCCGTCCCTCTGATAGCCGTCGGCGGCGCGGGGAGCCTGGCGGATATGAAGACCGCAGTCGAGGCCGGGGCGAGCGCGGTCGCGGCGGGGGCATTTTTCGTCTTTCACGGCCCGCACCGTGCCGTGCTGATCACCTATCCGAAGTATAATGAACTTGAAGATCTTCTGGGAGGGCTTTCGACCGAATGAGCAACGAATACAGAATGTGTACCAGATGCGTGATGGACACCACGGCCGACGACATCGTCTTCGACGAAAGGGGCGTCTGCAACTACTGTACCGAGTTTCTGGAGCGGTCGTCGCACGTGATCTTCCAGAACCCGGAGACACGCCGCAAGGAGCTTGAAGACCTCGTCCGCCGCATCAAAAAGGATGGCGAAGGGAAGCGCTACGACTGCGTCGTCGGCGTCTCCGGCGGCGTGGACAGCTCCTGGGTGCTGGTGAAGGCGGTCGAGCTAGGCTTGCGTCCGCTGGCGGTGCATATGGACAACGGCTGGAATTCCGAACTGGCACAGAGCAACATCGCCAATCTGGTACGCAAGCTCCGCGTGGACCTTTACACCCACGTCATCGACTGGAATGAATACCGCAGCTTGATGCAGGCCTTCTTCGACGCCGACGTGATCGATGTGGAGCTGCTCTACGACAACGCCATGCTGGGGGTTGATTACGGGCAAGCCGCCAAACACGACGTGAATTACATTCTCTCAGGGACGAATCAGGCCACGGAAGGAATGCGCATGCCATCCAACTGGAACTGGTTCAAGTATGACAAGCGTAACATCAAGGCGCTCGCTAAACACTTCGCCAACATTACTCTCAAGACCTTCCCTTCGTTCAGCACTATAAATTTCATCCAGTACGAGTTTCTTCGTAAAATCCGCTGGATATCCTTTCTTGACTATATGGAGTATAACAAGTTCGAATCCATGGGAAGTCTGCAGCGTGACTTTGCCTACAAGCCGTATCCGTACAAGCACTACGAATCCGTCTTCACCCGCTTCTACCAAGGCTACATCCTTCCGGAGAAGTTCGGCGTGGACAAGAGGAAACTTCATCTCGCCACCCTTGTCGTCAGCGGCCAGATAACACGCGAAGAGGCGTTGAAATCTCTCGACGGCATCCCCTACCCTACCGATGAGGAACTTGCTCAGGACAGGGTCTACTTCCTGAAGAAGATGGGTTGGACCGAGACACAACTTTCGAACTACCTGAAAAGACCGGAGAAGGCGCATGATTCTTATCCGTCGGAAAAGAAACTGTACACATTCTGCGCCAAGGTCTATAAAACCTTCAAGCAATAGTTTTTTACAATGACGTACTCGAAGACTGGAAAACAACACCATATGGGAACAGGCTATGGAGAAAAAAATGAAATTACCTAATAATACAAAGAGCCACCCAACAATTCTCTCCGGCCAAAACGTCGTCATCGAAGACAACGTCGAAATATCCGCAAACGTCCGTATCGGCCATAACGTGGTCATTCGTTCCGGCGTCCGCATCGGCGAAGGATGCGTTATTCTAGACGGCGCCGTGCTGGGGAAGCTGCCGGTAAAAGCGACCCTCTCCGCCACCACCGGCGAGCCGCGTGAACTTCCCCCGCTCGTTCTGGGCAGAGGAGTGACAATAGGCAGAAACTCCGTCGTGTACCGGGGGTCCACCTTGGGAGACGGCGTCTTCGTCGGCGATCTTGCCTCCATCCGCGAGGACGTAACGATAGGCGAATTCACCATCATCGGGCGCGGAGTCACCGTGGAAAACAAAAGTACTATTGGACGCAAGTGCAAGATCGAGACCGAGGTCTACATCACTAACTTCAGCGTCATAGAGGACTACTGCTTCGTTGCCCCCTGCGTCGCTTTCACTAACGATAACTTTCTGGGGCGCACCGAAGAACGAAAGAAACTCTTTAAAGCGCCAACTCTGCGGCGGGGGGCCAGAATCGGCGCGAACGCCACTCTTCTACCAGGCGTCGTAGTGGGGAAAGATGCGCTGGTCGCCGCAGGAAGCGTGGTTGTAAAAGACGTTCCGGATGGTATGATTGTTCTCGGCTCGCCCGCACGGATATTGCGGAAGGTTCCCGAAGAGCAGCTGCTCGAAAACCAGACGTTCTTCGACAAAGATTCATAGACACCAGAAGAAGGTGGTTTTTATGGAGCAAATAGGATATGCGTCATCGGCACGGGCTTCGTCGAACGTGTTTGACGCGAGGAGGAGAGTTTTTTGAGCGTACCTTTTCTTGACCTAGGCGCGCAGTATCGTCTTATCCAACCCGAAATATCCCGCGCACTGGATGAGGTTCTTGAGTCGCATGCCTTCATCAAAGGCCCTGCTGTTGCCGATTTCGAGCAATCCTACGCCGACTGGCTCGGCGCGAAAGAGTGCGTCGGCGTAGCCAACGGCACGGACGCCCTCTTTCTGACTTTTAAGGCCTTGGGAATCGGCCCCGGCGATCAGGTGATCACCGTTCCCAACACCTTCATCGCCACGACGGAGATGATCAGCGCGACCGGCGCCCAGATTGTCTGGGCGGACATCTCGCCCGACACCTATCTGATGGACATCTCCAGTCTGGAACCGCTGCTGACGGAGCGGACAAAAGCGATTCTGCCCGTGCTTCTCTACGGTAATATTCCGGATATGGAAACTCTGGCCGCCTTCGCCAAGGAAAGAGGTCTGTATATCGTCGCCGATGCAGCGCAAGCGCAAGGAGCGAAGTGGAACGGACGCAGCCTCACGGACTATTGCGATATCGCCACCTACAGCTTCTATCCCGGGAAGAACCTCGGAGCGTACGGCGACGCCGGAGCGGTGGTCACGAACGACAGCCGACTCGCCGAAAGAATTCGGATGCTCGCCAATCATGGACGGAAGGAGAAGTACATCCATCAGTTCGAAGGATACAGCAGCAGACTGGACAGCGTACAGGCGGCGGTACTCTCGGTCAAGCTTCGCTACCTTGACGAGTGGAACGACGCGCGGCGCGGAGTAGCCGGACGCTACGCGGAAGAGTTGAGCGGAATAGATGGTTTGGCGCTTCCCATATGCTCGCCGGAAGCTCTTCCCGTCTACCACCTTTATGTCGTCCGGACGGGCGAGAGAGATCATCTCGCGGCCTTTTTAAAGGAGCGCGGCATCCAGACGGGGATCCACTATCCGTTGCCGCTCCCCTTCCAGCCGGCCTACGAAGAAAAGGTTTCGCCGGAAGACTGTTCGCGCCTCGAATACGTACGGCGGATATCCGACGAGATTCTCTCGCTACCCATGTTCCCCGAGATGACACAAGAACAGATAAACGAAGTCTGCGGCGCGGTTCGCGCTTTTTTCACACATCATTGTTAGGAGGAGCAAAATGTACTTATTCTCACTCGCCGGCTGCGGCCGGATAAGCAGAAACCACATAGAAGCGCTTACTGAACTTGAAAGAGAGGGGCGGGCCAAACTTGTGGCCTGCTGCGACCCTGTCGCAGAACGAGCGGACGCCGTCGCCCAAAAGACGGGATGCGCACGGTTCTCTTCTATCGAAGCAATGCTTAAATCCGAACCTTCAGACGTTCTCTCCATCTGCACTCCTTCAGGTTTGCACCCGGCCCACGTTGAAATCGCAGCACAATACCGCAGACACGCTCTCTCCGAAAAACCCGCCGGAACGAGTCTCGATTCGGTCGATCGTGCGATAGCCGCTTGCGACGCTCGGGGGACGGGGTATTTCGTGGTCAAACAGAACCGTTTCAACAAGGCCATACTTCTCTTGCGCAGAGCGCTGGAGGCAGGGCGCTTCGGACAAATCTATCATCTCGCCTCGAACGTCTACTGGACACGTCCTCAGGAGTATTACGACCAGGCACGCTGGCGCGGAACATGGGAGTTCGACGGAGGGTGCCTCAGCAACCAGGCGGCGCACCACGTCGACATGATGCAGTGGATGGGAGGAGCGGTCGAATCGGTACACGCTTTCGGCGCCACCCTCGCCCGACGCATCGAGGCGGAGGATACAATAGTCGTTAATTTAAAGTACCGTAACGGCGCTCTAGGGAGCATCAACGTCACGACGCTGACCTACCCGAAAAACCTGGAAGGCGGAATTACGATACTCGGAGAAAGAGGCACGGTGCGTATAGGTGGAGTCGCTCTCAACAGGATAGAACACTGGAACTTCGAAACACCTCACCCTATGGACGACGAAGTCGAAAACTCCAGCACCGACCCGAGCAGTGTCTACGGTTTCGGACATCTTCCTCTCTATCGTCATATTATCGACGCATTGGATGGAAAGATCGAAGCGATGCTGACAGGGCGCGAGGGACGGAAGAGCGTGGAGATCATTCAGTCTGCGTACAAATCCATAAAATACAAAAAAACGTATTAATAAACGAGTAAAAGCTAAATTTTGCATAATATTATAAATACTATTCCCTTTATTAACAAAATATTTTCATGTGTCCAAGAGGGAGTTGATTTTTATTATACTTGAAACCTTAGTTATTACAAGCGCTACCAAATGGGAGGAACCCCCTCGTATACGTCATCAAATAACTTTTGCTATGCAAAAATATTTCGAAAAAATCCTTTTCGTCGAAATGCCGAATCATCAGAAGTACAATTTCGGAGAAAAGGCTTCGCCTTCTCTCCGACAAGTGGATGGGAATATTTTCGCTCTACGCCTTGAACAATCGTTATCGATGCCCAAAAACGCCCATTCATTCATTCCTTTTATTTCCGAATTTTCACAAAAAAAACAACTACGCTCAATAGAAAAGGCTCTCAAATTTCTCTCTTCAAGACAAAGCATATTGATCAATTTCAGTTACACATCATATCTTTTCCATGAATCCAATCTCTTTTTGGGTTCGATATTCATACTCAACGACGATTTCATCAACAAAGCCCCAAATCGATTCGTATTTAGTCTGGCCAAACGTTTCCAAAACAAGACGGCAAAACACGCAAACATTTGCCTTGCCGTATCAACGCCTCTTGTTGAACAACTAAAAAACGTCAATCCAAAGACTTTTCTCTTTTTACCGGGACACTCCTTTGTTTTGGAAAACCTTGAAGACGCTACCATGGGGGAAAAAAACCGATCCCAAGAACATAAAAAAATTAAAGTTGCCTTCATGGGCTATATCAGTAATAGGTTAGAGCTTGACTGGATTGTTTTCGCCGCAAGCCATCACGACATCGCTTTCTTTCTCGTAGGACCGAACCAACTCAATGCAAGCGAGACGGAAAAAATGAAAAAGCATGGCGTGCAAATTCTACCGCCACTTACAGATCAAAACTTGTGGAATTTCTTAACATCCTGCGATGTACTGACTGTTCCCTATGCTTTACGAACTGACACTATCAGCATCACTGCTCCTAACAAGCTTTTTCAGTATATCGCGTCGGGGAAGCCCGTTATCAGCTCCAATCTTCCTCATCTGCTCGACCTGCCTCCTTCTATTCTTACAAAAGCAACAACAAAGGAGGATTTTGTCCATAAAATCGTCGCAGCCTACCAAAGCGACACGCTGGAGCAAAAGAAGAAGCGTCTTCAACTCGCCTTAGAAAACAGATGGGAGAAGCGAGGCGAAGATTTATTTAAAATAATCTGTAGCATTGCTTCGAAAAGCGATTCAATGCATATGCAAATGCTGTAAGTGCTTAATACAACTACAAGAGGAAATTTATTCATTTCTTCCTCTCCCAGCGGCAAACCCTGATCGTCTTGCCGAAATGCTCGAAGGAGGCGATCTCCGTCCGACGCTCGTAAACTTCACTGAAAACGGCGAGTCCGCGTTCGGCACTCTTGTCCGAGCTGTAGGGAGGGAAATAACCCTCTATGGCGTAGAGCGACGGAAAATGTTCTGCAACTCTCGGCGCTGCATAATAATCATGGAATCTCCCTGTTTCCATGAAGGCGAACCAGTTGTTCGAGCTGCCGACGATGGGAATGCCATCGTTCGGTACCGCCTCCTGAACGGCGGCCACATAGGTTTCAAAATCAAAACCTCTTTGCTTCCACCATAAATAGGAGTATTGCGGCAGCAATAGCCCGACGAAAAGAATCGCCAAAAGGATTTGCTTTTTATAGTGAGCCGCAGTGACGATCATCAGCATGATGAAGACCGGGAAGTAGTAAATTACGTAAATGTACCCGCCTCGACGTATTATAAGCGAGCCAATGAACGCCAGAACCAAAGCCAGACTCAGAAAGCGATGCTTCTGAAAAAGCTTGTTCTTGACAAAGAGCGCGCCTAGAAACAAAAGAATAAGAAGCTCCGGCACATGCCTGTAATGCGCACGATAAATAAAGTACTGAGAGAACGTCCCCAAAAAAGAAGGTGAGAACTCTCGGCCGGTACGGATCGTCTCCAGCAGCGAGTCAAAGGTCGCGCCGTTGACCCAGAAGAAGTAGGCTATGCCCAGAAGAGCCGCCGCAATCCCTTGTGGGACGGCTTGTTTCCAGTCCTCCTTCGAGAATGAGATCAAAGCCCACGAGAGGAAATAAAAAAAGGATATCACTCCCATAGCATGCGTTTCAACGGCAAGACAGGCTACGAGAACAGCAGTAAAATAGCATTTTTTTATAAACAAGAGCAGTGAAGAGCTGAAGAAAAAGAAGCAAAGGGATTCCGGACGAGTCAGGTTCGCAGCCCCTAAAAAAGGTTCGAGCAGAAGGGCGAGAAAAGCGAAGATCGCGATATCCTTCGTTCGCCATGCAAGGTGTTTCAAAATGCCACACCATACAAAAACACCCCCGAGCGTCAGGACTAGAGCGAGAAGGTGGGCGTTGCCTCGCGTCCAACCGGTAACGTCAAGGAGAGGAGCGTAGAGCAGCGCACGAGTCTTTTGGAAGAGAACAGGCGTCTCATTGAAGCGGAATACAGGATCGGACAAGATGTTGCGGGAAAAGTGCCAATCGAACGAGAGACTCCACGCGTCATCTATTGCCTCCAGACGATAATTCCCGAAGAGCAACACATACACCGTTGCCAGTAGCAAAAAACCCAAAACACCCCAAAAGACATCTTGTTTAGCATCCATAAGATTGGCAAACCGGAAACTGTGATTCTCATTCATAGCGCCTAACCTCCAAAAATTTGAAAGGTACCGTTGATGAAATAATACACCATCGGAAAACAGCATATACGTCACTAAAAAGGATTGCTTCGGCCGGGAACAGAGAGATCAAGGAGATACGTCACACTCGAATCACCGAGAAAAGATTCTCCGTAGATCATACCACCTCGCAAAAAATCCGATATGCTCACCAAACGAAAATCAGCACACCGCAGATTATGAGCAGAAATCCCGCCCCTTTCACTAGCGTGACTTTTTCACCTAAAAAGAGCCAACTCAGCATGGGCACAATCACGAATCCCAGGGAGTCGAGTGCGGGAGCAACCTTCAACGACACCCCGCGATAAGCCACCGAGATCATCCCCATCGAGCAGATCATCAGCGCATACCCCAGGAGCACATTCCCGTTCGCGTACTGCCCCAGTAGCGATCGGCCCAGCTCCATCGCCGCCTTTTTCAACGCCACCTGACCGAACCCCGCCATCGCGACTGCAAAAATGAAGAGAAGATGATACCTACTCACCCCGGCTCACCAGAAAAACGCCGCGCCGATTGCGTTGTTCAGCTTTACGCTCTCGCCGAAGAAGAGCACGGCCCAGAGGAAGGTCCATAAAAAGAGCACCCAGCGCCACGCATACGCCGTTATCAGCTCGTACTCGCGCATCACCTGCTGCCAGAGAAGGGCGAAGAAGACGCAAAGGAGGCTTTCGCCGTAACGCCGAATAAAAACGGACGAGAGAACTGGATAACTTGCGCTCGATTTCAGGAAGATCCTCGAAAGTGAAAAGACGAAATACCCCGTTTGCAAGAGGAGAAAGCGCCGAGACGGAAGGTACATCAGATGTTGATCCTCTTGGATATCACGTACAGCGGACGCTTCTTTGTTTCGTCGAATTCTTTGCCAAGGTAGATGCCGATGATGCGCAGATTCGCGATGATTAGGCCGCCTAGAAACCAGGCAGAAATCATTATGCTGGTCCATCCTTCGACGGGGATATCGAATACAAGTTTGCGATAGTCTAGATAAAGAGTGTAGAGGAAGGAAAAACACGCCATCGCAAACCCTTTTTTGATCGAAAGACGAAGCGGCTTGTCCGAATAGGCGACGAGGGTATCCACCGCGAGGTTGATGAGCTTGCGCAGCGTATAAGAGCTTTTCCCTTCATACCTTGCGCCATGTTCCACGTCGATATAGGTTGCAGAGAAGCCGAGCCATTCCAAGTGTCCTCCGAAGAAACGCAGCTTTTCTCCCATAGAGCAGTAAGCGTCAATTACCTTGCGCGAAATTATGCGGAAGTTCGCCACCTCGGGGTCGTACTTCATACCGGAGAGCCAACTGAAGGTCTTGGCGAAAACAACAGAGGTCCAACGCTTCCACAAAGGGTCTTTCCTTCCGCCGCGCCGGGCGCAGACGATATCGTCGTACCCTTCCGTCGCTTTTGCGTACAGGCGGGGAATCTCTTCCGGGCGGTCCTGCAGATCGCAGTCAATAACCACGGCCCAATCGCCGGAACAGAGTTCGAGCGCCGCACTGATGACATAGTGCTGGCCGAAGTTACGGCTGAATTGCACTGCCTTGACGCGAGGGTCCCGAGCGGCCAGTTCGGCAAGTCCCTCCCAGGAACCGTCGCCGCCGCAGTCCTCGATGAAAAGAAAATCGAAGCGTTCTACTGGAATACGCTCTTCCAAGTCAGAGAGGGCCTCGTAGAAAGGTTCGACTGTTTTCCCGGATTTATAAAAGGGAACGACGAACGAGATCAAGCTTTTGCCCTCCGTGCAGGACAGAAGAGATGGTAGACATCGACGGGCGCTCTTCATGGAGAAGCCAAGAGATGTATAGAGGTTGATTACACCAAGATTGGAGGCAGAAACAGAGCTGGTTAGAGCCTCAAGCCCCTGTTCGAAAAAGTGACGACAACCCGCTGTCCAGAAGCTTTTGGCAAGTCCTTTCCCACAAAAGACGGTTGAGAGAGCGTGGAGAACAATGGCCCCGAGAGAAGTATAACCCCAGAAACCTGCAAGGTCTTTCCCTTCCCAGAAGAAAGCGAGCAGACGACCGTCCGCTCGCAGGTCGGAGAGCCAGCGGATGTAACGGTCGTCTGCGACCTCTTGTGCCATATTCATACCTTTGTGGAAACGATCATGTGTGAAGAAACCTCGGGCCATAAGAAAAACCTTTCTGATGTCGAACTCCGACGTAAGAGAGCAACGTCCGTCGCTGTGCGGTTTGAAGCGATCACAGACGCAGGAAGGTTGCAAGAGTGTGTCGCAGTAGTAGAATCTACCGCACCACTCTTGTGTTGCTCTGCGCGAAGCTTGAGAGTAAAAACCTTCAGTGCGTTTAATCCACTCCTCTACCTCTAGGGCGAGCGAAGTGATTGCGTATGCGGGGATTCCAAGAGCACGAGCGTCCCAAGGAGCTTCGCGGACCCTTTCAGGGAGAGTACCGCTCATCCGTTCATCTGCTCCAAGGAGAGTTGAAGCGCCTCGATCACCGGTTCGGTCTCTAAACCGACGAAGAGGGGCAGACGGAGAAGGCGCGCGGAGAGATCGGCAGTTACGGGAAGAGGAGACGATGTCGGAGAACAGGCGCGTCCTGCAAGAGCGGTGTCAAGCGGAATGTAGTGAAAGACGGCGAGGATGCCGCGCGTCTTGAAGTCGGCCATCAATTCATCCCGTGATTGCGGTGTGTTCAACAGAATATAGTAGATGTGTGCGTTATGGGGTGCACACTCATCCGGCACGATCGGACATCGGAGCAGGCCTGCGGTTTCTAGTGGAACTAAGGCTTCATGGTAGCGGTTCCAAAGTTCGCGGCGTCGCTCAATGATGATTTCCGCCTCCTCAAGCTGCGCCCAGAGGAAGGCTGCGGATATTTCATTGACAAGATATGAGGAGCCTACGTCCACCCAGGTGTACTTGTCTATTTCGCCGTGGAAGAATTTGCTGCGGTCGGTTCCTTTTTCCATGACGATTTCGGCGCGTTCGTTGAACGCGGGGTCGTTGATCAGGAGGGCGCCCCCTTCGCCGCAGTGGATGTTCTTGGTCACGTGGAAGCTGACGGCGCCCATCTGCCCCAGGCTCCCAAGGTGACGGTTCTTGTAATAGGAGAGGATGCACTGGGCGGAGTCTTCCAGTACCAGCAGGCCGTGTTTTTCCGCGATGGACATGATCGTATCCATTTCGCACCCCACTCCGGCGTAGTGTACGGGGAGGATGGCTCTGGTGCGGGGGGTGATGGCGGCCTCGACGAGCGTTTCGTCCATGTTGAGGGTATCGGGGCGGATGTCGATGAAGACGGGCGTTGCTCCTCGAAGCACGACGGCGTTGGCCGTGGAGCTGAAGGTGAAGGAGGGCATGATGACTTCGTCTCCGGGGCCGATTCCGGCTAAAACCATCATCATCTCCAGCGCGGCGGTGCCTGAAGGGACGAGAATGGCCTTTCTGGACCCCGTGATCTCTTCCAGCCTGCGGGCACATTTTTGCGAGAAATCTCCGTTACCAGCAAAGCGGCCGTATTCAACGACGGTTCGGATATACTCCATTTCGCGTCCGGTGACGTACGGTTTGTTGAAGGGGATCTTCATTCTGCGCGCTCCTCTTTCATTCGGCCGAAGAGTATTTCGTTTGCCCGATGGTACGACTCGAAGGTGCCAGCGTCCATCTACATACCTCGGACGAAGTCGTACTCAAGCTCCCCCTTTGCGATGTAGGCGTTGTTGACGTCGGTGATCTCGTACTCGCCGCGTTTGGATGGGTGCAATCCGTCGATGATCTCCCATACTTGCGAGTCGTACAGATACGTGCCGACAACGGCGTAGTTACTCTTGGGCTTCTCGGGTTTTTCCTGGATTTCGACCACCTTTGTTTCGTCGAGGGCGGCGACGCCGAATCCGGTGGGGTCGTTCACTTTAACGAGCATGACGCGGGCGCCGCGTTCTTTCTGCTGCTCGCGGTAGTTCGCGGTGAAGTGGACGAGCGGTGTGTCGAAGATGTTGTCGCCCAGGAGGACGAAGACGGACTCGTCCCCTGCGAAGCGTCTGCCGAGGCGGAGGGCGTCGGCGATACCTCTGGCCTCCTCCTGCACCTTGTAGGTGAAGTCCGTGCCGAACTCGCTGCCCAGGCTTGTGACGATGTCGCCCATGTGCCGGCTGCTGGTGACGACGAGAATCTCCCGGACCCCGCAGGCAACCATGTTCTTGACGGGGTTGTAGATCATGGGCTCCGGACCTACGGGCAGCAGGTGCTTGTTTGTGTGCCGGGTGAGGGGGTGTAGGCGGGTTCCCTTTCCTCCGGCGAGGATGATTCCTTTCATGGGCGAACAGCTCCTCACGGCGATGATAGCGGGGCTTTATGTCAAGGGACAGCGAAAATGTCACCTCTAAAGGTCGAAAACGGGACAGGGAAAATGTCACTCCCCTGTCCTTTTTCTTATGAAACCCGAACGCCGCGAATACTCCCAAAACAATCGCCGTCGCCCTCCACCATCGGAT
>JAHDKT010000101.1 GCA_018436725.1 Synergistaceae bacterium | reverse complement strand
TTTCGGCGCACGTGCACTCGTCGATCTCCGGCGTCGTGCGCGCGGTCGAGAAGGACAGAATCGTCGTCGAGGCAACGACCGACGGGAGGGAGAATGAATGAGCAAAGCCATAGGACTCGTTGAATACAAGACGATACCGAAAGGTATCGAGGCGGCGGACGCCATGCTGAAGGCTTCGGAGGTGCAGCTGCTCTTCTCGTCGCCCATCTGCCCCGGCAAGTACGTCACCATCGTCGGCGGCGAGGTGGACTCCGTCAGAACGGCCGTGGACAAGGCCGTCGCGGTCGGCGATATCTTCACGGTGGACTCCCACGTTCTCACCAGCGTCCACCCGTCGGTTCTTCCCGCCATCACGGCCACCGTCGAGATAAAAAAGGTGGAGGCGCTCGGCGTGGTCGAGACCATCTCCGCCGTCGCCGCGATCAAGGCGGGCGACGTGGCGGCGAAGGCCGGCAACGTCGCGCTGGTGGAAATCCGCATCGCGCGCGGTCTTGGCGGGAAGGGGTTCGTCCTCTTCACCGGCGACCTGGGAAGCGTGGAGACGTCGGTGCGCGCCTGCGAGAAGAAGCTCGGCGAAGAGGGCGGCATCGTCAGCTCCGCCGTCATCCCTTCCCCGCACAAGGACCTGATCTCCTCGGTGCTGTAGGGAGAGAAAAAACAACCGAGTTCCCAAGAAGATGCGAAATCGCATCCGATGAAAAGCACCATTGCCGGGCGATCGCGACGCGAGGGATCGCCCGAGCTTTTTGAGAGAAAGAGGCGAACATGATGAACGAAGTTCTGCGCGCCATATTCGAACGGCGCAGCATCCGGAAGTATTCGGCCGAGCCGGTGAAGCGGGAGGACATCGAAACCGTGCTTCAGGCGGGGCTCCATGCGCCGACCGGTGCGGACGCGGAGCCGTGGCGTTTCGGCGTGCTCGCCGACCGGAAGATGATCGAGGATCTCGACGAACGCGCCCGCGCCGCCATGCGGGAGTCCGGCATCGAGAGGATCGCGGCCATGGGGGCCAACCCGAAGTACAGGATCTTCTTCGGCGCGCCGGTGGTGATCATGATCTACGGAGAGCGAACGCTCCGTAAAACCGGGACGCACCTCTCGGCGCTGGCGGATTGCAGCGCGGCCATCCAGAACATGCAGCTCGCGGCCTTTTCGCTGGGGCTCGGTACCTGCTGGATCGGGCTGTTGCGTTATCTCTTCGCGACGGACCGATGCATGGCGCCGGAGGGGTACGATCCGCTCTACGGCATGACGCTGGGGTACTCCGCCGGCCCGGAGGCGGTGCGCCCGCGAACGAGGCGGGAGGGAACTGTGACTTGGTTTTAATGCTCGCTCCCGCACGACTCGTTGTGCGCGCGACCGTAGAGTAGAGAAAATATGATCGTAATTCCACAAAGCCGTTCTCCGTTCCGGGGAGCGGCTTTGTCCGTCCGCACCGCTTTCACCGCGTCTCTTCGCGGCAACGTCGTCGAAGAGTCATCCCTTTCGAATCGGAAAAAAGTCATATTGAAGACGTTTTCAAGCGTTGCTATTTTTGTATGATGAAGCGCGTTGAGATGCAATTTTCTGTTTTTATTTGCGCGCGCACGGTGCGCATTCGCGTTCTTGCGAGCGCGCGAATTCGACGCGTTCTTCGTCCGACGAGGAGTACGCGTACGCGGGAGGACGTTCCGGCCCGTTATCGAAGAGGAGGTCTCCGTATGAGAAGTGCGAAGGAAAAGGCGTTCGGATTCATCGAAAGCGCAAAGGAAGAAATGGTGAATTATTGGGAGCGGCTGGTGAACATGGAGAGCGGGACGTTTTTCAAAGAGGACGTCGACAAGGTCGCCCTCTTTTTGAAGGAGACCGTCGAGCGATTCGGCGGGCGGGCGCGGCTCCTCGAATATCCCGACGCCGGCAACGCGCTGGTCGCGGAATTCGGGATGCAGACGCCCAAGCCCCATGTCTGCTTTCTCGGCCACTTCGATACGGTCTTCCCTCGCGGAACGACGGCGAAACGTCCTTTCAGAATTATTGATGGCAAGGCCTACGGTCCGGGCGTTCTCGACATGAAATCCGGAGTGACGATTCAGCTTTTCGCGGCGCGCGCGCTGATGGAGGCGGGGTATTCGGACCGCCTTATCCGTATCGTGCTCGCGGGGGACGAGGAGTCGATGCATCCGAAGAGCGACATGCCCCGCGTGTTCGAGGAGGAGAGCCGGGGCGCCGCCGCAGCATTCAACTTCGAAACGGGCGATGTGAACAATTCGCTGGTGGTGGGAAGAAAGGGTACGATCGCCTACGACGTCGTCGTCGAGGGCGTATCGGTGCACGCCGGGCGCGATCCGCAAAAGGGGCGCAGCGCCATTCTGGAGATGGCGCACAAGATCGTGGATATCCAGGCGCTGAGCGACTACGACGAAGGAATCACGTTCAACGTGGGAACCGTCAAGGGGGGCGTGGTGCGCAACGCCGTTCCGGACTTCGCGGAAATCGGCGTCGACGTCCGCGTGCTGGAAGACGGACAGGTCGATTTCGTCGAGGAGCGGATCAAGAGCGTGCTGGAAAAAAACTACGTCGACGGCACGCGGACGACGTACGTTCGCACGATCGGAATGCGCCCCATGTCCAGAACCGCCGGAAACGACAGGTTGTTCGATTTCGTGAGAGGCGTCTCCGAAGAGCTGGGATACGGGAGCCCCGAGGCCGTCGTCTCCGGAGGCGGTTCCGACTCCGCCTACTCGGTCGCCGCGGGAGTTCCGACGATCGATCAGATGGGGGGAAAGGGCGAGTGGAACCATTCCGACAGAGAGTACGCCGTCGTCGAGAGCCTTTTCGAACGGACGCGTTTGGCGGTCGCCTGCGTACTCGAGCTGGAAAAGTTCGAGAAACAGCTTGCGGAGAGCGGCTCGAAATAAAGTCGTATTCGAGTCGTTTTTAAGAAGTCTGTTTTTTTGTACCATGGCGTCGCGTTGCGCATCAATTCTTTCTGGTGGCAATTGCGAGAGAACTTATTTTTTATACGGAGGGTGAGATACGTGGATAATGTTTTGAACAATTTCGATATGTGGATTGCGTGCAGCATCATGGTCATCGCCGTCGTAGGGCAGGCCGTCGTCTTTTTCCGCGCCGGGCTGAGAAGGGCGAGGGAGCTGAACATCCCCAAGGAGAAGCTTGTGCACGGCTGTCGTTCGGCCGCCATCACGGCCGTCGGCCCGACGCTTTCATCCTGTATCGCGTTGCTCGCCCTGGTCGCGGTTATCGGCGGCCCTTCGGCATGGATGCGCCTCAACGACATCGGCGCCGCCCGCACGGAGATCGCGGTGGCGTCCATGGTGGAGCCGGTGGTTCCGGCGGGTTCCACGCCCACGGTCAAGCTTGCGTACACCCAGTGGGCCATGGGGCTCAACAACATGGGGTGGATGATCGTCGCTCTCGTGCTGACTCCGTCCATGGGAGGCGTTCTCAAGAAGATGAACAGCAGGTTCAATCCGACGGCGGTCAAGATGGTGATGCACGGGGCCGCGCTCGGTCTTTTCGCCAACCTCCTCGCGGGAGGCACCCTCGGAAAGCCGCTTCCGTTCTGGTACGCGGCGGCGGCGGCCGTGGCCGCCATGGTCCTCATTCTGAAGATTTTCGTCAAGAATCAGCGTATGCTCGAACTGTCCCTCGGTATCGCCATGGTCGTCGGAATGGCCGTCGGGGCAATGTACCACTATATGTCGCTCTAAACGCGCGGGAAGGAGAGGAATACAATGAGTAAAGACTTCAATTCGTATATTATCCGGCTTGGAACCGTCACCGTGTCCTTCGCCATCGTGGCGAACTTCATCCCCGCTCTGTGGCTGTGGTTCCGTTACGGCGCCGTCCCGACGTTTTCCGAGATCATGACGATGTGGGGCATGGTGGCCGCCGCTTTCGGAATGAGCTGGCTGGTTCAGAACCTGTCGTACTACGGAGGACTGGGATCCGTGGGAACCTACGTGTCGTGGGTCTCCGGGACGGCGGCCGATATCCGGATGCCCGGCATCACGATGGCGCACAAAGTGACCGGCACGGAGGCGAATACGCCCGAGGGCGACGCCATCGGCGCCATGGCCGTCTCCACGACCGTTTTCGTGAGCGTCACGCTGATTTCGATATTCAGCGTCATCGGCTCCGCGATCATCCCCTTGTTCCCCGAGTCGGTCAAGACCTCCTTCAATTACATCCAGCCGGCGCTCTTCGCCTCGGTGTACGCCAGCATGTTCCCGAAGGATCTGCTCGCGGCGGTGCTGACGCTTCTCGGCTCGTACGCCGCGTTCGTCTATCTCCCCGCGCTCGGAATGCCCAAGGTCTATCTGATGCTGGTCACGGTCGGCCTCGGAATGATCGCCGGCTACCTCGGCTTCAGACTGAAGAACAAACTTGCTCTGTAAGGGAGACGAAGGAATGTACGATGTAAAAATCACCGGCGGTACCGTCGTCGACGGCCTCGGCGGACGGGGATACCGCGCCGACGTGGGAATCTCGGGCGACATGATCGCGTCCATCGGCGATCTGAGCGGCGCGGAGGCGAAAACGACGATCGACGCGACCGGAAAAGTCGTCGCTCCGGGGTTCATCGATATGCACACGCACTCCGACGTATCGATGGTGTACGACCGCAAGACGAGCAGTAAAATCCGCGACGGCGTGACGTCCGAAGTCATCGGCAACTGCGGCATCGGGGTCGCCCCGGTGAGCGAGGAGAGAAAGGAACAGCTCGTCGCCTACCTCGGAACCCGTCTGGTGGGGAGCATCCCCGTGACGCTGGAGCTTCCGTGGAACAGCGTGGACGACTATCTCGGCTACTTCGAGAAAAATCCTCCGGCCGCCAACGTCGTCCCGTTGCTGGCCCACGGCGCCGTCCGCATCAACGAGATGGGGTTCGCCAAGGAGCTTCCGACCCCCGCGCAGATGGACGCCATGAAGCGCGAGATCGCGAAAGGCATGGAGGCCGGATGCGTCGGCCTGTCGAGCGGGCTGGTGTACATGCCGGGGGAGTACAGCACCACCGAGGAGCTTGCCGAACTCTGTTCGGCGGCCGCGCCGTACGGCGCGTTCTACGTCACCCATATACGCACGGAGAGCGAAGGGGTCTTCGAAGCGCTCGACGAGGCGATCACCATCGCGTCGAAGGGGGGGACTCCGCTCCACGTGTCGCACCTGAAGCTGGCGGGCGTGGACGTCGCCGGCAACGCGGACAGGCTGCTCGGGATGATCGACAAGGCGCGCGCCGACGGTCTGGACGTGACGTTCGACGTCTACCCCTACGATATGGGGTGCACCTCCCTGGGCGCGTGCATGCCCCCGTGGGCCTTCGAGGGCGGGGTCGAAAAGCTCCTCGAACGCCTGCGCGACGGGAGCGTGCGGGAGCGCATCAAGAACGATATTCTCAAAGGGATCAAGGGGTGGCAGAATTTCGCCCACGCTTCGGGCGGATGGCAGAATATCGTCGTCGCCACGGTCTACACCAAAGAAGGCGAGAAGTATCTCGGCAAGACGATCGAGGAGGCCTCCGCCATGGAAGGCAAGGACCCCTTCGAGTTCGTCTTCGACTTCCTGATCCAGCAGAAGAGCCGAGTGCAGATCCTTGTCAAGATGATGCTGGAGGAGGATATCGAGAAGATCATCCGGCATCCGTTGTCGATGATCGGCTCCGACGGGATGAGCCTGTCCGCGGAGGGGATCCTGGGCACGGGAAAGCCGCACCCGAGGGCGTTCGGCACGCGGGGGCGGATTCTGGGCAGGTATGTCCGGGAAAAGAAGCTGCTCTCGTTGGAGACGGCCGTCGAGAAGATGACCTCCATGCCCGCCGCGCGTCTGCGCCTCGATCGCCGGGGCGTTCTGAAAGAAGGCTATTTCGCCGACGTGACGGTGTTCAACCCGGACACGGTCGAGGATCGGGCGACCTATCAGGATCCGAAGCAGTACTCGGCCGGTTTCGACGCCGTGATCGTCAACGGCGAGATCGCCTTGAAGGACGGCGTGGAGAGCGCGGCGTTCAGCGGGCGGGTTCTGAGGGCCCGCCGGGAGGCGTAAGCGGCTATCCGTCCGAACGGCGATCCGCGTTCGGGAAAGAAGCACGGAAAAAACACACATGTTCGAGTCCTCCTTTCTCCTTGGAAGCGAAGGGGGACTCGAAACATATCTCTTCTTTTCAGTGGCGCGCTCGCGGAGAGAGTATCATAGTCATCGACGCGTACGAAACGCGCTTCGTCTTTTCGTCTGCGCGTCCGAAAAAGATTGGCGAGGTGAGTGCGGTGAAAATCGGTTTCGTTATTCCTCAAGGTGCGGAGAGTCACAATATGTACTATGCGAAAACGAAAGCGGTCATGGAGGAAGACTACCCCGCGCATAAGCCGATCTACTTCTTCTACGATAATTATATCGAGGCCCCGGAACTGTTGCGAGGGCATCAGGAGGACCTCGACGCCGTCATCTTCGGAGGTTCCGGGCCGATGGAATACACGGCGGAGCGCCTTCCGCAGAAGACGATCTGGAGCTGCATTCCGAAATCCAGCAGCGCCTTGTTGCGCGCCCTGATGGAAGCCGGGCAGCGCAAGTGGAACCTCGAACGCATCGGCTTCGACTCCTACAGCAAGGAGTTTTTGCAGGAGGTGTACGGCGAGGTCAATTACACGGAGGCGGATATACGGAAATACCTCACGACGGGTATCATCTCCCACGAAGTGAGCCAGAACGAAAGAGCGCTGGAGTTCCATATCCGCAACTACGAGAGCGGGCTCGTCGACGGGTGCATCACGGTGCTTTTTTACGTGCACAAGGCGCTGACCCGGAAGAAAATCCCGAACATCCTCGCATATCCGACGAAAAACGTGATCAGGCAGCAGATTCAAATCGTGGAGCAGCTCTACCAGGCGCGCAGGTCGCTTCCCTGCACCATGGCGGTTTGCCTTGTGTCGCTCGATCTGCCGAAGGAGTATTCGATGGCGCTGCAAAGCGACTACCAGTTCATGATCGAGCGAACGAATATATTGAAGCAGATCTACAGGTTCTCCGAGCAGGTCAAAGGGACCGTGATGGAGCTGTCTCCCCATGAAAGCATCGTGATATCGAGCAGGGAGATTATGGAAATCGCGACGGAAAACTACCGCACGTGGGATCTTCTGGACTGGATGCACAACAACAGCGTCCGCACCGTGTCCGTAGGCACGGGGTACGGCATGACGGTGGCCGAAGCCAAAAGGAACGCCGCCCGCGCTCTTTCGAAAGCGATGAAGCACGATACGAACTCCGCCTACGTGGCGCTCGATTCGGAGCAGATCGAAGGACCTTTCCGGGCAAGAAAAGACGCCGCGTGGAAAGACGAACGGAAAGAACACCATGTCGACGAAAAGCTCCTCAAAGTCGCCGAGGTGTCGAACGTGAGCATCGACACTATCTATAAACTGTATCACTTCGTGCACGGCCGTCAGAGCCGCAGCTTCATTCCGCAGGAACTCGCCGTTTTTTTGAACATAGGTAAACGGAGCGCCGACAGGCTGTTGGAAAGGCTGGAGCGCGCCGGCTATGCCACGGTCATAGGGCGGCGCATGAACAAAGGAAGCGGCAGGCCGACGCGGATTATGCAGCTTGATTTCAATACGGAACGAGGGCCCGGAGAACGGGAGTGACGGAAGCGCAAGCCGGCGTCGTACTTCATCGCAGAGCCGAAGCGGAGGAGGAGAGCGTCCACCGCGACGAAAAAGCCGACCACAGGCGGCGAGGAGCCCGCGAGCCGAAACGTGGAGCGCGCAGCGTTATTTTCGATCGTTTCAAGATGTTTGGAGACAAGAAGGGTGTGTGGAGTTTCCTTCTCAGCACCCTCTGAGTTTCCGCACCCGTTCGCCGAGCGCCTCCATGCCGTCGCCGCGCAACGACGAGACGGCGTGTATTTCGGCGACGCCGGAGTTCTTGAGACTCCTGCGGGCGGCGTCGACGTCGTCCTGCGAAGCCGCGTCCAACTTGGTGATCACGCCGATCACGGGCGCGCGGAGGGCGTGGGCGAAGCGGGAGGAGTGGCGCGAGCGTTTCAGAGGGTCGGCGACAAGCAGAATGACGCCCGCCTTGACCGACGTGGTGATGAGCGTGTGGTAGAAGCGGGGCATGTCGAAGAACTCGCCCGGCGTGTCCACCGCCTCGTCCCCGAAGCTCACCGCCTCGGTCTTGCGGACGTCCTGCTCCCAGATGCCGAGTGCCTTCAGCAGGCTCGTCTTCCCGGAGCCGGTCGGCCCCACGATCATGACGCGTTTCACGGGAATGTCGCCTGCTTAGGTGCGTGTCAGCGGCGCGGGGGTGAAGCCGAGCACGTTGGCGAGCGTCCGGACGGTCCCCTCCAGCGAGCTTTCCACGGCGGCGACGTCACCGGTGAAGAGGACGCAGCCGGTGAAGCGGTCGATGAAGTCCATCGCGATGTCGCCCGACTTGGAGGCGATGTCCGCGGCGATGATGGCCCCTTCGCCGGGCGTGATGGTCATGATGCCGATGGCGCCCGACTTCTCCACGCCGATCAGCGAGCAGAGTTCGGGACGCGGATTGCAGATCACATGCGCCAGCGTCACCTGCTTTCCCGGTACGTACTCCTGAACCACCCTCGCCTTGGTTCCCTCCGTCATGAGGCCGCCCCCTTCGATTCTTCAAGTAACTTCAGGAAAATGATACCACATAACCGCTGTCCTGTTGTCGATACGGCGGAGTTTTTCATTCGGGGGCGATTTCGCACCCCAAAAGGACGCCTATCGACGTGGAGATTCGGTGCTGCATCTCCCACCCCGCGTACGAAAGCCCGCGCGATGTGACGTACAGAAAGTCCATATCCCATTGCTGCGTATCGAGGCCCGGTATGTAGGCCAGAGCGACGGATCCTTTCCGCAGTTTTTTCCGCACGCCGCTTTCCGAGACGATACCCGCGCCCAATCCCTCTTCGACGAACTTCACGATAAGATCGATCGAGTCCGCCTCCACTTTTTTCAACGGCTTGATCTGGTTGTTCATAAGCACCTTGTCGACGAAATAGGAAAGCGGGTGCGGCGCGACGTATCCCATCACGGTGATCGACTCCGGATCTTTGGGTTCGACGAATTTCCCTTCCAAACGATGCCCCTTGGGAACGACGAAGACGAGCTTTTCGTGACAGAGCGCCCTGACCGTCAGTTCGGGGTCGTTGGAGCAGGCGAAGTTCTTCCCCGCGATCGCGAACTCCACCTCTCCGGACTTGAGTTTCGCGATCACGTCGATGGTCATCCCGGTGTATACCGACACGTTGATATTGGGAAAGTCCTTGCGAAACGTCCTGAGCGTCTCGGGCAGGACCGCATGCGCGATATGGTTGGCGACGCCGATGGAAAGGGCTGTACGTCCCTCGGGGCGGACGCGCGCTGTCCCGACGGCGCGCGGAGGATCGACGCGGCGGGCCTGACGGTCGCCCCCGGCTTCGTGGATATTCACTGCCACTTCCGCGATCCCGGCTTCACCTACAAGGAGGACCTTCACACCGGGGCGCTCTGCGCGGCGGCGGGAGGTTTCACGACGGTTGTCTGCATGGCGAACACGTCCCCGGCGATGGACTCCCCCGAACTGGTGCGGGAGTTCGCGAGCAAGGCGGCGGCGGAGAAGATCGAAGTGCTCACCGTCGGCGCGATCACCCGCGGGCTCGCCGGGAAGGAACTCGTCGACATGAAGGCGCTGCTCGACGCGGGGGCGGTCGGATTCTCCGACGACGGGAAGCCGCTGATGGACGCCGGCCTGGTGCTCCGCGCGATGCGGACGGCGCGCGAGGCGATGGTTCCGCTCAGCTTCCACGAAGAGGACCCGTCGCTGATCGCGGCGAACGGAGTGAACGCCACGTCGCCGCATATAGCCGAGGACGTGCTGGTGGCCAGGGATATCGAACTGGCGCTGGCGACGGGGGCGAAGGTGAATATCCAGCATCTGAGTTCCGCCGCCTCGGTGGATCTTCTCCGCCAGGGCAAGCGCCGAGGGGCGAGCGTGTTCGCGGAGGTCGCCCCGCATCATTTCAGCCTGACTGAGGACGCGCTGCGGCGGTTCGGCTCCGATGCGAAGATGAATCCTCCCCTGCGGACGGAAGAGGACAGGCAGGCGCTGATCGAAGGGCTGGCCGACGGCACGATCGACTGTATCGCCACCGACCACGCCCCGCATGCGGTGCACGAGAAGGACGTCGCGCTCGAAAAGGCGATGAGCGGGATCCTCGGTCTGGAGACCGCGTTCGCCCTTGCCGTCACACACCTCGTCGCTCCGGGGCGTCTTACCCTTTCCGAGCTTGTCCGGAAGATGTCGCTCAACCCGGCCCGCCTGTACGGTTTCGACAGGGGCGCGCTCGCGAAAGGGAAGCGCGCGGATATCGTCGTCTTCGACCCGAACGAGGAGTGGACGGTGAGCGGTACGCTGTCGAAGTCGAACAACTCGCCGTTCATCGGAAGCAGGCTCAAGGGGAAGGTGAAGTACACCGTTTCGGGAGGGGAGATCGTCTATGAGGGTTGAGAGGACGGCGCTCCTGTACAACTACGAGGTGAAGCCCGGCTACATGCTGATGGCCTTCCGGGCGGATTCCCTGCGGGACGCCCGTCCGGGGCAGTTTCTGAGCGTTTCCGCTCCGGACGCGTTGAAAGAGGGGATGCTGCTTCGCCGTCCGTTCACGTTCTACCGGCTGGACGGGAATCTTGTGCAGGTAATGTACAAGATCGTCGGCGAAGGAACGCGCCTCTTCTCGTCCCTTGAGACCGGAGCGGAGATCGACGTCCTGGGGCCCAAGGGGAACGCCTTCCCGATTCCCGAACAGTCGCGTCCGCTGCTGCTGGCGCGGGGCGTCGGACTGGCGTCGCTGGTCTTTCCGGGCGAGACGCTTGCGAAAAAAGGGTGCGAGGTCGTCACCGTCGCCGGCTTCAAGGACGGGAACTCCGATCTTGTCGACGGGGGCGTCGAAGGATTCTCGAAGAGGCTCTATAAGCTCTTCGACGGCGACGGGAGCAGCGCTCCCGAAAACGTCGAGCGGATTCTCAAGGAGGAAAAACCGACGGTCGTTTACACATGAGGCTCGAAGCGACCGCAGTCCAGGCGGGCTCCGCGAACTTCTCCGATCCGGCCGTTATGGAACGCATCGTCGACGGAATCGCCGCATATCTGCGCGCGGAGAAGATCGCCTCTTTCTCGGCCTTCATCGGAAGCGTCGTCGCGTAGGCGTTTAGTGGGAAACCCCGGCAGCCGCCGGGAAAAGTACACACAAGGAGGTAACGATATGAGCAACAAGAAGGTGTTCTGGATCTTTCTGGTGCTTCTCTGCGCCGCCGCACTGCCGTTTCCCTTCACTGCCCGGCCGGAACCTTATCTCTTCGGCTGGCTTCCCTTCCCGCTCTTTTACTGGTGGGTTCTTGTTGTGGTGAACTTTGTCTTTTTGTTCCGGGTGACCAGAAGCTGGCTTGCCGAGCAGCGGAAAAAAGAGGAGGGGAAGTAAATGAGCATCGGAATGCAGAGCTTTCTCGTCATTATCGCGTACCTGTTCATTCTTCTCGGCGTGACGCTCTACAGCGTGAGGTCGCAGAGCGTGAAGAACGTCGAGGGATTCTTCCTCGCCAACCGGGGCGTCAGCTCCGTGCTTCTCCCCCTGACGATGATCGCCGCCATGCAGAGCACCTTCGCGTTCCTGGGCGCTCCCGGCATGTACTACCTGCACGGCGTCGGCTTTATCGTGCTCGTGCTCTCCCAGGGGTGGTGCGCCCTGATGGTGATCTACTTCGGCTCGAAAATCAACGGACTCGGGAAGAAGTACGGCTATATGGCCATAGGAGATTACTTCGAGGACCGTTTCGACAGCCGCTTCCTGAAAGTCTGGTCCGCGGCCATCTCGGCCCTGATGACCGTCGTCTTCCTCGCGATGCAGTACGTGGGGAGCGCCCGCGCCATCGACGTGATTACGCGGGGCGAGGTGCCCTATATCGCCGGACTCGCCATCATTGCCTTTTTCTCGCTGCTCTACGTCGTTATCGGAGGCGCTAAAAGCGTCGTGCTGACCGACGCCATCCAGGCGGTGATTCTTCTCGTCGGTATCGTGGTGGCCGCTTGGATCGCCATCGGCCCGTCGGGCGGCATCGTCAAGCTGTTCACAGCCGTCGCGGAAAAATCGCCGGAACTGCTCTCCCGGCCTGGACCCAAGGGACTCTACGGCGACAAGAACTGGCTGATGCAGTTCATCGTGCTGCCCTTCGGCATCTGGCTCTGCCCCCACGTCTGGATGCGCTCGCTGATGGCGAAGGACGCGAAGGCGATCGCCAACTCCGCGATGAGCATCCCCCTGTCGCAGATCGTGATCTACGCCACCGCCACCGTTTTCATCGGCCTCTCCGGGCACGTGCTGCTCACCGGGCAGGTCGTTCCCGACACGGTGCTCCCCATGCTGATGAATAAGTACACCAACTGGTTCGTGGCCGCCGTCATCATCGCGGCGTCGCTGGCGGCGGGCCTCTCGACGATCAACTCGATGATCCTGGTCAGCTCGCAGCTCTTCTCGCAGGACATCTACAAGCTCTTCAAGGGAAAGATCGAGGAAGGGCGGAACCTCAAGATATCCCGCATCCTGACGGTGCTCATCGTTCTTCTGGGCGTCGGCATCGCGCTGCGGCCGCCGCAGGCGCTCGTCGGCGTCGTCATCGACGTGGCCTACACCGGGCTGGCGCAGCTCGCCCCCGCCTTCATCCTCGGGCTTTACTGGCGCAAGTGCAACCGGGCCGGAGCGACCGCGGGCATGACGGTCGGCATTCTGATTCTCTTCTACACCAGAGTGATGAAGATCGCGCCCTTGGGGTACCCAGGATTTCTCTGGGCCTTCTTCGCCAACCTGCTGCTCGTTGTCGTGATCTCCATGAGCACGAGGGGCGAAAAGGAGGAGCGCCTGAACCGCTTCTTCGCGAAGGCGTAGACGAACGAGCGTGTAGACGAACGCGCGAAGGGCGGAGCCGGTGCGCTCCGCCCTTCTTCATGAAGAAGCATCGTTACGCGCCTCGGGAGAAGGACGTCCCGTGCGTTCTACGGCGTTTCGCCGTCTCTTCGGATCAGGGCGTTCATGAGATCGGCGAACTCCTCGGGGGATTGTATCCGGCGCAGGGACTTCATCCGCTCTTCGCTTTCCACCAGCGGGATGAAGGCCGAGTAGAATCGGCGCAGATGTTCGTTTCCGCCGTCCTCTCCGGACGTCGAAAAGGCCAGAAGAAAGACGACGTCGACGAGGCTCTCTCCGAACCAGGGAAGAGGCTCTTCGAGAATCGCGACGGAAATTCGGGGGTGAAGAACGTACTTCGCGTTTCCATGCGGAATCGCCACCCCGCCCGTCACTTCGGTCGACGTGATCAGCTCTCTGGAGAGCACCGAGTCGACATACTCCGTCGTCACGAAGCCCTCGCGCCGCAGTGTGTCGCACATCGAGCGCAGAAGCTCCTTTTTGTCGGAGGCGCGGACTCCCGACTGGATGAACGCGCCGTCGAAGAGCGGCGTCGCGGGGTTTCCGGAGGAGGCGCGCAGCTTTTTCCTTCTATGGACCGACCGCATCTTCTCCTTGACGACGGCGATGTCCGCCGGAGAAAGAAAATGGTCCGCGACGACGACGTCCTTGCCGCCGAAGCTCTCCATGACCGGACACGACGAAATGATGAAGTCGCAATCGCTGTTTCGCGCCTTCTCCGTATCCCGCGCGGAGACGACGTCCTCCACGACGAGGCCCGGAATGGAGTTTTCGAGGCGGAGTTTCAACAGGCGGGATGCGCCGACGCCGAAATTGCACAGAACAAGCACTCGGCTCGAAAAGGGCGTTCGTTCCACCGCGCCGCAGATGTGCAGCGCGAGAAAACCAAGTTCGTCTTCGTTGACGGCGAGGCCGATCTCGTTTTCCAGAAGGACGCTGACCGACCACGCCGCCGTCATGACTCCGGGGTATTGCTTCCTGATCTGCTCGAGCAAAGGATTTTCGACCGGGACGCCGCGAGAAATGCGGGCGAGGGCGGAGCGAAGGGCGAGGAACATATTGTTGTAGAGCACCCCGTCCGAGGAAAAATCCATCTCCAGAATACGCCCGAACAGATCGACGACGCGACCGGTTATATCGCAAACGATCGGATATTGCAGTTGAAAGCTCTGCTGCAGCGCCGCGTTGGCGAACTCCTGCGGTTCGGCCATGCTCAGGCAGGCCTGGAGATAGGCGGTTTCTTCCTCCGGAAGATCGAAAAAGTATGTCTCTTTGATCAGCTTCGCCAGCGACTCGGCTAAAAAACGATCGTACGCCATATCGAAGTCCGGGTGCGAAGGGAGGGGAACCCTCACGGGGTTTTTGCGGCATCGCGAGACGCTCGCGGCCGTGTGAAAGAGCAGAAGACGGCGCGCGTCGTCGCTGAAAGAGAATCTCTGCGCGCGTTCGAAACGGTCCACTATTTTCAGGACGGGCACGGGATCGAATCCGTCCAGAAACCATTCGAGCCGGGAGCATGCTCTCTCCGGCGGAGCGAAGAGCGCCTCCGGCTCGCCCGCCGCCCCCGTCTCCGTCGAAAGAAAGAGGCGCCACATCGCCGAACGCCGCGTATGTTCATCGCAGAGAGCGGAGAGCCCGAGTCCGCGCCTTCGTCGAACGAGGACGCCGTACCGGGAGAGGAGCTTCTCCGCTTCCGCGACGGCACGGTTCACCGCGCTCCGGGAGAGAAAAAGCGCGTCGCCGAGGTGTTCGAGCGTCGCGTGGTCCTGTTTCAGCAGAAGAACGGCGACGGCCGCTCCTCTGCGCGCCTTGTAGTCGAAAGGCGCTCTCTTCGGACGGGCGGCGGCGATCAGTTTCCCGAACTCCTCGTCGGAGACGTTCAGGCGTATTCCCCGGTTCGGCCGACTGATCAGCGCGGTGTCGCGCGGGAGTTCTTCGCGGAGAATGGACAAGTCGTTCCGGACGGTCTTCGAGGAGACGCCCGCCATGGCAGCGATTTCGGAAAGAGTGACGAACCCCTCCCGTTCGCGGAGAATCCGCAGGATCTGTATCCGGCGTTGTGCGATCATCTCAATCCACGCCCTTTCGACACCTCGGATCGACGTTGTCCGCATACCTTCGCGCTCTTGCGAGGAGGCGCATGCAGAACAACGGGAAAGATCCCCGTCCCGCATGCGGCGTCCGCGTTCGAAACGGTTCTTCCCCGTCGTTCCCGCCGGCGCGGCGAAAAGAACTGCCTACAAATAGTGGATCTGGTTCTTGAAACGCTCCATGATGCGTTCGTTCTCCTCGTCGCCTCCGTCCACGTTGGCGCTTCGAAAGACCGGGAGAGGACTCCCGCGTTCCGCCAAAATGGAAACCGTATGGACGACGACGGCGTTGAGAATGAGCGCTCCGATCACGGTGGAAGTCGGAGCCATTTTCTGTTCCGAGCCGGGAACCGGAACGGAGGCGTCTCCGAAATCCCCGCAGTTGTCCAGCACGAGGTCCGCGATCTCGTAGAGTTTTTTCCCGCCCGAGTGTCGCGACGACACCCGAGCCGAGTACGTCACGTTGGTAAGCGCGACGACGTATGCTCCCCGTTCCTTCGCCGCCAGCGCGGCGTCGACGGCGCCCGGATTCCTGCCCGAGACCGAGTGGATCAGAAGGACGTCGCCGGACGAGACGCGGCTGCAGGCGACGATTTCCTTGCCGAAGCCTTCCAGGCGCTCCATCCGCGACGTCATCGTCACCGGACGGGTGTTCAGCATCAGCGTCGGATTGAAGATCGGGTTGATCACCGCCAGTCCGCCCGCGCGGTAGAAAAGCTCCTCCACCAGAATTCCGGCGTGAGAACAGCCGAAAGCGAAAACGGAGCGCCCGCTCTGGATCGCGTCGGCTATGACGAGAGCGGCGGATTCGATCCCGCCGGACTGCTCGCTCTCCACTCGGGCGACGATCTCCAGTATATGCCGAAAATAAGTTTTGTAGAGCGCGTTTTCCATGAAGATGATCAGGCGATGCCCAGCATCCTGGTCAGAGCGCCGACGATGATGGCCCAGATCGAGAAGTCGTTTCCTCCGAAAATGATGATGAAATCGGAGACCGTATGAACGAGGAACGGAATGGAGAAGCCCACCAGCAGGATCATCAGCACTCCGGCCACTCCGGAGCCGATGATCGCGCCGCGGATACCGCCCGTTCCGTTGCCGATCACCGCCGCGGTTCCTATTTCGAAGAAGCAGGTGATCGTCAGCGGCAGCACCGCGTACGTGAAGGCGCCGAACCTGGCGCAGACCGCGATGGTGACGACCGACGTGACCATGGAGACCAGAAAGCCGATCAAAACGGCGTTGGGGGCGTACGGGAAGATGATCGGACAGTCCAGGGCGGGAATCGCGTCGGGAATCAGCTTGTCGGAAATGCCCTTGAACGCCGGAATGATCTCGGCCAGCATCATGCGCACTCCGGTCAGCAGAATCGTCAGCCCCGCGCCGAAGAGGACGCCCTGCAGCAGGGAGTAGACCAGCAGATTTTTATCCGGACTGTACAGTTCGGCCGCCTTCCCGCCGAGCATCAGTCCCACCGCCAGATAGACGGAGCCCATGACGATCGAAGAGACGACGGTGATTTCGCGGAGGAAGCTCAGGGACTCCGGAATCTTCAAATCTTCGGTGGACCTGGACTTGTCTCCCAGATACTTCCCGAGCACTCCGGAGACGAGCGACAGTCCGACCGTGGGGTGCCCGAGCGTGAAGCTGTCGTCGCCCGTTACCGCCCTGACGAACGGGCGGATAAGAGCCGGTACGAAAACGATGTAGAACGCCAGCAACACGGTGCTCGTGATCAGCAGCGCGGCGCCTTTCAACCCCGCCTCCACGCCGAGCGCCACGAAGATGAAGGCGAACCAGAAGAGATGGTGGCCGGTCAGGAAGATATTCTTGATTCTGGTGTATCTGGCGACCGCGACGTTGATCAAAAAGGCGAGCAGCATGGAGGCGCCGATCTCGGAGCCGAACTGCGCGATGAATTTTTCGGTGCCTATCGGGTTCATCTGCGCGGCGGAGCTTATCTTGAACAGCTCGCTGAAAGCGTTGCTCAAAGGCAGCATGGAGCCGACCAGAATATTCGCGCCTTGGGTGAGGATGATCACGCCGATGACGGTTTTCAACGTGCCCTTCAGTATGTCCGAAACCGATTTCCGCTGCATTATCAGGCCGACCAGAGCGATGATTCCCAAAAACAGAGATGCTTCCCGGAAAATCTGATTGATCAAAAAGTCGATAACAACCATCGTGCATACCTCCCTTTCGAAATAAACGGGCGTCTTCCCCCGATCCCGGTCGTCGGCCTTCCCGAAGGAAAGCGACGCCGTCCTCGACTGCGCTTATTCTCCGCGGCAGACTTTTTCCAAGAGCGTCAATCCCTTCTCCTCGATCTCCTTTCGGTCGATGAAATTGGCGATGGCGATCACCGGCGCTTTGATTCGACCGGCGAGTTCGTTTCCAAGCTCCTTCGAAGTGAACAGCAAATCGCAGGGCTCGGAGGCGGCCGTCCCCATATCCGCAGTCGCGACGTCCGCCTCGAGACCGTGCCGCTTGAGAACCTCTTCGATCTTCATCTTCAAAATCATGGACGATCCCACGCCGAAACCGCACACTACCAAAATCCGAGCCTTCGCCATAGTCCGCTTCCTCCTAACCGATGTCGGTTCGATTGATCGACCGGAATGCGACTTCGATGTCCGATGTTCCGCGGAGCCTCTCCAACCGCTCCGCATCCTCCAGAAACCGAGATATCCCGGCGATATTCTCCAGGTGCCCCGAGTCCGAACGGGCCGCGAACGCGACGACGACGTCCACCGGATCGTTCTCCGCGTTGCCGAACTCCACCGGCCTCTCCAGCGTGATCAGGCTCGTTCCTCCCGTCAGCACCGTCTCGTCCGGGCGCGCATGGGGAAGCGCCACGCCGGGGATGATGACGATGTACGGTCCCAGCTTCTCGATGCTGTCGATCATCGAAGAAATATACCCTTCCGTTATCCTCCCCGATCGCAACAGCAGATCGCCCGCCTCGCGAACGGCTTCCTTCCAGTCTCCGGCGGCTACCTTCAGCCGGATGTTCTCTTTGTCTACGATGTTCATTCCGCATACGCTCCTTGCATTGGCCGGGTATAGAGTTCGTCTCAAGGAGGGTTTCAACGACGCCGTCCTTCGAGAGATGTTTTAATGGACTTTTCGCTCTTTTTCGAGGTTTTTCCCATTATATCAGGGGGTGTTCGAAAGGATGTTTCCTGTTTTTGACACAATCCGCGAGAGCTGCGCGGAAGTTTTTACTCATTTCATCCGGGGCGGCGCTTCGTCGGGGGGGCGGAAAACGATCGTCTTCTCCGTATCGGTGATATGCCGCGCCTTCCGGAAGCTTGCGAACAGAGATTCAGGGAAGCTCCGCGCCGCTCGAGAACGCCGGCGCTCGGACGCGTCCCTCGTCTTCCGTTCCTCCGTAGCCGAACAGATGGGGGTAGCGGCGGCGTCCGTGAATCACTCTGTGAACCTCGACGGTTTCTTCTATCGTATAGGAAACCAGAAAGTGAACCCTCCCGCATCCACTTGGAAAAACAGTACGATGTGCATTATTATTGACTAAATGGAGAGTACGATATACCATTTTTCTGGAGGTGGTCCTCAATGCTTGCGTTCACCGATGAAAAACTGTTGAATCTTTTAATACAGTACAATCCATGGTGGAGAGGGGTTCCCATTTCGGAGAAGACATCGCCGCCCAAACGGCGGATTGCGTACTACGAAGCGGAGAAGATGCTGCTTCACCCCTCCCTGCGCCGGTTCGTGATACTCTCCGGCGCCAGACGCGTGGGCAAGACCACGATCATATACCAGCTGATACAAAGTCTTTTACGGAGCGGCGTGTTCGCGAAGAGCGTCGTGTACCTGTCGTTCGACAATCCCATCCTGAAGCTCGGCGGTTTCGAGAACGTTTTACGGGCCTATCGGAACGCCTATCCGACCGAGGAAAGGTGTTTTTTCTTCTTCGACGAGGTGCAGTACGCGGAGGACTGGGAGGCGTGGATCAAAACGCTGTACGACACGCAACCGGAGCTGCGGCTGGTCGCCACGGGGTCGGCGAGCCCCGCTCCGGAAAAAGGATCGGCGGAGAGCGGCGTAGGGCGTTGGAGCGTCTTGAAGATCCCGACGCTCTCCTTTTACGAGTACTGCGACCTGCTGCAACTTCCCGAGCGACCCCGCCTTGAAGCGGGTATTTCCCCGACGAGGCTGCACACGATGGACAAGGGCGATTTCAGCCATCTGATGGCCGCCCTTTCGCCGCTTCAGCGCCATTTCAACAGGTACCTGACGGTCGGCGGCTTTCCGGAGCTTGCGCTGTCGCAGGACGACGCTTTCTCTCAGAGAATGCTGCGCGAGGATGTTGTCGACAAGGTGATCAAACGGGATATTCTGGCTCTTTTCAATGTGCGGAACCCTCTTCAGCTCGAAAAGGTCTTCTTGTACCTCTGCATGCACTCTTCCGGCATCGTGAACATGACGACGATGTCCAAGGAGCTGGACGGAATGAACAAGAGCACGTTGACGAGCTATATTCAGTTCCTGAAAGAGGCGAACCTGATCTATATCAGCGATCCCGTCGGCGTCGACGGAAAGGGAGTGCTGAAGGGGCGACCGAAGATCTACGTGGCCGACGCCGCAATACGAAGCGCCGTTCTGATGCTGGAGAACGCGATCGCCGACGCCGAGGAGACGGGGATCATGGTGGAAACGACGGTCTACAAGCACATCGCCGCGTTCTATTCCGCGGCGAACGCGCGCGTCGGCTATTACAGGAGGGTCAAGGACGGAGAAAAAGAGGTGGACGTGGTTGTGGAGCTTCCGGCGGGGCGGATACTGTGCGAAGTGAAATACCGCGAGAATACGCATGTCAAAGGGACGGATGCGATCATCGAACTCGCGGACGACGAGCGCGCGAATGTACTGGGAGCGCTGATCATCACGAAACGGGCCGAGGATTACGGAGTCGCCGCCCATAAAACTCGGACGCCCGTCGTACGCATACCCGCCCCCGCATTCCTCTACCTCCTCGGCAACGCCGAAAAGGAAGGGTACGCCGCGAGGATGTAGTGGAGCGCTTTCAGCGCTTACCGCGCTTCATCGGTCGCGTCCCCCGAAAGAGCGTCGCACCATTCGCCGGCATCTTTTTCGCGCTCCGCATCCATTGCCATGGCCCCGTATCCGTCGTAGAGTCTTGCCGGATCGAGCGACGTGACGTCGCGTATTCGCGCCAGACACCTTTGGATGGTCGCGACTTTCGCCAACACCACGTCTTTGTCAGGCATAGATTCTCCTCCTCGGCACGGCTTCTTCGATCGGAGCGCGGAGGCGCTTCAGGTCGTCGTACTCGTTCAGGGTGCGGACGAAGAACTCCTCGTACTCGTTTTTCCGGGCGAAGAGCCTGATCCCGGACTTCAGCGCCTGCATCCCGATGATCGGCCCCGCGTCGTTCAGCACCACAAGATCGGCCTCGCGGCGGAGCAGGGCCGAAAGCCGCTCCCGAAGATCGAGCGCCTCCATGAAGTCCGGAGCCCGGTCGAAGAGCGCGGCGACGTCCACATCGCTGTCCGGGCGGGCCGTCCCCTTGGCGAAAGAGCCCATCAGGAAGGCGAGGCGGACGGATTGCTCCTCCTCGAAGAAGTCCGTGAGCGTTCGCTCGATGGCCGTCGTCATGTCGTATCGCCTCTTTCAATAACTTCATTTCCATAGAAGGATATCACAAAGCGTTCCCGGTTGCTTGAAGAGCCCGCGTTCGATATGATGGTCCAAACAAGATTGTAGGTGTTATCGGTCCATATGCCGGGGAGAGGAAGAACTCGGACGGTAAAGGGGGCGCGAGGATGAACAACACAAGTGAACTGCGCCGGCGACAACGGTTCGAGAATTTCGAGAAGGCGTTTCTCTTGTTGAAGGAAGCCCTGGAGGCGAAGCCTCTCGACGAATACTCGAAGCTGGAGCAGGAGGGGGTCGTTCAGCGCTTCGAGTACACCTTCGAGCTGGCCTGGAAAACCCTGAAGGACAGGCTGCTCTACGAGGGGCACGATGAAAAGACGCCCCGCGCGGTTATCCGCCGCTCCTTCTCGGTCGGCTATCTGACGGAGGAGGACGCCGAAACCTGGCTCGAATCGCTGGAAAAGAGCAACCTGCTCGGCCATACATATTTTTCGTTCGCTTGGAAATGTCGAAATTATTGATATAGAATGGTATTTGCGGCGCAGCTTTTATCTTCCGTCAAAATACGGTGCGCCGGGATGAATCGAAATCGTTGATTGATGAAAGAGGAAAACAACCGATGATACGTGAAATCTACATAGACAACTTTCGATGTCTGACGAACTTTCGGGTTCAACCAGGCGACTTTCAACTCTGGCTCGGGGACAACGGTTCAGGCAAAACATCGGTGCTGAACGCGTTGCGCTGTGTTCAACGTCTGATGCGCGGGGAGCATGTGGAGGATATATTCAATCGCAACAGTCTGACAACCTGGGATACAAGGCGGGATCAGACGGTAGGGCTCTCTCTGACGATAGACGGCGAGTCGTACACATACGCAGTTACCATCGAATACGCGGAGCAGACGGGCAAACAGCGTATCAAGCGTGAAGAGCTGCTCTGGAAAGACTCTACTTTTTTTCTATTCGAGGGGCAGGAGGCGCATCTTCACCGTATTAATAGAAATTCAGGAACAGTGGAGGTTGGCGTCGTTTTTCCGGCGGATTGGTCCCGTTCGGTGATTCCGACGGTCGCGAAGCGCGACGACAACAAACCCTTGATTCGCTTCAGGGAAGAACTCGACAAAATTCTATTGATTCATCCTATCCCGCTGGTCGTCAAAGACGCCGCCGTTTCCGAGTCGCGCTTTCTCTCCGAGCACGCCGAGAACTTCGCCCAGTGGTACCGCCATCTCTTACAAGAGCAACCGTCTATCGGGTACGCGGCGAAACGACACCTGGAGGATGTGTTGCCGGGCTTCGGACAGTTGAGCCTTCGAGAGAGCGGTGAATCACGCAAACTCATGGCGACGTTCCGCATCGAAGGCAAGGACCGCGACTTCGATTTCATGAATCTTTCCGACGGCCAACGTCAATTGATTGTTCTTTATACGATTTTGGAAGCGTTACGCGCCGGGGTGTTTTCGACCGTGCTGATCGACGAACCGGACAATTTCGTTTCGATGCGCGAAATCCAACCCTGGCTGGATAACCTTCATGATATCTGTGACGAACACGGCAGGCAGGCGCTGATCATTTCTCACCATCCCGAAGTTGTGAATAAAATGGCGAGAGGGACGGAAATGTGGTTCTCGCGGCATGCGGGCGCGCATGTCGTCGTGCGCCCGTTCCCCGTAGTGGAGAATATGCCGCCGGCGGAAGTGATGGCGCGAGGGTGGGAGAATGAGTAAGGCCTCGCGGATCGTCATCCTCTGCGAGGACAGGGCGCATGAGCTTTTCGCGAAGCGCTTTCCGACGAAGGAATGGGGAGTGAAACACCGCACAATCCGAGTCTTGCCCTATCCGAACGGAATGGGGTCGGGCAAGAAGTATGTGAAGGACAATCTCTCCCGGGAGGTCGAAGCGTTGCGCAGACGACACGCTTCGACCATTCTCGTGGTACTTCAGGACGCGGACGAATTTTCCGTTGACCGGATCAAGTCCGAACTGGACGCGGAATTGCGCTCCCCCAGAGGCGATCACGAACCGATAGTGTACGTCATACCGAGGTGGCATATCCAGACGTGGTTGGCCTATCTGGACGGTAAGAACGTCGACGAAAACAACAAAGAATCCTACCAAAGCGCTTACGGCAAAATCTCCGAAAGCAAGGATGCTCATGTCTTTATCGACAAGCTCGCATCCGACTGTCGAAACAACAAGCAGCTTGAATCGCCGCCGGAATCACTGGTAGCAGCGTGTGCGGAATTCGATCGGATACGGGGGGCGCTATAGTTCGCACCTGCCATGGCGGTATTGCCCCACCTCGAATATTTCATTCACGTTTGACATTACTGGAATGGCACACTGTACCGCTAATGCTGAACGTCGTCCCCTTCAACTACAGGATGTCCGACAGAAAAAACAAGGAGACTGAAAATAATGCCTGGATCGACGTTTCAAACAAATCCTTATGATCTTAATAAGCTTCTTGATGATTGTCATCGCGGAATTCTCCAATTACCGGATTTTCAGCGTAGTTGGGTTTGGGATGAAGACCGCATAAGAAGCCTCATTGCTTCAATCTCGCGAGCCTTCCCAATTGGCGCTCTGATGACTCTCGATAATGGTGGAGATGTGAATTTCAAGCCTCGCCCTATCGAAGGCACGCCTGCTGAGGCGAAGCAGATGGTTCCCCATTCATTGCTGCTTGATGGACAGCAACGAATGACGTCGCTATATCAGGTTGCCTGGCGAGGGAAAGTAGTGGAGACAGTCAATACGAAAAAAAAGAAGATAAAACGCTGGTTTTATATCGACATCCGAAAAACGCTTGATCCTTTCTTCGATCGTGAAGACGCAATCATCGGCGTGCCGGAGGATCGAGTTCTTAGAACCGATTTTGGGCGTGAAGCGGTTTTGGATCTATCATCTGTAGATCAGGAATATGCTTATCTTATGTATCCGGTTTCTCGGGTCTTTGATTGGGATAAGTGGCAAGACGGATTTGATAAGCATTGGCGCGGAGACGAAAACGAGAGCACCCGTGAAGAGTTTAGAGTGTTTAAGCGCCAGATTTTGGAGAACTTCAAATACTATAGAGTGCCAGTGATAGCCTTGGATCGATCAACTCCCAAGGAAGCTGTATGTGTAGTATTCGAAAAAGTGAACACCGGAGGCAAGCCGCTTGATGCATTTGAACTTGTAACTGCAATGTATGCTTCCGAAGGCCATGAGTTGCGAAAAGACTGGTATGGAGATGACGGAATAAAAGGAAGACATAGGCGTTTGGCAGAAACACTTCGACCTCCTGGCTTAGATACCGGTATTCTTGCTAATGTTGCTAACACGGATTTTCTTCAAGCTATTTCGCTTTTTTATACGCGTGATCTGCGGCGCGCCGCGGAGTCCGCTGGAAAAAAAGGCAAGGAGTTGCCTGCCGTTACGGGTAATCGACAGGCGCTGTTGAATTTACCTCTTGAGGCTTATAAGAAGTATGAGCTTCCGGTGGAGCGTGGTTTTGAGCAAGTCGCGAAATTTCTTCACATGCTCCATATATATCGTATTTTTGATCTACCTTATCAGTCCCAAATCATACCACTAGCAGCCATTCTGGCGGATATTGGCGATGCTTGGGAGCATGAAGCGAATCGTGCAAAGTTGGTAAGATGGTATTGGAACGGGGTTTTTGGTGAACTCTATGGTTCGGCAATTGATACACGTATTGCTCGAGATTTCCTTGAAGTGCCTGTTTGGTTGAAGGGAGGCCCCGAACCTTCAACGATAAGCGAAACCATGTTCCGCGCCGATAGATTAAAGACCATGCGCATGCGAGTGTCCGCCGCGTACAAGGGTGTCAATGCTCTCTTGATGAAGGAAGGCGCGCAAGACTTTCGCTCAGGTCAAAAATTTGACCATACTGTGTTTTTCGGCGAAAACGTTGACATTCATCATATCTTTCCAAAAGAATGGTGTAAGAACGAGAAGATTAGGCCGGATGTGTACGACTCCATAATCAACAAGACGCCGCTTTCTTACAAGACGAACCGGATCATTGGCGGTTTAGCACCTTCTGATTACCTTGAGATACTGCAAAAAGGCAACGATGAAACGCCTTGTATTGCCCCTGATAGGCTTGATGTCTATCTTGCATCTCACTTGATCAATCCACTGCTTCTGCGTGCCAACAGGTTTTATGACTTTATGGCTGACCGGCAAAAAAGACTTCTGTCGCTTATCGAGCAAGCCACCGGCAGAACTGCTTATTACGGTGAAATTGTAGACGACGAAGATGTCGAGGAGGATGAAGACGTTTTCGAAGCAGAGCGAACGATTTCCGCCGAATGATTTGAATATGTCTCTTGCTCAGGCCTGAAGCTGTGAAAGCAAGGCAGGTGCGACTTCAGTTCTGAAGCAGACCGCGGATATCCGAATAATCGAGCTAATCGCCAGTAGGCAAGGCGTTTGAGATTAGAGAGAATAGTGCTATGCGTTTTCTATTCCATTACCTTCATCCGGAGTGTTTGAGGTCGAAAGGGCGGCGGATGGATATGTTGGTTATCGAAAAAAAGCCGCAACCTCCGAAAAACTCCAACGTCCTTCCGGAGACTGCGGCATACTGAGCATGACTTGATTCCCCCCCTACACCCTCACCCTGTACATAAAATCCTTCAGCGCCGTTCCCGCCGGGACCATGGGCATGACCAGCTCCTCCTGCGGGATGCGGCAGTCGATCAGCGCCGGGCCGGGCGTCTCGAAGAGATCGTCGAGGGCGCTCTCCAGCTCGTCGAGCGTTTCGCAGGCGCGCCCCTGGACGCCAAAGGCCTCCGCGAGGGCGGGGAAGTTGCAGACGGGGTGCTGCGTGGTGGCGGCGTAGCGCTCGCCCCAGAAGAGCTCCTGCCACTGGCGGACCATGCCGAGGCAGCCGTTGTTCAGCAGGAAGATCTTCACCGGGATGTTGTAACGCGCGCAGGTCTCCAGCTCCTGGATGTTCATCAGGAAGCCTCCGTCGCCCGCGAAGCAGAGCACCGGGGCTTTGCCGTGCGCGAGGGAGGCGCCGATGGCCGCAGGGAGGGCGTACCCCATGGTCCCCAGCCCGCCCGAACTCAGGAAGGTGCGCGGATGCTCCGTCTTCCAGAAGAGCGCGGCCCACATCTGGTTCTGGCCCACGTCGGTGACGGCGATCGTCTTTTCCGCAGCTCTGCGCCGGACGGCCTCGAAGATGGCGCCGGGGACGAAGTCGGTTTCGCCGGGGCGGAGCAGCGGCATCTCTTCGAGCTGCTCGCGGAGCCGGTCGGTCCACTCTCTCCAGGATACTTCCGGCAGCGCGTCCGCAAGGAGGGCGAGCACCGCGTCCGCGTCGCCGACGAGCGGGACGGCGCACGGAACGATCTTGTCGATCTCCGCGTCGTCGAGGTCGATGTGGATGACGCAGGCGTTCTTCGCGAAGTCGGCCACCTTGCCGGTGGTGCGGTCGCTGAAGCGCGCGCCGACGGCGAGGATGACGTCGGCCTGCGACATGGCGACGTTCGCTCCGGGCGTGCCGTGCATTCCGGCCATGCCGAGGGCGAGCGGGTGCGTCTCGGGGAAGCCGCCCTTGCCCATCAGGGTGGTCGCCACGGGGAGCTGCGCCTTCTCGGCGAGGCGGAGGAGCCGCCGGCCCGCGCCCGACAGGATGACGCCCCCTCCCGCGAGGACGGCGGGGCGCTCCGCGTTTTTCAGCAGTTCGACGGCCTCGCCGAGCCGCGAGACGTCCTGGACGGTCTTCAGATGGTGCTCGGGGTAGAGCTGCCCCTCGGGGCGGACGAACTCCCCCTCCGCCCTCTGGATGTCGACGGGGAGGTCGATCAGGACGGGGCCGGGGCGTCCGGAGACGGCCAGTTCGAAGGCCCCGCGGATCGCGGACGGGATCTCCTCGACGGAGCGGACGAGGATGCTGTGCTTGACCGCCGGGAGGCTTGCGCCGAACGTGTCGGCCTCCTGGAAGGCGTCCGTGCCGATGAGCGAGGTGGACACCTGCCCCGTGATCGCCACCATGGGGACGGAGTCGAGGAACGCGGTGGCGAGGCCGGTGAGGATGTTGGTGAATCCGGGGCCGGAGGTGCAGATGCACACTCCAGGTTCTCCCGTGGCTCGGGCGTAGCCGTCGGCGGCGTGCGCGGCGGCCTGCTCGTGCCGGACGAGGATGTGCGGGAAGGGAGCGTCGTAGAGGGCGTCGTACAGAGGGATCACCGAACCTCCGGGGATTCCGAACACACACCGGACTCCCTCCAGTTCAAGGGCTTTTACCACCATCCGCGCTCCGTTCATCTTCATGCTCCTCTCTCCCTTCCCATCTGAAATAACTCTGCTTTATTCGCCCGGGGCGGACTTCGCGTCCATCCAGGGCATCATCGCGCGGAGTTCCTTGCCGACGGCTTCGATGGGGTGCGCCTTCTCCTGCTCCATCCACTTCTTCATGCGGGGGCGTCCGCACTGGTTCTCCAGAATCCAGTCCTTGGCGAACGAGCCGTCGCGGACGTTGTCCAGCAGCTCCTTCATCGTCTGCCGGACGTGTCCGTCGACGACTTTCTTTCCGGCGGTGAGGTCGCCGTACTTCGCGGTGTCGCTGACGGAGTAGCGCATCCAGCCGATGCCGCCCTCGTACATCATGTCGACGATGAGCTTCATCTCGTTGAGGCACTCGAAGTAGGCGATTTCCGGCTGGTATCCGGCCTCGACGAGCGTGTCGAATCCGGCCTTGACCAGCTCGGTGATGCCGCCGCAGAGGACGGCCTGCTCGCCGAAGAGGTCGGTCTCGGTCTCTTCCTTGAAGGTGGTGGAGAGGACTCCGGCGCGTCCGCCGCCGAGGGCGCAGGCGTAGGCGAGGCCGAGGTCGCGAGCCTGTCCGGAGGCGTCCTGCTGGACGGCGAGGAGGCAGGGAACGCCCCGTCCCTCGGTGTACATGCGCCGGACGAGGTGGCCGGGGCCCTTGGGGGCGACCATGAAGACGTCGTTGTCCTTGGAGGGTTCCACCTGGTTGAAGTGGACGGCGAAGCCGTGCGCGAAGGCGAGGGCCGCGCCCTTCTTCAGGTTGGGGGCGACGTGCTTGCGGTAGGTGTCGCCCTGCACATGGTCGGGCATCAGGAACATGACCACGTCGGCGCGCTTCGTCGCCTCGGCGACGGTGTACACCTGGAAGCCGTCCTTCTCGGCGGTCGCCTTCGACTTGCTGCCCTCGTGGAGGCCCACTACGACCGAGACTCCGCTGTCGCGGAGGTTCTGCGAGTGCGCGTGCCCCTGGCTGCCGTAGCCCAGAACCGCGACGGTCTTTCCTTCGAGAAGCTTCATGTTTGCGTCCTTGTCGTAGAGTGCCTTTGCCATAATTCTGTCCAACTCCTTTTCGAATGTATGCTTTTTAGAAAGTGGTCGTCGTCGTCCGCGCGTCGAGGGCCAGGGGGCCGCTCTTCACCGCTTCGACGAGTCCGAGATGCCGAACCGTTTCGAGGCACGCGTCAAGATTCTCGCCCGTGCCGGTGGTTTCGAGGATCACCGTGTCGCCGTGCTCGCTTGCCACGGTGTGGGGGAAGGCGTTCATCGCGTCGAA
>JAHDKT010000027.1 GCA_018436725.1 Synergistaceae bacterium | reverse complement strand
CTTCCATGTATGCCCGTTCAACTTGCATGTGTTAAGCACGCCGCCAGCGTTCGTCCTGAGCCAGGATCAAACTCTCGAATATATTTCTCGGAACGCCTCTTTACCTCTTCTTCTCGCTCTTATAAAACTGTCAAGGTTCTGCTCGGGAACTTCTGCTTCAACTTCAACTTCAACTTCACTTTTCGCTTCCGTCCCCGCTCTTTTCCGCCGCCGCTCGGGCGGCTTGAAGAGCGCGCCGTTTCAAAGACGCGAGGGGTATAATACCACTTTTGCAGGGGTTGTCAACAGCGTTTTTTTGAAAATCCGTTTTCTTAATAGAGAGTCTTCGACCGTCCCTCCCGCTCCCATTCAAGACGCACGCGTCCTGCGCTCCCCGAGAGCGCAGGACGGAGGGGCTCGGCCTGTTGCTACTTACCCGCCTTTTTCTTCCCTTTCTTCCCCTTGGGCGCCTCCGGCAGGCACCTGTCGGGGTAGTTGGTGATGATCACATCTACGCCCGCGGCCTCCAGTTCGCGGGCACGCTCCTTCGTGTTGACCGTCCAGCACGCGACTTTGATCCCGCGGGCGTGCGCCTTCTCCACCAGCTCCGCCGAGACATAGTCGTGGCAGGGGTGCAGGCTGTAGAGATCCAGATCCTGGCGTTTTGCGTAGGAGAACGGGGAGAGCAGAACCCCTTCATAGAGTATCCCCAGGCGAAACGCAGGATTCAGCCTGCGCATCGTCTTCAGGCTTTTATGGTTGAAGGAGGAGATGATCGTGTTCTCAACCCGGTTGTACCGCTCCAGTAGTGCGGCGACGGCTTCTTCAAGCCCGGGCCGGTCGTGCGGTCTGCTCTTCAGCTCCACGTTGAGCGGCATCGTATCCGGAACCAGCTCGAACATCTCTTCCAGGCGCGGAACAGTCGTCCCTGTAAACTCCTCCGAGAACCATTTCCCCGCGTCGAACGCACGAATTTCTTCGAATGTGAGATCGGGTATGGCGCCGCTCCCCGTGGTCGTGCGGTCCACGGTCCAGTCATGATGAACGACGGCAACGCCGTCTTTGGTCAGCTGCACATCGAATTCAAAACCCTCGCACCCCTGCCGGATTCCGAGTTCAAAAGCCGGCAGAGTATTCTCCGGGGCGTACCCCGAGGCCCCCCTGTGTCCGAAGACAAGCACTGAAACCCCTTCTTTCTATAGGTAGAGAGTATGTAAGGAGCGCGCCGAAGCGCGCTCCTCCCGTCGTTCAGTAGAGCAGATGCGGTAAAAAGAGCGTGAGCGCCGGGAAATAGGTCACGATCAGCAACGCTACGAGCAGTGCGATGATGAACGGGATGCTCTCACGTATGAAGTCCGGAATGGCGACGCCGGTGATCGAGCAGGTGGTGAACATCATCGACCCGAACGGGGGCGTCACGCCGCCGATCATGATGTTCACGATGATGACCAGTCCGAAGTGGACCGGATCGACGCCGAGGCCGACGACGACCGGCACCAGGAGCGGCGCCAGGATGATCATGGCCGCGCCCCCTTCGATAAACATCCCGAGGATGAGGAGCATGATGTTGATCACGAGGAGCATCGTGTACTTGTTATGCGCTATGTCGAGCAGCAGCGCGGCGACGGTTTGCGGTATGCGCTCCCAGGTCATGTAGTAGCCGAAGACCGAGGCCGCGACGATGATAAGGAGCACGGTGCTGGTACCGTAGACGGTATCCTTCAAGATGGTGATGAAATGAACCGGCCGAAGCTCGCGGTAGACGAGGAAACCGACGAGCGAGCAGTAGAGCACCGCGATTGCGCCGGCCTCGGTGGGGGTAAACATGCCGAAGCGCAGTCCGAGAATGATGCCGAGCGGCATGAAGAGCGCCCAGGAGGACTCCCTGACCTGCCGCAGCATCTCTCTTGCAGTGGCCCGCCGCTCACGCGAGGGTTTGTACCCTCTCTTCTTTGAAACGATGCTCACCGCAATCATGAGAGTACAGCACATGATGAGGCCGGGGACGTACCCCGCCAGGAAGATTCTGTCGACAGAGACGCGCGCGATCAGGGCGTAGATGATCAGGTTGATCCCCGGAGGAATGACAGGAGCAATCGCCGAAGAGGCCGCCGTGATGGCCGCCGAAAAGGCGCGGTCGTACCCCCTGGCCTCCATTTCGGGAACCAGTATTTTGCTCTGCATGGCGGCGTCGGCATTTGCAGAGCCCGTGACGCCTCCCATAAGCGTGCTGAGCACCACGTTGACCTGCGCCAGCCCTCCCGTCATATGCCCTGTGAGGACGTCGGCCATTTTCATCAGGCGAGAGCTTATCCCCGCATAGTTCATGATCGATCCCGCCATAATAAAAAAGGGTACGGCCAGGAGCGGGAAGGATGCTGTACTCGTGATGAACCGCTGGAGGATCAGGTCGACGGGGCTGCCCGTATTGATGAAGGTGAAATAGGACAGCGCCGCGCCGAAGAGAGCAAATGCAATGGGGATGCCTGAAAAGTAGAGCACGAAGACGACGATGACAGGAAGAAATTCCATCTGCATCACCCCTGTACGGCCTGTCCCGGCGGGAGGGTGTCGCTGCGCAGCTCTTCGAAGAAGAAGACGGCGGAATGGAGCGTCATCAGTCCGAAGCCGACCAGGAGCGCCGAGCTCACATAGCTTGAGGAGATTCCCAGAACGGCGGTCGGTTTTATCGAAGAGGCCCGGACGAAGATCACGCTTAAATAGACGATGTACCCGTTGAGGATGATCATGATTGTGTGCGCCATCAGGCGAAGCGGCTTCTTCAGGAAGTCCGGGGCAAGTTTCGTCAGAAGGTCGATGCTGATATGCATCTTGCGCTTATGACACGCCGCGGCCCCTATGAAGACGCTCCAGACGAAAGAGATGGTCGCGACCTCTTCGGACCAGAAGATCCCCATGTTGAGCACGTAACGGAAAAAGACGTTGACGATGACCATGCAGACGGTAATGCTGATGAAGAATGCGCTGACGATTTCCTCCGCATAGCTGAAGAGTGTATGTACGATTTTTTTCATGGTCGATAACCTCTCGTCGAGTGAATCAGCGGCAGGGAGAGAAACCACGTTCCCTCTCCCTGCCGCGCCGTACGTTTATTTCATTCGCGTGAAGGAAATCCGGCGACTACTTCGCCCGGATCTTCTCCAGCTCCGCCTGCAGCTTGTCGTAGATGCCGGGCGTCAGGCCGGGGAACGTCTCGTAGATGCTCTTCGTCGCCTCGGTAAAGGCCTTCTTGTCGACCTCGTTGAACTTCACGCCGTACGACTCAAGCTTCGCAGTGACATCGCCGAGATCTCTCTTGCCGATCTCCACCATTTCAAGCGCGCCCTTCGCGAATTCCTCGGCGACGATCGCCCGGTACTCCTCGGGGATCTTCTCCCATACCTGCGTGGAGATGTAGACGCCGCAAGTGCCGAGGAAGTGCTGGGTGCGGGCGACGTTCTTCAGCAGCTCGTACACCTTGGTGCCGATGTTGGTGAACTCGGAGCCTTCGATACCGTCGACGATTCCCTGCTGCACTCCCGGAAGAGTCTCGGCCCAGGGGAGCGGGGTCACGGTCGCTCCCATCGCTGTGAGCGTCTGGATGAAGAGCTGGCTTCCCGGGGTGCGAAGCTTCACGCCCTTCAAGTCTTCGGGCGTCTTGACGACCTTGTTGGTAATGACGTTGCGGAAGCCGAAGACGTATTCGAGCGCGAGAATCTTGATTCCTTTCTCCTCCGCCCTCTTGATCATGTCCTGGACCAGATCGGTCTTGATGATCTCGACGTACTCGTCGTAGGAGTTGTAGAGCATCGGGCCGACCAGCGCGATGAAATCGGGAACATAGTCGCCGACGTAGGACGGGTCCTCGACGGAGATGAAGTCGGCTCCTCGGACAACCTGCTCCATGCCGTCCTTGTAGACGGCGATCTGCCCCTGGGGGAACGTCTGGATCTCGATGGCGCCGTTCGTCCTCTTGAGGATCCGCTCCGCCACCCAGTCCATCGACTTGGTGAGCTGCTCGTCCGGATGGAAGACGTGGCTCAGACGCAGCACCAGCTTGTAGTCGGAGGCTTCCGCCTGCATTCCGGCCCCTGCCGCCGCAAAGATGACGCACACCAGCACCGCGAAACTCAAAAACACTCTCCGTTTCATTCGCAACACTCTCCTTCAGTATGATAGGACGCTTCCTCCGGGCAGTCCGCCGCAACCGGCGCGAACCGCCCGTATTCATATCTATCGTCTTTCCGGGCTCCTGTCAATCGCTTTTCTCAGAAACTACTCCGCCTCGCTCACCAAAATTCCTTCGAGGGTCTGCAGCAGGGCTTCGCCGCTCTCTCCGGCGACCCTCAGGGTGACTGTGTCTCCCTTGGAGACGCCGAGGGACATAATAGAGAGAATGCTCTTCGCGTTCGCAGTCTTCCCGTTCTTTTCGATGATCACGTCCTCCGGGACGGACGACGCCGCCTGGACGAACTTTGCTGCGGGGCGGGCGTGCAGCCCGTGGGGATTGCGGACAACGACCTGTTTTTCCATTATGCGGACTCCTCCTCGGTCTTGAGGTCGCGGCTTGCGACAATGTCGACGCCCGTCCCGCAGGCGTCGGGGAGAATAACCTGTCCGACTTCTACGGGAGCGGGAACAACGAGGCGCGCTACCTCCCTGGAGATATCGAACAGACGGTTTTTCGGCACTGCCTGGCGGCTCCTGACGGGGCAGACGGGCAGTTTTCCCCCGGAAACGCGCACCGTCGTCGCGAAGACTCTCGTCGGGTTGGCCACCTCGGCCTTTGCAAACTCAAGCGCCCTCGGGCAGTTGTTCCCCTCGACGGAGAGAACCTTCGTATCTTCGACCGCAACTTTGATGTCGCACCCGACGGGGCAGCCAACGCAGATCATGTTCAGCAGACGTTCTTCCATGGCGATCAGACCTCCTCGGCGTCGATGGTGATTTCCGCGACGGACTCGGGCAGGGCCTGCAGTGCGGCGCCCTTGAGGTGGACTTCGTTCATCTCGCCGGGCCGGACGTAGCGATGCTTCTGTTCAAAGAGTCCGTGTTCGGCGAAGACCCGGCAGCGCTTCTCGATCGGGTGCGTCACGCGGAAGTAGACGGTGGCGTCGCAGCATCCGGTGATGAACTGCGGCGAGAAGAGCCGGACGTTCTTCCCTCCCTTGATGGCGATCCGCCGCTCCGAACTGCGGAGCGTTCCGGCGGAGTACAGGGCCGCGTTGCGCCCTGCGGCGAACCCTTCCTGGCTGACCCAGTCGGCGAGGTCGTACACGATGACGACGTTTCCGGCGGCGAAAACCGAAGGCCGGGTCGTCTGATAGAACTCGTTGAGAACCGGCCCCCCCGTGACGGGGTGTATTTCGACGCCCGCCATGCGGGAGAGCTCGTTTTCGGGGATGAGGCCGACGGCGAGCAGCATCGTGTCGCAAGCGACGAAACGGTCGGTTCCCGGAATGGGACGCCGGTTCTCGTCAACCTTGACGACGGTGATTCCTTCAAGGCGGTCATGACCGTGCACCTTGACCACCGAGTGCTCCAGATAGAAGGGAATACCGTAGTCGTCGAGACACTGCGCGATGTTGCGGCGCAGACCGCCCGCCCAGGGCATGATCTCGTAGACTCCCTCGACGCTCGCGCCTTCCCAGATCATGCGGCGCGCCATGATGAGGCCGATATCGCCGGAACCGAGGATGACCGCTTTGTGCCCCGGCATGTACCCCTCCATATTGACGTAGCGCTGCGCGGTCCCCGCCGTGTAGATTCCCGCGGGGCGGCTGCCCGGAACGTTGATCGCTCCGAGCGGACGTTCGCGGCACCCCATCGCAAGGACGGTTGCCTTCGGGACGACGCGGAAGATCCCCTTCTCCGGGTTCATCACCCAAAGACTGCCGTCGGGCTCCATCTTGAAGACCATCGAGTTGACGAGGAACTGTACCCCCGCCTCGTGGGCTCTCTTGATCCAGCGGTGCATATATTCGGGGCCGGTCAGCTCTTCTTTGAAGGTATGCAGTCCGAAGCCGGGGTGGATGCACTGCTGCAGGATACCCCCCAGGTCCCAGTCACGTTCGAGGACGAGCACGTTCTCCGCTCCGGCCTCTCTGGCGCCGATCCCCGCTGCAACGCCGGCAGGGCCTGCCCCGATGATCGCAACATCAACATGCATGTCGCTCATTTTTCTCCCCCCTTGAACCAGTAGTCCTTCGTCCTGCCGACGAGATAGCGCGAATGCCCGCCGTGGCGGGTGATCTCCTCGGGGGAGACGCCGAGTTCGCGCGCAAGAATGTCGACCACGCGGGGGCCGCAGAAACCTCCCTGACAGCGTCCGGCGCCGGCTCTCGTCCATATTTTGACGGCGGCAACAGTTCGCGCTCCCCTTGCGACGGCCTCGACGATCTGCGCCTCGGTCACCATCTCGCAGCGGCAGACAATCTGCGCGTAGCGGGGGTCCTTCGCCGCAAGGCGGATTTTCTCTTCCATCGGAAGCGCCTCGAAGCGGGGGATATGTCTTCTCTCCGGAACGAAATCGGGTTTCGAAGCAAATGAAAGGCGGTCGCCGAGCTTCTCTTTCATCAGTTCCACAGTGTGCTTCGCCAAGGCGGGCGCGCTGGTGAAGCCGGGCGACTTGATTCCTGCGACGTTGACGAAGCCTCGCGGGGTGTCGAGCACGCCGAGGACGAAGTCCTTGGTGCTCGCGCTCGCCCGGAGCCCCGAGAAAGTTGTAATGGCCATGCCGAGCGGGATGGCGGGAACGAGAAGGCGGGCCCCGTCGACGACCTCCTTCAGACCGTCGACCGATGTGGACGTGTCGTCACGGCTCTCCTGGACCACGGAGGTGGGGCCGATAAGGAGGTTGTTCTCCGCCGTCGGCGCAACTGTAATTCCCTTCCCCTTATCGGTCGGGCACGGGAAGAAAAAGCTGCCGACGAGGTTGCCTACGTTCTTGTCCATGATGTAGTACTCGCCTCTCGTCGGTTCGATAGAGAATGAATCGTCGCCGGCCATCTTCGCGACAAGGTCGGAGTTGATCCCGGCCGCGTTGATGACGACGGAGGTACGCATAAAGCCGCGGTTGGTGCGTATTCCAAGAACCTCTTTCCGGTCGTCCGAGAGGACGATGTCCTGAAGCTCTGTTTCGAGGAAGAGCTCGACGCCGTTCTGCTGCGCATTGTCCATAAACGCGAGGACCGCTTCAAAGTTGTTCACGATGCATCCGGAGGGCGCCCACAGCGCGTGGGCGATCTCCGCGCTGACATGCGGCTCCTTGGCGCGCAGGGCATCGCCGGTGATGATCTCCACTCCGGGGACGCCGTTGCGCTTTCCCTGGTCGAGAAGTTTTTCAAGGTGCTTCAAATCGTTGGCATCGAAGCCGCAGACGTAGGAACCACACTTCCGGAGCGTTATATCCAGCGGACCTGCCAGTTCCTGATAGAGTCTGTTGCCGGGGGCGCAAAAATCCGCCTTGATGGAGCCCGGCTTGTCGTCGTATCCGGCGTGAATCATGGCGCTGTTGGCCCTGCTCGCCCCGGAGGGAATATCCGCCGCCTTGTCGATGACAGCGATTTCAAGGGCATAGGCGGAAAGCTCCCTGGCCAGGGTAGCCCCGACGATCCCTGCACCGACGATGATGATATCGTAGGTTTTGTCCGTCAACTTCAGAACACCTCCATAGTACGAAGAGGGAGAAAGGTGCGTGCCATGGGCAGCGTACGGCCTCTCTCCCTCTGTCGCGCAGTGCGATTTATTTCAGAAGACTTCTCAAAATCGGCCGCTGCGAGTGTCCGCAGACGGCGTCAGAATCTAGAGCCAGCCTTTGGACTTCTCTATGGCCTTCTTCCACCCCTTGTACATCTCTTCGCGCTTGTCTGCGGGCATTGCGGCGTCGAACTGCTTATCGACCTTCCAGTGCTTGCGCAGCTCCTCGGTGCTCTTCCAGAGACCGGTCGCAAGTCCTGCGGCGTATGCTGCGCCGAGCGCCGTGGTCTCGTTGACGACCGGGCGGACGACGGGCACGCCGAGGATGTCGGCCTGCATCTGCATGAGGAGGTTGTTCTTGACTGCGCCGCCGTCGACCTTCAGGGCCTTCAGAGGTACGCCGGAGTCGGCGTCCATAGCCGCCTGGACGTCGCGGGTCTGGTAGCAGATGCTCTCCAGCGTCGCGCGGATAATGTGCTCCTTGGTGATGTAGCGGGTAAGGCCGAGGATGGCGCCGCGGGCGCTCATATCCCAGTAAGGGGCGTAGAGCCCGGAGAACGCGGGGACGAAGTAGATGCCGCCGCTGTCCTTCACCTTGGCTGCGAAGTACTCGGAATCGGGGGCGTCGTCGAAGAGGCGCAGATTGTCGCGCAGCCACTGGACTGCGGCGCCGGTGATGGCGATGGATCCCTCAAGAGCGTAGGTCGCCTTGCCCTCTTCAAGGCCGTAGGCAACCGTCGTCAGCAGACCGTTCTTGGAGCGGACCGGCTTGTCGCCGATGTTCAGCAGCATGAAGCAGCCGGTGCCGTAGGTGTTCTTCGCTTCGCCGGGGCTGTAGCATGTCTGGCCGAAGAGCGCCGCCTGCTGGTCGCCGAGGATGCCGGATACGGGGATCTTCGCGCCGAAGGGGCCGCTCTCGGGGGTATAGCCATAGACGTAGCTGCTGGGTTTGATCGCGGGGAGCATCGCCTCGGGAACGCCGAGGAAGTCCATCATTTCCTTGTCCCACTTCAGCGTCTCGATGTTCATGAGGAGGGTACGGGAGGCGTTGGTGACGTCGGTGACGTGGACGCCGCCGTTGGGGCCGCCGGTGAGGTTCCAGGTAACCCATGTGTCGATGTTGCCGAAGAGAACCTCGCCCTTTTCCGCCTTCGCGCGGACGCCGGGGACGTTGTCGAGAATCCACTTGATCTTCGTTCCGGAGAAATAGGGGCTGATGACGAGGCCGGTCAGATCGTTGACCTTCTTGTCCCAGCCGGGCTTCTTCTGCCATTCGGCGCAGAAGTCCTGCGTCCTCATGCACTGCCAGACGATTGCGTTGTAGACCGGCTTGCCGGTGGCCTTCTCCCAGACGACAGTGGTTTCGCGCTGGTTCGTGATGCCGATGGCGCCGATCTCGTCCGCCTTGACTCCGTTCGTGTTCAGTACCTCGCGGATGACGTCCTGCACGCGGGACCAGATCTCCATCGGATTGTGCTCCACCCAGCCCGGCTTCGGATAGATCTGCTCGTGCTCCATCTGGTGCGAATTCTTCGGAGTTCCCTCAAGGTCGAAAACAATGGCTCGGCTGCTGGTCGTTCCCTGGTCTATGGCCACAACGTATTTCTTCTCGGACATGACAGTACCTCCTGTTTTGGGTTTATCGAGGCGTGAGAACAAGTTGCTGAACCAGTTGGGCATGATCGTACCGCCTCCTTTATTTGCGATGCCGCCGAGACGTGAACGCCACTATAGCGCCTCCCGGCTGTTTCGCGTCATACACGAGCTATGAACAGAGCCTTATTCCTGTAGCTTTCTCAATCCCCTGGTTTCGTCCACGACGGCGGCGAGCCGGTCAAGCCCCGCCCCGACGCTGGCCTCCACCGAGGCCATGAGGGTTCCCTCCAGAACAGGGCCGTCGGCGATGAGTACGCGGCCTGCACGTTCTCCAAGGAGATCCTTGGCCGTGCGCGCCGCAAGAACAGCGCTCCCCAGGTCGGGGATGACGAGAACGCCATCGGATGTTTCGAGCAGCCCTTCAAGCGCAGAGAGAATCGACGGAACCGAGGTTCCGAGTTCGCCGTCGTCGGTTCCGCCGCATGCGGCGATACCGACCCGCTCCCCCGCCATCTGCAAGGCGATTGCCACAATGCCCCGCGCGGCTTCGGCGCTGTGGGAAACGACGAGAATGGCGTTCACTCAGGAACTCTCCTTTACGGAGCGCAGAATCGTCGAGAGAATCAGGTAGATGGACGTCGCTCCGGGATCCTGGTGTCCCGCCGAACGCTCCCCGAGGTAGCTTGCCCGCCCTTTGCGGGCGACAAGGGGAATTGTCGACTCCATACCCGACTGCGCCGCAGCGACGCCCGCTTCGAGAGCGCCGCAAAGATCAACGCCGTTGTCGGAGGCTTTTTTCAAAGCCTCGACTGCCGGCGTCAGCGCGTCGACCATGGTCTTATCCTGAAGCTGGGCTTTGCCAAGGGCAACGATGCCCTTGAGCCCCTCTTCCATTGCATCGGCCAGGGAGACGGTATCCACATCCTGCCTTCCGGCGAGTTTCGTCGACATGCGCATGAAAAACGTTCCGTAGAGAGGTCCCGAAGCGCCGCCGACATTTCCCATCAGGGTCATGCCGACATCCTTGAAAAGAGCGCCGAGATCTGTGTAGGATCCTGCGGAGAGCTTGTCGTGAACCTTGTGAAAACCGCGGTTCATGTTGATTCCATGGTCGGCGTCGCCTATAGCCGAATCGAGTTCGGTCAGGTATTCCTTGTGCGCCGCCATCGTCTCGCCGATAGCGTCGAACACCTTGAGCATTCCCTGGACATCGAGGTTCATCTCTGCGCGCCTACCTCCCCCAGCGAAGCCCCGCCGTCTCGACGGGAGCGTCCCAAAGGGCCTTCATTTCTCCGTCGAGTTTCAGCAAGGTAATGGAGAAACCCTGCATTTCGAGGCTTGTGATATAGTTGCCGACGAGAGAACGTGCAATGACGATCCCCTTCCCCTTGAGGAAATTGACAAGATCGTTGTATGCAAGGTAGAGTTCCATCTGCGGCGTGCCGCCCATGCCGTTGACAAAGGCGACAACTTCGTCGCCCGCTTTGAATGGAAGATCGTCGACGATCGCCTTGGCCATCATCTCCACGATCTCCTTCGCCGTTTTCAGCTTCATGCGCTCACGGCCGGGCTCGCCATGGATTCCGATGCCTATTTCCATCTCGTCCTCGCCGAGCTCGAAGGTCGGTTTGCCCGCAGCCGGAACGGCGCACGATGTGAGCGCCATGCCCATGGAGCGAACCTGACTGTTGACCTTTTCGCAGAGCGCCTTAACCTCTTCGAGCGAAGCGCCCGCTTCCGCCTTGGCGCCGACGATCTTTTCGATCAGAACAGTGCCGCCGACTCCGCGGCGTCCCGCCGTATACAGCGAATCCTGAACGGCGACGTCGTCGTCGATGACGACCTGCGCGACGGGAATGCCGTCCGCAGCAAGAAGATCGGCGGCCATCTGGAAGTTCATGACGTCGCCCGTGTAGTTCTTCACGATAAAGAGGACGCCCTTACCGCCGTCCACGGCCTTGGCCGCCTCGTACATCTGATCGGGAGTGGGAGAGGTGAACACTTCGCCGGGGCAGGCCGCGTCGAGCATACCGTACCCCACGTACCCTCCGTGAAGAGGTTCGTGCCCGCTGCCGCCGCCGGAGAGGATGGCAACCTTTTTTTGGGGCGCGTCGGCCCTCAGGACAGCCTTGACCGACGGGTGGAGCTTCACCAGACCGGGATGCGCCGCGGCGAGACCGGCGAGCGATTCGACGACGACGTCATCCACTTTGTTGAGGAGCTTTTTCACTAAACAACGCCTCCTTTCAAGGAGCAGGTTCTATTCCGGAGAACCGGCGGAGGAGGCGTTTGTGTTTCTCCCCCGCCGGCCTAATTTCGAAAAGAAAACCGTGCGTTACATCACGCCGAGAGCGTGTGCGATGAAGTAGGAGACTGCGCCGCCGGTAAGAGGCGCAAGCACGGGGATCCAGGCATATCCCCAGTCCGAATCGCCTTTTCCGGCGATCGGGAGTACAAAGTGCGCAATCCTGGGGCCGAGGTCGCGGGCCGGGTTGATGGCGTATCCGGTGGGGCCGCCGAGTGCCATACCGATCACCATGACGAGCCAGCCGACGAGGAAGGGACCGAAACCGGGGGTAAGGCCGCCGAGGGCTTCCTTGACGCCGGAGGAGAAGATGAACATGATGGGAACGATGAGGAAGACGGTACCGATAAGCTCCGTGATGAAGTTGTTGATGGGGTTGCGGATCGCGGGTCCGGTGGAGAAGACGGCCAGCTTGAGCCCCTTGTCCTCGGTGGCTTCCCAGTGGCCGAGGTAGGCAAGCCATACGACGACGCCTGCGAGGATACCGCCGCCGACCTGCGCCAGCATGGTCATCATCGCATGCGGCAGGGTGTAGGTTCCGGCGAGCATCTTGGCCAGTGTCACTGCGGGGTTGATGTCGGCCTGAGGCGCTCCGAGGGATGTCGCGGCGAAGACGCCCATTACCACTGCCGCGCCCCATCCGATGGTGATGTGCACCCATCCAGCATTCTGTCCCTTGGACTTGTTGAGCAGCGCGCAGGCGACGAGGCCGTCGCCAAAAACAACCAGAGTCATGGTTCCGAAGAATTCACCCAGAAGATTCGTCATCGCATTTCATACCTCCTTCGTAAAATAAAAACAAAGAACGGTAGCTCAGAAACACACTTTTACATCCTTACTCAATGCTTGGCATCCCTCCTCACATACGGTTCCGCAGGAACCTCAGGGCAGATAGAGCAAAGAATCAACGGACGTACGCTCACAAATCTCCCGATGGTTAAGGGGATTCGTAAAAACCTTAAAGGGAGACTTTACCGGAGCATGTCGGCGGCGAAGGGGAAAATCATAAATCATGTCGCGCTGGTGAAGATGACAATACCTTTCTAACGAAAGATATCCACGGCGTCCACTACGCTTCGCCATTCCTTATTTGTCCCGGCAGGGCTCCGGGGAAATCGCTCCTTGCCGCACACCACCGCTTGAAGCGACGAAATGCCGCGAAAGGATTGGGTTGTGTTACCGGAGCCGACACGGTCTTCTGATTCTCGCGCAATCTTCGGAAGTATGTTGCTGCTTCACCCGTGCGATGATATACCATTTTTCGCCACATTGTCAACGAGTGAAATAAAAAAAAGGAAATTGTAAATGAGCTAACATAATTTACGGTATACATTTTAATGTAAGTATGTGCGGATACGCCTCTAACTTGTACAAAATGCATGATGTCTCTTCGATTTGACGAGCGCTCACGCCCAGGAAAAGAAACTACCCAACGAAGCCTCTTGACAAAGAGGGCGCCCCCGCTTATCTTTTCGTCATATGTAAAATTAACGAAATAAAGGAGTCAGCTATGGAATCCATACTTTCCATTTCAAAAGCGCTCGGAGAAAAGAACAGGCTCCGCGTCTTTCTGGCGCTTATCCACACGAAGGAACTTTGCGTCTGCGAGGTGGGGGAACTTCTCGGCCTTGCCCCCGCGACAGTGTCGCGCCACATGAGCATTCTCTCCCGGGCAAAGCTCGTCGACTCCCGTAAACGAGGCAAATGGGTCTATTACTGTATCAAGCCTGCGATAGCGCCGGAGTTACTCCAATGGATAAAAAATTCCGTCGTCGATTCTTTTTCCGTTGCGGAAGACGTGAAGAGAATCGAGATCCTCGTCAGGGAACGCCAGGACAAAGACTGTACAAAAGCCTGTGTATCCGAAGAGAGGTGAAATAACGTGAGCAAAAAGCCAAAGGTGCTCTTTCTCTGCACCGGGAACTCGTGCCGCAGCCAAATGGCCGAGGGGTGGACCCGTCATTTCCATAGCGCCGCCATAGAAGCGCATTCTGCCGGAATCGAGACGCACGGCCTGAATCCGTTCGCCGTGGAGGCTATGAAGGAGGCGGGAGCGGACATCTCCGGACAGCGCTCCAAGAACGTGATGGAGCTGCTCGACGTTTCATTCGACTACGTCGTCACCGTGTGCGGCGACGCGGACGAGCGGCGCCCGTTCTTTCCGGGGCAGACGAGAGTCCTCCACGTCGGCTTCGACGACCCGCCGAAGCTGGCGCTCCTCGAAGAGACGGAGGAGGGAAAAATGAACTGCTACCGGCGGGTGCGCGACGAGATACGCGCATTCATCAAAGACCTTCCCGGCTTTCTTGAAAATCTACCGGAGGAAAAAAGGAGCTAGATCAAGTATGGACGATATTCGCAACTACGTGAAAGAGCGGTACGCGCAGGCGATCAAGAACAAGTCCTCATGTTGCGGCTCGGGAGGGTGCTGCTGCGGAACGACGGGCGCATCCGGCATCCCGAGCATGACGCGCGGCAACTACGACGGCGCGACGCTCGAAAAAACTCCGGAGCAGATGGCCGACCAGTCCTTCGGCTGCGGCAATCCGTTCACCGAGGCGCGTATCCATCCGGGCGAGACCGTCCTCGACCTGGGAAGCGGCGCGGGGCTCGACCTCTTTCTGGCGTCGGAGATGACCGGCCCTTACGGCAAGGTCATCGGGCTCGACATGACGGACGAGATGCTTGCGACCGCCGCCGAAAATCTCAAGGGGATCGAAAACGTCTCCCTGGTGAAAGGGTACATCGAGGAGATGCCGGTCGAGAGCAACTCCGTCGATGTCATCATTTCAAACTGCGTGATCAACCTTTCCCCGGACAAGGGAAAGGTGCTGAAGGAGGCTTTCCGCGTTCTCCGTCCCGGCGGGAGGTTCTGCGTCTCCGACACCGTCTTCCTCCGTCCTGTGACGGAGCGCGCCGTCAAGAACCTGGCGGCGTGGTCCGGGTGCATTTCCGGAGCGCTCCGGGAGACGGAGTACGCGGAGAAGATGAGGGAGGAGGGCTTCGAGGAGGTCGAAGTACGGCGCACGAAGGTGTACTCCTTCCCCGACGCAATGGCGGCGATGGCCTTCCCCGAACTCTCCGGCGAAGAACGAAACGAGATCAACGGCTCGTTGGCCAGCGCGATCATCATGGGGAAAAAGCCGCTTTAGGGCGTTCGTCAGATTCGCGGAAATCAGAAAGCGCCGGTACCGGGGGACTCCCTCTTCTGGTTCCGGCACTTTTTTTCAGACGTTGTTTCGCCGCGTCTTCTGGTAAAATACTTGAAAACATACTCCTCAGGGATACGGGAAGGATGGGAAAGAGATGAAGAGACCGATCGCCTTCGCACTTGTCCTTACAATCGTCTGTTTTCTTTCCGGAAGCGCATGGAGCGCAAACGGAAAGTTCAACGCGGAGAGCTACTCCTCTCCGAAAATCCGGGATCTTTACCTGGTGATCATCAGGGATCCCGACGCCCAGCTTCTGGCGCTTCAGCGAGGGCAGGCGGATATCCTCGGAGATCTGCACCGCCCCGTCGACGTCGATACGCTCGCCGACGATCCGAGGGTGAACCTCTCGCTCGCATCCGGTTTTCACGGCTTCTTCCTCGGGTTCAACGTCCGCACCTTCCCGTGGAACCGGCTCGAACTGCGGCAGGCGGCGTGGCAGGCCCTTCCGAGGGAGCGCGTCGTGCGCGATCTTTTCGCGGGGTACGCGGAGCCGCTCTCGACGTTTCTTCCCCCGGTCTCCCCGTACTACGAGCCGAACGTCGCGGCGTATCCGTTCGACCCCGACGCGGCGAAGAAGCGCCTCGCAGACGCCGGGTGGACATGGGGGGAGGACGGGGTGCTGATCTCCCCGGAAGGTGAGAAAATCCCCGACCAGCGTCTTCTCTCGCCGACGGCCTCCGTTGCGCCAACCACTGCGGAGCTCGCGGCGCGGGCTGCGGACGCGCTTTCGGCGATCGGCATTCCTGTGCGTTCGGAGCCGATGGACTTCTCCACCATGCTCTCGCGGCTCGACGAGCGGGACTTCCAGATGTACGTCCTCGCGTGGCAGATGACGCGCGACCCCGACTCTCTTTACGCGTTCTACTCGACCAAGATGGACATCCCCGGCGGATACAACCTCCCCGGCATCTCCGACCCCGAACTGGACGCCGTGCTGGACCGGCTCCGTTTCGCGCCCGACGCGATGACGGCGCTCGACGCGGCCTCCGACGCCCAGAAGAAGCTGGCGGAGCTCGCCCCCGTCGCGCCGATCTACAGCCGCTACACCATCTCGGCGGTGCGCCGGGACTGGAAGGGCACGCTGGTCACGGACCGGACCACGGCGGACAACCTGTGGAGCCTGCTCTCCATGGAGCCGGCCGCGGGGCCGATGCGCCCGCTCTACCTGGTCCAGGGGGAGGAACCGCGAGCGCTCAACCCGTTCACATCCAGCTCCGCCTACGACTGGCAGGTGCTCGGGCTCCTCTACGACTCCTTCATCGCAATCGACCCCTACACGCTGGAGACGATTCCGTGGCTCGCCAAATCATGGACCGTAACGACAAAAACACGGGACGACGGACTGCATACCGTGCTCACCTTCCATCTGCGCGACAACGTGCGCTGGCAGGACGGGAAACCGATGACGGCAGAGGACGCCGCCTTTACCTATGAATACTTGCGGAAGAACATGATTCCGCGGTATTTCGACAACGTGGACAACATCGAGAAGATCGAAACCCCCGACCCGCTGACGCTGGTCGTGACGATGAAAAACACGAGCTTCTGGCATCTGCACCGGGTCGGCGGCATTCCGGTGTTGCCGCGGCATATCGTTGAGAAGGTGGAGGACTGGCGGAGCTGGCTGCCCGCCTCGCTGAAGCATCCGGAGGACGACTCCCTGACGCAGCTCGTGGGGACGGGCCCGTTCGTCTTCCGCGAGTACCGGGCGGGCGAGTACGTCCATCTGACGGCGAACGACGCCTTCTGGCTCGGGCGGAAAAGGTAAGACGCCGGTGAACTACTGGGGAAGGAGAATCTCGGGAGCGCTGCTTGTCCTGGCGCTCGTACTCGTCCTGAATTTCCTGCTCTTCCGCCTCATGCCGGGCGACCCCGTGGCTTCCATTGTGGACCCCCGTTTCTCGCCCGAGGCGAAGGAGCAGCTGCGGCGGATGTACGGACTCGACCAGCCGCTCCCCGTGCAGTTTGCGCTCTACGTGAAGTCGACGCTGACCTTCGACTTCGGCATCTCCTTCCTGACGGGGCTGCCGGTGGCCGAGGAGCTGCGCTCCCGAGTACCGAACACGGTGATACTGCTCGGGACGAGCCTTTTGCTCTCCGCCGCCCTGGGAACCTGGCTCGGCATGAAAGCGGCGCTGCGGCGGGGCAGCCTTCTCGAACGCTGCGTCCTCTGGAGCGGCGCGCTCTCCTTCTCCTTTCCCTCGTTTTTCGTTCAGCTGCTGCTCCTGATGTTCTTCGCCTCGATGATCCCGCTCTTTCCGCTTCGCGGGACGCTCTCCGTTCCTCCGCCCGCGGGAGGTCCCGCGCTGCTGTTCGACTACCTGCGGCACATGGCGCTGCCGGTCTTCTCGCTCGTCCTGCTCGGGTTCGGCGGGTGGGCGATCTACGTGCGCAACCTGACGGTGAAGATCCTCGGCGAGGACTTCATTCTCCTCGCGAGGGCGCGCGGCCTGCCGAAGAAAAACATCCTTCGCGGACACGTCTTCAGAACGATGCTCCCGCCCCTGCTCACCATCTTCCTGCTCTCGCTTCCGGGCGTCGTCTCGGGCGCCGTGATCACGGAGACTGTCTTCTCGCTCCACGGCGTGGGACGCTTCCTGCTGGAGGCGGTAACCGGGCACGACTACCCCGCCGCCGGCGCGGCCTTCTTTCTGCTTTCCCTGCTCACCGTGACGTGCAACCTGCTCTCCGACCTGCTCTACGGCCTCACCGACCCCAGGGTGCGCCTGGAAAGGGGACGCCGCTGATGCGACACCTTTTCACTCGCTGGAGCTTCTGGTCTCTGCTGCTTCTGGTTTTGACGGCTCTTTTCGGAGGACGCCTCTTCGACGCGCCCCCCGGACGGGAGGTGGCGGCGGCCTTCTCGAAGCCTCTCTGGATCGACCGCGACCTGCCGCCGACGAAGCAGCTCCGGCTCACGGCGGATTCCCCCTCGCTTCGTTTCGACTGGCAGTACGCTCCTCCCTCGGGGCTCTCCGTGCGGATCGATCCCTCAGTAGGGCAGACCGGGCGTTTTGTCGAATGGCGGAAGCCGGGCGCTCCGGAGCCGTTGCGTCTCGCTCCTCTCAGGGGGGGCTTCGAGGCAGACGGCCGCGACATCGCCTTCAAGCGCTCCCTTGGACTTCCCCCATTCGGCGACGCCGCTGCGTCCCTTTTCGCCGGACAGGGGAGCTATGAACTCTCCCTCTCCGGCGAAGGCAACTTCGAAGGGGAGGTTGTCCTCAAACTCGAAGGAGGGCGCTGGGGCCTCCTTGGAACCGACCAGCGCGGAAGGGACGTCGCCGCGCTCTTCGTCGCGGGGGTACGGGTTTCGCTCATCGTCGGCATCTTCGCCACCCTGTTAGCCACCTTCCTCGGGACCTCCTTCGGACTCGCGGCAGGCTACCTCGGAGGGTGGACCGACAGCATCCTGATGCGCATCGTCGACCTGCTGCTCTCCATCCCGCTGCTCCCGGTGCTCATGGCGCTCGCCGCGCTCTGGGGAAAGGGGCTGTGGCAGCTCGTCCTCATCCTCTCCGTCTTCTCGTGGATGGGGACCGCGCGGACTGTCCGCGCCCTCGTCCTCACGCTCCGCGACGCCCCGTACATCGAGGGGCTGAGGGGCCTGGGCGCGCCCTCGGGGTACATTTTGCGAAAACACCTGCTTCCGGAGACGCTCCCGGTGCTGCTGGCGACGATGACGCTCGGCGTCCCCGGCGCCATTCTCTCCGAGGCGGGACTCTCCTTCCTCGGGCTCTCCGACCCGAGGGTCATCTCCTGGGGCAGGATGCTCCACGAAGCCCACTCCTTCGGCGCGTTCACCGCCGGCGCGTGGTGGATGCTGCTCCCTCCCGGGCTCGGCATCGCCCTGCTCTGCCTGGTCTTTCTCGACCTCGGAAAATTCCTTGAAGAGAACGTCGACCCCCGGCTCCGGAAAGGAGTCCGCCCATGATCTCCATACGCAACCTCTCGATCACGTACGGACGAATGACGTCCCGCGGACGAAGCGGCGAGACCGAGGCGGTGAAGAACATCTCGTTCTCCGTCGAAAAAGGAAAGCTCTTCGCGCTGGCCGGAGAGTCCGGAAGCGGAAAGAGCTCCGTGCTCATGGCGATTCCGGGGCTGCTGCCGGAGGGAACGCGCGTTTCAGGGGAAATTCTGCTGGACGGGAGGAACCTGACGGCGCTCTCCGAGGAGGAGCTGAACGCCCTCCGCTGGAGGCGCATCGCGCTGATTCCCCAGGGGGCGATGAACTCCTTCACGCCGGTGCTCACCGTCGGGCGGCACATCGAGGAGGTGCTCGACGTCCACCTCGGGCTCTCAAAAAGAGCGGCGCGTGAACGGACGCAGGAGCTGTTCGTCAGAGCGGGACTCGACGGCGCCCTGGCATCCCGATACCCCCACGAGCTTTCGGGAGGGCAGAAGCAGCGGGCCGCCATCGCGCTCGCGCTCGCGTGCGACCCCGACTGGCTGCTCTGCGACGAGCCGACCACGGCGCTCGACGTCATCACACAAAAAGGAATCGTCGACACGTTGAAAGACCTCGTCACGACGAAGGGCGTCGGAATGCTCCTCGTCTCGCACGACCTCCCCCTTGCCGCGTCGGTCTGCTCGCGCCTCTTCATTATGAAGGGGGGAACGATCGTCGAGGAGGGAGCGCCCCGCGAGATCGTCGCCCATCCGAAGAACCCCCACTCGGCGGCGCTGGTGAACGCGCTGCTTGAACTGGAGAGAGAGGAGTGAACAGGGTGCTGCTCGACATCCGGAAGCTGACGATAGACTTTCCGCCCTCGCGGAAACGAAAGGCGGTGCGGGCGCTCAAGGAGTTCTCTCTTCGCCTTGAGGCCGGGGAGAGCGTCTCGATCGTCGGCGAGTCCGGCAGCGGGAAGACGACGCTCATCCGCTGCATCTCGGGACACGTGACGCCGGTCTCGGGGAGCGTATCGCTCTTCGGCGCCGACCTCTCCGAAGCCTCGAGCCAGGAGATTGTCGCGCTCAGACGCCGATGCGGCGTCGTCTCGCAGGACCCGTACGGCTCTCTCCCCCCTACCCTCTCCGTGCTGGAGGCGGTGATGGAGCCGTGGCTTCTCGTCAGAGGACGCGAAGCGCGGCAAGCCGGGGAGCATAAGGCGCGGGAACTGCTCGACGAACTGGGAATCGGCCGGGAGGAAATTTTGTCGTCCAAGGTCAGGCTCTCCCTCTCCGGCGGCCAGCGTCAACGGGTCGCCATCGCCAGGGCGCTCGTGCTCGAACCGGAACTCCTGCTCTGCGACGAACCCACGAGCATGCAGGACGCCTCGACGAGAGGGGATATTCTGCGGATTCTCCAGCGGCGGCAGGAGACGGGGATGTCGATGCTCTTCGTCACCCACGACCTCTTCCTCGCGCGGAAGGCTGCGCCGAGAGGGCTCGTGCTCTACCGAGGAGAGGCGGTCGAAGAGGGGCTCTGCCGCGACTTTCTCGCTTCGCCGCAGCACCCGTACACAAAGGCGCTGGTCGCGGCGCTTCCGAAACTCTCATCTTCAGCGACGTACGCCGGGGAGTCCGGCGGAAGATGACGGCGCGGCCGGTTCACGGCGCGGGCTACGCCAATCTCTCCGCGGCCTCCAGGTGCTTGCACCGCTTCCTGTGCTGGAACGAAGGACAGGTGCACGCCTTGTGGAGCAGATCGACGGCGTAGTCTTCGCTTCCGTGGGCGATATAGATGGAGCCGGTAACCCGTTCCAGGCGTTCGGCCGGAAATGCGGCGGGATCATCCGCGCCCTTCCCCGTCAAACAGCTCTGAGCAGGCTTTGCAGGACCGTCGAGCGCTTCGTTGGAGAGCGCGTCGGCATCTTTGTTCTCTTCCCGCGGCACCCACGAGAGCGAGCTCTTCGTAGCCTTGAGCAGCTCCTTTGCACGCTCGGCAAGCTCCTGCAGACGAGGCTCCTTCACCTTCCAGCGTCCGGTGACCTGGTTCACCACGAGCTGGCTGTCCCCCCGGACGGAGACGCCCGCGAGCCCGCGCGCCAGTATCTCCTCCAGCAGCAGGATGAGCGCGGCGTACTCCGCCTCGTTGTTGGTCTTCCGCCCGAGCGGACGGGCGCACGTCCATACAGGCGTTCCGGACGCGTCGAGCAGCAGCGCACCCGCGCCGGCCTCGCCGGGATTGCCCCGGGAAGCGCCGTCGAAATGCCCCCGGAAGGGGCCGGAAACTTTTTTCGAAGAGGACTCCGGAATGCCGGCAAGGGCTTCGCCCCAGTCCGCGTCGAGGCTCAGATAGTGATTTTCAGGGGTACTCGAAGGTGTTTTCATAGGATGCTCCTTATCAGCAAAGGTAACTTTCGTTAATTTTCGAGAACAAATAAGCCTTAAGATTCATTTGCACGATGTATTTTCGATAAACAGTATATTTCCCTAGTCCATGAATAAAAAAATCTATATAATGCTTTGGGCTTTTCATTTTTATCTCAAGGAGGCTGCATGACTGTGACACTATCGCCAGTCCTTTCTTTCCGGAGAGGCGGCGCTTCCGCAGGAAGCTCGCCGCACTGCCTTAAAGGTCTTTTTCTCCTTCTTCTTCTGTTTTTCTGCTTCGCGCCGATTCTCTCGCCTCTTCCCGCCGACGCCAAGGGTCCTGAAGAAATCGTCTTCCTTAAAGGACTTTTCGTCAAGGAGGTCCGCGGATACGGCCTCTACGTCGAAGAGGAGAGCAACCGCTTTCATAAAGACGACAAACCGACGATCTACCTCGAGGTCGATAACTTCAAGCTGGGAGTGAAGGACGAACAGTATCATATCAGCCTTTCGCTCGATCTGCTCGTAAAAGACGCAAAAGGCGCCGTCGTCGCCGAGGACAAGCAAATCATCACGCACGAGTATTTCCTGAAGAGCAGGGTTCGCGACGTCTGGTTCACGGTGATCCTGGACCTCTCGGGGTGGCCGGAGGGGAAGCATATTCTCTCCTGGGTGGTCACCGACAACACTTCCGGGAAGCAGTGCACGAAGGATATGGAGATCGAAATCCACTGACCTTTTCTCGTGAAGGAGAACACAGCGCCGCCGGATGTATCCGTTCGCCCGGCGGCTTTTTGCGTGGGGACGGCGCGCCGTTTTTCTCACCTCCCGATGTATTCCGTCCGGCAGATGATACAATAACCGCGTTGTGAACTTTGCACACGGAGGTCTTTTGATGAAAACACTCTATCTTGACTGTTTCGCCGGAATCGCCGGCGATATGTTCCTCGGCGCGATGCTCGACCTCGGGCTCGACAGAGAGGCGTTTCTCCGCACGATGGAAAGCGTCATGCTCTTTCCCGGCCACGAGCACGGTCATGCGCACCCCGACCCGCACGATCACGAACACGAGCATAGCCACGAACACAACGATACACACCATCATGCACACCATCATTCGCACGGCACGGACAGGCTGCGCATCGCCATTACGCAGACGGTCCGCGGCGGCATCGCGGGAACAAAGGTGAACATCGCCTCGTCCGAGGATCATCCGCACCGAGGGCTCGCCGACGTCCTCGAAATCATAGGGGCAAGTCCGCTCTCTCCGCGTGTGAAGGAGCGGAGCGCCGCCGCCTTTCGTCTTTTGGCCGAGGCCGAGGCGAAGGTCCACGGAACGACTCCGGACAAGGTACACTTCCATGAAGTCGGGGCATTGGACTCGATCGCCGACATCATCGGCGCGTTCGTCCTCGTGGAGATGGCGGGCGTGGACACAGTCGTCTCCTCGCCGCTGAACGTCGGGCACGGAACCATCACATGCGCGCACGGCATCCTTCCCGTCCCGGCTCCGGCGACCGCAGAGCTGCTTGCCGGTCTTCCGGTCCGCGTCGAAGGAGGGCCGATGGAGCGCGTCACCCCCACCGGAGCGCTGCTCGTGCGATGCCTCGCTTCCTCGTTCGGGCCGCTCCCCGCGGGGAAGGTGCTCGGAAGCGGCAAGGGGGCGGGCGACCGCGACGGCGACATCCCCAACGTACTGCGCGTGCTGCTGCTTGAGACCGAAGCGACCGACACTGACGGCGCGGGGAATATCGCGCGGGATTCGGGAATCGTCATCGAGACGAACATCGACGACATGAACCCGCAGTATTACGCGCCGGTTATGAATAGGCTCCTCGCGGAGGGGGCGCTCGACGTATGGGTTGCGCCCATCGTCATGAAAAAAGGACGCCCCGCAATAACGCTCGGCTGCCTCTGCCGGCCCGGCGCGGAGCGGAGCTTGGCGGAAACGCTGCTGCGGGAGACGACGACGCTCGGCGTCCGGATGTACGCGGTCGACAGGCTGAAGGCCGACGCGGAAATCGTGGAGCGGGAGACCTCGTGGGGTATCGTCCGCTTCAAGGTGGCGCGCCTCGGAGAGGAAGTTCTTCGGAGCAACCCTGAGTTCGAGGACGTCCGGAGACTTTCGGAGGAACACGGCATCCCGCTTCCGGAGATGCGGGAACGATTGATGAACGAGTTCCTCCTCTGAAAAGCGGCGCGCCGCATTCGGACCGGAGAGAGCCGTCTGTTCAGGAGTCCGGAACGCCGTCGCGTCCGCAGCAGTCGTCAGCGATTCGCGGGAGGCTGCGGTGTGCGCTCCTCGCTCTCTTCGTCGCCGCGGAAGGACTTCATGCACTTTCCGCAGCCGTGACACCCCTTGTAGCAGGGGCGGACCCGCTCCGATCCCAGCAGCATCGGGATACAGGCGGCTATCAGCACCAGCGCGAGCAGAAGAAAACGCACACGACGTCACCTCCGGAAAAGATTTTTTTCAGCCCATAGTATACGCTCTTTTTGAAAGGTTGTGTTTGCATGCGCTTTGAACGAACCAGGACGCACGAACCGGCCATTTGCCGGCACATTCCTCATCCCGAAAGGAGGCGGTAGCGATGCACTGTCTGGCGACCTTCGATATCACGAGCATGGCCGTCCTCTTCGAGCGCGTCTGCCGCAAAGAGGGAATTACCGCCAAAATTGTCCCCGTCCCGCGCAGCCTTTCCACAAGCTGCGGACTTGCCTGCGAATTCCCCTGCGAAGAGGAAGAGCGCGTCCGCGAGCTCTGCGGGAAAAAACATGTGGACGTGACCGATTTCCATTCTTTGGGGGACGACTGGACATAACTTCCTTTTTGAAATACCATATAGGGGTAGCAGTATAAATCGCGGCGTCAGGGCGTCCGCTCGCTGAACATACGTCCGCCGGGCCGCGAATTTCCGAAAGGCAGGGGATTGTGGTCATGGAGAAAAAGAAGGTCCTCATCATCGGCGGCGTGGCATGCGGCGCGAAGACGGCGGCCCGGCTCGCGCGACTTGCGCCGGAGTTTGACATCACCATTCTGGAGCGGGGCGAACATCTGAGCGTCGCCGGATGCGGCTTCCCGTATTTCGTCGGCGACGTGGTGAAGGAGTACAAGGATCTTGTCTGCACGCCGCTCGGCATCGTCCGCGACGCGAACTTCTTCCGCAACGTGAAGAATATCGCCGTCCACACGGGACACATGGCGACGCGCATCGACAGGGAAAAGAAGGTCGTCGCCGCTACCGACACCGCCTCCGGCGAGGAGCGTCTCTTCCCCTACGACGAGCTCGTACTCGCCACCGGCGCCTCCCCCATCCGTCCTCCCATTCCCGGAAACGACCTCAGCCGCGTCTTCACCCTCTGGACGATGCCCGACGCGATGGCGATGAAGTCGGCTATCGACGCCGGAAGCGTCAAGTCCGCCGTCATCATCGGCGGGGGGCTCATCGGCATGGAAGTCGTCGAGGCGCTTGTGGACCGCGGCATCTCGGTCTCCGTAGCCGACATCCAACCCACCCCCCTTCCGGCCCTCATCGGAGAGGATTTCGGCCTCCGCGTGACGAAAGTGCTGCGTCAGAAGGGCGTCGGCTTCTACGGCGGCGAGAAGGTCGTCGAAATCATAGGCGAGAACGGCGTCGTCACCGGTGTCAGAACCGACAAGCGCACCCTTCCCGCCGACATGGTTCTGCTGGCCGTCGGCATTCGCCCGAACACGATACTCGCCAAAGAAGCCGGGCTCGAACTCCACCCCAACGGGACCATCGTCGTCGACGAATGCCTTCGCACGAGCGACCCGGCCATCTACGCCGGAGGCGACTGCGTTCAGTCCAAGAATATCCTTACCGAGAAGTCCGTCTGGCAGCCGATGGGCTCCACCGCGAACCGCCAGGGGCGCGTCATCGCCGACAATATCGCGGAACTGCCCACGCGTTTCGCCGGAGTCGTCGGTACCGCGATCCTGAAGCTCTTCCACCTCACCATCGGAAAGACCGGCCTCAACGAGGAGCAGGCGCACGCGGCGGGATTCGACGCCGTGAGTATCGTCGTCGAGGAGCCCGACCGGCCGCACTTCATGCCGGGCATGGGCGCGATGACGATCCGCCTCGTTGCCGACAGAAAGTCACGCCGCATCGTCGGCGCGCAGATCATGGGCGGCGGCGTGGTGGACAAACGGCTTGACTCCATCGTCGCGGCGATCTCCGCCGGGATGACGGTCGACATGCTCGCCGACACCGACTTCGCCTACGCCCCCCCCTTCGCCACCGCGCTCGACCCCACGACGCACGCCGCCAACGCGCTGCGGAACAAGATGGACGGGCTGGTGAAGACCTATTCGGCGAAGGAGCTGAAGGCGCTCATGGAGGGGGCGAACCCTCCGTTCCTGCTCGACGTTCGCTCCCCGCAGGAGCTCGACCTTCAGGGGCGCATCCCCTACGACTTCGCGAACATCCCGCTGGGACAGCTTCGCGGCCGTATAACGGAAATCCCGAAGGACCGCGAGATCGTGACGTTCTGCAAGATCTCCGTGCGCGGATGGGACGCCATCGCCACGCTTCGCGGGAACGGCTACGAGAACGTCGCCCTCCTCGAAGGCGGCATCATGGCCTGGCCGTACGATTTACGGTAGAAAACCCGAGTATTTCATGCAAAGAGAAGATGCGGGCCCTCGGAGTTTCGAGGACCCGCATCTTCTTTTTGCGAAACAGCCTTTTGGCTCTACCTCCTGCGGAGCAGCAGAAGAGGCGCCAGCAGCGCGAAAAGCAGCGGCGACGCGGAGGCGGCGGAGCATCCGCCGCTCCCGCCGCTTCTGCTCATCCCGGGCGTCGAGAGGACCTTGATGCAGAAGTTCGCCTCTGCGAAGTCCTCCGTTAGATCCGTCCACGAAGCGCCGTCCGCGCTGTAGAAGCTCTCGCCGGGGGAGGCCGTCGCGTTGTCCGAATACTCCTCAAGCGGAAGTTCGACGGGCAGGGGGTACTCGTACCCCGGCGTGGTGAGCTTCACCCGGACGCGGAAGCGCGCTCCTTCTCCCACTCCGACCGGCCGGGGCAGAGGGATCGTATGGTATCCCGGTTGCTCCAGGGTACCGGAAGCCTCCGCTGTACGAAGCGCTTCCCCCGAACCGGAGACGCCGCCCGATACGTCGTCGATGAACACCTCGTACATCGTTCCGAACGCCGCCGCGTAGAACGAAACCGCGCGGAGCGTCTGATCCTCCCCGGCGGTGAAAATGTTCGCCATCCACCCTGTCTCGGGATTCGCCTCCGAGGCGCTCACCGAGCGCACCCACCCCAGCGGATCGTGCTGGTGGATGATGCCGTACAGATCGGGAGAAGCGAGAATGTACGCGATCCCGCTGTCGAGGCTCGTATCGTAGTAGGACATGTAGAAGTATCCGCCCTCGCCGAATCGTTCACCCCAGCTGTTGCGGACGATCCATGCTCCGTCTCCCGGAGGCGTCGTCGCGAAGTTCTCCTTCGGAAAGCCGTCGTCCCAGCCGACCACGTTCACAGCGTGATTCGCCCCCCGGGGGCCGTTGTAATAGAATGCGTGCGTTTCTGTATTCCATGTATCCTCGTTGAAGTCCGCCATCATGCCGATGGAGAGCGCGCCGTACTCCATAATAGACGTTTTTACCTCGTCCGCGATAAGGTGCGGGTACCCCTGCTCCCAGATTTCCCTGGTAGAATAGGGCATGTAGAGCGCCTCTGTCAGCAGCTTCTGTCTCGCAAGACGCGGTTTTGTCGAGGGAAGCGCTCCGTCGTAGGGAAGATCTTCCTCGTTCACCGGCCCCGTCCCTCTGGCGAGCACCGCCACCGCTTTCCAGTCGTCGCCGCCCTGATCGTAGATTCTTGCCCGCTCGTTCGGGAAGGGGTTCTCCGGGTCGCTCCACTGGGTAAATGCGGGGAAGCCTTCCGGATTCGTGACATACGCCCAGTAGCCCAGATGCCATTCGGAGAAATCGCGAACCTCGCTGGGCAATAGAGGCGATTCCACGGCGGCCATGGCCCCAAAGGTCCAGCAGGAACCGTACGGGTCCTGATCGCGCACCGGAGGAAGCCTGTCCAGCGTCCGCAGATCGTACTGCGCCGGGAGAGCCGTCTTCGTCCGCGCGGACGCGGCAGCCTTTGGATGCTTCAGATGCTCCAGGTTCAGCGGCGACGGCCGTCTTCCAACAGGCAGCAAATCACCCCAAGGCGTGCGAATCTGCGCAACGCCGGAGAAAGCCCCGCCGGAGAGCGCCGACGCCCCGAAAAACTCCGGATTCAACGGCGACAGGCGAACGCCTCCCGCCTGCGCCTGCGCTGCAAAGAGCAGCATGACGAGAACAACAGAATACACAAGAACCCCTTCGCGCACTTTTTTTCTCATTAACTCCCCGTCCTTTCATAAGTGAACTCCTGTACGAGAGGCTTCCGCCTCGCACCCCGAAAGCATACACTTTTTTCGACCTGCAGGGAATAAAAAAGCGGTCTCCGGAAAAATTTACCGGAGACCGCCCGGAGTGCGGAGCAAAAAACGCCCTTCTATAACCCCTTCTTCTCCGAGAGCATGAAGAAAAGAAGCGTGAGAACCGCCGCGCCGCCGATGACGTACCAGTGGTTCATCCCCAGCGCCTGCGGAATGGTGATCTTTCCGTAGTCTCCCATCGTGAGGAGCGTCCGGCTCACCCACGGGAAGGCCTCGGCGTAAAGCGCCGCGCCGACGAGGCCGCCCGCGATCCCCCAGAGCGCGTCGAGACGCCCCTCCCCGACCGCCGCCACGGAAGTGCCGGGGCAGTAACCCAGCAGCCCCCAGCCGACGCCGAAGAGAAGGCCGCCGACCACGACGCCGCCCGCGATCATCGGCTTTATGGAAAGTTTCACCATTCCCATGTCGAGAAGGATGTAGACGCCGACCATCGCGACCACGATGGACGACAGCATGAATTTCAGTATGGTGAAGTCCTGCACGCGAAGCGCGCCGAGCTGCTTGTCGTACCGTATCACGCGCCCCCTCTGCAGCAGGAAGCCGAAGAGAAGCCCCGTGACGAGGCCGTAAACCATATTAGGATCCAGTCCCGCCATTGCGCTCGCCTCCTCCGTACACAAGTTTCGCCGTAACCATGCCGGCGATGTAGAACGCCGCAAACGCGACGATGCCGCTTACCGCAAGCTGGAGCGAACCGCTCAGCCCGTGTCCGCTGGGTCACCCGTCCGCGAGACGCGCGCCGAACATTGCGACGACGCCGCCGATGAAGGCGACAACCCCGCGTTTCAGCACGCCGTCGCCGAAGCGCTTCTTCCACATCGGCGGAACGAGCTCGAACTTGAAGTCGCCAAAAAGTGCGGCCGCAACCAGCGAACCGATGAAAATGCCCACAAGGAACCACGCCTGCCAGTCCATCTTCGGGGCCGTCTTCACCAGGTATTCAAGCGTCGCCGCCCGCTCCGGAAGCACCGCCTGCTCCACCGCCGCAGTCGCCCGGACAAAGGTTGTGGACGCCCCCAGATACTTCCCGGCGAACCAGACCGAGCCTATGGAAACAAGCCCGGACAATCCTCCGGCGAGGTAGGGGTTCCATCCTCCCTCTTCTTTCATCGTATCCCCTCCATTCTCCAGATAATATTACAAATACTGCACTTCCTTACAATTTAATTATATCTGCTTATATTGCATTGTCAACCTTTCACATTAAAAAAAGAGCCCCGGAGGGCTCTTTGCTCTTCTTGCCGGAGAGAGCGCTAGAACAAGTTGGCAAGCCCCTTCTCCAACACGGAGAAGACTTCGGCGTTGGTATACTCCTCGAGGTGTCCCTCGTCTCCCAGCGCGGCCATTTCCGTATCCAGAGGCAGGCTCCCCCAGAAGGTGGCCTTCACGTCGTTGATCAGCGCCTCGGCGTGGCTTCCGCCGAAAAGCTCGATCCGCTCGCCGCAGTGCGGGCAGCGAAGACTGCTCATGTTCTCCACCACGCCGACGAGAGGAATATCCAGCATCTCCGCCATCTTCGCGGCCTTGCGGACCACGAGGGAGGCAAGCTCCTGCGGCGAGGTCACCAGCAGGAAGCCGTCGAGCGGGATAGTCTGCATCACCGTGAGCACGGCATCGGCGGTGCCGGGAGGAAGGTCGACGAAGAGCACGTCGAGTTCGCCCCACTGGACGTCGTTAAAGAACTGGGTCACGGCGTTCCCGAGGAGAGGACCACGCCAGATCACCGGCTTCGCCGGGTCGTCGAGCAGCAGGTTCATCGAGATGACGCGGATTCCGGAACGCGATGCCGGAGGCTCGATCCCCTCGGCGTTGCCGAACGGGAAGGTATGCAGGCCGAAGAACGTCGGGATGGACGGCCCCGTGATGTCGGCGTCCAAAATGCCCACCCTCTTCCCCTGACGAGCGGCTGCGATCGCCAGGAGCGACGTCACGGAGCTCTTTCCCACTCCGCCCTTGCCGCTTCCGACGGCGTAGATTTTCTTGATCTGTTTCTTGTCGCTTTTCGGTGGCAGTGTCATAAAAAAGGTTCGCCCCTTTGTCGTATTATGGATGCTGCAGTCTATTGTACTCCTGATTTACAGTAATTTCTCGAGGGAACCCTGCGCATACTTCGCGAGCGCGTCTTTCACAGTCAATCCTTCGGCGCAGAACGCGCTCATCCCGGCCTGTTTGGCAAAGCCGATCGCGTTCGGTCCCAGACGCGGAACCAGCAGTATGGAGACCTCCTTCTGCGAAAGCGCCATCAGCGCCTTGGAAGCGGCCCCATGGGCCTCGCTTCCGGCCGTGTTCTCGAAGGATTCCAAAATCGCGCCCTTTTCATCGGCGATCATAAAAAACGGAGCGCGGGCGAAACGGTCCGCCACAGCGCTTGCCTCATCAGTTCCCAAAGAGGGGATTCCTATTTTTGCCATATCAATGTTCACGTCCTTTCTCGAGTATAGCCCGCCACAGTTCGCGCAGCGGGTCGCCAATCTCCTTCACCGGGATGCGTCCCTCGTTGACGGCTCTCGCCGTCTTCTCCGAAAAAGGCACGGCGCCGAGGAAGGACCACCCCTCTTCGTCACAGGCGGCGCGGATTGCGCTGGTCATCTCTTTCGAAAGATCCCAGCGGTTCACCGCGATGCCGAAGGGAACCGAAAGCATCGTACAGAGGGAGATCACTCTTCGCAAATCCGAAAGCGCCGAGCGCGAAGGCTCGGTCACCAGCACCGCGAAGTCCGCTCCCGTCAACGAAGAGATAACAGGACATCCCACGCCGGGAGGTCCGTCCACGAGAAGGAGCGAAACGCCTCTTTCAACGGCTTCACGCTTCGCCTCCTTGCGCAGAAGGGCGACCAGCATACCGGAGTTCTCGCCACCGGGCGTCAGACGAGCATACCACATCGAACCAAAATCCGTCTCGCCGCGGCGGAGCACTCCTCGCTGGAACTTCTCCTTGGAGATGCACGCCTCGGGGCAGACAAGCAGGCATCCTCCGCACCCTTCGCAGAAACCGGAGTCCACCTCCGCCTTTCCGTCCCGGACGGAGATCGCCCTGAAGCGGCAGAAGCGCTCGCACTCACCGCACCCCGTGCAGCGAGCGGCGTCCACATGCGCGACCTCCATACCGAAGAAGGGGCGCTTTTCCGTCTCTCGGGGGGAAAGAAGCAGCTCCAGGTTCGGCGCGTCCACGTCGGCGTCGGCCATGATCCTCGGCCCCTCCGCAAGCGCTGCAAAACAGGCCGTGAGGGTCGTCTTCCCTGTGCCGCCCTTGCCGCTGACGACAACGATCTCGCGCGGACTCATGAGAATCTCCTTTCAATGGCACGCCAGAGGGACTCTGTCTTCCATACCCACGTTTCCTCGGAGCGGTACGGGCAGACTCCCCTTGCCCCCGCCTTCGCGGCGGAGCGGGTGAAGGGGTAGCGGGCAAACACCTCGACGGAGAAGCGACGGCAGAGATCATCCAGCGAAAGATCGCCCATGCCGGTCTTGTTCGCAACAATTCCCGCAGGTTTTTTCATGTCCGCAACCACCTCGAGCACACCCGCGACATCCGAAAGACCGAACGGCGTCGGCTCGACGACAAGGATGGCGGCGTCCGCCTCGCGCAGCACCGCCGACACGGGACAGGAAGCGCCCGGAGGCGCATCCATGATCCAGTCGTCGGCGTGCAGCGACTCGCCCGCCTGGATCGTCGCCTCGATAAGCCGTACCGTGCTCACGCCTCCGACCTCAAGCCGTCCTTCGAGGAAGGGCGCCCCGTCGACGAATCCGGAGCGGATCTCGCCGATCACCTTCTCGCGCTCACGCATCGCCCCCGTCGGACAGACGAGCGGACAGACGCCGCACCCGTGACAGAGCGATTCGTTCACCACGGGAAGGCCGGAGCCGAACCATGCGATGGCGCCGTACGCGCACGCCTGTGCGCATCTGCCGCAGCCCGAGCAGAGATCGGGCTCCACATACGCCACAGGTTGATGCACCGGGCGCAATTCACCGGGCGAACACCCCAGAAGAATCCCCAGATTGGGTTCCTCCACGTCGAGATCCATCGCGAGCACCCCTCGCTTTGCAAGAACAAGGGAGGCCGCGATGCTGGTCTTGCCCGCGCCCCCCTTGCCGCTCGCCACGGCGATCTTCATTTTCCGCAGGAGTGGTCGTGTCCGTGGGTGCACTCCATATCGACGCCCTGCAGAGAACCGGAGAGGAGCGCCTCCACAGCCTGCTCCACACCCATGGAGGGAACCGTGCAGACACCGACGCCCAGCGCCTCGAACATCCGCTTCGCCTGCGTTCCCATGCCTCCCGCGACCACCACGTCGGCCCCCATCTTCTTCACCCAGTTCGGGAAGAGCCCGGGAACATGCTCTTCGGCGGGAGGAGGAAGGATCTCGCGCGAGATCTCGTTCTTCCCCTCGAAGGTGATGAAAAGAAACTCCTTCGTCTTGCCGAAGTGCTCGGAAATAACGCCGCTGTCCATTGCAATCGCCGCTTTCGTCACTCTGCGTCCCCACCCTTTCCCAGTCTGGCGCGCAGCTCCTGCGCCCTTGCCTCGGTCATTGCAAGCTCCTGTTCGAGCAGTGTCTGTTCGTCGGCCCCGGTATACGGCTCGGCCCACACGCCGCCTCTGCCCATACCCATTCCCATACGCATGCCCCAACCAAAGCAGCCGCGCCCTCTAAAAAATCGTCCGCCTGCTGCGACGCCGCGCCCGCAAGGGCCGCGCCCCCATCCGGTCATCGACCCCTGTCCCATGGGTCCCGTTCCGTTTCTTCCCGGCATCTCGATCTCCTCCTTTAATGATAATAATTATCATTTGCATAATACGCTATCCTGTGGCATTATGTCAAGGGGAAGATGCATACTCGCGGGTCGGCAGGCGGAGAAAACGCCGGGACGTGCCGGTACAGCCGGAGGGGTATAATTTTCCTCAAAACCAGGGAGGGAACACACCATGACGAACAATACGCGCACGGATGAGACAGTACAGGCTTTCCTGGAAAAGCTGAAGGACCGGGGGCTTCGCCTCACTGCACAGCGTGAAACGCTCTTCCGGGTCATCGCCGAGGATTTGGGCAACCCCACGTCGGTTCAGAACATCTGGGACAGGACGCGCGAGGTGGACCCCTCGATCGGCATCGCGACGATCTACAGGACGCTCAACCTTCTGGGGGAGATGGGCGTTGTGAACATCATCTACCTGAGCGACGGCGAATTCCGGCTCGACGTCCCGCTGCAGAAGATCCATCTCACGGCGTTCTGCAGGCATTGCGGCGCGCTCTTCCCCCTCCCCGCCGAAGATGAGAAACAGCACACTCTGGAGAAATGGCTGGAGGGGACAGGACTCGAACTGCTTCCGCAGTCCGTAGCCGTGGCTGGGCTCTGCACGGAATGCAGGGAGGCGCTGAAAAGCCCCGACGCGCTCCCCGCCCGCAGAGGCCCCTTGGGACAACAGGGCCCGTGCCTCCGCCGCCGCTGCCGAAGAATGGGGCGTGTTCAGGAGTGAGTCACCGCCGAATACTACGCCGGGGAAAGCAGCGCGGGCGCGAACCCCTTCTGCGCGTGCAACCGGAGCAGTCTTCATCGGCGCACTCTTTGTTCACAAGAACAAATTTATTATAATAAAATTCCGTCGCACTATTCCGCCGCGCCGCTTGACACTTTCGGTTCATTCGCTACAATGAATGTACTTTCCGTATGAACGCCGCAAGAGAGTCTCCTCCGCAATGAGGGGAGACGCCGAAGGGGCAAGGCCGTTTCGAAAGAACGGCTGAAACTCTCAGGCGAAAGGATTGCGGCCGGACGGTACTCTGAAAAGAATAGTTCTCGCAACGACCACGTCGTCCCTCTTCGAGACTATGCGACAGAGAATAGCTTACCTGTATAAGGAGGCGATTTCATGGTCTGTCGCGCGCTCTCGCACCAAAACCACCCCCTGAAAATCCGTCGTGTCCGCTCGCCGGACACGGATCCGTGGAAAAACCTGGCCCGAGAGGAGTTCCTCATGGGCGACTGCGCCGACGACGAGGCGATCTTCTACCTCTGGCAGAATGCGCATACCGTCGTCATCGGGCGCAACCAGAACGCGTGGAGCGAATGCCGCCTCGACCTGCTCGAATCCGAGGGAGGACGGCTCGCCCGGCGCTCCTCCGGCGGCGGCGCGGTCTACCACGATCTCGGCAACCTCAACTACTCCTTCATCATGCCCCGCCCTCTCTACAGCATGGAACGGCAGCTCGGCGTCGTTCTCGCCGCACTGCGCTCGCTCGGAATCAACGCGGAGTTCTCCGGCCGGAACGACCTCCTGCTGGAGGGACGCAAGTTCTCGGGAAACGCCTACCAGCTCACGCGGCACAGGGGACTGCACCACGGCACGCTCCTTCTTTCCGTGGACATGTCGAAGCTGTCGCGCTACCTCAACGTCGACCCCGAGAAGCTGCAATCGAAGGGGGTAACCTCCGTGGCCTCGCGGGTGGTCAATCTCGCGGAGGCCTCCCCCGATCTGACGCGCGACGCGCTGATGGACGCGCTTGAGCGCGCGTTCCTTGAGGAGTACCCGCACAACGAGGTCCGGCGGGAGTCCGACGAGCCCGAGTCGGAGGCCTTCACGCGGCTTTATGAAAAGTACAGCGGCAGGGAGTGGCGCTACGGCAGAGTCCCGGAGTGCGCGGCGGCGATCAGGAAGCGCTTCGGATGGGGCGGCGTTGAGCTGCGATGCGACGCTCCCGCGGGAAGGATTCGCGGTGCGCAGGTCTTCTCGGACGCCATGGACGGCGAGATGATTCTCTCGCTGGCGAAGGCGCTGGAGGGCCTCCCCTTCTCATGGAAGGAGATGGCGGAAGCGGTGCGCGCGGCGTTTCCCGGCTCGCCCGAAATGGCGGATGTGGCGGAGTGGCTTGAAGAGGCTCCTATCGGAAGACACAAGGAGGAAAACGCATGAAAAGAACCCCGATGTACGAGAAGCACGTTGCAGCAGGCGGCAGGATGGTGGATTTCGGCGGCTGGGAGCTCCCCGTACAGTACGAATCTACAGGGATCAAGACGGAGCACCTGACCGTGCGTTCCAAGGCGGGACTCTTCGACGTCTCTCACATGGGGGAGATCACGGTCGAGGGACGGGGCGCGCAAGCCTGGCTGTCGTCGCTGATCACCAACGACATCACGGCGATGCACGACTCCCAGGTACAGTACAACATCATGTGCACCGAGACGGGAGGCGTCGTGGACGACCTGCTGGTCTACCGCTACTCCCCGGACAAATACCTTCTGGTGGTGAACGCGGCGAATGTGGAGAAGGACTGGGAGTGGTTCACCGCTCATCTCCCCGCCGAAGGCGTCGCCATCGAAAACCTCTCGGCGAAGACGGCCGAGGTCGCGCTCCAGGGCCCGAACGCCGAGGCCATCCTCGCGAAGATCGCGGACTTCGATCCGTCCTCCCTGAAGTTCTTCCACTTCAGGGATCCTGCGACTGTGGGCGGTATTCCGGCGATCGTCAGCAGAACCGGGTACACCGGCGAGGACGGCTTCGAGATCTACGTCGACTGGGAGAAGGGGGGCGAACTCTGGGATCTCCTGATGGAAGCCGGGAAAGAGTTCGGCCTGCTCCCGATAGGTTTGGGCGCGCGCGACAGCCTTCGCTTCGAGGCGGGACTCCCGCTGTGCGGCCACGAATACACCGAGACTATCGGCCCGCTGGAGGCGGGATACGGCTTCTTCGTGAAGGTGGACAAGGCGGGCGGCTTCATCGGTCAGCCCGTACTCAAACACCAGAAAGAAGAAGGATTGAAACACCGCACTGTAGCGCTGCGCCTGGAGGACAAGGGCGTTCCCCGGCACGGCATGGACGTGGCGAACGCGGAGGGGCGCGTCGTCGGGCACGTGACGACGGGCGGATACAGCCCCTCGCTGGACGCCAACATCGCCTCGTGCTACGTGGAGACCCCCGCGCCCGCCGAGGGAGAGCATCTCTGGATCGTCATCCGCGACAAGCCGAAACAGGGCGTCGTGGTCAAGCGCCCATTCTACGCAAAGAGCTACAAGAGCTGAAAACTGAAACCAAAAACAAGAGGAGGATGAACAGCATGGCAAAAATACCCCAGGATCTTCACTACACAAAGGATCACGAGTGGATCAAAATCGTCGACGGCATGGGCGTCATGGGCATCAGCGACTACGCGCAGCACGCGATGGGCGACGTGGTCTACGTGGAGCTTCCCGACGTCGGCAGAAAGGCGAAGGCCGGCGAGGACTTCATCGTCGTGGAGTCGGTGAAGGGCGCGAACGACGTCTTTTGCCCCGTCTCCGGCACGGTCGCCGAGGTCAACGAGGATCTCGACGGCGCGCCCGAGCTGCTGAACCAGGATCCGTACTCCAACTGGCTGGTCAAGATGGAGGTGGACAATCCCTCCGACGTGGACAAACTCCTCGACGCCGCCGCGTACGCCAAGCTCGTCGAGGAGCTGGAAGCGGAAGAGTCGTAAGGGGGGATCGCCATGAACCGTTATATTCCCGTCACGGCGGAGGACCGTCGCCGGATGCTCGGCGTCGTCGGCGCCGCGAGCGTTGACGACCTCTTCTCCGGAATCCCCGTGCAGGTCCGTCAGAAGAAGGCCTCCGATCTGCCGAAGGCCCTCTCAGAGCCTGAGATGCTCCGCGATCTTCGCGCTCTCTCAGGAAAAAATCTGAACGCGGACGACGCAATCTGCTTCCTCGGCGCGGGGGTCTACGACCACTTCATCCCCTCGGCGGTCGACAGCATCGTCTCGCGGGGCGAATTCACCACCAGCTACACCCCCTACCAGCCGGAGGTGGCGCAGGGGACGCTCCAGGCCATCTTCCAGTACCAGACCATGGTCTGCGAACTCACCGGCATGGAGATCTCCAACGCCTCCATGTACGACGGCGCCTCCGCCGCCGCCGAAGCCGCGGTGCTTGCGGCCTCCGCGACAAAAAAGCGTACGGTACTCTGCGGCCGGAATGTGCATCCGCAGACGAGGCAGACCGTCCGTACCTACTGCTGGAGCCGGCGACTCGAGTACGCCGAACTCCCCGCGGAGAACGGCCGGATCGACCGCGCAGCGCTGGCGAAGGCGCTCGAAGGCGGGGACGCCGCCGCGCTGATCGTCCAGTCGCCCAACTTCTTCGGCAACCTGGAGAACCTGCAGGAACTCGGAGACGCCGTTCACGAGGCGAAGGGGCTCTTCATCGTCTCCTCCGACCTGCTCGCGCTGGGAACCCTCGAAGCGCCCGGAAAGCTCGGTGCCGACATCGTCGTCGGCGACGGCCAGACGGCGGGCAATCCGATGAACTTCGGCGGCCCCGCCTTCGGCTTCATCGCCGTGAACAAGCCCCTGATGCGGAAGATGCCGGGACGCATCTGCGGCCAGACTACCGACAGCCAAGGGCGCCGCACCTTCGTCCTCACGCTCCAGGCGCGCGAGCAGCACATCCGCCGCGAGAAGGCCACGTCGAACATCTGCTCGAACCAGAACCTCTGCATCGTCGCGGCCTCGGTCTACCTCAGCCTCATGGGGCCGCAGGGACTCCGCGACATCGGCGGCCAGATTCTCGCCAAGTCAGCCTACGCGGTGGAGCAGCTCGAAAAGACGGGCAAATTCCGGAGGGCGTTCCCCGGCGTTCCGTCTTTCCGCGAGACCGCGCTGCTCTGCGAGGAACCGGTGGACAAACTGAACGCCCGCCTTCTGCAGCAGGGCATTCTCGGCGGGTACTCCCTGGAAGCGGAATATCCGCGCTTGAAGAACGGCTGGCTCCTCGCGGTAACGGAGAGCCGCACGAAGGAAGAGATTGACCGCATGGTCGCGGTTGCGGGAGGTGACGCCCGATGAAACGCACGATGGACACGCTTTTTGAAACCAGCCGCCCCGGACGGGTCGGCTACGCGCTGCCGGAACTCGACGTTCCCGCCGTGGACTGCGGCGAGGAGCTGAAGGGCTTCTGCCGCGCCGCGGCCCCCAGACTGCCAGAACTGGCCGAGGTGGACGTGGTGCGCCACTTCACAGGCCTCTCGAAGAGGAACTACTCGGTCGACGAGGGCTTCTACCCTCTCGGCTCGTGCACCATGAAGTACAACCCGAAGGTGAACGAGGTCGCCGCCCGGATGCCGGGCTTCTCGCGCATCCACCCCCTTCAGCCCGAGGGAACGGTCCAGGGCGCGCTGAAGCTCATGTACGACCTGAGCGCGATGCTCGCGGAGATCACCGGGATGGACGCGGTCACGCTCCAGCCCGCCGCCGGAGCGCACGGGGAACAGACCGGTCTGATGATGATCAAGGCGTACCACGAGAGCCGGGGAGACCATAAGCGGACGAAGGTCATCGTCCCCGACTCCGCGCACGGCACCAACCCGGCGTCGGCGGCGGTCACCGGCTTCGATACGGTAGAAGTCGCCTCCGACGCCGAGGGGATGGTCGACCTCGACGCGCTCAAGGCGATGATGGACGACTCCGTCGCCGCCTTGATGCTCACCAACCCGAACACGCTCGGCGTCTTCGAGCGGAACATCCTCGCCCTGACGGAGACGATTCACGCGGCGGGGGGGCTCGTCTACTACGACGGGGCAAACGCGAACGCGATCATGGGGAAGGCGCGCCCCGGCGACATGGGATTCGACGTGCTCCATCTGAACCTCCACAAGACCTTCAGCACGCCACACGGCGGAGGCGGCCCCGGAGCGGGCGCGGTCGGCGTGAAGAACGTGCTCGTCCCCTTCCTTCCGACGCCGGTGATCGGCTTCGCGGACGGAGCGTACCGGCTGGAACATGCGGACATGCACCCGCAGTCCATCGGCAGGGTGCGCAGCTTCTTCGGCAACTTCGGCGTGCTCGTCCGCGCCTACACCTACATCAGAACTTTGGGGGCAGAGGGGTTGCAAGAGGTCTCCGAGACGGCGGTGCTCAACGCGAACTACCTCGCCAAAAAACTGGAGCACATCTACCCGCTCGCGCACAAGGGGTACTGCATGCACGAGTTCGTGCTCAACGGAGGCGCGCTGAAGCACGAGACAGGAGTAAGCAGCCTCGACGTTGCCAAGGCGCTGATCGACGCGGGGTACCATCCGCCGACGGTCTACTTCCCGCTCATCGTCCCGGAGGCGCTGATGGTCGAGCCCACGGAGACGGAGTCGCAGGAGACGCTCGACCGGTTCGCCGCCGCCATGGAGGAGATCGTCGCGAAGGCGAAGGCCGAGGGGGCGGAACCTTTCCACGACATGCCGCTGACGACGCCCGTCTCCCGCCCGGACGAGACGACTGCGGCGCGGAATCCTATTCTCCGCTGGCAGTTCGGGGACGGAGAATAACCGCGCAGCGACAGTATCATCGGGGGGCGGCGCGCCGCGTGTGCGACGCCCCCTTTTCAGTACCGCGCAGGGAAGGAGAGAGAGCATGTACGACCTGATTGTCATCGGCGGCGGCCCGGGAGGGCTTCGCGCCGCGGAACTGGCGTCGCACGCGGGGATGAGCGTGGCGCTGATCGAGAAGGACCGCCTCGGCGGGACCTGCCTCAACAGGGGGTGCATCCCCACCAAGGCGCTCTACGCGCATATCGTCGGCGGCAAGGGAGAACGGGACGGACTCTGGAGCCGCGTGGAGGCGACGATGGACAAGCTGCGCCAGGGCTCGGCCACCGCGCTGCGTATGGCGAAGGTGAAGACGTACAGGGGAACGGCCGCGGTAACGCAGTGGGAGGGAGAGAAGAAGATCTCCGTCCGCAAGGAGGACGGGAGCGTCGAAGAGATTGCTTCGTCCCGGCTGCTCGTCGCTGCGGGCGCGCGCTCCGTCAGACCGTCGTTCGCGGGGAACGACCTGCCGGAGGTGCTGACGGGCGACTGGGCCATCGTCGACCCGCTCCTCTGGGACCCGGAGCGAAACGGCGACGTGCGGACGGTCGCGGTGCTCGGCGCGGGGGTCATCGCCCTCGAAATGGCGATGATGCTCCAGAATCTGGGGAAGAATGTCATTCTGCTGAAGCACTCCGACCAGATTCTGCGCCGCCTCGACGGCGACGTCAAGAAGAAGGTCGGCCAGATCATGAAGAAGCGCGGCACGGACGTGCGCGAGTACGTGCGCCTCTCCGAAGCCGTGCAGGAAGGCGGCGGGCTGCTCCTCCGGGGAACCGCGAAGGACGAGCCGTTCGAGGAGCGGTGCGATCGCCTGCTGCTGGCCTCCAGCATGGAGCCGATTCTCGACGGCTTCGGCCTGGAGAACGGCCCCGTCCGCGTGGCGAAAGGGTGCATCGCCGTCGACGACGCCATGATGACGTCGGTCGAGGGGGTGTACGCCGTCGGCGACTGCACGGGCGGAGCCATGCTGGCCCACCTCGCGGAGTACCAGGCGCTCGCCGCCGTGAGCCATATGACGGGCGGTTCATACCGGGTGGACCTCGACGCGCTTCCGGCGTGCGTCTTCATCGAGCCGGAGGTCGCGACGGTCGGCCTCACCGAGGAGGAGGCCCGCGCGCGCGGCGAAGAGATCGTCTCCGCGAAGGCCCACTTCGGGGCCAACGGCATGGCGCTCGCCATGGGCGAGGGGGACGGCTTCGTCAAGGTGGTCGCCCGCGCCGCCGGCAGGACGATCCTCGGAGTCCACATCATGGGACCGGAGGCCGCCTCCCTCCTGGGAGAGGCCACGCTGGCGGTCGCGAAGCATCTCACCGCCGAGGACGTCGCGAACACGATCCACGCGCACCCCACCCTGTGCGAGTGCTTCAGGGACGCCTGCCGCCGCGTGATGGAGGAGTAGGCCGTCCACGGGACGAAGCCGTCGCCGATTCATGACCGCGCACAGTCAACGGCCTTCTTCGGAACGCGAGATGCTTCCGGGGACGGCCGTCGTTTTCGGGAAGGCATTACCGTTCTCCTGCTATGCCTCCGTCGTTCCGCCATCATTCACCGCAAACGGAGCGCCTCCCCGGCCCCTTCTCTCCCCTTTCCTCTGCGATTGATTCATCGAGCCGCCAATAAAATTGCTCTTTTCCAAAAATGCCGCTTGACAGACGGACGAAAGCGGGTATTATAATCTTGTATCCAGGATTCAGGATTCAAAGACTCTCGGCGATAAAGGAGATGTCCCGATGATCGATTCCCACATGCACATTTTCGATGTCGGCGCGCTGCGCGGGGGCGCCCCTTCCGCACGGTACATTCCGGAGCGGAGCGCCCTCTTCGACGACTACCGAAAGCTCTCGTCCCCCGCCGGCGTCGACGGCGCGCTCCTCGTACAACCCAGCTTTCTGAAGACGGACAACTCCTTTCTGCTCCGCCACCTGGCGACGCAAAACACCTCCTTCGGACGCTTCGGCGTCGCCGTGGTCGATCCCCGCACGCCTCCCGAAACCTTGGAAGCGCTCCACTCCGCGGGAGTGGTCGGCATCCGTTTCAATCTCGTACAGACGGACGACGATGCGCTCACATTCGACCGCCGTCTCTACGTCCCGCTATGGAACGCACTCAACCGCCTCGGCATGCACGTCGAACTCCATGTGGAATCCGACCGGCTGATGAAGGTCGTCGACGCGCTCTATCCGCACGTCCCGAAGATCGTGATCGACCACTTCATGAGACCGTCGGAAGGGTTGAGGGGCTTCATAACGAAGACGCCCTCCATATACAAGGAGATCGCCCAATACGGAGACGAAGGGAAACTCTGGGTCAAAACATCCGCCGCCTACCGCGTCGTTCCCGACGCCCCGCACCGCGAGGCGGTCCGGAACTGTTGCGACCTCGCCGAAATGCTGACGGAGATGCTCGGGAGCAGACGCCTGCTCTGGGGAAGCGACTGGCCCTATACGCAGAACGCGGAGAGAGTCGAAGGAGAGTCGCCGACGGAGCAGTATCAAGCCGTCGCCGCGACCCGCGAACTCTGGACGAAAGGAGGTACCCTGTACGACCCGGACGAGGCATTCCGGGAGTTGACCGGCTTTTGACTCTGGGCTTTCCGGCGTTTCCGCCGGAAACAAGGACCTCGGCCGCGTCACGGTCGGGGAGTGCGGACAAAGGAGGTTTTTCACCGATGAAACGGATTTTCGCAGCGATTCTCGTCTTGGTTCTTCTTGCGCCGGGCGCGGCGTTCGCCGCCTACCCGGAGAAACCGATCAACCACATCGTCCCCGCGGCGGCGGGCGGCGGATGGGACAGGGCGAGCCGCATCGTGACCGACGAATGGGGCGCGCAGCTCGGGCAGCCGTTCAAGTTCGACTACGTACCGGGCGCGTCCGGCATGATCGGCATGAACAAGCTGAGAAACTCGGGAAAACAGGGGTACGCCACGGCCATCATCACCTTCAACATGGTCAACATCGCCGCGAAATACCAGAAGGACGCCTCGATAGGCTGGAACGACCTCGCTTTCGTCGGCAACATCATCACCGACCAGAACGCGGTCTTCGTCCACAAGGACTCTCCCTTCAACACGCTCCGGGAGCTGATCGAATACGGCAAGACGGCGTCGGAGCCTCTGAAGGTCGGCGGAGCCCACCCGACTGCGGTCTCCACGCTCGCGGCGCGCCTCTTCATCGAAAGGACCGGCATCAAGGCCACCCTCGTCGCGTTCAACGGCGGCGCGGAGTCCAGAAAAGCGCTCGCAGGCAAGCACCTCGACGTCATCGTCAGCGTCTCCGCCTCGGCCGTCCCGATGAAGGACTTCTTCAAGGGGCTCGGCGTCTTCGCGAAGGACAACAAGGCCGCCGGAATCTTCGACATGCCTCCCGTCAACGAGGCGCTCCCCGGAATGGACTTCCCGGACTTCCTCGAACCCTTCGGGGTCGTCGTCTCCCGCGAGTTCATGGAGAAACATCCCGAGGAGTACGCCCGTCTCGTCGCCGCCTTCAAGGAAGCGATCTCTTCCGAGGGCGCGAAGAAACAGGCCGAGACCATGGGCATGGCGACGTTCGTCGACTACTGGAGCCCCGAGGAGTGCGAGAAGTTCGCGAAGGACTTCGACGTCGTCCTCGAGACCTACGCGTCGCTGATGCAGCAGTAGGTCGCCATGAAAAGGGTCGACAGGGGAGAGTTCATCGTCCCGGGAATCATGGGACTCTTCATAGCCGCCTACCACTGGCAGGTCCGGAGCATTCCGTCGGAAGTCCTGCTCTGGCCGTACCTGGTGACGGGCGTCCTCGCGGTCATGCTGGGCGCGACGCTCTTCAGAATCGCGAAGGGAGTGTACGGAGCGGCGAAGGGGTGGTCGCTGAAGAAACCGGCCGGTCTGCTCCTGGTGACGGCGCTCTACCTGTCGGCCATGCCGTTCCTCGGATATTCCGCGTCCAGCTTTCTTTTTCTCTTCGGGACGCAGGCATGGCTCGGAGCCGACAAGCGGACCGCGTTCATCGTCTCGCTCGTATTGACCGCGCTGCTCCATCTGGTGATGCTGCGGATCGTCGACCTCGACCTTCCTCGTCTGATCACGCCGCTGTTCACGCTGTAGGGGGGGACTTCCATGGATTATGAACTGATGACGAACGCGGTGCTCACCGTTTTTCAGCCGCAGATCATGGCCTGGCTCGTCGCGGGGCTTCTTCTGGGCTTCTTCATCGGCGCGGTACCCGGTTTCAATGACACGAACATCCTCGCCATGATGCTCCCCTTCTCGGTCTATATGGGACCGCTGAAGGCAGTGATCTTCATGATGGCGGTCTTCGGCGGCTCGCAGGCGGCGGGGCCCATCCCGGCCATCCTGATGAACATGCCGGGGACCCCGTCCGCCGCCGCGGTCTGCCTCGACGGCTACGCGATGACGCGCAAGGGACTCGCGAAAAAGGCGCTCGGGGCATCGCTGTTCGCCTCCACCTTCGGCGGCGTCTTCGGCGCGCTCGTCTGCATCTTCCTCGGGCCGCTGGTGGGGCAGTACGCCCTCTCGTTCGGCCCGGCCGAGATGTTCATGCTCTCGATCTTCGGCCTCTCCGCCGTCGCCACGCTCGCGGGGAAAAACCCGCTCAAGGGTCTTCTCTCCGCGGTCTTCGGCCTTCTGGTGGCCACCATAGGCATGGAGACGGTCATGGGGTACACCAGAAGCTCCTTCGGTTTCATGGAGCTGTACGACGGCGTGCCGCTCATCCCGGTGCTTCTGGGACTCTTCGGCTTCGCGGAGCTGTTCGATATGGTCAACGAAGAGAACATCGTCGAGAACGCCGGGAAGGGCGCCTCCTCGTGCACGCTGTGGGACGGCATCCGGAACTCCATGAAGTACAAGCTCCTGATGTTCCGCTCCGCCGTCATCGGCGTCATCATCGGCATCATCCCCGGTACGGGAGCGGCGATCGCCTCGTGGATCAGCTACGGACAGGCGAAGCAGACGTCGAAACACCCCGAGGAGTTCGGCAAGGGGAGCCCCGAAGCCCTCGTCGCCGTAAGCGCCTGCAACAACGCCGTCACCGGAGGCGCGCTCATCCCCACCATCACCCTCGGCATCCCCGGCAGCGGCACGACGCTCGTCATCATGACCGCGCTGATGATCAACAACATCCAACCGGGCCCCTCGATGTTCAACGAATTCGCCGGGGACGCGTACACCATCTTCTTCTCCCTCCTCGTAGGGAACGTGATCATGTTCTTCCTCGGCCTTGCCGCGTTCAGCATGTTCTCGAAGACGGCCTCCATCCCGACGAAGATCCTCGTCCCGATCATCGCCCTCTTCAGTCTGACGGGGAGCTTCGCGTTCCGCGAGATGTCCTTCGACTTTTCGCTCACGCTCATCTTCGGCCTCCTCGGCTGGCTGATGAAGCGCTACGGATACTCGCCTCCCGCCTTCCTCCTCTCGCTCATCCTGGGGAAGCTGGCGGAGACCAACTTCATCTGGGCCATGAAGCTCGAGGGCGCAAAACTCTTCGTTCGCCCCATCGTCCTCGTCCTTCTCGCCCTCACCTTCGCCACGCTTCTGGCCCCGATCTTCCTGCGCATGCTGAAGGATCGAGGGAAGACGGCTCCGCGATAAGAGTCTTCGGCGGAAGGAAAGCTTCGATGGCCCTTCCGCCGAAGAGATCGTTCGCTTTCCCGAAGCATTGGGATAGAATAGAGAGACAACCTCTACTCTCAGGAAGGAAGAGCATAGTGATTGATTCCCTTCTCGGACCCGAAGAACCTCTTGTAACCAAACCGTTCCGCGAGATCATCTACGAACGGCTCCGGAAGGCCATCCTCAGCGGAGATCTTCCCCAGGGGGAGCACTTCAAGGATACCGACCTGGCGGCCAAGTTCGACGTCAGCCGCATGCCGGTCCGCGAAGCGCTGCGGCGACTGGAAGCCGAGGGGCTGATCCGGCAGATCCCGATGAAAGGCTTCGTCGTCGTGGAATTAACACCCCAGGATGCGGCGGACATCTTCTCCATCAGAAAGAGCCTGGAGGGGCTGGCGGCGGCCTATGCGAGCCGACGCATCACCCCTTCGGAGATCGAGGAGCTGAAGGAACTCATCCGATCCGGAAGACTGCTCTTCGCGGAGCGAGGAGAGAGGCTTTCCGAGGAGTACGGGGCGATCACACGACGCTTCAGCAGAAAGTTCATCGACGCTTGCCGCATCTCCCGCCTGATCCGGATGGTCTGGCACGAACGCGAACTGCTGGAGCGCTTCCGCGTCGTCGACAGGGTTCTTGAACGGCGCGGGGAGCGGCTGCTCGACGACAGACAGGCGCTTGTCGACGCCTTCGAAGCGCGGGACGAGCGAAAAGCCCGGACGGTCTGGGAAGAGCACCTCGAAAGTTCGCTGCAGGCGTATTTCGAATCGCTCGGCTGGGCGGAGCCGCCGGATCACATGTAGCATCAGCTTGAAATAAGGATGGTGTGCAGAACAATGTCCCGTTTTCCAGGATTGGAACTGAAACAGTACGCGCCGCCGGAGCGGGGAGAGGCGATAGGCCGGGAGGACGGCGCGCTCCGCGTTCCCGACGAACCGGTCGTCCCGTACATCGAGGGCGACGGCGTGGGGCGCGATATCACCCCCGCGATGCGAGCCGTCGTCGACGCCGCGGTGCAACGCGCCTACGGCGGTACACGACGCATCGCCTGGTGGGAGATCCACGCCGGGGAGAAGGCTGCGGGACGCTTCGGCTGCTCGCTTCCGGAGGACTCCCTGACCGCGCTGAAATACTTCCGGATCGGCATCAAAGGTCCCCTGTCGACGCCGGTGGGAGAGGGGTTCCGGAGCATCAACGTAGCGTTCCGGCAGAGGCTCAACCTGTACGCCTGCGTCCGACCCGTCCGCTGGCTCGAAGGAGTTCCAGCGCCGGTGAAGCGGCCGCAGGACGTGGACATGGTCATCTTCCGCGAGAACACGGAAGACCTGTACGCGGGGATCGAATGGGAGTCCGGAACGCCGGAGTGCCTTAAACTCCGCGACTTTCTCCGCGAAGAGCTGGGCGTCCGGAATATCCGCGACGACGCCGCGCTCGGCGTGAAGCCCATGTCCCCGAGCGCGACCAAGCGCCTTGTCCGTCTGGCGGTTCGGTACGCCATGGAGCATAACCGCCCGTCCGTCACGCTGGTTCACAAGGCGAACATCATGAAGTTCACCGAAGGCGGCTTCATGAAATGGGGGTACGAAGTCGCTCTCCATGAGTTCGGCGACGTCTGCATCACGGAGAAGCAGCTCGCGGACGAGTTCGGCGGCGTACGCCCCGAGGGGAAGATCGTCGTCAAGGACCGCATCGCGGACTCCATGCTGCAACAGATTCTGCTCCGCCCCGCGGAGTACTCGGTGCTCGCCATGGCGAATCTCAACGGGGACTATCTCTCCGACGCCCTCGCCGCCTCGGTCGGCGGGCTGGGGCTCGCTCCGGGAGTCAACATGAACGACGAGATCGCCTTCTTCGAGGCGACGCACGGAACAGCCCCGAAGCACGCCGGGCTCGACAAGGCGAATCCGGGATCGCTCATCCTCTCGGCGACGCTGCTTCTGGAGCACATAGGGTGGAAGGAAGCCGCGGAGACCGCGGTGGCGGCGATGGAACGCACGATCCGCGACGGCGCGGTCACCTACGACCTGGCGAGGCAGCGCGAGGGCTCCCGCGAGGTCTCCTGCTCCGCGTTCGCCCAGGCGGTCGTCGGGAACATGTAGGCTGGACGCGCGAGGCGCGGCTCCCGCAGTGTGCGGAAGAACGCGCCTCGCGCGTCTATCGGACTCCAAGGGAAACTCTCGGCGCCGCCTCTTTCATCGACGCCGCCGAGAGAAATCGCTTGCGGACGAACGACTCTCCCATTCCGCCGCGCCGCTCGTACAACGCCTTGTTCTTCCTCCTCCATTTGCTCGAAGACCGCTATCGGCGGCGAGACGAAACGACTCCCCGAATCCTTTCGAGGCCGTCCATCCTTTCGACGAACGCACAAGCGTCCAACGCTTGCAACCCCGCATAACCCACGCCTCGGCGAACTTCCATGAGTAACACGCTATACATTCAAGAGTTCTTCTCGCCGATTGGCGGAGAGACATCGAGGAGCACGGGCTTTATATCGATCACCGGAGTGCCGTCGAGAACTTCCAGAGGGAACACCCGGAGAGATGTGTCCGTTTTTTCGAGGATTTTCACCCGGTGAAGTCCTATCGGATTGGGGCGCGTCGGGGAGCGTGTGGCAAAGACTCCTTTGAGCGGCGCCTCCCTGTTCCCTCTCGGGTGGACTTTCAAAATATCCCGCTTCGCTTGGTGAAGCCAGGTAAACAGCAGGACGTCACGTCCCGCTTCCAGTCCGTCGAGCCCCTCGCGAAACTCCGGGGTCACCAGAATATCCGCCTCGACGCCCCCCTCGAACCCCTGCTTGGGGCACTCCTCCCTCGCTTTCAACGAAGAGCGGACTACTCCCACGATGTGCAACCCCATATTCGTATCGGTCATTCACAAACACCCTCTCTCTTCTTCGGGGAACAAAAAAAACGGCGTTCCATCGGAACGCCGTATATTGTATCGCGCCGTCGCCATAGGTCATCTTTCATCAGGACTATCATCCTCTTTTTTACCCTCATTACCGCCTCTTTGCCAAAGTCTTTTTATGATGTAGAATAAATGAAGGGCAATAGTATCCGAATCTCCACATCTCAAGGAGGTACTCTCTTTATGAAGGCAATTCTCGCCGGTACGCTCGAAACCGGGCTCGGCACGACGCGCAAGAACGTGACGATTTTCCTGGACAAGGGGAAAATCGCCGACATCGCGGAGGGGCTCGACCCAAAGGGGGCGGACGAAGTCGTCGACGCCTCCGCGCTCGTCGTCACCCCCGGACTCATCGACGCGCATACGCATATAGGCACCTACTGCGAGGGGTTTCCGGTCGGCATGGCGGACGCCAACGACATGGTGAACCCCGTCGCGCCGCAGCTCCGCATTCTCGACGCGGTCTATCAGGACGACACCGCCTTCGAGGACGCTCTCGCGGGCGGCGTCACCTGCGTTCAGACGCTCCCCGGAAGCGGTAACATCATCGGCGGGCAGGGCGCCATCATCAAGACGAGCACGTCGGTGAACGGACGGAAAAAGGTCGTCGAGGAGATGCTGGTGCGAGCCCCCTCCGCGATGAAGGCAGCTCTTGGAGAGAATCCGATCCGCGTCTACACGGAGAAGGGAAAGCTTCCCAACACGCGCATGGGAAACGCGGCGCTGATGCGCCAGGCGCTTGTCGACGCGGAGAACTACCGGAGCAAGCAGAACCAGGCGAAGGCGAAGAACGAGGCCGGAGAGCGCAACCTCCAGCACGAGGCGATGCTCCCCGTGCTCGACGGAGAGCTTCCGCTCTGCGTCCACGCCCACCGGTGCGACGACATCGCCACGGCGGTCCGCATCGCGAAGGAGTTCTCCATCCGCTACACGGTGGAGCACTGCACCGAGGGGCATCTTATCGCCCCCTTCCTCGCCGAGAACAAGGTCATGGCTGCGGTCGGCCCTTCGCTCACCGGCAAACCGAAGATGGAGCTGCGCAACAAGACCTGGGACACGCCCGTGGTTCTCTGGAAGGCAGGAGTCCACTTCTGCATCATCACCGACCACCCGGTGATTCCCATCGAACACCTCTCCGTCTGCCTCTCGCTCGCCGTCAGGGCCGGACTCCCCCGCGAGGAGGCGTTGCGGGCCGTTACGCTCTCCGCCGCCGAGCACCTCGGGATCGCCGGCCGCGTCGGCTCCGTCGAAAAGGGAAAGGATGCGGACCTCGTCGTCTGGAACGGCGACCCTCTGGACGCACGCAGCAGAGCCGTCGTCACGATCATCGACGGCGAGACAGTCTACACCAGAAGCTGACGACACGAAGGGGAGCGCTGCAGCGCTCCCCTCGTCACTCTTCGGGCAGATGGGTCTGAAATGAGGAGCGAGGAGAGCATGTCTCCTAAAATGAAAAAAAACGAGTATATCGCGTTTCCCGCGATCTTCGAAACCGATCACGAGGACGTCGGAAACGTCAATTTCGAGTTCCCCGATCTCGAGAACTGCTTCGGCAACGCCCCAACGCTGAATGAAGCCCTCGTCGAGACGAAGGAGGCGCTCGAAAACGTCCTTGTCTGGATGGAAAAAGACGGTTTCCCGATACCCGACGCGACGCATTCGGACAGGATTCCAGCGCGGGAGGGCGCCGTCGCAAGCCTTGTGGTCGCGGATATGAAGGCTGCAAGAAGATCGTGGGAAGAGCGCGCGGTCAACCGCACAGTAACGCTCCCCGGCTGGCTTGACCAGGAAGCCCGCAAGGCGAACCTCAACTTCTCCCGGATTTTCCAGGAGAGCTTGAAAGAGCGTCTGCACGTGTGAAGTAGAGAACGAACACCCTACAAAATCGACTCTTTTCTATACAAGGTTTTCTCAAACGCCAATAGCCGCCCTCTCCTCTTTCTTCCGGTGATATAATTGATTACAGAATTGACCAAGGAGAGGTCTCGAAAATGCCCCATCTTGAATGGCTGACCAGAAAACACGATCTAAAGGCGTCGCGAGCCGCTCCCTATCGCATCCTGGAACCCGTTTCCTCGCACGGAGATGAAACGGCGGAGAACATGCTTATCCAGGGGGACAATCTCGACGCCCTCAAGGCGATTCTGCCGCGTTTCGCCGGGAAGATCCGGTGCATCTATATCGACCCCCCGTACAATACTCGCAGCGCCTTCGAACACTATGACGACAATATGGAGCATACCGCCTGGCTCTCGATGATGTATCCGAGGCTGGAGCTGTTGCGCGACCTCCTCGCGGAAGACGGCTCCATATGGGTCTCCATCGACGATAACGAAGCCCACTATCTGAAGGTGATAATGGACGAGATCTTCGGGCGGAAGAACTTCATTACTTCGATTATTTGGAGAAAAAACTACTCACCAAAATCAAGCGCCCGTCATTTCTCGGAAGATCACGACTACATAATAGTCTACGCAAAGGATGCCGAACACTGGTTTCCCAACCCCATGCCGCGAACAATGAAACAGGATAAAGCTTACAAAAACCCTGACAATGACCCGAGAGGGCCTTGGAGACCCAATAACTTAGCTGCAAGAAATTTTTACAGTAAGGGCACATATTCAATTTTATGTCCTAGCGGTCGTGTGATAAAAGGCCCACCTCCAGGTTCTTATTGGCGTGTATCCGAGGATAAGTTTCGCGAAATGGACTTAGACGGGAGAATTTGGTGGGGCAATAGTGGAAACAACGTTCCTGCACCTAAAATTTATTTGAACGAAGTAAAACAGGGCTTAGTGCCTCAAACCTTCTGGTCATACGAAGAGGTCGGGCACACACAGGATGCGAAGAAGGAGATCGTCGCTCTTTTTTCCCGCGATGTCTTCGGCACCCCCAAACCCGAGCGTCTTCTCCATCGCATCCTGCATATCGCCACTAACCCCGGAGACTGGGTGCTCGACTCTTTCCTCGGATCGGGGACGACCGGCGCTGTCGCTCACAAGACGGGACGACGTTATATCGGCGTGGAGATCGGCGACCATGCGCGGACGCACTGCATCCCCCGCCTATGCAAAGTCATCGACGGAGAGCGGGGAGGTATTTCCGAAACCGTGCAATGGAAGGGCGGAGGCGGGTTTCGATTCTTCCGGCTGGGGGACCCTGTTTTCGACGATATGGGACGCATACGTCCGGACGTCGCCTTCGCGCAACTGGCGGCTCACGTTTGGTTCTGCTAGACGGGGCGAGCATGGATTTCTCCGGCGGCACTCTCCCCGTTGCTGGGCGTCGATGATGGGATTGCCTACTATCTGTTGTACAACGGTATTCTGAAGGACAGATCGCCCGGCGGAGGAAACACGCTCACACCGCTGACGCTGAATCAACTGCCGCCTCACGACGGGCCGAGGATAATCTACGCCATGCGGACGACCATAGGCGCCGAGCGTCTGAAAGACTGGAAGATCGTCTTCCGCCACATTCCGTTCGACGTGCGAAGGGGGTAGGCGATATGCATCTGAAGAGTTACCAGAGAAGGACCCTCGAAGTTTTGGAGAGCTATCTCGACGCCGTTGCGCGCACCAATGGCCCGGAAGAGGAGTTCCGGAAGATTCACGAACCGCCCTTCAAGTCCCGTAATCAGCCGTATCTCCGGAGATGGGGAGATGTCGGGGAGCTTGAGGGCGTTCCGTACGTGTGCATACGCATTCCCACCGGAGGCGGAAAAACGCTGCTGGCATCCTATGCCGCAGGCTACGCCGCCAAACTCTCCGGTCTGGATACCACCATCGTTCTCTGGCTGGTTCCGAGCAACGTCATCGAGCGTCAAACCATCGAAGCGCTCAAAAAGCGCGGACACCCCTACCGCGAAGCTCTGGACAAGGTGTTCGGAGGAAGAGTCGCCGTCTTCGGCGCCGACGAAATCTACCAGATTCGTGTCAAGGACCTGGAGGAGAAAACGTGCATCGTCGTCCTGACCATACAGACGCTCAGAATCGACGAAGAGAAGAGCGACAAGCGCAACATCTACCGTAGCTTCGAGGACTTCGCCCCTCACTTCTCGCTCCTCCCCTGCGATCTTCCGGGACTCATGAGAGATTCCGAAGGAAATACGCTCTACTCGTTCGTGAATACGCTCTATTGCATTCGTCCCGTCGTAATAATCGACGAGGCGCACAAAGCGGTCAGCAAGCTCTCCGGCGAGATGATGGCGCGTATTCATCCATCGTGCGTGATCGAATTTACGGCAACCCCGGTCGAAAGCAACATTCTCTGGAGCGTCCATCCTTCCGATCTGAAACGGGAGGAGATGGTGAAGCTCCCCTTCATCCTGACGGAATACCCGGACTGGCAGTCGGCAGTCTCAGGAGCGGTGATGGAACGGAAACGGCTTGAGGAGATTGCGAAAAAAGACGTCGAATACATCCGACCGATTGCGCTCTTCCAGGCACAGGATAAAGACAAAGAGGCTTCGGTGGATGTTCTTAAAAAGCATCTGGAGGAGCACGAGAACATCCCGCCCGAGCAGATCGCCGTAGCGACAGGTTCTCAAAGAGAGCTGGACGGACTCGATCTTTTCGATCCCGGATGCCCGGTCCGCTATATCCTCACCGTGCAGGCCCTCAAAGAAGGCTGGGACTGCTCTCTGGCCTATGTCTTCTGCTCTGTGGCAAATGTGAAATCGGCCATCGACGTCGAGCAGTTTCTAGGACGGGTTATGCGAATGCCTTATGCGAAGAGCCGCACACTTCCGGAGTTGAACAAAGCGTACGCACATGTCGTTTCTCCCTCTTTTCAAGAGGCTGCGGAGGCGATGGCCGGCCATCTCACCAACATGGGGTTCAACCGGGAGGATGCGCCGCAGTACATCAAACCGGCGCGCATTCTCCCGGAGGAGCACTTCCTCCCCTTCCCCGTTACGATAGTTTTGGGGAAAGATGCAGCGATAGGTATTCTGGAAAGTACTTTAACAGAGGAGGAGAAAGGAAAGGTGCGGATATCCCCGAAGGCCAACGGGGGATTTACGCTCGAGGTCGACGGCGGGATATCTCCCCGGCTTCAGGAAAAATTGGTTTCGGCAGCACCGGAAGGAGAACGAGAAAACGTAGAGAAAACCCTGAGCTTCCGTGTTGCTTCCCTTGGCGGCCGTTCAGCGTCTCCATCGGAACGAGGTGAAGTCTTCGCCATGCCGAGACTTTGCTATGCCTACGAACAGCAAGATCTCCTTATGCCGCTGGACAGCAGCGACGGACTCTTTGCCTCGGAGGCATGGAACCTTGAGCCGCCGGAGGGAATTTTCGCGGATGGAGAATTCTCCTACGATCCGCAGACGCGCACGTTCGAATTCGATGTCAACAGCGAAAACAGGCTTCAGTTCAGGACTCTGGAAAATAGAGAAAATCTTTGGTTGTCCGGCTTTGCTCCGGATTGGAACGAAACAAGACTCTGCGAGTGGTTGTGTGAAGCGTTGAAGGAGAACGATCTGGAGTTTTCCGCCCTGGGAGCGTTCGTCATGAAAGGAGTGGATTCCCTGCTTCGACAGGGACTCTCTCTTGCCGAGCTTTTACCGGCCAAAAGGGCTCTTGCATACGCTTTCAAGTCAAAAATCGCCCGCTCGCGTGAAAAGGCGATACGCCGGGAGTATCAGCGCGCGCTCTTCGAAAACGAGGAACGCGTGCATACATGCTTCGAGTATTCGCTCACTTTCGATCATGAAAGCTATCCTGTGCATCGCGAACGCTACGAAGGAGCGTACAGATTCCAGAAGCATTTTCATCCCGTCGTCGTCGAGTTGCAAGCGAAGGGCGAAGAGTACGAGTGCGCAAAAAGCATCGATCAGAATCCGGACGTGGCGTTCTGGCTTCGAAATCCGAGCAAATGGGATGGGTCCTTCCGTCTGCTTCTCAGCTCCGGGCAGCACTTCTATCCGGATTTCATCGGCAGCCTGCGGGACGGAAGGGTCTTCGCTATAGAGTACAAGGGGAAGTTTCTTGAATCCGCCGACGATGCCAAAGAGAAAGATTTGATCGGGAGACTATGGGCGCGGAGAAGCAACGGGCGAGCCATTTTTTTGATGGCGACTTCCGAGGATGAACGCGGACGCACGACGGAGCGACAGATTCAGGAGGCGCTGCGCCGATAGTCGGCCAAGGAAGCGAATCCCCGAAAAAAAAATGTAACAGAGCGGGCCGGAAGAATCCGGTCCGCTCCGCTTGTCGGCACTATTCGGGGTTGCGGTTTCTAGATGCAGTCGCCGCAGGCGGCTTTCAGGCTGTAGACGCCCTTGACCGAGGAGACGAACAGCGCGAGCGAAGCCATGAAGAGCACCATTCCGGCCTCGTCCGCCCGTCCGGCGATGAGCACCGCCGCAGGCGCGGCAGCCGAGAGGATCGCGCACAGTCGGAGCATGAGAGCCAGCAGCGCCCCGTGTTCGCGCCCTCCGCCGAAGGAGGCGAAGATCGCTCCCGTCAGCACAAGAGAGACCGGGAGGAACGGAATAAGCCACGCAGGGGGCGTCATGGCGCAAAGCAGCGACGGCATCGTTCCGGGAGCGTCGATGACGAAGAAGAGGAAAACAGCCGAAAGCATCGCCATCTGCACGGCCAAAAGTTTATGCTCGGAACCGGCGATCGTCGCCTCGAGGTCGGTTCTTCCGGTCGCGAGGAAGGCATAGCTCTTGCCCGAGAGAATAAAAAGCAGAAGGAAGAAAAAGGCGCCGCGGAACGCGACAAACGCTCCGTACGTACCCGTGATCTCCGAAAGCCCGGAGAGCGTCACGCCCACCGGCACCACGAGGAAACCGACGAACGCGAGCAGGACGACGAGCGAGTGCCCGGCTCGGAGCAAGAGGCGAGCCAGATCGGATTTCCCCTCGCCGGCGACGTAGCGTACCGTCCCGACGAGCATGAGGACGGCGAAGAGCGCGCCGATGCACGACCACGAAAACCCCTCGACCTTGGGAAGAATATCGAGCAGACCGATTCGGACTGCGGGGAAATCGACGATCGGGATATCGGCGAAGAAAAGAAGGAATGCTGCCGGGTAGTAGAAGAGGAGAGCACCGGCTGATGCGGACGTGTCTTCGGGACGAAGTACTGTGCTTGTCATGGAAGGACCTCCTCGAGATAAATGAAATGGTTTCTTGGCATTCGATGCCGCTCTGATTATACAGAAAAAAACTTAAAAATCAACATCGATACACGGACGCAACATGGTATTTCCTTCATGAACGCCGCTCTCAAGCGCAATCGGAGATCCCGTACGTTACGCAGCGCCGAGGTGTTTCTCGTTTCCGCTACAGTCGGAAAAACGGCAATCGGCGACATATATCAAACATCATCCGTCTCCGGTTCTTCCAGCATTCGGTATCCAACACCGACTTCCGTCACTATATAATTGGGCTCCGCAGGATTCACACGCAATTTTCTTCGAATATTGGCCATATTCACCCTAAGAGACTGAATTTCGTTCGTATAAGGTCCCCAAATTTTCTTTATAATAAAATCATGAGTGAGCACTTTTCCCACGTGCGTCGACAGGAGGACAAGGATTTTATACTCGATCGGCGTCAGACGCACCTCTTTTCCTGCAACAAAAACACGTCTTTTCTCGTAATCGATAGAAAGATCTCCTACCGCAAACGTATCCATCGTCCCTCGAGTTTCATTCGCATTTCCCCGACCATGACGCATCGCCGTTCTTATTCTGGCCAACAGCTCCCCCGTTCCAAACGGTTTCGTAATATAGTCGTCCGCGCCCAAATCGAGGGCTTCCACTTTTTCACGTTCATGAACACGGGCGGAAACAACAATAACGGGAGTATCGGTCCAGGCTCTTATCGCCTTCAATACCTCTACCCCGTCCATATCCGGCAGCCCTAAATCAAGCAAAATCAAGTCGGGGCAGTGAGAAGCCGTTAGTGCAACAACTTCGCCACCCTTTGCAGTTTTAATCACTTTAAAATTATTAGCTTCTAATATTGCTGAAATGAAACTGCAAATACTTTCTTCGTCTTCAGCGATCAGGACCAGCTGTTTGATCTGCGTCATCGCAACGCTCCTTCAAGGGCAACATAAACCGGAAGACCGCGCCATGTCCTTCACTTTTATTGAATGCCTCCATTTTTCCTCGGTGCGCTTTTACAATCGTCATACAAACGGTAAGGCCGATTCCCATGCCTCTTGACGAGTCGGCGCCACGTCGGGCATCGGGAATATAACTTTCGAACAGATTAGGCAAAATTTCTTCGGGAATTCCCTCCCCGCTATCGATTACCTCAAAGAAGGCATATCCCTCGTTCTTATATATCTTCACTTCCACCTTAGCGTCCTCCGGCGAGTGGTTCACGGCGTTTTCCATAAGATTGATCAAGACTTGCTCTACAAGCGTACCGTCCATGGGGACCATGAGAAGTTCATCGGGCGCCTTTACGGCGATCTTCCTCCCGGGAAATCTCTTGCGAATGCGGCCGACAGCCTCGGCCACCACTTCCTCGACAGCTTCGCACGTCTTGATCACGCTCGTCGCATCCTCGTTGATGCGCGTAACCGACAGGAGGTTTTCAACCATACGTATCAGCCACTGAGATTCTTCTCGTATGTGAGCGATCAGTTTGTTGCGAGTCGATATATCCAAATCGTTTTCAAGAATTGTTGAACTTGCGCCCCATATACCGGTAAGAGGAGTTCGCAAATCATGTGAAATAGCTCGCAACAGGTTACTGCGCATTTTCTCCTTCTCAGATGATATAGTCATTTTTCGTTGCTCGTCCGACAACAACTGCCGCTCCAATGCCATCGCCACTTGGGAGGTGATCGCGCTTAAGAAGAGTCGACCTCCCTGGTCCAGAAGTCCTTCGACGCATGATACCCCGATCACTCCAAGCACCTTGCCCTGAGATACAACCGGTATATAGAGGCCCCTGGCCCCCATAAGCGTATCGGTGCCTGCTCCGGCATGCTTTTGATTCGTAAAGACCCAGTGAGCGACAGCACGCTCCTCGTCCAACATGAGCGACGACGCCCGCGCTTCCGAGGGATACTTAAGAAACGAGCCCGCAAGCGAACCATCGGAACCCAAGGTATAAAAAACGGCGGAGCGATTGAATATCTTTACCAGGTACTCATTGGCTATTGAAACGATGTTTTCTATCCCTCTCGCTGCGAGAAGCTTCTTGTTGATCTCGTATAATACTTCCACACGGTGGACCCTCTCCACGGCGTATCGCATCTGCGCTTTTATCCGCAGAGTCAAAGCGCTTGTGATCAGAGCTACAACAAGCATAATCACAAAAGTTACCGGATACCCCGGCTGTATTGTATAAAATGTAAAATACGGCACGGTAAAAAAGAAATTAAAAGCAAGCACGCTTGCTATGGACGCCACGATCCCGTAAAAATACCCGTCGGTGACTCTCGATACAACCAGAACAGAGAGGATATACAGCATAATGATATTGTGATCGCCGATTCCGAAGGCACGAAATCCCGTTGAAAGGAGCGTCGCCGCCGTCAGCAGGAAAACGGTCTTCAAAAAATCCCACCAGGAAAAAAAGAAATCTCTCCCCATGTAACGCCTGCGGGGAGGGCGGTACGTTTTCCCTGGAAGCCTACCGGGGATGATGTGAACTTCCACGTTGGGTAAAAGGGAGATCAACCGGTCTTCAAAATCCTTTTCGTAAAAATTTTTCAGCGTTCGTTTATTTCTGCCTTTGCCGACGACGATATTGGTAACTCCTGACAACTTGACATATTCTGCAACAACAGCCGCGATATCGTCGCCGTTGAGTGTTGCTATCTCCGCTCCCAGGCGTTCCGCCAAATCCAGATTGGCACGAATGCTTTTTCGTTCACCCTCCGGAAGCCTCTCGTCATCCATTCTTTCCACATGCACCGCTACCCACGGGGCGCGAAAAGCCTCGGCGGTTCTCGCCGTCCAGCGGATGCACTTCGCCGACGACGGAGAGGGTCCCACGCACACCAACATTTTAATACCGGCCGGCTTTTCCGTTAATCCCCGCTCGTTCATATTTTCGTGGCTGATTCTATCCGCAATCTTGCGAACGGCCAGCTCTCGTAAAAGGCACAAATTCTCATAGGTAAAAAAATTATGCAGAGCCGTTGCGACACGCTCGGGTCGATAAACTTTTCCTCCTTCGAAGCGCCGTAAGAGTTCGTCGGGTTCAATGTCTATAAGCTTGATTTTTTCCGCGTGATCAAAAAAATAGTCGGGAATCGTTTCGAATACGTTTACATTTGTAATGTCGCGCACTACATCATTCAAACTTTCGATATGCTGTACATTGACTGTAGTATAAACATCGATACCGGCATTGAGCAGTTCTTCCACATCCTGATAACGCTTTCTGTTGCGCACACCCTCGACGTTGGAATGAGCGAGTTCGTCCACCAGGATCACTTCCGGCTTTCGTTCAAGAGCCGATGCGAGGTCGAACTCTTGAAGCCGTATGTTCTTATAACTCACGGACAAGGGGGATAATACGGGCAACCCTTCCATCAATTCCATGGTTTCCGGTCGGGTATGCGGCTCGACATACCCGACCAAAACATCGACGCCGTTTTTCAACAGCTCTCCGGCCTCGTCGAGCATGGCGTATGTCTTTCCGACACCTGCGGCATAGCCGAAAAAAATCTTCAATTCTCCTTTGGCGCGATCCTCTTTTTTTCCAAGAGTTGCCAGCAATACATCCGGATCAGGTCGCCGATCGACATCGGTCATCGTTTTATCGCCTCCGGTTTTTCCAGCAATCCATCCAGCGCCAGGTTCACCTTGAGCACATGCACCGCGGGCTCGCCCCAGAAACCCAGAAACCTTCCGGAGGCGTATCGTTCGATGACTTCTTTAACCGCCTCTTCGCTCATGCCCCTCGCTCTGGCGATGCGCGGGATCTGATACTCGGCGGCTTCGGGAGTGATAAACGGATCGACTCCGCTCCCGGACGCGGTCACTAAGTCCGCAGGAATTTCTCTCGTATTGTCGGGATCGATCTTACGAAACCAATCGACTCTTCTTTGAACGAGTTTTTTTTGCTCCTCCGCAAACGGAGACAGATTAGTGGTTCCCATCGGTCTTCCTATCAAATACTCCGACTTTGCAAACTCCTGCGCAATCAACAGCGAGCCGGTTTTCTTACGAAAACCGTCATTGGATTCGATTACGATGACGCTTCCGTTCGCCTGCTCGGGGAAAAAAGTCCGGGCGAAGAAGGTCACAAAGGCCGGATAGACAATGCCGCAGAGCGCCGTCATCACTACGAAGCAAACAAGAGCCGGCTTCATTTTTTTTAAAATTTTTCGCATCTCTCCATCCTCCCTAAACGAAGCCGGAGATCGACAACAGCACGTCGATCAGCTTAATCGCAAGAAACGGTGCGATAACGCCTCCCGCTCCGTACACCATGATATTTCTTTTCAACAGCTTTCCGGCGGGCATTTCGCGATACTTGACGCCTTTCAACGCCAACGGAATCAGAGCGACAATGATCAATGCATTGTAGATGATCGCTGAAAGAACCGCGCTCGCTGGACTCGTCAGCCTCATAATATTCAGCGACAACAACTGCGGATAAATATTTGCAAAAAGCATCGGTATAATCGCAAAGTACTTCGCCACATCGTTCGCCACGCTGAAGGTAGTGAGCGCGCCTCGTGTCATCAGGAGCTGTTTTCCGATCCTTACGATGTCTATCAGTTTCGTGGGACTCGAATCCAAATCCACCATGTTCCCCGCTTCCTTGGCCGCCTGGGTTCCCGTGTTCATCGCAACCGCCACGTCCGCCTGAGCGAGAGCGGGCGCGTCGTTTGTTCCGTCGCCGGTCATCGCAACAAGATGTCCTTGCGCTTGATACTTTCGTATTAAATGCAGCTTCGCTTCAGGAGTCGCTTCTGCAAGAAAGTCGTCCACGCCGGCCTCCGCCGCGATCGCGGCGGCCGTCATCGGATTGTCTCCGGTGATCATGATCGTCTTGACGCCCATTTTCCGCAGATCTTCAAAACGCTCCTTGACTCCGTTCTTCACTATATCTTTCAGATGCACAACTCCCAGCACTCTGCCGTTTGCTGCGACTACCAGAGGAGTACCCCCGGAGTCCGCCACTCGTTTGACGATGGTTGCGCACTCCGCCGGGTAGTCTCCGCCTTTTTCGGACACGTACCTTTTTATTGCTTCATCGGCGCCTTTACGAATTTCTTTGCCCTGATAGTCGATACCGCTCATCCTAGTTTTCGCCGAAAATTCCAAAAACTTGGCGCCGAGTTTCGAAAGGTCGCGCCCTCTGATACCGAAACGCTCCTTGGCGAGCACAACTATACTTCTGCCCTCCGGAGTTCCATCGGCCAGAGAGGAGAGCTGCGCGGCGTCGGCAAGTTCGCGTTCGGTCGCTCCTTTCACCGGAAGAAACTCGGCGGCTTGTCTGTTACCGAAGGTGATCGTTCCCGTCTTGTCCAACAAAAGAACATCCACATCGCCCGCCGCCTCAATGGCTCGCCCGCTCATAGCCAGCACGTTGGCCATATTCAAACGACTCATGCCGGCGATCCCGATCGAAGAAAGAAGCGCGCCGATCGTTGTGGGCGCAAGGCAAACAAACAGCGCTATTAAATTCGTGACGGAAATGGCGCCCCCTCTTCCCGCTTGGTCGCTTGCAAACTTGGAGAAAGGCGCCAAGCTCGCGGTCACCGCGAGAAAAATTATGGTAAGCGTCACGAGCAGAATTTGAAGAGCAATCTCATTCGGCGTTTTTTTTCGGGAAGCGCCTTCCACCATAGCGATCATCTTATCGAGGAAACTGTTCCCCGGCTCGGCTGTCACCCGGATAACAAGCCAGTCGGAAACCAATGTCGTACCGCCCGTGACGGCGCTTCGATCGCCTCCCGATTCGCGAATGACCGGCGCGGACTCCCCGGTGATGGCGCTCTCATCGACGGATGCGGCTCCTTCGATCACCTCGCCGTCCATCGGTATCTGTTCGCCGGCTTTTACATAGACAATATCGCCTTTTTTTAGCTCGCTGGAAAAAGTTTCGACATACTCCTCATGATTTGAACTTATTTTTAGCTTCTTTGCCTTCACTTCCTTTCGAGCTTTTCTTAAACTTTCGGCTTGGGCAGCCCCTCGCCCTTCGGCCACGGCTTCCGCGAAATTGGCGAAGAGGACGGTGAACCACAACGCCCCCCCGATTGCTAGAATATACTTGGAACTTTCGTCTCTAATTCCCGCGAGCGAGATGATGTACAGAAGAGTTGTGCAAATAGCCCCGACATACACCATCAGCATGACTGGATTTTTGAACTGAACACGAGGAGCAAGCTTTAGAAAAGAAAGCATTATAGACTGGACAACGATGTCTTTGCTTATGATTTTTTCTTTCATCGCAAATCGCCCCATTTTAAATTATTGAAAAATTCCGCTATCGGCCCAAGCGCCAAAGCCGGTAAAAAAGAGAGCGCTCCTACGATAAACACGACGGCGATGAGCGCCCCTACAAACATCGAATCGCAGGTCGACAGGGTTCCTTCGTTGACCGCCACGCTCTTTTTTCGCGCTAAATTCTCCGCAAGAAAGACTGTCGCCACCATGGGAATGAAGCGTACAAGCAGCATGACAATCCCACCGACGACGTTTGTGAACACAGTATTGGCATCGAATCCCGCGAAAGCGCTACCGTTATTGTTGCCCATGGAAGAAAAAGCGTACAGGATTTCGGAAAATCCGTGCGCGCCGCTATTTACCACCCATTTCGGCGCATCCGGCATCATCGCGGCGGCGGCCGTTCCGGAAAGGGTCAAGAGCGGAGGGAGAAGAACAATTACACACACCATTTTCATATCGAAAGGATCGATCTTTTTCCCTAAATACTCGGGCGTACGCCCGACCATCAGCCCTGCGATGAACACCGTCAATATAACGAAAGCCAACATACCGTACAGCCCGTTTCCTACGCCGCCGAAAACGATTTCCCCCAGCTGCATCAGGAACATGAGGACCATTCCGCTCAAAGGAGTGTAGCTGTCGTGCATCGAATTGACCGATCCGTTCGAGGCCGCCGTGGTCGCCGTGGCCCACAACGCCGACGTCCCCACCCCGTGCTGAACTTCCTTGCCCTCCATATTGCCGTAGGCTTTCACCCCTTCGAAAACAGGAGAGAGAAATTGCTCCCCGGCAGTCACTGCGGCAAGAGATATAACGAAGAACAGCATCATGGCGATATAGATCGCTCTCCCCTGCCCTGCATCCTTGACCGCTTTTCCGAAAAACACACATTGAGCCGCAGGAATCAGTAGGATGGACAGAAGTTGTAGAAAATTCGAAAAGCGTGTCGGATTCTCCAACGGAAAGGAAGAGTTGACGCCAAAGAAACCACCGCCGTTCGTTCCAAGCTGCTTTATGGCGACTTGGCTCGCCGCCGGTCCCGATGGGATGATTTGCATTCCACCCTCCAACGTCGCAACTTCGATATACGGACCGAAACTCTGGACTACCCCCTGAGAAACCAAGAGCAAGGCGACGACGACGGAAAGAGGAAGCAGAATATGGAGCGTGATCTTCGTCAGATCCACCCAGAAGTTTCCGACGGCCGCCTTGTTCTTAGAGACGATTCCCCTGACCAGGACGAACAATACCGCAATCCCAGCCGCTGCGGACACGAAATTCTGTACGGCGAGCCCCAGCGTTTGAGAGAGATACGAGAGCGTGGATTCGCCTGCATACGCCTGCCAGTTCGTATTCGATACAAAGCTTGCGGATGTGTTGAAAGCCAGGTGCCATGTCGTTCCTGCCAATCTTTCGGGGTTCAGGGGTAAAAAACCCTGCATTATTTGCAGTCCCCAGAGGAAAAGAAGGGAAACGAGACTGAATGAGAGAAGCGCAAAAGAGTACTCTTTTGCGCACATTTCCTCGTCTTCATGAATATCCATGAGCTTGTATATTCTTTTTTCCAGAGGGACGAGAGCCGACGACAAACATGTCTTTTGAGCCGTCATCACCTTGTGCATATATAATCCCAAAGGAACGGACAAGAGCACGAGTACAACCAAATACACAACTCCCTGCAATACGAAATATGTCATATTTCTTCACCTCTAAACAGCGCATAAAAGAGGTACGCGAACAAAAGAAACACAAGACAGAGCGCAAAAGACCAAACAAATCTCATTTCAACCGCCTCCTCTTCAGCCCATTTTCGTTCCCGCCCGTCAAAAGGGAGCTGCTCTGTTTCAACTCGCTGCGGGAACGTCCCAAGTTGAACAATAGACCCCATAGAACGGAGCATGGCTATGCCACGCGAAGAGCGATAAGCCTCGCCTATGCGACGATATTATAGTAATTTATGAATAAAGATGGGATAAGAAAAAGAGGATGGAGAATTAAGACCGCATAAAGAAACTTTTTAAAAAGAATCGCGTCGAAATAAAAAGAAGTTCCCTTGACTTAAAGCGCACACCGACTACATACAACAGGGGGCCTGGAAACTTCGGATGCGCCATAGCATGCAGAAAAGAGCCAAGATTCGCTCAAGAAAGCACCTCTTCCGAAAAGTTGCCGCGTTATTCCTCGACCCACTTCTCCAGGTCCTCTCTCTGCCCGGCGACGAAAATCATGTCGCTCGCCTCGATAACCGTGTCCGCATTGGGAATAAAGCGCTCGCCGGAACGGTTTACGCTGAGCACCACGGCGTTGTATCGCGCTCTGAAATCCAGTTCGGGCAACGTTTTTCCCACCATCTCGGGAAGAGGGCGAATCTCCCCCACATAGAAGCGCGAGCCGGGCACTTGGGCGAAATGCGACATCCAAGGGTGCACCAGCAGCAACGCCAGACGCTCTCCCATATCCCGCTCGGGGAAGACGACGCGGTTCGCCCCCACGCGGGCCAAAACCCGCGCATGGACGGCATTTTGGGCACGTGCGATAACATACGGAATCTCCAGGTCCTTCAGTATGGTCGTCGCGAGGATGCTGGCCTCGATGTTGCCGCCGATCGCCACGATACCGATGTCCGCCTCCTTCGCGCCGACTTTCACCAGCGCCTCTGAATCCGTGACGTCCGCCTGCACGGCAAGATCGACGATGTCCGCCATCTCCTCAACGGACTGCCGAGAACGGTCCAGAGCGATCACCTGCCTCCCCTGTTCGGCAAGCGTCTTGCAGAGAGATTGTCCGAAACGTCCGAGTCCCGCGACCAGGACGACTTTCTGTTTATTGTTCACTCCTCATACCTCCTAACCTATCGGAATTTCCGCGTCGGGATAGGATACCTTGCCCTTCGCCACGGGTTTCAGAAGCCCGTAGAGGAACGTGACTATACCGACTCGCCCCCAGAACATCAGAAGGATGAGCACGATCTTTCCCGCGTCGCTCAACTCCATTGTTATACCCAAAGAGAGACCAACGGTCCCCATTGCCGACACCGTCTCGAAAAGCAACGATCGAAAGGGGAGAGGTTCGAGCAGCGCCAACGCCGTCAGCCCCAAACCGATGGTGCCGATGTAGAGGACAACCACAGTGACGGTGCGCTGAAGTATCCGAACGGAGAGGCGCCTGTTCCACAAATTGATCTCGGGACTCTTCCTGAGATTGTTCCATGTCGAGACGAGCAGGACGGCAAGCGTCGTCGTCTTGAAGCCTCCTCCCGTAGAGCCGGGCGAGGCTCCGACGATCATCAGCATTATGGTGATAAATATTCCCGCCGAAGTGAACGTGGACGGTGCGACCGTGTCAAATCCGGCGGTTCTCGGGGTGATGCTTGCGAAAAAACCGTTCCAAATCTTCCATCCTCCGGACATGGCGGCCAACGAGTGATTCCATTCGCACAGTGTGAGAGCGAACGCCCCGAAGAGGACGAGCCCCGTCGTCGTGAGAAGAACGAGCCTTGAGTACATCGAAAGTTTCTCCGTTCTCCTCCCCAGGCCCCGTGTAAGTTCGGAAAGGACGATGAATCCCAGCCCGCCAAGAAGTATCAGCACCATAACCGTCCCCGGAATCAGAAAGCTCTGCGAGAAACCGGCCAGACTGTCGGAGAAAAGAGAAAATCCGGCATTACAGAAAGCGCTAACGCTGTGAAAAAGCGCGTTGTAGAGAGCGCGCGACGGAGAAAAACCGGCACGGATGAAACCGGCGTAGAGGAAAACTGCTCCTATCGCCTCGACGGTGACGGTCAGCAGCAGAATCCGCCGCAGAAAGCGGATCACGCCCGATGGAGTCTCCATGCCGAAACCGCCGGCGAGGAACAAACGTTGTCGCAATCCGATCCTTTCCCGCATCAGCAGAGAGAGCGCCGTCGTGGCCGTCATCACGCCGATGCCGCCAAGCTGTATGAGCAGCAACACGACGGCTTGAGAAGCAGGAGTCAAATCCTTTCCCGTATCGACGACGACGAGTCCGGTGACGCAGACCGCAGACGTGGCGGTAAACAACGCATCCACGAAACGAAGCGGGTACGAGCGTTCATTGAGCAATAACAACAGCAGAGTCCCCGCAGCTATCAACAGCAGGAACCCTGCGACGAGTTTCCGTTCTATAGCTAACGATGTAAATGCCCTGAATACTATACTACAACCTCCTCCCGGAATTCATGCGGAATGAAAATACTCGTCTTTCCGGGTACCCTAAACAAAGAGCGCGCCGCTTTTTAAGGGCATCACGACTTCGCCAGCCACCTCACGGCTTCGCATTCCGACAGCGGTCTTTCACCGGCGGAAACGAGCACCTTGTTGTCCTCGCCGTACAGTATAGCCGATTCGTCCTGAAAGTACAGATGCAGCTCGCCGTTTTCTTCGAACGAACAAGTGGCGTTCGCCTCAAGAAGATCGCCCAAACAGAGCAACATTATGCATCTCCTCCGTTTCCTCGAAAGATTCTGCGAAAAGTTCTAAAATCCCACTCATCTTCGACTTCTTCTTCGAGGATCCATCCACCGTGGCGCCGTTCTCCAAAATATCCAGCGCGTGGATGAGAGACTTTCTGCAGACGTCCCAGCGCCCCTGCGTCGCGGAACATGCGTCGCCATCCCGAAGCAGGGCGCGAAGCTCTCCGATCTTGATGGCTTTCGCCAAGGGGCTGCGCCGCAGCTCCTCGATACGCTCCGGGATCAGAGAATCCGCGCATTGGCTCAGCAGAAAACATGCGTCGATCAGTTCGCCGGACACCCCGGCCCTTTTCAGCAGAAGCAGGCTGATCTCGTTCCGATGAAGGGAGTGCGCCGCTTCGACGATATGTTCGTCCGCTCCGTTCAGCTTCAATTTTTCCGCCACGGAGCACGATCCGATGTCTTGAGAAGTCACAAAGAGCCCTCCTGTTTTTCGCAAGCGTTCGTTCCGGTACGAGCGTATGCTAGCAGGAGGGAACTAAAGGCGGCGTCAAGAACGGGGGCGCGTGCGTAAAGTTTTCATAAAGAGCGCGGTCATTCGGGAGTGAAGCGGAATCCCACTCCCGGCTCCGTGTGGATGAAACGCGGCAGCGAGGGAACAGGCTCTATCTTCTTTCGCAGGTTGCTTACATGGACCCTGAGAAGCTGCGGGTCGCGGTCTTCCTTGTCGTCCCAGAGCTTCTCCATCAGCATGCGGTAGGTTACGACGCAGTCGGCGTTCTGCACGAGGAGCGCGAGAATCTCGAACTCGGTGCGCGTCAAGGAGACCTCCTCTCCCTTCAGGAAAACCTGGCGGCGCGCGAGATTGACCGTCAGCTCCCCGGCGCGGAGTTCGGGCGGCGGTACGACCCTCGATTCCGCTCTCCGCAGGATCGCGCGCATCCGCGCCAGGAGTTCGCCCGCCTGGAAGGGCTTCGTCAGGTAGTCGTCGGCGCCCGCGTCCAGGGCCTGTATCTTGTCGGCTTCGTTCCCCCGCACGGAGAGGACGAGGATGGGCGCGGTCATCCATGAGCGGAGTTCTCCGCAGACCTCCTGCCCGTCCATGTCGGGGAGCGCCAGATCGAGGACGATCAGCTCGGGGTTCGTCTCGATGGCCATGTCGATCCCCTCCGCGGCGGTCGCGGCGAGGGTCACCTCGTACTTTCTGGCGGAGAGAATCGATTTGAGGGCTCTTCTGATGGACTCCTCGTCGTCGATCACAAGGACTCTGACGCTTCGTTCCGGTGCGCCGGCCATCGGTTCATTCCTCCGTTTCCATGACATGCGTCGGGGGAAGGAGCACCACGATGCGGGTTCCGGAGGGCGTATTGTCCTCTATCCGGATATCTCCCTCGTGGACACGCGCGATCTCCATCGCTATCGGGAGTCCGAGCCCCGTTCCTCCGGGGAGGAGGTTCGAGAAGGCCCCGCGGAAGAACTTCTCGAAGACGCGGCTCTTCTCCTCGTCGGGGATGCCCGGCCCCTCGTCCGCAATCCATGTCGCAAGGCCGTCGTCCACGCTCCGCACCCCGACGGCCACGGGACTTCCGGGGGGGCTGTAGGAGAGGGCGTTCTCCAGCAGGTGCATCAGCATCCGCCCCCACTGCTGAAAGTCAACCAGTATGAGCGGCGGGTTTTCCGGCATGTCCACCTCGACCCGTTCCCTGTCGGCCTTCTCCAGTCTGAAGAGAACCCAGCCCAGCACCTCGCCCGGCTCCGCCCATTGCAGATCGGGCTTCCACGCTTCGGCGGCCAGCCTCGATAGTTCCAGCAACGAACCGATGGAGTGCGCCAGACGGTCCAGGTCCTTTTTCACCGAGAGCAGTTCGTCGCGCATGTGCGCGGGGTCCGGCGCGGCATCTCTCTCCAGAAGGTCGGAAATCGTCGCCGTCAGCGACGAGAGAGGCGTCTTCAGCTCGTGCGACACCGAAGAGAAGATCGCGGACTTCAGCTTGTCGCCCTCCTTCAGCGTCTCCGCCTGCCGCGCCGACTCGTCGAGACGACTCCGTTCGAGGAAAGTCCCGGCCATACGCGCAGCGGCGAAGAGGAGCTGCACTTCGTTCCAGCTATAGCGATTCCGGTTTCTTCGTTCTCCTACATGGAGAATACCTTCGATTCCGGAAGACGAGAGGATCGGGAGGAAAACGTCGCCTCTGGAAACTGCGGAAAAAACCGCCGAGTGCGGGACCGGGTTGTCGCTTCCTCCCGCGCTCCACGTCCGGGCCGCATCCGGCGCGGGGGACGCCACCCCCCGCTTGTTCCCGACGACCCATTCGAGAAAATCTTCCTCCAGGGGGTCCATCGAGAGTTCGCTTTTCTCTCCGAAGAGAAGAGTACGTTTTTCACCCCGTTCAATCAGGTGAAAGCGGATGAAGCTCGGAGAGAAGACAACCTCTATCTCGGAGCAGAACGTCTCCGCCATCTCGAGTGCTCCTTCGATGGCGAGCAGCCTCCCGGTCAGCCTGTTGAGCAGCGCCATCTCCCGCTCCTGAGAGAGGGCCAGCGCCTCGCGTTCTCTGAGACGGCCCGAGGTCAGACCTATCAGGATGCCGACGATCAGAAAGACGCCGAGAAAAATCCAGTCCTTGGGGTCGTCTACCCTGAACGTGTTGTACGGGGGCAGAAAGAAGACGTTCCATGTAAGGAACGAGGTCACCGCCGCCACGAAGGACGGCTTCGTTCCCGCGATCGAGGCCACGATGGAGATGACCAGGAGATAGAGCAGGGACCAGTGCCCCTTGTCGAGCAGCTCCCTCCCCGGAATGAACAAGAGCGTTGCGAGCCCCGTAAACCCGTGGGCGAAGATGTACGGATGGGCCTCGGCCCATCGCCGGATCGTCGTGAACATATTTTTCTCCTTACCGGATCGCGCGAAGCGGCGGAAAAATCCGGATTCTACATTTATCTCGCCCTGAAGAAGGCCGCGAGCATCGTAGTGAAGAGCACCATGCAGACGATGGCCACGGGGTAGGCCCCGCCGTACCCCGCGCTGCACTCGTCCGTCCCCGTGGCGTCGATGGCCGCGCCCAGGCCGGGCGTGCTCGTCAT
>JAHDKT010000123.1 GCA_018436725.1 Synergistaceae bacterium | reverse complement strand
CGATGCGGAAGACGTGTCGGTCTCCCGGAAAGAGGATGAAGAGACCGCCCGCCGGAAACGAAAGTGTGAGGTTTACGAGGTGTACGATTGACGATGCGCTTTATTACGATGAAGAGAAGAAGATTCCTCCGTCAGTCAGCTCTACAATCATGTACCTACTAATAAAGATTTGGCTGATCGTATGAGAGAAGATGCCGAAGGCCTAAAGAATGTCTTGATAAATGCTATCGCCTCGAACCATCCGGAGAAGCCAAGCGATATCTCAGAAAAGGAGTATGCCGCCTGTCAGCGGTTCTTGTCATATTTCAACATAATATACACCCTCAATTATGACCTTCTGCTTTATTGGGTGAAAATGCATACGGTTGAGGGAGAAGTTCCGGACAGCGATGATGGTTTTCGAAAACCAAATGATGATTTCGGAGCTTATTATGTAACTTGGGAGCCATACCATGCTCATGAACAAAATGTGTGGTTTCTTCACGGAGCGCTTCATGTTTTCGATGATGGCAATGAAGTTCGGAAATTCACATGGAAAAATACTGGAATACGTCTAATTGAGCAAATTCGTGATGCACTACATAGAGGCTATTTCCCTTTGTTTGTGGCAGAAGGCACGAGCAGTGAAAAGCACTCTAGAATAAAGCATAGCGACTACTTAGCGAAAGCCTATCGCAGCTTTTCAGAAATTGGAGGCTGTCTTTTTATATATGGACATTCTCTCGCAAATAATGATGAGCATTTTCTACAAAGGATAGAGAACGGAAAAATTCAACACCTATTTGTCGGATTATATGGAGAACTTAATACGACAGAGAACAAACGAATAATTCAAAGAGCGAATAGCATGGTAACAACGAGAGATAGTCGAAGACCTCTTCAGGTTTCATTTTATGATTCGGAATCTGCTCGTGTTTGGAGATGAACCTGTGTTAATGGTGAGAAGTAGCTCAAGTGTTCAATTCGTTAAGTGCAAGATTTTGGAAAGTCGGTCGTCAGGCTATTTTGACAATCTTTAGCTCAAAGTACAACAATAGATAGGTATATTTTCCATTTTTATTTTTGTAATAATTCTTTTAATCCACACATCTTAAATGAAAAGAAATAGGTGAGGATCATGGCATTTCTGAGGAAGATTCCTGACATAATATTAGCAAAGATTTATACTTTCAATTCTCCTTTTGTACGTGTAGCCTCCGTGTTGTCTCTGAATTCTGAACGAATCGATGCACTTGGATTAGATATGATCGGAATTAAATTGATCGATGGGAAAATACAGATTCCTTCGGGTTCTGTTTATCCTGATATCAGTTTCGGTGCTGTGGCTAAAGAGAATGTGAATGGGAAAGAACTTGTTGATAAGAAAAGTCCAAAGATTTCTAAGCAAATATATCTTGGCGATAGGCCAATATATGGCGACTGGTCAAATGGATCGTTTGATCTATGGCAAACAAGGAAGGTTTACCGTAGAAAATTGATTCAGGCAAAAGGTTTTTCACTGGTTTTTACGGCAGGCGATTTCGATGAAAGGAAAAAATCATGGATAATCACGGCGTCAATTGAACCTGTCCTTGATAGAAAGGAAAAAAATTTTGATGAGTCGCTGATTTTCGCGCTAAGTCTGTTACATGAAATTGTAGGAAAGGTTGACGTATTCCCCTCCGATGTAACTCCAGATCAAATGATTGATTTTCAAATTGTCTCATGGAAAATATTCCCACCAGGGCAACGAAACTTTAAAATTGAAGTAGAGAAAAGAATTGCTTTAAAACCGAAAACAGAACAGGGAATAATTCTGGATCGTGCAGCTACAATTATAAATCTCAAGCCATTAGAATATATCTTAGGAAGTGGCCTTGCAAGCAATTATTACGGAGCCCTTTTTGCAGATGATTTGGTTGTATTTGAAAATTTAGATTATGGAAATGCAACTTATCTACTTTACGAAAACTGGCGGGATTTGAGCAAGTTGAGTCGTACCGAATTGCTCAATGGTCGAGAAAACTATGATCGGCTTATACATGATAAAAATTGGGCGAAGTCCTTAAAAGAAGTGGTTACACACGAACTGCGAATGAGAAAACGCAGATGAAAATAACCATGGAATAGTTTTTTCAACTTGAAAACTACGTGATCCTGATTTAGTGGACAGATATTAGCATACGTGGCGAATAAAATAAATAGAATGTACATAATGTAAGCGGTTAAAGAGTGATAATGTCCCGGAAGGGAAAAAGTTGCTTTATAGGGTGTTGAAAAACCTCTTTCACATCCGCACAGAATTTGCAAAATTCGGAATATAAAGCGTTTGTATTAATGTTGATTTTTGAGATAAGGCCTATAACCTGAACTACTTGAACGACTGACATGAGGTGCTTAGAGGAAAAAATATATATGGAGGAAACTCAAATGGACCATGTTACTAAAGATTTGTTGGCTCAGCTCGACAGTCTTTTAGCGGCAAGTAATCAATCGTGGTTGTTCGGTGCTGGGATCAGCTTTGAAGCTGGAATTCCTCTGATGTGGCCTTTGACGCAGCGCGTATTTGAGAGGGCAGAAAATGATGGTGATTCTAATGATATTGAGATTCTCAGAATCGTAAAGAATCAACTTCCTGATAATTCACATATCGAACACATCTTGAGTCAGCTCGGAGATCATCGTGCGATTGCCGAGCGTTCAAAAAACAAAAAAGTTAAATTTGATAACATTGCTCTTTCGGTGGATGATCTTGATGCTCTTCATCAAAGGATTCTGACATGGATTGCTGAGACTATTCGATGGGGTTACAAGCCTGCGAAGTCTGACGAAGCTCCTGAGGAAGAGAAAATAGGGACGCAAAAAGATCGAATTGTAATTATCGACAATCATTTAGCATTCGTTTCCGCGCTTTTCAATCGGAGCCAAGCAGGTATTGCGGAGCGACGAAGAGCAGTCCGGCTTTTTACAACCAACTACGACACTCTTATTGAAGATGCCCTTGCACTTGGAAGCTTCTCGTATTGGGATGGCTTCTCCGGCGGTGCGGTTGCGTATCGCAGTCATCGTTATGGTGATGAGGAGCCGAATCTCGGATGCCGTGCCCATGTAATCAAGCTTCACGGATCGATCGACTGGCATTTAGGGGAAGATGACCGAGTCTGGCGAGTACGCGATGGGGATCTCTATCCAAAACAAGTTTCTCGGGTTCTTATTTACCCGCAATCGACCAAGTACCTTGCTACCCAACGAGATCCATTTGCCGCCCAATTCGATTTGTTTAGGCGGTCGCTTGGAGCAAGAGAGGAAAATGTACTCGTGACTTGTGGTTATAGCTTTGGCGACGAGCATATCAACCAAGAGATGGAGCTGGCGCTTCAACGCCCTGAGAATAAAACAACGATTCTTGCCTTCGCATCTAAACTCAATCGAACTCTCGAAAGGTGGAGGGCTTACCCGTGGGGTAAGCGTCTCTACATTATTGCTGAGAATGGCTTGTATGTGGGTATGGATGGTCCTCATGCTTCTCCGACTGCTGGCACCCGTGATTGGTGGACATTTGCTGGTGTCACAAAAATGCTCAACAGTGGAGCGGAGGCTTGTGTGCTATGAATATTTTCGACCTTATTGCCGACCTGAAGATTGGGCACATCGTGGAGGTCTATGGAACGACAATTCGAGTTGAGCTTTCAGGCGACGTGACTGAGCTTACCCGAACCTACGAGGGGAGAGTCTACCCTATTGGGCAGATCGGAAGCATCGTAAAGGTCCATTTTGGAAGACGTCTGGTATTCGGTTTCGTGACGCTGTTACGAATGCGCTCTGAGGATCTTCTTGAGTCTAGTAGACCCATCCCACCTGATGCCGACCAGCGGCTCATGGAAGTCGAGCTGTTCGGCGAAGGCGTGTGGAACGCAGCAGGTCAAAGCCTACAGTTTGTTCGAGGTATCACGACCTATCCTTTGCCTCGTCAGAGCGTGCATCTTCTTACTCGCGAAGAGGCTACTCATATCTACTCTGCGGCTGAAGGGCAGCAGAATGATGGCGACTATACCCCTCTCATTCCATTTGCTTATTACGTAGGTGCAGACAATGCTGTCTGTAGAGCAAACGTAGATAAAATGCTAGGCATGCATTGTGCTGTGCTCGGTTCAACGGGTTCGGGGAAGTCTGGTGCGGTAGCCGCGTTACTTCACAGCATGTTGGAGCACTCTCCAGAACCAAATACAGTTTCTCACCCTAGAATTCTTATTATTGATCCTCATGGGGAATATGCCCATGCGTTCAAGAAGCGTGCGATTGTTTATCGTGCTTATGACCCGCTTGGAAATGAGGAGACCACAGGTTCGCCTATTAGTCTTCCATATTGGCTAATGTCAGCGGATGAATTCAGGACTTTAGTGATTGGGAAAACTGAACAGGAAGCTACATCTCAAAACAACATCGTTTATAAAGCCATTACATATGCCCGCATGGTTGCCGCAAATCTCGTTGAGCCTTCTCCGAGCGCACATGGTGGAGCAGCCCCGACCGATGGACTAGACCATGACGCACCACGACCAAAGGCAGGAGTAGCAGCCGAGCAGTTGATTGAGTTTGATCGCGACAAACCGAGACCGTTCAGCCTTCAAGAGTTTCACAACCATATTTTCTATTTGCAGGCAGCGCGCGTGCAGGGAAGCGTACTGCAGAGCGTAACGCCTTCTGATTTTGCCACAAAATTCAAATCTATCTTGGATAAGCTCTCGATTTTAAGGCATGATCCACGGGTTTGTTTTATGATGCGCGAGTGGAATGAGCAGAGCCCTTTGCTTGAACACATTATTGCCCAGTTAGTTGGTCGGATTCAAGATGATGAAAAACCAAATCAAGACATTCGAATTCTGGATATTTCTGGCCTCCCCAATGAAGTAGCTGGTCCACTTACTGCTATGCTGGCTCGTCTTCTGTTTCAGTATAAGGTTTACCAAACAACAGAAGAGAGAAGACGCGATCCTGTTGTTCTTGTTTGTGAGGAAGCCCACAGATACGTTCCTGATAGAGGCGAGGCAGAGTATGCTGTGGCTCAAACGGCTATCCGTAGGATAGCCCGTGAAGGCCGAAAATATGGTATCGCTCTGATGCTTGTTAGTCAGAGGCCTGCCGACGTTGAAAGTACTGTGATTTCTCAGTGTGGAACGTGGCTTGTTCTGAGGCTTACGAATGCAGCAGATCAGCAACATGTTGGACGTTTCTTGCCGGACGGTTTGTCAAGTATGACAAAGGCTTTGCCGAATCTCGCACAACAAGAAGCGATCTTCGTAGGTGAAGGCGCCTCTTTGCCAGCGAGGATTCGTATACGTGACCTTACAGATGAGCAACTGCCTAAGTCGGAAACTGCCAAATTCGCGAAAGGTTGGACTTTGGATCGCTTAACCGAGGCTGAAATAGCGCAGATCGCGGATCGAATGGCTGGAATAACCATTCGATCCGCAGAGGAAAAACAGGCTCCGAAACTTCCTTAGCAGCGTGCAATTCGAGTTGCCAGAGTCCGACAGGCTCCTAGAGTTGGCAGCGTCTGTGTTTATAAGTTGACGGTTTATTAGTTTTCAGAGTCGATGAGGTATAGTTTTTCATATAATTATAAATATTTTTTGAACCATAAGGATAGCTTCTTGTATTGGGGGTTGCTCTTGACGGGATCATCGGAGTTCGGCAGACGCTTGGGCTAAGAGCATGTAATTATCTGATAACAATTATTTTTACATAATTTCATTATTCGAAAAGGGGGAAGGAATTGATGTTAGAGTTGATAAGTTGCCTCGGAGATCTAAACAATGACTCGAAATTTTTTAAATTTCAAAACAAGGTTGTCGAGTTATTATATAATGAGCTTATTCCAGGATATGAAAATGGCGAGGATGAAGTTTTGTTGGTTTCTCGCCTCGTAAATGCCGTAAACGGGGAATCATACGGTCCTATGAGATTGTTAGCGAAGAAAATCCACGGTAGTCGTAGTTTTGTGAACTTTCAATACATGAATAAGGGTATTACGAAAGAGCTTGGCGATATGGTGGTTATTTCCGTTGCAACCGCAGGGAGGAAACGCTTGTTCCAGCGTATCTCGATCATACAGAACAAGAAATCTAAGAAAACAAGCTGGGGTATTGACTCGGAGCAGCTATTTCTGCTAAAAAATTTTCCTTTATTTACTGGAGAAAGTGGTGTATTTAAAGATCGTGACAACGTAGCCTTTCGCAACGAAAGTCGATGCCTGGGTTCCTACGGTCTCTTTTGTGATCCGGGGGAGATGGTGTTTGTCTCCGCTCCTCTAGTGGCTTCCTTGCTCTCGGGTAAGAAAAGTCTTTCATTGAGCGCTCTATCATTGCCTTTCGAATATAACTCTACCGCCCTAAACGTGAGCAGATTTCCGTGGTGGTCCGGTAGACTACGCTACAATCCGCGGGAACTAAGATATATCCTTCGGGAACTCAGCGAGTCACCGCACTTCCCGCTTATGTGGCCATTCGGTTCAGAAAGTAACTTTCTTGGAAATACGGTCTTCGGCCGCGATCTGTACGACTTTGTGCGTGCTTGGACACAGTTCAGCCTAGGCGAAGTGACCTATGCCTACGACACAGTGCTCAATTCAGAAGTGGACGCATTTGCCAACTTGATTATCGCCGCCGCAGGCTTCTCTGATCTTTTTGAGATGCCGATGCCAAGAAATGATGTGTTCCCAGAGAGGCAACTCGAAGGAGATCTGGCTGTTATCCTGATGCATGTGGATGTGCCTCATGAGGGATAATGGAACGTAACATGTTGATGCATCTGATGATGCGCCCAAAACGCTTATGAAATGAGGGTGTACAGCGATGAAGCCTTGCAAAGAGAATAATACTTTTAAGTTTGGTGGAAGCATACATTTAAATGCCTGCGTAGGGACCAACGGCTTTAATGGTATTGAAACCTATGAGTATGGGTTTGATCAAGCTGTAAATATATTAGTTGATGCAGCAAAAAAGGATTCTGTGATAGTTGATCCAATAATATACCCTTTACTTTTTTCAGCTAGACATCGTATCGAGTTGTTTTTGAAAAAATGTATTTTTTTGTTAGAAGAGCTCAACAGGATAAGAAAAAAAAACTTTAGCCCCATGAGTTGTTTATCGCATGATATCAGAAAATTATGGAATCACGTGAAGCTGCTTTCAAGTGTTGATAGAAGGTATTTAGCATTGATAAATGATTTGTCTCCGCTCATTGAGGACTATTGTATTATTGATTTAACCGGTGAAACTTTCAGGTATCCCTATAACAAGAAGAATGAACATCATTTAGATGATTTTTCTTGTATTAATATAGGAGTGTTTAAGGGGCAATATGATAGAGTCGCTAAATTAATAGGAGAATTTTCGCATTTTAACGAGACGTTGTTATGGGAATATAAAACTGACACATTTACTGATGATCTTTCGAGAAGTCAAATAAAGGCAATAGCAAAAGAGCTGCCACCTAAGGACAGTTGGACTGATTCTACTTTTGATGAAGTAAAAAAAGAGCTTAAGAGAAAATATGCCATTAGCAGTGGAATATTGAGCGAGGCATTGGATATAATACAAAAACATCGCGAATTTTCTTCGTATATTAAAAATGTTTTACCTATTAAAGAATTATCAAAAATAGATTATCGATTATTTAAAGCCAAAATCCATGAGTTCCATTTAAAAGATAAAGGAAGAGGAAGCGAGGAACGCCGTGAAATGTGTTTGGTAGAAACATCATCACTCCTTGTGCCCTTGGCGATTAGCTCTTTAAGAGCTTTTTATGAGATCGGTTATTTTACGGAGTATTCGGAGTATTACGATCCGCTTGTTGAGTACTTTCTTAAAGAAGATAACTGTGAGATTTATTTGATGCAATTTATTGATAGCGTGAGATCTATTGAGTGGATAGAAAAGGGAATGCTCATTTGCGGACAAACGCATTTTTTGAGTGACGATGCGGAGGTTATATCTTAAACAGATTGTATGTTTATTTAGGATGTTAAGGAAGAAAAAAGGATGGCCTGTGCATTAAGTGTGTAAGAATTAGCGTACTTTGCCTTGGTATCGCGCATCGCTTGAATCGTGAGCGCTGTGCCGATCTGCCTCTTGCTCTACTATAACAGTTATTATTTTATGATTTTGGAGTTTTTTTACGTTTTTTTCTTTGAAGAACAGATACGGTTTAATCAAGACATGCGCTATTTACACGGAAAGATGCAAGCGCCACAACAACTCTAAGACTCATCTCATCTTTTTACACGCAATAGGCTTTAAGGGTACTCCCAAACAGGGGGGATTTGTGGTAGTTTTCGCGAAAAACATAGCTATCTGTTTTTGGCGAAAAAGATGAGGCGTTTTGGAGTTGCTGCTAAGCGAAGGGGGTTACAGCATGAGTTTCGGACATGCGCTTTACTATCCTCGTATCAACCTTGCGGATGAGAGTTGGTTAAAGTGTGCGTTTTTATACTGGAATAAGATCTCAAGAATCGTGCCTTCTTCCATCAGCCCTTCTGATAGTGAGGCTGTCATGAGAATGCGACGCGAAACCGGATTTATTGAAGATTATTGGCCTGAAAGTTCGGTTATCGCTGAGGCATCAGGCATGTTTTCTGATTTTTTGCCAAGAATTATAAGCTCCCGTGATTTTTGTGCTCGTTTTAAAAAATTTTTTCACAACGATAATGTTCACGTGAGGGTTCGTAAATCTCAGCAATTTAGGGAAGATGAGCGCTTTAGACGGGAATGCTTGCGTGTTGCCGTACAAACAGAAGGAATCCATGTGCATATAAAAAAATGTATCCGAGATTAAGGGAAGTGTTGCTCGATATCGGTTTAGCTATACATATGGAAGATGAAGGAGCAGGAAGTTGGTTGAAAATAGATAGCAATATATGTTTTATGTCACTCTTGTCCAAAATAGGTTTTGAGGAAAATTAAAAAGCCCCCGGTGTTTTTGAGATATCATTGATTCACCACAAAGCAACAAGATCTCAAATCCACCAAGGGGGCGAATCATATGGTAAAGCTTTCGAGTCTGTTCGG
>JAHDKT010000080.1 GCA_018436725.1 Synergistaceae bacterium | reverse complement strand
TTATATAGAGTCTATTATTTATTTACACATAAATTTATTATCTTTGTAGAAATCTTAATCTACAAGGTAATGGGAAGACATGTATTAGAAGTAAAAGGTTACACGCCTGATGACATCAAGGCTCTATTTCGCAAAGATGAGCGCTATACCATTGGTTTGAGATTGTATGCGGTATATCAGGTTTCATTGGGCACATCAAGCAGGAAGCTTGAAGATCTTTACAACACCAGCTTTAAGCAGATAACCAATTGGGTTCATCGGTTTGAAGAACAAGGCATTGATGGATTGCGTGACAAACCCGGCAGGGGGAGGAAATCGCTGTTAACTCAGGAGCAATCAGATCATCTGCGTAATCTGATGTTAAACGAATCGCCTGTCGCTCATGGCTATAATACAGAAACATGGACAGGGCCAATGATACAGCAGTATATCAGCAATAAGTTTGGGATAAACTACAAAAAAGCCCAGGTGTACAATATTATAAAATTATTAGGGTTCTCTTATCAGAAAGGAAAGGCCACATACCCTGAAGCCCAGCAGCAAGCCAAAGATGAATTTTCAGAGGTTTTAAAAAAAACTCTATGAAAAAACGCCGGAAACAGTAGTCCTCTATGAAGATGAATTTAGTTTGAGCAACACTGCAACTGTTTCATATCAATGGTCTGCACGTGGCAAACAGCCAAAGGTATGTTGTAAGCAGCGAAGAAGAGAACGTCAGACTGTTTTTGGGACAGTAAACCCACTAACAGGACAAATTGTGATTTCGTTTGAAAACAAAGGTAATGCTACGACTTTCAAAAAACACCTTAAAAAAGTAGTCAAATCATTCAAAGGCAAAAAGATCATACTCATTCTCGATAATGTGAGGTATCATCATGCCAAAAGACTAAAGCCTTTTCTCAGTCAACATGCAAACCATTTGGAGTTAATGTTCTTACCTCCATACTGCCCGGATTTGAATCCAATCGAGAGAGTTTGGTGGTTTATGAGAAAGAAGATCACACATAATCGTTATCTGGAAGCACTCGAAGAAAGAAAAGCCAAATTCTGGATGATGTTCTCACACTTTCTTCATCCGAACGATCAATTGAAAAATATATGTGTACTTATTAATTAGACTTTATATA
>JAHDKT010000100.1 GCA_018436725.1 Synergistaceae bacterium | reverse complement strand
TCGTAGTGCTCCCTCTTCCGGACCTCCCGAAGGGTTCCCACCTTGGAGACTTCCCGTTTGAACCGCCTGAGGGCGTCATCGAGGGATTCGTTATCTCTTCGAACGACAGTCGTCATAAACATTCCCCCCTTTCTTTGCCACCCGCATCTACCCCGGTGGCCAGCGGAAACTTCGTCCCGCCAACAGGTGAATATGAAGGTGGGGAATCGTCTGTCCCGCGTTGGCGCCGCAGTTTACAACCAACCGGTATCCCTCGTCGTCCAAACCGAGGGAGGCCGCCGTACGTACGGCGCAATCCAGGACTTTCGACCACACTTCGGGGTTTTGAACGTGCGCAGCCGATTCCACATGTTCTTTCGGTATCACGAGAAGATGGTTCGGAGCCTGAGGAGCGATATCGCGAACGACGAACACCGAGTCGTCCTCATAGACTTTCTCCGTATGCACAGTCCCTGAAACCATTTCGCAGAAAAGGCATTTCCCGTTCAAAAATCCCACCTCACAACGTGACAGTATTCTATACCAGATTTTGAGCGCGCACAATAGATCGGGCCCAAACTCGTACCGCAGGCGACGTATGAATTTCGGCGAGCATCCTCACCCGACCCGACGCCCATACGGGAAGTTTTCTGTCTTTAAGGATCCGCAGAAGCGGAATCAGCACTTCGTCTTCCTCTCTTTTGAGAAGGCGAATCAGCGTCAGATCGTCGGGAAGTTCCTTCTGCGTCCACCTGGAGAGTGCGTGCGCGATCACTCGGGGCGAGGGGTGCGAAAGCATTTTTGCCACGATAGACGCTTTTACCGGGGACTGTACCGCCCAACGGACGACCGCAAGCGCGGAGGTCTCGGAGAGAAGAGCGACACGCGTGCCGAGAGCGGTCAGGACATCGCCCTTCTGTTCCGCAGAGTAATCCAGAAGAAGCAGATGTTCCACCGTATCGTCGTCGGGAGGCCACAGGCGGATCATCTCCATAAGAGAGGCGGAAACGCTCTTGTGGAGGGGCTGCCTCGCAAGGGCGCCGAGCGCGAGAAGGCGGACGCCGGGGTGCGTGCTCAGAAGGCGTTTCGTCAGAGCTGCGGGCGCGCTGCGTTCGTCCTTGCGCGCAGCCTTTTCGATGATACGTGCCAAGGAGAGTTCCGCCTCCACCATCGCCTTTTCAAGAAGCAGATCCCGCACTCTTTTGGAACGCTCCTGTTCGCGCGCTCTCTCCTCGCGCTGCTCGCTCTTCGGCTTCCGCGGAGAGTTTTTTTGCCACGAGAAGGGAGCCCCTCCGTCGAAGGTACTCTTTGACTTCTTTTTTTTCAGCGACTCCGAGATCTGGGCAGGAGTCGCCGACTTCAACTGCGCGTAGGCTGCGGCGATCGTCTCGAACTGCTTTGCCGTCTGCGGACCGGCTACATCGGGATGGCACGAAAGCGCCAGCCGCCTGAACGCGGAGCGAACTTCGCGCAGATGCGCTCCCGGCTGCACCCCGAGAATTTCAAAACAGTCGGTCAATTCAAGTAAAACGCCCATGCTATCGAACAACCCTCTCCATTTCCACGATCATCCGTTCAAGGGAATCGAAGGCCTCGGAGAAGAACTCTCCCTCTCCAAGCGTCTTCACCATTCTGAAGAGCGAAGCTCCGCGCGCCTGCTGCGCGGGAGAAAGAACCGGTGAAAGCCGTGCGAACCTCTTCTCCAGCTCCCTTGCCTCCTCCGGCATCTCCGAAGAGGAAGGGGGCGGCGTCTCTCCGAGTTCGAGGGGCGCGATGGAAGAAACACGACCGTCAGAACGTATTATATCAATTCTCAAAAGCCCGTCCGAGTTCACGGAGAAAGAGAGGGTTATTTCCTCGTCCTTCCTTGCTTCCGGGGCTTGTACGGCGGCGATGACCCTTCTCGACGCGCCCTCTCCCTGGAAGACGTGCATTGTGAACGCCCCTTCGCCGACGCTGAGGAATTTTCGCTCCGCACGAGCAGGCAGATGCGACCCCTTCTCCAGCAGAGAAACGGGAGAACCGTCGGCAGCCAGTATTCCCAAGTCTTGCGAAAGGACGTCCAAGAGCAGCCTCTCTTTCGCCGGAGCCGTCCCATAGAGCGCCGCTCCGGTCACGACCGATTCGTCGGGGCACTGGTTGAGGTGTTCCGGTCTGGCGACGCGCTCCTCGAGCAGTGCGCGTAGAAGAGGTATGCGGCTTCCCCCGCCGACGAGAAGAAGTCTGGAGGGCCTGTATTTTCTCCAGAGACGCTGGACAACGGTCGTCACCTGTTCTATGCCGGGACGGATCAGTTCTTCGAACTCAGGGCGCGTTACCCGAAACGGGGGACAGGAGACTCCCGCCGGTGGGGTCCACTCGCACGAGGCGCACGAGGAGAGGGCGATTTTCAAGGCCTCGGACTCCGAGAGAAGCGCCCGCCAGAGCGGTGAATGTTCTTCGAGACGTGGAATACCGATCTTCTCGTTCAGCCGTGCGGCAAGAGCGGTATCGAAGTCCCGCCCTCCCGCGGAGGGCATCCCGGTACTTTCGAGCACCTGCCAGACCCCTCCTTCGCTCTCCACTACGGAGATGTCGACAGTCCCGGCGCCGTAGTCGAGAATCAGAAACTTTCCCGCCGCGCCGAACGCCAAGGCGGCCGCGGTCGGCTCATTGATGATGCGGACTGACGAAAAGCCCGCCGACCGGGCAACCCGCCCCGCCGCGGCGCGTTCCGCGAAGCTGAAGGAGGCGGGCACCGTCAGGACGCATGAAGAGATAAACGCGCCGAGGAAGGCCTCCGCATCTTCCCTGAGCAGCGTCAGCAGCGGAACCAGAACATCCTCCGCCGTGCAGAAAGAACGTCCGCATCTGGCCTTCCACGAAGTCCCCAGCTTGCGCTTCATATCCCACCACGTCGTGGATGGATTTCTCATCTCGCCGCGCGCCGCATCCTCCCCCGCGCTCCATCCAGACTGGGTCCAGGCGGAGACGGAGGGCGTCCTGGCGCCTCCCCAGCGGCTCGGCACCACAACCACGCCCTTTCCGGGCATAGGTAGCGCCGAGAGGGCGTATCTCGTACCGAGATCGATGCCGAGAACCGGAACGTTCATGCGAGCAACCGCCCTTCCAGCCCGTCCTCACGCGTACCGGTGATCCGGACACGTACTTCTTTTCCGGGGGAGAACGCGTCTGGATTTCCGTGAAGGATCCCTCTCCCGGTCACCCGAAGAAACGATGGAGACAGGCCTTGGAAGGAGCACAGGCTTCCCCCCTCGCGTTCGGAAAACGAAACGCTCTCCACGAGCACCGGAACATCCCGCCCGATCCATCGGGCGCAGTAGGCGCCCAAAAGCGCCCGTCCCGTCTCCAGCGCCTTCGCCGTCCTCGAAGAGACCCCCTGAGGGGACGCTCGATCCGGAAGAGAGAACGCCTTCGTTCCCTCGCGCGGAGAGAACGGAAAGACATGCACCTTTCCGAAACAGCACTCCTCTATAAAGGCCAGCGTCTCCTCGAAAGCGCGGCCGTCTTCGCCGGGAAAGCCAACGAGAAGATCGGTGCTCAGATGCACGTCGCCGCCGAGAAATCCGCGGACTCTCCGCACGAGATCTCGAAAATCGGCGGATGCGTACCCCCTGTTCATAAGGGCGAGCACTTCATCGTTCCCGCTCTGCAGTGGAATATGCAGATGCGGCTGAAATGAAGGCGTTGCGGCAAGCGTGCGCAACAGCTCATCATCGATCCCCGTCGGTTCGATCGATCCGAAGCGAAGGCGGCGAAGTCCATCTACCGACGCCACTCTTCGCACAAGCTCGGCAAGGGAGATCGTTCCGTACTCCCCGTAGAGACCGAGATGGACCCCCGTGAGTACGATTTCGGCGCACCCTGAAGAGACGATCGATCCGACCTCCTCCAGGATATCCTCCGGAGAACGGCTGACGGGGAATCCCCTAGCGTATGGAACGGCACAGTATGTACAGAAGTGATTGCAGCCGTCCTGCACCTTGACAAAAGCACGTGTATGCAGCAACGGCTTCGCGAGAAACAAGGAGTCCCACTCCGTGCTGTGCAGGACGTCGCCCCGGCAGGATCGATATTCTTTCTCGCCGTTCGCGAAGCGCTCCGCAAGAAGCGCCGGCAGATTTCTCTTCCTCCGGTTGCCTACAAGAATGTGAATTCCCAGCTCTCGCGCCTCTGCTTCCGGAAGAGTCTGCGCCCAGCAGCCGCAGGCGACGATAACAGCCCGAGGAGAAACTCGTCTTGCCCTGCGAATCGTCTGGCGGCACTTCTTGTCGGCGACCGCCGTCACGGTGCAGCTCACAAGCACCGCGGCATCGCACTCGGGACCGTCGCTCAACACGGCCCCCAACTCGGCGAAGGCGTTGGCAAGAGCCTCCCCTTCATACTGGTTGGAACGGCATCCAAGCGTACAAATCCAGATTCTCTTACCCGCGAGATGGTGCAGCATACGCTTCCACCGCCACTCCCCACCAGTCTCCCAGCGAGAGTTCGTCCACAACGCGCAGTCCCGTCTGTTCAAGAGCCGCGCAGAAGCGCTCCCGCTCCTTGGACAGCAGCCCGGAGAAGAGGGCGCGCCCTCCTTTCTTCAGACGGGACGGAACGCGGGGCAGCATTTGGAGCAGAGGTTCGATGATGATATTCGCCATGAGCAGATCGACTGTATCGTCCATTCCGTCGAGAAGGTTTCCTTCTTCGAGGTCCACCGTTCCGGACTGAATGTCGTTCAGACCGAGATTATGACTGATCTCGGAAAGCACTGCCGGGTCCAGATCCCGCGCCCTGACATGACGCGCGCCCAGCTTCACCGCAGCTATGGAAAGGATTCCGGAGCCCGCGCCGATGTCCGCCGCCTCTCCTCCCGGAACGACGGATCGTTCAAGGAGCGTCAGGACGATCTGCGTGCTCTCGTGATATCCCGTGCCGAAGGCCGATCCAGGGTAGATATACAACGGCATCCGCCCCTCCGGTTCGCTCCCCTTGTGCCACGGGGCGAGCACGACGATGCGTTCCCCTACCGGTAGCGGAGGAAAAGCTTCCTTCCAGTCCGTATGCCACTGTTTGTTTTCTATTTTTCCCATGTCGGCGATCTTGATCTCCGGCCACGGAGACAACGCCCAGCCCAGCCGTTCGAGCCAGAACCCCAGATCCTGAGAGCTGCGGAAGTACGCCCGCAGGAGAACGGCTGCATCGCCGGCCGTCTCCTCGGAGCCGATGCTCCCCGACATATCGGCGAGAGAGGCCAGAATCTCCTCGCTCCCGGGCCGTCCTTCCAGAGTGACGTACCACCAGAAGCTTTCCGCTGTAGTGTTCATTCCGAATCCCCCCGGAAGATGAAATAAGGGAGGCTAGTTCAGCCTCCCTTTTCCTGCCGATAAAAGTGTAGCAGAAGAACCGCCGTTTTTATAGGGTCGCCGCGTGTTTTCCGCGATACCGCCGACGACGCGCAGTTTACCCCTCGAAAAGATTGCGGAAAAACTTTCCGAAAACCCCCGAGTCCTCCACGTCGACATTCATCTCTCGCGCCAGCTCTTCCAGAAGGGCACGTTGCTTCTCCGTCAGCTTCGTCGGCACATCCACGGTCACATGGACGAAAAGATCCCCTTTTCCCCTGGGACCGCGAAGCCGTGGAACACCTCGTCCGCGGATCGTAAAGACCTTTCCCGGCTGGGTTCCTGCCGGGATGTCCAGCGTCTCCGGATCGCCGAAAAGCACCGGGACATCCACCGCGCACCCCAAGGCCGCTTGCGGGAAGGATATCGACAGGCGAGTATGCAGATCTCCGCCCTCCCTTTTGAAATCGGGGTGCTCCTGAACGCCGACGACCAGGTAGAGATCCCCGGAGCCTCCTCCATTCGTCCCGGCTTCCCCTTCGCCTGAAATGCGAAGCCGGGTCCCGGTATCGACACCCGCAGGAATTTTCACCTCTACCTTGCGCTGCGTCCTCACCCGTCCCTGACCGCCGCACTCCGGACACTTCTCCCTGATGAACTTGCCCGAGCCGTTGCAGCGGGGGCAGGTATTCACCGAGACAAACTGGCCGAAAGGCGTCTGTTGCCTGCTCTCGACCTGTCCCCGTCCGCCGCACTGGGAGCAGTTCTCCGGGGACGTGCCCGCCTTCGCGCCGCTTCCCCCGCAAGCCGCGCAGGACTCCCAGCGCGGAATCTGGAACTCCTTTGCCGCTCCGGTCGCGGCCTCCAGCAGAGTGACTTCGACCTCCATCTCCAGGTCGGCTCCCCGCCGGGGGGCGTTGGGGTTCGCTCTTCGCCGCCCTGTTCCCCCGCCGAAGACGCTGTCGAAGATATCACCGAAGATATCCCCCATACCGCCGAATCCTTCGAACGGACTCCCGCCGCCCGGCATATCGCCCACGGTTCCGAACTGGTCGTACTGGGTCCGTTTTTGGGAGTCGCTCAACACTTCGTACGCCATGTTGATCTTCTTGAACCGCTCCTCGGCGTCCTTGTTCCCCGGATTGGCGTCGGGGTGATACTTCCGTACCAGCTGCCGGTAGGCCTTCTTTATGTCAGCGGCGGAAGCGTCCCGTGGCACCCCCAGTATTTGATACAGGTCTTCGGTCTCTCCTCCGCTGTACATGCGCGGTCACCCCCCTACGCCTGGCCCTGGTCGCTGAACTCAGCGTCCACGGTGTCGCCGTCGGAAGCGTTTCCTGTTCCTGAGGAACCGCCCTGCTGCTGCGCCTGCGAATAGAGCCGGGTAGAGAACTCCTGGAGCGCCTTCTCGAGGCGTTCCTTCGCCGATCGGATAGCGGCGAGATCGTCTCCTGAGGACAACCTTCGAAGCTCTTCCATACTGGAAGTGATCTTCCCCTTTTCCTCGGGAGTCATCTTGTCGCCGTTCTCCGAGAGAAGACGCTCCGCCGCGTACGCCGCGCTGTCCGCTTCGTTCTTCGTCTCGGCGGCTTCGCGCTTCTGTTTGTCCTCTTCCTCGAACTCTTCGGCCTGGTTTTTCATCCGCTCGATATCCTCTTTCGAGAGATTCGACGAATGTATGGCGATGTTCTGTGCCTTGCCGGTCCCCTTGTCCTTCGCGCTCACGTTGAGGATGCCGTTGACGTCGATATTGAAGGTGACCTCGATCTGCGGAATGCCGCGTGGCGCCGGAGGAATGCCGTCGAGAACGAACTTTCCCAGCTTGACGTTGTCCGCGGCCATGGCGCGTTCGCCCTGAAGGACGACGATCTCCACCTGGGTCTGGTTGTTCCCCGCGGTAGTGAACGTCTGACTCTTCGACACGGGAATGGCGGTGTTGCGTTCGATGATCTTCGTGAACACGCCGCCGAGCGTCTCCAAGCCGAGCGAGAGCGGCGTCACGTCGACGAGGACGATATCCTTGTGATCGCCCGCGAGGATTGCCCCCTGAATGGCCGCGCCCGCCGCCACGCACTCGTCGGGGTTGATCCCCTTGGTGGGCTCCTTCCCGAGCAGCTCCTTTATTTTCCGCTGCACCATGGGCATGCGGGTGGAACCACCGACCAGGAGTATCTTGTCGATCTCCCCGGCGGACAGGCCGGAGTCTTGTATCGCCTGACGGGTGGGTTTCACGGTCCGCTCCAGAAGATCGGCCGTCATCTCTTCGAACTTGGCGCGGGAGAGGCTCATTTCAAGGTGCTTGGGGCCGGAGGCGTTCGCCGTGATGAAGGGAAGCGAGATGGTTGTCTCGGGCATCGAGGAGAGTTCCACCTTCGCCTTTTCGGCAGCCTCGCGAAGCCGCTGCAGCGCCATTCTGTCGTTCTTCAGGTCGATTCCTTCGGACTTCCGGAACTGCTCCACCATCCAGTCCACGACCCGCATATCCCAGTCGTCGCCGCCCAGGCGGTTGTCTCCCGCAGTGGCGAGCACTTCGAACACGCCCTCGCCCACGTCGAGGATCGACACGTCGAAGGTCCCTCCGCCGAGGTCGAAGACAAGAATCTTGTGCTCGCCCTGCTTGTTCTCTCCGTAAGCGAGGCATGCGGCCGTGGGTTCGTTGATGATGCGGAGCACCTCAAGTCCTGCGATAGCGCCGGCGTCCTTCGTCGCTTGGCGCTGGGCGTCGGTGAAGTACGCGGGAACGGTGATTACAGCCTTCGTTACCGGCTCCCCGAGATAGTCCTCTGCGTCCCGCTTCATCTTCTGCAGGATCATCGAAGAGATTTCCTGAGGAGTATATTTTTTCCCGTCTATCGTCACCCTGCGGTCCGTTCCCATATCCCGTTTTATGGAGATGATGGTCCTGTCGCCGTTCACGATGGCCTGACGCTTGGCGAGCTGACCGACAAGGCGTTCCCCTTCCTTGGTAAAGGCAACCACGGACGGAGTTGTACGGCTTCCCTCCGCGTTGGGGATGATCGTCGTTACGTCCCCCTCCTGAACAGCGATGCAACTGTTTGTTGTTCCAAGATCGATTCCTACTACTTTCGACATTCTTCTCACCTCGTAATATATTCAACAAAAGATCGTTGGCTTGCTCTATGTTCAGCTCGGGCAGCCGCTCCACGTCCATCAGGAAAGCGGAAGAGCGGCTTCAGGGCAGTATTATTTCGCGGTCGGGAAGGATGCGACCTTAACTTTCGCAGGACGGAGCACGCGCTCCTTCGTCCGGTAGCCGGATTGAATCTCTTCCACGACGAAGCCGTTCTGTTCCGGATCGTCGGTCTCCACAGCGGCCACGGCTTCATGATACTCGGGGGAGAAAGGCGTACCCCTGGACGGCACGGGTTCGACTCCCATGGATTCAAGAACCGAGAGAAACTGTTTCCGGACCATTGTCACTCCCTGGAGCACGCTCTTTCCATCCGCCTCGGGAGGAACGGCGAGCGCACGGTCCAGGTTGTCCAGAACTGGGAGGAAGTCGAGCGCCTTCTCCTCCGTGATCATCGCACGGTCCCTCTGGCGGTCTCGGTCCACCCGCTTCCTGTAGTTGAAGAAATCTGCGCGAGCCCTGGCCAGGGCTTCCGTCAGTTCGGCCTTTTCCCGTTCGGCGTTCTCAAGCTCGGCAACAAGCTCCTCTACGGAACGAGCCTCCCCGGGGCGTTCCTCCGAAAACTCGCCGAAAGCATCCTCCCCGCACGAAGCGGAGGGAATCCCCTCTTTTTCAAGTTCCGAAGAAATCAGATCGTTGTCACCGTTCATTCGTGTCGCTCCTTTCATATAAATAACTACTGGACCAGCATGTCGTCCAGATCTTCGGCAAGCGTCTCCAGAATGGCGATCGACTTCTCGTAATCCATCCGAAGAGGACCGATCAGGCCAAGAATCGCTCTGCGGCTCTGCCCGAAGGCCGGTACAAGGACAAGGGAGAGCTGCTTCATCTCCTCTTCCTTGTTCTCGTCCCCGATAGTGACCGACACACCCTGTTTCACGCTGTAGCGTTCGACCATTTCGGCAAGAGCCTGCTCCTGCTCGAGTAGGGAGAGCACCGTCTGAAACTTCCCGATATCCTGAAAATCGGGCAAGCTCAGAATATGCTGGGCCCCTCCGACGAACAGACGCGGGCTGCGCCTGTTCAAAAGCGCATCCATCTGAACGATCGCATCGCGGCACGTATCCCAGAGGCGTTCCAGACCTTCAAATACATATTTGAAAAGAACATCCCGGACTTCGCTCCACGGATGTCCCTCCGCTATCGTGGTGATTCGGCGGCCGAGTTCGTCGAGCATATCCTGTGATAATTCGCAGGGAAGCTGAATGTTGGAGTGATGCACAAGTCCGCCTTCGAGAACCACCAGAAGAAGCACGGTATTCCCGCCGAGCCGGAGGAAATTCACCCTTTGAATCTGCACCTCTTCGAGCGCCGAGAGCGCCGCAACGCCGACGCAGTTGGTCGCCTGTCCTAGAAGTCGTGAAACGTATGTCAGGATCGACTCTATCCCCTGCCTTCGCTCTCGTATATCGTGTTTCCATCGCTCCGTCTCCGCAGGAGCGGTTCGCCTCCGCTGCATGATCGCATCAACGTAGAGACGGTACGCCTTGGACGTGGGAAGCCTTCCGGCGGACGTGTGCGGCTGATAGAAATATCCCATCTCCTCCAAATCCGACATTTCGTTCCGTATCGTCGCCGGGCTGCACCCTCGGAGATACTTCTTCGAAATCGTCCTGGATCCCGCGGGTTCCCCCGTCTGGATATATTCGTAGACAACGGAAAACACAACTTCAACCTGTCTCTCCGTCAGCATACCGATACCTCCCGCTTCCGCGTTAGCACTCCTCTTCCGCGAGTGCCAACGCATTTCTCCCGAGAGGTAGAGTAGCAATCCGTGATATGATTGTCAAGACTGGTCAAAGACTATTTATTATTTTTTCCGCCCCCGCCGCTCAGGGAAGCGGATGCAGAAGGAGGAACCAATGAACGAACATGCTGTCCGCACAACGATTTTACTCGTACGCCACGGAGAATGCCGAGGCAATATCGAAGGACTCTTTCGCGGGAGGGTGGATTTCCCTCTGAACGAGACCGGACTTCGACAGGCGGAGGAGGTCGCCGCGGAACTCGCTCCGTTTCGGCCCGAGGCAGTCTTCACAAGTCCTTTGCTCAGGGCGAAAAAGACAGCGGAAGCAATCTCCGCAGTTTCTTCGGCCTACCTTGTCGTAGACGAAGGATTCAACAACACCTGCCTCGGAACGTGGGAGGGGCGACCAAAAACGGAGATCGCCGCCGAGTTTCCGGAACAGTGGAGGCTCTGGCTTGAGAATCCGGAAGTGCTTTCGATAGATGGCGCCGAAACGATGGACGACGTCCTCGAACGATCCCTGAAAAGCCTTGACCGTATCGTCGAAAAGTTCGGGGGGAAAACCATCGCCGTCGTGACCCATAGAACGGTCATCAAGCCTCTGCTTGCGGGCTGCCTTGGCATCCGCTCCCCGTACTTCTGGAAAGTGCACATGGACACCGCCGCCTACTCGGTCCTCCACCATGATGCGCTGCACGGTTACAGTCTCTTTTCGATGAATATAACAGGACATCTGTCAGGATTCACCACAGAATGGGTCTGATTGACGGAGAGGTCGCAATACGCGCTCTCTTTTCGAAGGGCTTTCATAACCTTCCCGGAATAGGGTATGATACTTCCGAAAACAGCGTCTCCGCTCCGACCAACGCAGCATGCGCAGGCGGCGCGGAGACGCTTCCGACTCTGACTTCGTACACTGGAGGCCGCTCTTTTGGAAAAGAGAACATCGCTTGTTCGCGTCATCATCCTGTTCGCCCTCTGCCTCCTCGCGCGGCAAGGGGAAGCGCATATAAAGATACTGACCGCGCCGGGGCACCCTCTCATCCTTGTTCTGGTCCATCGAGAAGGTATCATCCAGGATGCCTACATTCGTTCCCCGGAGGGCCTCCACTCCTTGGAACAGATCCGCCACCTTCTTCTGACATCGACCACGCACTTTCCGCTGCGCGCCGACGGGGATCTGATCGACGATCTGGTCTGGCGAATCGATCTCCGGGATTCGCGGAGCGGAGAGTCGTCTTCTCTCTGGATTACCTCCGTCACCGAGGTATCCACGGCTTGGCTCGCAATAGCGCCCTCGGGCCCGACTTTATGGGATGCTCTGCCTCCTTTGCCGAATGAAAGAGAAGATATGTTTCTCTACATCGCCCCGCATCTTCCCCGGTACTACGGATTCGAAAGTAGAAGCGGTTCGGACACGCTCACATTCGTCTACACGATGGCGCTCACAAAAAACGGACCGAAGCTAGTGGCCGTACCCGCCTTCTACACAAGGCTCTTACCTCTTGCTTCCCTTGTCAGCAAAGGGCAGGAAGACGAAACGTCGGGCGCGGGATACAGGGCGTTGTATCAAGACTTTGAAAGAATGGCGCGGGGAGGGATGCCCTCGCGCGAGGCGATGGACAATTTTTTATGGAAACGCATTCTCACCGTCCAGTGGAAACGATAAAAAAAGGAACGCGGGGCGCCACGAAACAACGAAGCGCCCCGCGGTTGCTATGCGGTTGCCTTTTTCAAGGCTTGAAGAACAGCCTCGACGTGTCCGGCGACTTTTACGCCCGCGAAAAGACGCTCCACTATCCCTGCGGGATTCACCAAGAGCGTGGAACGCTCCACTCCCATATACTCCTTGCCGTACATCTTCTTCCGCTTCCAAAAACCGCATATCTCGATGAAAACATGCTCCGGGTCGCTCAACAGCGGAAAAGAGATCCCGAGCTTCTCGCCGAATTTCCGGTGACTCTCCACCGAATCCGGGCTAACGCCGACAACACGGCAGTTCAACGCTTCGAACGCGGACATCCTGTCCTCGAAGTCTTTAACCTCGCTGGTTCACCCCGACGTGTTGTCCTTGCTGTAGAAGAAGAGCACAAGCCTATTGCCTGAAAAATCCCCGTTCGTATACTCTCTCCCCGAACCGTCTTGAAGATGGAACTCGGGCAACATCTTCCCCTCCATACGCTTCCCCTCCTTAACGGCACATTTCGTCGATCAAATGCTTCACCGCTTCCCGCGGCGCTCCTCGCCCGACAAGCGGCCTATCGTCCTTTCTGTACGCTGCGAGCGCCCCCTCGAAGGTCGTACGTTCCTCGCCCCGATAGAGGACCCCCAGAGGAAACGGCGCCTCCGAAAGCGCAAGCGAAAGAGCTTTTGGGAAATCCGACGGGTCGTGATCTTCCAGCCAGCGAGTATTTTCCTTGAACCACGCGTAGGTGTTCACCGAGTTGAAAGAAACACAAGGCTGGAAAATATCCACCAGCGCATACCCCTTGTACAGTATCGCTTCTTTGATAACGTCCTTCGTTTTTTCCGTATCCCCTGCGTATGCTCTGGCAACGAACCCGGCGCCCTGCATCAGCGCCGTGCCCAACGGGTTGAAGGGCTGCGAATGGACGCCGTCTACCTGAACGGAAGTGCGGAACCCCTTCGGGCTGGTCGGCGAAGCCTGTCCCTTGGTCAGGCCGTACACCATGTTATTGAAGACGAGATTCGTGATCCCCGGGTTTCTTCGAATCGTATGCAGGAAGTGGTTTCCGCCCTCGCCATACATATCGCCGTCGCCTCCGACGGCCAGCACCTCCAGAGAGGGATTCGCCGCCTTGATCGCCGTAGCGTTGGAAAGCGCCCTTCCGTGCAGGCCGTTGAAGAAATGGGATTTCATATAATGCGGCGTCTTGGCCGCCTGGCCGATACCGGAAACAACCACCACATCCAGCGGAGTTAGATTCAGCTCGGAGAGCGCCTGCTTGATCGAATCAAGAATCTTGAAATCCCCGCACCCCGGGCACCAGGAGATATCGATGCCGGGAAGGTCGAAAGGCGTAGCCGCCATCACGATCTCCCTCCTTTTCCGGAAAGCGTCTCCGACAGTCTGTTCACAGCCTCTTCAACGGAGAATTGAAGTCCGTTGTACTTCAGTACAGAATCCGTCGCCGCAATCCCCGTATGCGCCCGGAGCAGGCGGGCAAACTGCCCCGTGCTGTTCCCCTCCGCACCGATCAGCCTTCGCCCTCTCTTCAACAATCTCTCCACCGAAGAATGTAGAGGCCAGACCTGCTCGAAAGCCAGCAGGGACACACCCTCCATCTCCAGAATCGACAACGCCTCCCTGAAGATCGGGATCGTTGATCCCCAGCAGAACACGAGATCCGTAAAATCTTCCCGACCGTATAGCTTCGGCGCCATGGCCTCGGAACGCATCCCCTCCAACTTTCGCATCCGTTTCTCCTGCATACGTTTCCGGAGTTCGAAGTTCTCGTAGACGTGCCCGACTTCGTCGTGTTCATGACTGTCGGCGCCGACGATACCCACCCCCAGCCCCGGCACGCCGAAAGGGGAGCAACCGGAGGGCACATCCTCGTAGCGCCGGTATTCCGCCCCTGTCGCCTGTGCAGCCGCAGGCTCCTCCAAAAGCGTCAGCTCCTCCGGCCGAACATTATAGAAGGAGTCGACAAAGTATTGATCCGTCAACACGATCGCCGGCGTCTGGTACTTAGCCGCCACTCGAAACGCTTCCTGAGTCAGAGAGAACGCGCTTTCGATACTGCCGGGGGCGTAGAGCGCCCTCGGGAACTCCCCGTGTCCGGAGTACAAAGCTACCTCCAAATCCGCTTGTTCCGTCCGCGTCGCCATACCCGTAGCCGGGCCCGGTCTCTGCGAGAGGTGCACCACGACGGGCATTTCCATGACTCCCGCCAGACTCAGACCTTCTCCCATAAGGGCAAAACCGCCGCCGGAAGTGGTCACCATGGCGCGCGCGCCTGCGTAGGATGCCCCCAGTGCCATATTGATCGCCGCCGGCTCGTCCTCCACCTGCTCCACCGCCGCTCCCGCCTTCTCGGCGTGCTTCGCGAAGAAGGAGAGCACACCCGTCGCGGGTGACATCGGGTACGCCGTGACGAAGTTACAGCCGGCCGCCATCGCCCCCAGCGAAACCGCATCGCTCCCTTTGATCAGCGCTTTCCCGGCGCCGGAGTCGCCACGCATACCCGAGAGAAGCCCGTTCCCTGCCACCAGTTTCTCCCCGAGTTCGTGCCCCGCCCGACAAGCATGCGCATTCTTTGCGGCCACGTCGGCCTTTTTCCCCGAGAAACGTTCCTCGAAGAACGCTTCGGCCCTCTCCGTGCCCAACCCCAGGATCCCAAGCAAAATGCCCGCCGCCACGGAATTCGAGTAGATACGTCCTCCAGCTTCGGCTGCGAGCCGAGATAGCGGCGCAGGGATAAAAACGCCCCCTGCGTCTTCAAGCTCTCCCTTAAGTTCATCTCTGTCACCTATGATCACAGTCGTCGGAGCGATGCGCTCACGGATATTCGCCCTCGCGTTCCGGCTCAACACAACCAGTATATCCATCCTGTCCACAAGCGCATCGACCCGAAAGGGTGCGATACGCAGCTCAGTGGAGTTATTGCCACCACGGACTCTGGACATGTACTCCCGAGATCCGAAAACGGAGAACCCCGAGTCGACAACAGTCCTTGCGAGCATATCCTCCACCGTTTGAATGCCCAACCCCGCCGCCCCGCAGAGAACGCAGGATACTTCCTTCACCTCTCTAGGAAATGGAAAGAGCATGTTCGTCCTCCCTTCAAAAATATTACTTCATTCGTTTGATTATACAGCCTTTCTTCCCAAAGCACCGACTCCATTCAACGACTCTTCCGGCCCTCCGTGCTATAATATACAGGTACGGCATGGACGATGGATAGTCACCATGTATGAATTTCCAAAAAATGCGGAGGTGTTTTTATGGGGAAATTTAGATGTCTATCGTGCAAAAGTGAATTCGAGCTGGACGAAAAAGCCTCGACCATGCGATGCGAACGCTGCGGCAGCAGATTCGTCGAGGTTATCGACGCAGAGAACAGGAAGCGAGGAAAATCCTGGAGCGCGAAGTCGTTCAGCGTGGGGAAAAGCGCGAAGTAGTTTAGGCAAACCAGCTTTGGCAAGGCGGAAAGGGGATTTCCGGTTCGACAGGAAATCCCCTTTTTGTTAATCGCCTCTTACAAGAATGCGTTTTCTAAACGATGTTTAATGTCCGATATCGTTTTGCCTGAGCGCCTTCAGCGACTCGAAGACCATCAGAATCGCAAGCACAAGCAAGATAATGGAAGGCACGACCAGGATGTAATTCGGGTGCTCGTACGCCATGTTGTCCTTAATCAGGAAACCAAGAGCCGCAACGGTTGTGACGAGCATGAACCACATCGGGTACATCGCGAAGCGGTTGTCCTTCTTCAGAGCCTTGCCGACCCAGACGCCGATGGTCAGCAGCGCAAGCGCGGCAACAAGCTGGTTGGAAGCGCCGAAGATCGGCCAGATCGCCGCCCACGCGGGAATGACGTTGCCTGTGGGGCCGTGCGCCTTCGTCAGAAGGAGCCCCATCGCCGCCGCGATGGTAATGACGGTGGCGGAATACTTGTCGACCTTCATGTTCGAAAGCTCCTGAATCTGATACCTGGTAAGACGAGTGGCAGTATCAAGCGAGGTCAGCAGGAAGGAGTTGATAGCCAGAAGACCGAGGGACATTCCGACCTTCGGATCGATGCCGACGATGGAAGCGAACTTGCCGAAACCTTGGGCGTAGGTGATCGTGGGGCCGCCCTGGGCGATGGTTCCGCTGATCATAATCGTGCCGATGGCGATGACCGCCACCAGTCCTTCGAGCAGCATGGAGCCGTATCCGACAAGCACGGTGTCCTTCTCCTTGCGGAGCTGCTTGGAGGTGGTGCCGCTGCCCACGAGCGAGTGGAAGCCGGAAATGGCGCCGCAGGCCACGATGACGAAGAGCATGGGCCAGATAAACTGATTATTGGCCACAAACCCCTTGAACGCGGGAAGAACGACCTCGAAGCCCTCGCCCTTGCCCATGACCATGCCGATGGTGCCGATGATCACGGCAAAATAAAGGAAGTAGGAGGCCAGATAGTCGCGGGGCTGAAGAAGAAGCCAGACCGGCAGGACCGACGCGAAGAAAATATACGCAACGAGAATCCAGCGCCACGTTTCCATAGGAAGCTTGAAGAGTTCGGCGACCCAGGCGGCCTCGTTACCGTACCAGCAGGCGTAGATGACGATGGGAACCATGACGACGGTCATGAGCCACAGAGGAACATGATACTTGTAGATCAGAATACCGAAGGCCAGCGCCATGAAAATGTACAGCGACGCCGAGAAGGCGACCGCGGGATCCGCCGCGAAGGAACCTGCCGAAAGCTGCAGGAACACGGCGACCACGAGGACAAGAGCAAGGATCGTAAAGCAGAGGAAAAGGACTTTGCCTTTGCGGCCGATCCACTTGTCGACCACTTCGCCAACGGATTTCCCTTCGTGGCGCATCGACGCCACGAGGGCGCCCATGTCATGCGGGCCGCCCAGGAATGCGGAACCGATAAGGCACCACAGGTACGCGGGAAGCCAGCCGAACATCGCGGCCGCCGTGATCGGGCCGACTATAGGGCCGGCGCCGGCGATGGACGCGAAGTGATGGCCCAGAAGGACCGCAGGATGCGCAGGGCAGTAGTCTATCCCGTCGAACATGGCCTCGGCGGGTGTCTGCACATCGTCGTTCAAACCATAAATCTTCGCCATGTAGGAACCGTACACCTTATAACACACCACAAACAAAACAATAGCAATCAAAAACAACATAGCAAGAGTAGAAAGCACTTCGTTCACCTCCGATGAGTAAATAAAAAACGTACTCCGACTACCTCAGTTAAGTTCTCTCCCTTCACCACCTCCCGGACTGCTCTTCCTGGAGCGGATCAGCTCCAGCGCCTTGTCAACCAGAGGAGCAAGATCCTTAAGGCGTTTATCATACCGCCCCCCCGGCGTATATGAATGAACCTCAACATACCCTCTCAGCCCCAGGAGAAACGAGCGAATACGCTTCTTCTCTCCGGTTTCGGCCGCCTCGACGAAAAGATAGCGTTGCGTCATCAGATCGGGCTGAGGGCGACATGTTTCCAGTACACGATTTCTATCGGCAACCCCGCTATGGTTCCAGATAATATAGTCGTCGGCATAATACCGGCATACTTCTCCGATAAGGGCATTTTTAACAAATGTAACCCTACGATACACGCCCTTCATTCCAGTCGCGGTCCAAGAAGAAAACCCCCAGTACTCCCACAGGTCGGAAACAAGCTCCAAATTAAAAATATCCGTCAATAGGCCATCACCCTCCGCACTGATTATACTCCAATGCCGTGAAATGGGAAGTGATTTTAAGTTTCATTTTCGTTTTTTTGGTCCCTAAAATTTAGCTCATAAAGAGAAAAAATTCAAAGAGGAAATTCGACTTGCAAACAAGGCGGATGCACGCTATAATACCTCCGTTTCGGGCGATTAGCTCAGCGGAAGTAGCGCTTCCTTCACACGGAAGAGGTCACTGGTTCGAACCCAGTATCGCCCACCATAATGCAATCAAAAGCTTCGGCAGAAATGTCGAAGCTTTTTTTTGGACAAAGAGGTCGCAACGCGATATCCGCTTCCGTTTCATCTTTCACTTGACCACGAAAAACGCAAAGAGACAGCTTTCCATTACCACCATCGCTCCCGCCTTGAACACGTTGTATAGAAAAAACCAGAACTGGGCGGCTCATGACGAACCGCCCAGTTCGAGATAACGATAAAAGGTGCTACAGAGCCGGAACAGGCTGTTCCAACTGATCCAGCGCCCTTTCAATACGGCCCATCGCTTTTTCGAGATTCTCAATGGATGTGGCGTAGGAAATGCGGATATACCCTTCTCCGCACGCGCCGAACGCTGTTCCCGGAACAACGGCTACGTTGGCTTCGTGCAGCAGATAGCGCGTGAACTCCTCGGAGTTCTTCCCCGTTCCGGAGATATTCAGGAAGATGTAAAACGCGCCGCCGGGAACGAGACACGAAACGCCTTTCATTCTGTTGAGGCGCTCGCAAACGTAGTCTCTCCGCTTTCGAAACTCCTCTACCATCTCCCGTACCGGCTCCTGACTTCCCTCAAGAGCGGCGAACGCCCCCCATTGAGCCTGAGAGGAAGTATGTGTGACGATGTACATATGCATCCTGTTCATAACCTGAATGAGATCGGCAGGAGCTGCAATGTACCCTATGCGCCACCCTGTCATCGCGTATGCTTTTGCGAAACCGTTGAGAACGATAGTGCGCTCGCGCATACCCGGAAACGCAGCGATACTGTAGTGTTTTCTCCCGTCGAACAGAATTTTTTCGTAAATCTCGTCGGAGATCACCAAAAGATCGTGAGCGATGGCAAACCTAGCCACTTTTTCCAGCGTTTCTCGCTCTTGAACTCCACCGAGCGGGTTCGAAGGATCCAAGATGACAAGCATTTTGGTACGGGGTGTTACAAGCCGCTCCAGATCGCGGACATCGATCTGGAAGTTGTTTTTTTCCAGCAACGGGTAACCGATCGATGTCGCCCCGTTCATTGTGGGAACATGCGAGTAATTCAGCCAGGAAGGATCCGGTACGAGAACTTCGTCACCCGGATCGAGAAATGCGCTTAATGAAACGAAGACGCCTTCGGAGACGCCGACGGTGCAGATGATCTCCTCCGAATCGTACTCAAGAGTATCCTCATCTTTCAGTTTCCGGCATATCGCCTTGCGAAGCTCGGGAATGCCTTTGTTCGGCGTATAGTGCGTCGCCCCGTTACGGGTCGCCGCCACCATTGCGTCGGTTATATGAGCCGGCGTGTCGAAATCCGGTTCGCCTATACCGAGGCCGATAACATCGACGCCTTCCGATTTGAGCTTATCGACCTCGGCGAAGATTTTGCGGATAGGAGAAAACGGGATTGCCTCCATTTTTTTCGACTGACGCATCATCAGGAACATCCTCCTCGAAATGAATATCCGGTTGTGGTACCCGAAAGACACATAGGCGTGCGCACCGTCTGTTCACACCACCAAGCTGCGTCCCGCTCGCTTCTTCTTAATATATAACATGCACGATACAATGTGTCAAATATGAAAAACGGTTCTCGGAATGTCCGTGTTTCCCGCTCTCGTTTTTCGGAGAACATTTCGTTCCGCACGCGAACATACAAGGATTCGTCAGCCATTGTTTTTCTGGCGGCGCAAGGTGTGTACTTCTTCATTTGTCCACTGTTGTTGAATGAGAGGTGTATATGTATAATGCTTCTTGTCAAATGCAGGCGAATCATGCCCTCTACGGCTCGTCCGCCCTGAACAACGAGCTTTTTTGCCTATTTGAAGAAAAGTTACTTCGAGCTGAAGAGGAACTATGAAAATTTCCGCAGAAAATGGTAAAATGACTTGTTATTGCATTCCGGGAGAGGAGTTGGAGTCCGTGGTAAGCAGGATTTTTCATTCTTTGGGCGATCAGGTTTTCGAAACAATCAAGGAGATGATCGTCAACAACACATATCAGCCGGGGGAGTTGCTCCAGATCGACAAGCTTGCGGCGGAATTCGGCGTCAGCACGACCCCCGTAAGGGAGGCTCTGCTCCGTTTGGAGGGCTTGGGACTGGTGGACATCGAACGCAATAAAGCGGCGGTGGTGACCCAGGTGAGCGAGAAACGCTCGCGGCACGTCTGGGAGTTCCGCCGCCTATTGGAAGCGAAGGTCGCCCGGGACGCCGCGCTTTTATGTTCCGACAGGGAAATTGACTCCGTGGAGGCAAAGGTGCTCCGGGTACGTGAGAATCCGAATGATTTCGACCGATATCTCGAATCTGACATCGCGTTGCACTCCCTGCTTTCCAGCAGAACCGAAAACCCTCTCATTCTGGATGCTTTGAACAACCTCAGCGTTCATGCACGAAGAATACGTTATTTTGCCGAAAAGGGCCCCTTTCGCGAAGAAGTGCTGGAAGAGGTTACAAAAGAACACTGCAAAATCCTCTCCGCCCTCCGCGAGCACGACCCCGACAAGGTGGAGAGGCTGGTTACAACGCACCTCGTAAACGCGGAGGAACGGACGAAAAAAGCGCTCTCCGGGGGGAGAGACGCATAATAACAGCTTCTACCTGAAAGATCGGCGCTACGCTTTCCCGCCGAATTTTTCCGGACCTATCTTGTAGATGGAGTTACCGGAGGAGTCGATGAGAACCACCAGAGGCATATCGCGGACCTCCAGCTCACGAAGCGCTTCCGGTCCAAGATCGCTGTAGGCGAGAACCCTGGAGGCAACAATGGTCCGGGCGAGAAGCGCCGCGATTCCTCCCGTCGCCCCCAGATAGACTGCGCCGTGGCGTATCATGCTCCGCACGACATCGGGGCTTCTGTCTCCCTTGCCGATCATTCCCTTTACCCCTCTCTCCAACAGAAGAGGCGTGTAGGGGTCCATCCGGTAGCTCGTGGTCGGCCCGATCGACCCCACCGGCTCTCCGGGACGCGCTGGAGACGGCCCCGCGTAAAAAATGACGGTTCCTTTCAGATCAAACGGGAGCGTCTCGTTTCTGTGCAAGGCCTCGGTCATTCGTTTATGTGCCGCGTCGCGTGCGGTGTAGATGATTCCCGACAAGAGAAGCTCATCTCCGGCCTTCAATACGGAAATGTCGTTCGCAAGGAACGGCGTCGTTATACGATTGCATGTTCCCATCCAGATTCCCCCTCTACACTTCTCCTGTCGCGTGACGGTTTGCATGGCAGCAAATATTTACTGCGACAGGGAGCCCTGCGATGTGTGTCGGCGCTTGCTCGATGTTCACGCCGAGCGCTGTAACGGTTCCGCCGTACCCTGCCGCCCCGATGCCGAGAGCATTGATCTCGGAGAGCAGGCGCTCCTCAAGCGCGGCATAGGCGGGATGCGGGTTTCGCACTTCCACGGATCGCAAAAGCGCCCGCTTCGCAAGTTCCGCAACCCCTTCGAAGTCGCTTCCGATGCCGACGCCGACGACTATAGGCGGGCACGGATTCGGACCGGCTTTCTTCACCGCACCGACAACACAATCCACTACTCCCTGCGCTCCCGCTGCAGGAGAGAGCATAGCCACAACACTCATATTCTCGCTGCCGAAGCCCTTCGGCGCCGCAGTAATATGTATTTCTCCTCCAGGGACGATACGGAGATGGATCATTGCCGGGGTGTTGTCTCCGGTGTTCTTCCGCTCGAAGAGAGGGTCGTCGACAATGGAGTTGCGCAAAAAGCCCTTTGTGTACGCTCGGCGCACTCCCTCGTTCACAGCGTCGGTGAGGTCGCCGCCGATCAACCGGACATCCTGTCCCAGATCGATGAAAACAATAGCCATGCCGCAATCCTGGCACAGAGGGTAGACTCCCTCGGAGGCAACGATGGCGTTCTCTTCGATCGTCCTCAAAACGGAGGCGGCAAGCTCTCCCTTTTCGGAAAGGGCGGCGCTGCGGAGCACCCGGTACATATCTCCGGGGAGCTGGTAGGCCGCTTCTATGAAGAGGCTTTCAACAGCCCCTGTTATCTTCTCTACGGAAACTTCCCGCACCTCTCATTCCCCTCTTCCCAAACAAAGAAATAGATAAATGCGGGGATCCCCGACGAGATCCCCGCAAAGACAGCGCCTCAGATAAGGAGGGTGAGCATGACGCCCGCGGCGACGGCGGTGCCGATGACTCCGGCGACGTTCGGTCCCATCGCGTGCATCAGCAGGAAGTTCCCCGGGCTCTCCTTCTGCGCCACGCGCTGCACCACGCGCGC